>NZ_DATLKJ010000210.1:0-90877 GCF_035538455.1 Chitinophaga sp.
GGCCGAAAATTATTCAACTTTGTTTTCAGGTGGGAAGTTTCAGACTTCTTTTGGCGCTATGCCAAGTCAGAACTATAATACTAAGGAAGAAGGCAGCCAGGAGAGAATTGCAGTTTACAATAAGGTAGGAGAATTTATTAAAACAGGTCGCCTTACTGTTTCGGGTGCATTGACCAATATACCAGTACTCAGAAAAATAGCTGCCATGCTAAGGTTTGACAGTGGGATATTTACAGTTAAGAAAGGTAACGCTAAAATATCTGCATTAGCTTATATAGAGGAGGTAGATGGCCTGAACATTGTGGCCAGAAATGTTAATCGAGGAAAACAAGATGCTAATATATTCTCTGACCCAGAAGACGACTCTGATGACGAAAGAGAAAAGATGAAGCCATTGAAAGAAAAGCAACGAAGGAAATTGCTTGCAGACTTATATAGAAAAAGAGACGCATTGAATAGGAAAATCCGTTTGCTAGAAGGACAAGGTAACGCTGAGGATTCAGAAAGTAAGATTTCCGATAAAGAAGTTTCTGAAGAGATGGTTTTTGAAAAAAGTAATAGCACGTCTGAAGTGAGTGAGTATTCAGGCGATGAGGATGATTTAAACGATGAGGTGATTGAAGATACCAGAAAGCGGAAGAGCAAGGAACAGGGAGCAGTAACGAAGAAGTATCACAAGAGAAATAACGATATGTAGATTTGGTGTTTTTGTTGTTGGGCTAAAGGGCCATTTTTATGGCAAGGGTTTGTTGAACTGTTGATCTATAAAGGATAGGCGCCATAAACTGGTTTTACTATTGCTCATTTTATCCGCTGTTGTGCATGCTCAGGATAATAAACAGCTGAAAATTCTTTGTATCACCGACTTCTCTCAATGGAAAATGGGTTCGTAAATCGAGATGTGTGCTAGAATTGCAGGGGGGTGAAAAATAAATTGCAGCGCTGTAACCCCTTGTGGTACTGTGTTGTGTGTGGTATGCGGAATAATTTTTCAAAAAATAGTTTCAAAAATTTGTTTTTATATGAAACTTATTCCTACATTTGCACTCCACAAACGAAGATACAGACAGCTACAAGGGCATCTAAAAGATCTGAAATGTGGACTGAGAAGGGATTCGGGGCGTAGCGTAGCCCGGTTATCGCGCCTGCTTTGGGAGCAGGAGGTCGCAAGTTCGAATCTTGCCGCCCCGACTCAAGAAAACAAAAGGCCTGCTCTTAAGAGCGGGCCTTTTTGTTTTAATTATATATCGGGGTATTGTAGATCGTCAACACATTTCGCCGAAAGCAGGAATGTTGTAAGTACGCATCTTGTTGCGCCGACAATATTGAACAAGGCAGCAGCAATGCTACTTTGTTTGTTTTTATCACATTTCTGAAATGTAATCCCTTAGCAGGATAAACTATTTAGTTACTGCCTTTTAACCGGTTGGACAAACAAAAGTATTTACTGATTTGGATTGGGCAGAGAGGTATGGTTAAATGTTTTTCCTTTTGGTTCTTTCACTGCTCTCCAAAAGGCATGTAAAGCTGTATTGTCTTCCATCATTTGTCTAAGTCTTTCCCCTGGAGACTTGGAAAGCCAGATTTTAAGCTGCAATTGTTTTATATGCTCAGGCGTATCGGTCATATTTTAAGAAGATTAAAGGTGTTCAAATTAAGTTTGTCAACCCAGCCTTTAATATAGTTCCAATCCAGAGTTTCGAGTGAAGCCAGATTCTTGATATCTTCTGTTTGTATTGCAGATTGATATGTCTGAATCCATATGAGTTTAGAAATAAGCAGATCTTCAACCGTAACAGCGTAGACTATTTGACCTAGAAAATCTATCTGTACCCGTCTGCTAAATTCCATTTGCCTGAATGGATCAGGCTTCAAAACAACAAAGTCCGCTTTAAAACCAGATGCATGATCAATAATATTAAACATGCTTCTGCGGTTTATTGCATCTTGTATAGCATCTCTGTCACAATAATACCCATTTTCAAAATTTGCAATAAAGCGATCGATATCTTTAGATTCAAGATGTATAATAAAGTCAAAATCCCTTGTTGCTCTTGGAACGATATATAAACTCATCGCCACACTACCTGAAAGCATATATGGGATATTGAGCTCATGGAGTATTGCTATTATTTTTTCAAAAAAGGAAACCATATATAGCTACAAGTTAGGTATACTTCATGTGTGAAGCAAATTTTAAAAATAAGTTGTTGATTTTTAGTGTTTTGTGATTTTTGATGGTTTTTTAATGTTTCTATTTTGATTAGATCCGTAATAAAAAAGTTCGAAATTTGTCGCGTTCCCTGACTTAAGAAAATCAAAAACCTGCTCTTAAGAGTGAGCCTTTTTTGGTTTTAGCATATTTATATATCTTGGTGTTGCAGATCGTCATTGCATTTCACTTTCGGTGAAAAGGATTGTAGGTGTAAATTCAGCTATCCCGGCTTAAGAAACGAGAATGCTTAACCTGAGGAGATTTTTTGTTTTAGAATAGATATTGTTTGCTATGCCTCACTATGTTTACATCCTTCAGCGCTTGTGTACGCACCGGTATTATGCGGGCGAATCTGAAGCATATTCGGGTAAACCTATTACTGGTACGGCTAAAACTGCGAAGTCACACCATTGCATTAACACATCTGCTGTCATAGAAGTTGCCCCTATTGATTCAGCTGGTTCAACCGGCACTGAAATTCCCCGACGTGGAGTTACCCCTACGTCATAACCACCAGCCAATCCTGTAAAGCCTTTCATGGAGACCTGACCCGCAACTACCAGTTGGGAAAGAACATTCATCAGTATGGTTTTTCACTTATGCAGTGAATGAGGCATCGTAGGAATGGATGTATCGGGCGGGTATTGCAACATTTCAACCCCTGATCTGCAACAAATGGATACCTTCTTAATCACAGGGTCAAAGTAGATTTGGAGGCTTAATTAAGTAATGATAATGACAAGGTATTATAGGCCAGAATTGGATGTCCTGCGTTTTTGCGCATTTCTTTTTGTGTTTTTTACACATAGATTAGATCTTGCGCCTATCGATCCGGCAGCATATTATTGGGGTTATCATCTTAGCCTGGTTGGTGTTTTCGGGGTTCCGCTTTTCTTTTTTCTTAGTGCTTTTTTAATTACAGAATTGCTTACTAAGGAGCAGGAGTTATTGGGGACAATTAGTGTTAAATCATTTTATATGCGACGAATACTACGTATTTGGCCGCTGTATTTCACTTTCTTTTTTGGAATGGTAATGGTTACACAGTTTTCACATAAGTTTGGACAAATTTCTTCCGATGCACAGTTTGCATTTAGTTTTTTTTCCGGCAACTGGTATATTACATTTAAGGGATGGCTTTGGTGTTATCCTATTAATCCGCTTTGGAGTATTTCTGTCGAAGAACAATTATACATTTTGCTTCCTCTGGTTATTTTTTTTACAGGCAAACGGGGGTTGTTCATTTTTTCCTATCTGGCACTGTTCATAGCGTATGCAGCTGTCATCTATTATGCGCAAAGGCCCACGAAAGAATTTAGCGGCGAATGGACAAATAGCTTTGTACAATTTCAATTCTTTGCAGCAGGTACCCTTTTCTCCCTTTACCTGAAGGGAATGCGACCTAAATGGCCAGCCATGGCACGAATTGCCATGTTCATTGCAGGGGTAGCCTGCTGGTTAATTGCATCGATTGTTTGTGAAGTTCATGCAGACGCCCCACATCTTTCAACAATCTGGCAGGCAATTAGTGGTTGGGGGCTGATTCTTACAGGAGTAATACTTTTCTTCTTGTCTTTGTATGGCGCTGAAGAAAAGTTTATGCCGCGGGCTTTGGCCTACCTCGGTCGTATATCCTATGGAATGTATGTTTTCCATATAACGATGTTCTGGTTTGTTTATCAAATATATAAGAAGGAATTGGGTGCTTTCAGTAAATTGATTGGTGTGTACGAATGGCGAAACGATGTGGGTTTTATAATTGCTTTTGTTGTAACTGTAATTATTGCCATGTTGTCATACCACTTTTTTGAGAAACCATTCTTGCGGCTTAAAAGGAAGTTTACATTAATTCTATCAAGAGATTAACTACTAGCTATCACATGAAACATTTCCTCATTTCGTTGGTATTTATTATTGCCAATCATATCTGCCTGGCGCAGACAGATTCAGTCTTTTTAAAGGTGGACACCGTGCCTGTGTTCTCCGATCCTCCAGCCGGATTTGATGTTCAACGTAACAATATACCTAAAGGGAAGTTGACAGTTGTTCAATATAGCTCGAAAACTCTAGAGAAACTTCGGCAAATGAGCGTCTATACGCCTCCTGGATATTCCCTCCATACGAAATATCCTGTGTTGTATCTGTTGCACGGTATAGGGGCAGACTTTCGCCAGTGGACTGAATGGTGCCAGGCCGATAATATTATAGACAACCTGATTGCAGAAGGTAAAATCCAGCCAGTAATTGTGGTTTTCCCAAACTGCGATTCCAGGCTGACAGTAACAGATACATCAAAAGCAAACCGTTCAGGAAGGGAGAATGGTTTTGCAGGTTATGGGAAGCCATTTGAAGAGGATTTATTGAAAGATATAATTCCTTATATCGATTCACATTATTCCACACATAGTGACCGTGAGCATCGCGCTATTGCAGGGTTATCTATGGGAGGGGGGCAATCATTAAATATAGGTTTGCATAATCTGGAAACTTTTGCCTACATAGGAGGGTTTTCTTCGGCGCCTAACACAAACAAGTTCGGTGGCATGTATACAAATGTGGAATTGGTTCCCGATATTAACGCTGCCCGGGAAAAGCTGAAACTGCTTTGGATAGCATGCGGTAATAAAGACGGGCTTTTGTGGATTAGTCAGAAAGTCCATCAGTTTCTCACAGAAAAAGGTATTCCCCACATCTGGAACGTGGATAATCATGCACATGACAACATTGAGTGGGATAATAACTTATATTGGTTTTCTCAACATATTTTTAAATCCGATAAAAGCAAATGACAGTCGACGGGAACTATTTTTCAGTAATAAAACCTTTCACTTGTCATCTGTCAGCCCCATTTTTTATTCATTACTTGAAATTTGGTATAAGTCATCCGCCGATATCAAGACATTAGTTGACAGTTATCCGGAAGATAATTATTTACAAACTGTCAGTTTCAAATGCCCAAGGAACAGCCGTATGGGTCAAATGATGTTTGGGCAAACGGTAGCACATGTCATAAACCATTCTACGTACCATCGTGGCCAATTGGTGACACTTCTGCGCCAGACTGGTTTTATAAACTTACCCTTCATTGATATGGCGACTTATTTTCAGTTGAATAAGAACTGAGACTGGCATTTGCCAGGATACAATCGGGAGAAACAGATGTTCCTAAGGTTTACTCCGCAGTTGTAGGATCAATAACGGTAGCCACTTCGTTAATAGAGTTAGCAGGGAATCCCCCTTGCTTTGCGTGCTCACGGACCATTTCTTCATTAGGTGCGATATAGACACAATAGATCTTATCGCCTGTCACATAACTATGCACCCATTGAATTTGCGGTCCCATATTGCTTAGAACGCCACATGAAGTTTGTGAGATGGCTTTCAATTGTTCCGCTGACAATTTACCTGCGCCAGGAATTTCGCGTTCGATGACATACTTAGGCATAATTTTAGGTTTTAGTTTAAAGTTACATCGTGCTCGTTTTCGGGGCTTTTTATAGGCTCTGGTGTTTGCGGGAGGTCAAAGGAGTAGTAAGATGTGCACCTAAATATAAGCAATTATTTTCAAAGATCCTTCAGGGGCACCGCAAACTGCCTAAAGGCCCAGACACAAAACGATTACGTTGTTTGCGATATAATGGCTAACCCAAAAGTAAAGATGGACTTTTGGGTCAGCCATTATATAATCTGAAACGTTAACTGATTTACGATTATGCTTATTAAGTTATTCTGCCAGAAGCATGCCTATGGTGTAACAATATTAAACCAGAAATTAAATTTATCCAGGAATGAAATGAATTTGTACCAGTATCCGGGATTGGGTCCTGTTATGCTGGCCTGGTTGTTATTCACTGCTGTGTGCATGGCTTGGGCACCTGCTGTTGGCCCATATTGAATAATGGTGTCCATTACATTACGAGGTAGCGAAATAGTGGCGTTCAGTTGCGGTAATGTTGCTGAGTTAGGTGGTAGTATTTGATAATTAATGGTTTTGTTTTCCAGAGAGAGATAAATTTTTTGTGGTACACTATCTAATATAATCCGGAATAAATAAGTTGTTCCATCAGCTATCCTATCAGGAACCAGGTGTATAGCCAGGAAGTCAAAATACTGAGATAGTGGCATTGTGTTCAATATCTCATTGGAAGGGAGTATTGAGGGGAACTTATGAATAGCCTCGGGGAAACGTAATTCCTGAGCGCCTGTCAGATAAAAATTGCGCCATGGGGCTGATTCTGACTGGTAACCCAATTGTTCATAGGTATCGGCCAGCAGAAAGCGGGCCATACTATCCGCAGGATTGGAGAAAACGAGGTGATTTAAAACCGTAGCTACCCAACGGTATTCACCTTTATTAAATGAGCGTTGGGCCTTACTCATTACTGAATCCCGACCCCCCATAAACTCTACATAATGCCTACCTGCTTCTCTTGGTGTAAGAGGGTGCAGATTGGCGGGATTCCCATCAAACCATCCTCCGAGGTAGTAATCGTATACTGATTTGATATTGTGATTGAGAGTACCGTAATAGCCTCTGTTAGCAAATATAGTATCCAGACTTTTCGGCATCCGGATTGAGTCTGCCATTTCAAGAGGAGTGTATCCCTGATTAGCCCAACGCAATGTTTGATCATGAATGTAACGATACATATCCCGTTGTACCAGTAGTAACTTTCTGATGTTTTTTTTACCCCAGACTGGCCAGTGGTGGCTGGCAAACATTACCTGTGCAGTGTCTCCGTAAATGGCTAAGGTAGAGTCAATGAACTTGCTCCACCCTAGTGCATCACGTACTTTGGTACCACGAAGGGAATAAACATTGTGCATGGTATGTGTGACTTCTTCGGATGCACAGAGCGCTTTCAAACCCGGAAAGTAAAACATCATTTCCACCGGGGCTTCGGCTCCAGGTGTAATCCAGAATTTTGTAACAACTCCATCCAGTGTGTCTATAGCGGGTTGAAGTATACTCTGATTGATGGATACATTATTACTCAAAATGCTATTGGCACCGGCAGGTATTCCTTTGCCCAAACCAGCATCTACTAATGTAGTGGTGTCTTTGGGTAACAAGTAACCGTACATGTAGGAGGCTCTGCGTCCCATTACATTACCTGCAATTGTATTTTCGTTGATGGCATGCTCCAGGAACCCATCGGGGGCATAAATTTTAGTATCTGCAATGAAGTAAGGTTTAATTCCGTCTATACCTCCATAATGATCTACATGGCTATGTGTAAAAATAACAACCGATATATGTCTTTTTACTGCATCTATGTTCAGTACATTATTGATGGAGTCGAATGCGGCCTTTGCTGTTTCATTTGATGACAGCGGGTCAATTACTATCCAACCACTATTCCCCTTGATAAGGGTCATGTTGGAAAGATCAAAACCACGAACCTGGTAAATACTGTCTGCTACCTTAAAAACGCCGGGTAGGTAATTCAACTGAGCTTCCCGCCATAAACTTGGATTTACTGTTGCTGGTGCATTGTATGGAGTGGCGTCTTTTAGAAATTTAAAGGTGGCCATATTCCAGGCGGGAACGTTACTGCCACCACCTATCAGGAGGTCTGGCCATTGCCTGATAAGGCCGTTACTGGCGTTAACTGAATCCTGGGAAGTATTGAAGTTGAGCTGCTGAAGTATCATTTTGTTGTTATTGCGGGTAAAGACTGTAGCCGGTTTGTGGCTACGATTGCCCTGAGCAATGGTGGAACTACAGGCCATTATTCCGGCCAGAATCAGAATAAGCGTTTTTCTCATAGGAAAATGTTGTTTTGAGGGTGCTAATACTTATTGCCTGCATGAGTGGCTAGTCCATGGGGTACTATTATCATATCGCGCGCTGATATGGTATCTGATAAAGATAGTGCGGAGGCATAGTAGTGGTATCGCAGTGAGATCTGCTTTGAGACGCGGCTTTTATTTTTAGGTATGTTTTCGAAAAAGAAATGTTGACAACCTTGTAATTAATCGAATTGGCCTACTTCATAATCGCCTGGAGTAGTTCTAAATGCAACATTGATCCGGTTCCAGCTATTGATATTTACAATAACCATTGTGAGGTCGGCTATCTCTGCTGTGGTGAAATGTTGAGTCAATGATGTGAATATTGTGTCGTTAACGCCCTGTTAGTGTATGTTGGTTACTGCTTCGGCATACGCAAGGGCGGCTCTTTCTTTTTCATTATAGTAAGGGCATTCTTTCCACTTATAAGACAATGCAGAAAGCTAAAATGTGACAGATCCGGGGTGGTTTTCTGTCTAAGTTATCATGCATTCAACCGATCATACAAAAACTGCGTAAAATCCTTCGACAAATCCCATCTTATTGGTAGATTGAACTAAATAGCAAAAGTCAATCAAGATGAAGAATAGACTGTTCCGTTTTTTTATCCTTCTCGCAATAGTTGTCAGTTCGGTAGGGAATGTTCGGGCGCAGGATACGGTAAGGAGAGTATTTGACACCGGTATACTGGACTCCCTGAATTCAGACATCTTAAAGCAAAAGAGATTCATACAAGTATTCCTGCCTTCAGGTTACAAACCTGACAGCACTGATAAATATGATGTGCTGTATGTACTTGATGGTGGTAACTGGAATACTGGACTGATCATGAAAATACAGCGGTTTTTAGAAGATGAGCGCTATATCCCGAAGACAATAGTTGTAAGTATAATGGGAATAGACCGCAACAAAGATCTTACACCAACCAGGATCGACAACTGGGAGACCTCCGGTGGTGCGGGGAAATTTCTGGGATTTATCAAAGACGAATTGATTCCCTACATCAATAAAACATATCCCTCTAATGGAGACAATACGCTTTGGGGGCATTCACTGGGGGGGATGTTTGTTATCAATGCCCTGTTGAATGCGCCTCAGACATTTAAATCGTACATCGCAGTGGATCCCAGCCTATGGTGGGATAACTGTTATATACAGCGGATAGCAGCAACTAAATTGCCAGCTATGGAAGGTTTGAACGCAACATTGTATATAAGTGGCAGAGAAGGAAAAGAAGGGGAAGGTATGAAGATTGACAGTATGAATGCTGTTCTAAAGAGACAGGCTCCTACCGGATTGAGCTGGAAAAGTGTCAACTACCCTGATGAAACACACAGTTCTATAAGACTAAAAGGCATTTACGATGGATTGAAATTCTCCTATAGCTGGAACAATGGACAGATTGAATTTCATCCGATGAATGGTATTGTGCAGAAAGGCGAGCCCGTTAAAGTGTGGTACTTCAGCGATACAACAAAAACATATTATACGCTTGACGGAACAATTCCGACAATATTGTCCGATAAAATGCAGCGCGAGATCAGTTTAACAGCTGCTGCCAGGCTCTATGTGAAGCAGTTTACAAACCGGGCGCGTTACGATAAAATGAGATCCGGTGATTTTATCCAGGGAAAGGCCTTGCTGCCATTGTCAAAGCCTGGGAATATACAATCCGGAGGATTCCGTTATGCTTACTATGAAGTACAATGGGACAAATTTCAGGGTCTGAAAGACCTGAAACCTCAGTTGACCGGGTTAACCAATGGAGATTTTGATACCAATAAATTTCCGCGGAAGAAAGATTATGTTCTACTCATTGATGGACTGCTGGAAACAACTGAAGAGGGGTATTACATCTTTGTGCTGGACGCAGATACCGGTTCAAAACTATATCTTAACAACCAGTTGCTTATAGACTGGCAGGGAGACTACAGTAGCCGGACCTACTCCTATATACTGCCCTTGAAGAAAGGATTCTATCACCTACGACTAGAATACCCACATAAAACCGAAGACTTTAACTTAAAGATGACCTACCTTACGCCAAGTACGCTAAACACTAAAAATCCAAAACCGATACCACTTAATTTGCAATACAGCTACAAATAGGTACTACTATTTTATATCCGCCAGTTCATTTTCGAGTGCTTTCAACTATAAGGACTATCCGGCCTTGTGTGGAGGGCTGAGTACAACAAATTCTCCTTCAATGAGACAAGCCTGCTCCCCAAAGCAGGCTTGCGTGATAATACCTTCAATCATTTTAATTGCACATAAGATTCGGGCAATGGGTGTTGCAGTCAGTAGCGCAGCGTGTAGGGTTTGCATCACTGGTGCAATTACCGCATGTTTGCCTGGTGTCAATACCACCTGCCAGCCGTTCTTGTTGCATGTTGTTCAGTACAGCAATCATTTCTTTGTTGAGGACGAGTTTTTTGTTGAGGGCAACTTTTTTCTTTTTCATAATTGTGGATTTAAAGGTTGATTGAATAGGTTTGAATAATTGGCTAACAATGCTATCAAATGGGTTGTTATTTAAATATAAATAAACTTTCGCTCTTATTTTGACTAACGACCCTATTTTATAGGATTGCCGTAATGTAGGCGGGTAGAGGATTATAATGGTTGTGTAGTATTCTTTTCAAGTTGTTTTAATGTAGCATTTTTGCAGTGACGGCTGATCTTTGATATGCTTTCAATATAAGTAGTTTGTATCTGTTTAATGCTGATCTTTCACAAAAGCGAGCGCGTTTTTCATTTCGAATAGCGCTCTCGCTTTATTGATATGGGTTTTACAATCTTTGCCCACCTATAGCCAAGCCGCCATCCACGAGTATACTTTCGCCACTGATGAATGATGAAGCCGGACTGGCGAGCCATAACACTGCTGCTGCTACTTCATCCGGGGAGCCCAGCCTGCCTATCGGAGCGTGTCTGCTAAGCGCTGCTTTGGCGTCTGTCAGTGTTTCTGGTGTAAAGAAACGGTCAAACATGGGAGTTTCAATATAGCCGGGTTGTATGTTGTTGATACGGATGCCCTGTGGGGTACATTCTACAGCGAGGGCTCTGGCGAGTCCATCCACGGCGGCTTTGCTGGCGGAGTAAATGGCAGATCCTGCAAAGGCACCTCTCGCCAGCCAGGAGGAAGTGTTGACAATCACTCCGCCAATGCCCTGTTTCTTGAATTGTGCTATTTCATATTTGCATGACAACCACACTCCTTTCAGGTTTATATCCATTACCTGGTCGTAGTCTGCTTCAGCTGCTTCACCGATAGGAACGAAACGGCCTTCTATACCGGCGTTGTTGAATGCAATATCCAGGCTTCCGAAAAGTGATACGGTCTGCGACACCAGTTGCCCGACGTCTTGCGCCTGTGATACATCTGCCGCTATAAAATACACATCCGGACTGATTTCCCGTAGCATAGCCTGTGCTTTTTGTCCTTCTGTTTCACGGCGGCCTGAAATTACTATCCTGGCACCCTCCCGCAGAAACAATGCTGCAGTAGCTAATCCGATCCCTGTTGTTCCTCCTGTTATTAGTGCTGTTTTATTTTTCAGTGTATTCATGACTGTTAGTTTATGCCAGCAAAAATAGAAAGGAGGCTATTGTCGTAGTTATGCGGATCAAATAATTAGTTATGAAATGGAAACAGGCTCCTTCCGGAACTGACTGGGAGTTTGGCCGGTTTGTTTTTTAAAGAAGATGATGAAGTTGGATGGATGTTCAAACCCAAGACTAAAGCCAATGGAAGATATATCCGCATCACTGTGCAACAGCAGATCCCGGGCTTCCCGGACTATTCTTTCTGCTATCCATGCGGAGGTAGCTTTGCCGGTAGTTTCCTTCAGTGACCGGTTCAGGTGATTGGTATGTATATTCAGCTGGCTGGCAAACTCGTTGGCATTTTTCAGCCCGATTACCTGGTGTGGAGGTTCCAGCGGAAACTGGCGTTCCAGCAGATCGAAGAATAGGGTGCTGATACGTGCCGGTGCATTGATATGTGTTTCGTAAGATCCGGAAGGCTGCATCTTGAGGGCTTCATGCATAACGATTTGCAGGTAGCTTTTCAGCAAGTCATATTTATTCCGGTAGCCGGAAACCTTCTCCTGCAGCATGGTTTCAAACAGCTGGGATAGAAATGTCACTTTATCAGCCTCCGGGAAGAATACATGACTTCCGCCGATCCTGAATAATGGAGACTGGTCCAGCCCTCCGTATTTCAGATGCCCATCAATAAAATCTTCTTTGAAGAGACAGAAATAGCCTGCCTGCTCAGTCTCTATAGGTTCCCAGGAATATGGGATCATTGGATTGGAGAACGTAAGGCAAGGCGTAGCTATCCGGATCGTTTTTTCCGCATAGCTCAATAATCCGCCACCTTTTGTCATTAGGGAGACTTTGTAAAAATCCCGTCTGTTCACCGGCTGATAGCTGGTATTACATCCAAATTCTTCCAATCGTTCAATATTAAATATACCGGCATTGTAAGCTTGTCCGTGCAAATCAAAAAAATCGGCTATGGATTCTTTCTTTTTCATGACAGTAAAATTATGCAATTCAAACAAATGCTGAACGACTTTTTACCTTTCCTATTCACAGAGACAGTAGTATAACGGACGGAAATAGGATGAAATCCCTACTCCTATCCCGTCCGTGTAATAAAACCTGCACCGAGGTTAATTGTGCCGTTTTATTTCCCATGACTATGCGAAATAGCACTGGTTGAACCTGAGATGTTTGCCTATATCTTAATAATTGCTGAACTCGAAACTGTTTTTACGGGTGAATGTTACGCATGTATGTAATATTAGCAATGGTTTCCGTTAACGGTACAAAGAAAAGAAGAATGTCAGTCCGCTTTCCGTAAAGATGACAATATGTGTATTTGTGTTGACCAGCATAGTAAAATCTGTTACAACCAGAGAGGTAAAAGAAACGGTTTAGCGTGAACAATCAACTATAAAGATTGTTATCATAAATAGTTACCCCAAAATCCCGTTCAGGACGAATGTCCGATGATGCCATTAAAGAACGAGCCAATAGCATAGTACAGGCTGGATACCACCGGGTGTGCATAATATTTGCATTACCCTCCAAAAGCATATACTAAGGAGCAGGTGGCGGAAAGGTAACGCCATAGGTAGTTAATGCAGATTAACGACATCAGTAGACCTTGCGATTTTCCTGCATTTCTAGCGAGGCGTCGTAGCCAGCGGCGACGGGCATACTGATAATGTTGTTCCTATGAATGCGGGTTCGAATCCCGCCCTGTTCACACAATGGATGCTACTATTGGGTTACTGTTGCCTTCTATACCTGCGCGGAAGAAGATGTTGAATGGCCGGCAGCTGGAGATGTTCAGGGAGCCGCTTTTCCTGACCAGTGCTGCTATGGTGTTTATGATGAATGCTGGTATTTAAGTATCTACATAACAAAATACGTCAGATAAGTATCATTTCAAATAACAGCAGCTTCTCATGGCCCACTGTTATTTCGTTTTTTTGCTTCAATCCCAGTCTCTCCAGCAGCTTGATGGACCGGGTGTTTTCCGGTAAGGTGGTGGCAAGCAGCTGCTGATGGATGCCTTCTCGTTTCAGGTTGCTGATAAACAGTGCAGCTGCTTCGAAGGCCAGTCCCTGGCCGGTATATGACGGCAGGAATGCAAAGCCTATATCATGATGAGGTAAGTATGCCCGTTTGATAAAGGTGATAATACCTACAGACTCGCCGGTGTCATCTATTTTTACAACGCTGTAGTTAACGTCAGGATTGCTGATGATGCCACGGATATAGTTTTCGGCATCTTCCAGCGTATTGACATTGCGATTGCCTATAAAGGTTTTCCATTCGCTGGTGTTCACCAGCTCAAAGATAAATACCGCATCCCCGGTGGTCAGTGGCTGCAATGAAAGACGGTTTGTTTTCAGGGTATTGCTCATGATGGCAATTTAAAATTTTACACCGGATGTTGTCTGCATGTCTGAGAATATTTTAATTATTTTGTCAGCAATTAAATATTCGGGAATGGCAGAGAACAAAACAGCGATCATCACCGGCGATATTACACGGGCTATTACAACAGTATTGGAAAAGCTGGCGGCCAGGCATCAGGAGCCTCCCGGTAGAAGCTCTTTACAGGCGGGGATATACGATTTTGTACGTTTTGAATATAAGCGTGGGAATATTGAGGTATATACTTCTGATGATGATTTCAGCGACGCTGACTGGGAACATCCAGGTACTCCCATTGATACGCTGACGGAAGAAGAGGTGAATGGGCTGCTGCCCTTTCTGAACGATCAATTGCATGCCGCGTTGGCGCCATATAACAGTCATCACCTGCTAGACTTTAAATTCACTATCCGTGGGCGGTTCCGGTTGGATACCGGTAAATTGACAGTGATTGTGCTGAATGAAGTGAATGAGGATAAGAAGAAATTGCTGCTGAATAATATCAGCCAGTATCTTGAAAAGAAGATCGTCGACGGCACTTATCCTACCAAAGATATAGATACTTTCTTCCTCGCTCCGCACCTGCTGGATAGTGCACTGTCCGGTACTCCGGACACACAGCGTGTTACAGCGATCTTTAACAAGATACTACAGCTGAATCAGCAGAATAAGGAGACGCAGGCCCAGCACAGATATTATATCATCTATGCCTTAAAACAGTGGGCCGATAGGTACATCTTTCCGTTGTTCTATAACATCGACAAAGGAGATTGGATGCAGGTCACCTACACGCTTAAAGATGTCTCGCAAAGACCGGTTGCTACGGGCGATCAGCTTGACCTTTTGATCTATGCGGCCATTCTGATCATCAGGTATGGGGCCAGCTTTGAGCGGTCCACAGGGTTACAGTTTATTGAAAAAGCGCAGGAGCTTGGAAGCAAAAGTGCTGCGAAAATTCTGCAATATGGCAGCGATAGCTTCGAACCAGCAGAGATGTCGCTTACCAACGATGAAGTGGTTTGCAAAGCCAATGATGTGCTCGGATTCGTTTCTATCAATATAAAAAAAGAAAGTGTAAATGCATACGCACAGGCACTTGATTTTATTAATCATTTGTTCAGTAAAGGATTTCCTGGCAGTTATGAAATACGGCTGAAAGCCAAAGCAAAAAATTATCTGCCTGTTAAATCGCTCGGAAAATCACAAACACATTGCTTTTTCGCCAATGCACTGCAGTATCCGGAGTTATTCCCCCAGCTGGCACAATATGTAGCGCTGACAGTCAAGCCTTATGAATGGTATACCGATGTGGACGCGGAACAATGTTGTAAACCCGGTACCTATGCGGCTTTGGGGCTGGCTCTTGTTGACCGCGCCTGGTTTCCGCTCCTGGAGAAATACTTTGAAAATGTTGATGATGAGCATCAGCAGGTGCAATATTACTTTGCGGTTCAGCTCATAAAGCAGTATGGCATCGGGCCTGATATTATCCCCGTGTTGGTGACCTGTTTGTTACATGCTCCCGATCATGCGCCTATCAGGGAGCTGAAGGACATTGAGACAAAAGAGAACCTAGAAACCCTGATCAGGTGTATACAATCACTGGAAATCCATGATGCAGCGCATGTGGCTTTCTTCATCTGGGGTAGTAAAGAAAAGCTGGCTGCCGCTGCCAGAAAGAAAGGCGAGCTGCAGCCATGCCTGAATGAAATAATGGGGGTAGTAAATAAAAGAGTCGGCGGGTGATTGGTTGTTATGGGGCGGGAAACAGATAAGCTGTGGCCCGTTTGTCTTTTGCAGACAATACGGTGATGGCGGAGCCGCATTGCCAGCTGTTCATAATCGATAAGGAGTCTGGCCCTAAAATACCCGGCGATATTGGCCCAATAAAAGGATCGCCAGGACCGTCTGTATGTTTGAAGCCAATGGTATGTCCTATCTGATGTGCAATAGATGCTTGTCGTTGTGCAACAGGAAGGGTTCTGAGATACAGCACGTCAATGACGATACTGTTTCCTGGCTTTCCATTGAATGAAGGGAATGTTGCGGAGCCACATGTATTACCGGTTGTTACCGTATTTTTTATCAGTATGTCATAACTTGAGGTTGATACAACCGGCGTCAGAAAGAGCGATGAATTCGGCACGGTGTTCCATTGCTGGATGGCGGCATAGATCTCATTGGCGAGTACCGCTGCTGATGCATCAATTCTCAATGTTATGTGTCTGCCGTTGATAAGGCTTACCCTGTTACTGGTAAACGATTGCTCTGTGAGTGGTGTTGCAGGCAACTGCATGTTTTTCGAGAATACGATATCGTCTTCTACTATATACTCATCTTTTGTTTCACGGATATTGTCAATGGAGAATCCCAGTTGGCGGATGTAATCGAGCACCAGCCTTGAATGACCGGGTGTGGACTGTATATCGTTGTCTGATTTCTTGCATGCAGTAATAATAAGGACTGCGAATATTATTGACGAGAGGATGGGAAGGAGCTGTTTCATGGTTAGCATATTGAGAGGGACTGAAATAAATTCCCCGCTGATGTCCTGAGAAGATCAGCAGGGGAATTTTTATATGCTGGCAGATGAAATGCCGTTACTATTACAGCGGATATAAAACAGCCGCTGCTTGTTTGTCTCTTGCAGACAATACAGTAGCGCCGCTGCCGCACTGGCCACCGTTCATGATAGAAGAGGCATCGGAGGTGCCAGTACCAGGAACCTGCGTTGCAGAAGGTTCGCCTATAGAAGCCCAGTTGGTATGCCTGAAAGATACATTGTGACCCATTTCATGTGTAATGGTTCTCTGACGTTGTGCGAAACTGTTGCCGGCGATGTAGGCTTTGTTGATTCTAATCAGGTTACCTGCAACACCGCCAGAAGGGAAAGTACCCTGGCCGCAAACGCCGGAGCCCAGGTTGTAATCCTGAATAGTTACATCATAGGCTCCACCTGCTGGTGCAATAACCCACTTGATAGTGCAATTGGGAACAGTGTTCCACTGATTGATAGCTGAATTGATTTCGGCTGTCATACTGGTCATGGAAGCGTCTATTCTCAGACGGATGTTTTTGCTATTGGCAACGCTAACTGTGCTACCAGTGTAGTATTGTTCAGTTTTGGCGCCTTTGCCCAGGTCGGCAGGCACCTGCATGTTTTTAGAGAAGATGATGTCTTCTTCTACAATGAATTCATCTTTTTCTTCGCGGATGCTACCTTTAGGGAAGCCCAGGTTTTCAATGTATGCCAGTACTTTTTGTGCATTGTCCTGAGCTGGTGCTTTGGCTTCGTCGTTTGATTTGCTGCATGAAGTGATGGTAAAAGTGGCCAGGGCCAAGAATGCAAGGATCTTAATGTGTTTTTTCATGAGTGTTGATTTAGGTTGAATTAGAGGTAAACAATAAAAATATTGCAGTGCTATAAGTTCACTGCATGGGTTAATATAGTTTGTTTGTTAATCGAAATGATTACAACAATGACCGACGTCTTATGAAGACGTGGAAACAGATGTTGTTATATTTTGACAGAAATTCTCCCGATCAGGTGGCTGAATACGTGATTAACGACAGAAACATCCCGTGGCACAGCACAAGGTCATCGGAGCTAGTCTTCAATGATACGGAATTGTTCGCGGCATCCATTCGCGACTGACCTCATCAGGCTTCTAAGCCTGTATATATGCTCATTACTAGTTGATCTGCAATGGAAACAGTGTGCTAAAAATTTTGTTGTTATAAAATAAGGCGTCCTTTGGTTTTATTATTCCCTGAGTAGGGAACCCTCAGTACTGCTAACAGATTTTGGTATCTATACAATATTACAATAACATAATCATAAGACGAAATTTTTTTTTGGAGGGAAATGAGACCTATAAGTGATCGGCTGCAATGTTGTACAACACGTGTGTTCGCAAGGGATTCCCTTCTTCAATAGCCGGATGTTCAAAAGCATCTACCTTTTCCATTCCAGCTTTTTTCATCACATTTTCAGATCTATGGTTGATAACTGCTGTAAAAGAATATACCTCCGCAAACTGTAATTCATGGAATCCGAACTGTAAACATCTTATAGCCCCTTCGGTGGCATAGCCCTGTCCCCATACTGATTTTTTCAACCTCCAGCCTATTTCTATGCATGGTGTAAAGAACGCATGGAATCGTGGATGCGTAAATCCAATATAACCGATGAATTCTTCCGTGGCAAGAATGTCCACAGCATACAATCCATAGCCGTGTTCTCTGAAATGCGTATGTATCCTTTCCACCATACCGGCGGTTTCTTCCGGCGTCAGCATTTTCGGAAAGTATTCCATCACATCAGGATTCCTGTTCATCTCCGTAAAAACGGCTACGTCATCATCCTGCCAGTGTCTGAATCCCAATCGCTCAGATCTGAATAAGTAATTGCGCTTCATATTGCAAAGATGAAACAATACTTTGGAGTTGTATTCATCAGCCTACTTTATAACTTTATATTTCAAGACCTGTATTTTGTATGAAAGGCAAACAACAACTGCTGCGTGAACTGATTAGCTGGGGCCAACAGCATAACGCTGTGAGAGCTATGCTGCTGACAAGTTCCCGTGCCAACCCCACTGCGCCCGTAGATCTGTTTACCGACCATGATATTGATCTCGTTGTGGAAGATCATACTGCCTTTCTTGCCGACGACAGCTGGCTCAGCACCTTTGGCGACATAATGGCTGTAATTGTGGAGGAAGAAGAAGTGTTTGATGGTGCGTGTGCTTCCCGTATGGTCCTCTATGACGACTATACGAAAATAGATTTCCTTATATTTTCTATCGAGCAGTTCAACAATCGCGCAGAATTACCTTTATTGCATGAAGACTGGGATATTGGCTATGAAGTACTGCTTGATAAAGATGGGCTCACAGCAATGCTACCTCCGCCATCCTATAAGTCATTCACTATTCAGCCGCCTGATGAACAGCGTTATCTTCACGTGATCACTGAAGTATGGTGGGATATGTCTTATGCTGCTAAATGTCTCTGGCGCGATGAGATTTTCTATGCCAAACTCATGACAGAAACTATGATGCGCTTCGAGAAGCTACAGTACATCATTGAGTGGTATATCGCTATGCAGCATAGCTGGCAGGTTACAACGAATAAATACGGAAGGTTATTTAAGAAGTATCTCGACAGTAATACCTGGAATAAGACATTGGCCACATTCTCAGATGCAGATATAGAAGGGAATTGGAACGCCCTGTTTGCTTATGCAGAATTGGTCCGTGAGCTGGGAACTGCGATAGCGGATAACCTGGGCTTTTCCTATCCGCAGGAGCTGGACAGGAAAATGATGGTGTATCTGGAGAAGGTCAGGAAGCTCGATAGAAATGCGACAGATATTGTGTAGAATCAGTCCGGCTACTGTTAAGGGCGGCCGGACTGGTGATATTTATTGCTGGTAGCTACCAGCGATGTTGATAAGTCTGTCCGGGTAGTTGGTAATGATACCATCCACACCGTAAGAAAGCAGCTGTTGCATCGTATCTGGTTCATCAACGGTCCAGGGGATTACCTGAATGTTCTTTGCATGGGCGGCCTTTACCAGGTCAGGTGTAACGAGCAGGTAATTGGGGCTGTAAATAGTAGGAATGAATCCCAGTTTGCTAATGTTGTCATTGAAGCCGTCTTTGGTGCCGATCAGCAACGCTGTGCGCTGTTTCGGTAAAGACTTGTGGAGTACCTGTAATGTTCTTATATCGAAAGACTGTATGATTACACGGTCAGCTATCTTTTTCTTTTTTATCACATCCATCAACATTGGCACAAATACATCCGGTGTGGGGTTGTAGGTACCGTCACCATCGGGAGATGATTTGGTTTCCATGTTGTATTGTACAGGTTTGAGGTGATGTGTTTTTACATAAGCTTCCACACTGTCGATAAGGTCTGCGAGCAGTGGCCTTGATACATTCATTTTCTGCTGCTGTGGAAAGCGTGGATGTGGTTTAGTACCGGCGTCATATTTCCTGATGCTGTCGTAACTCATGGAAAACAGTGCCAGTGACTTTTCTTCATCCTTGCTGATATCTGAGCCATCAGGTTTACGCATAAATTCAGCGGACATATAGGCGTCGTGTGAAACCACGACTTTCTTATCGGCGGTGATGATACAGTCCAGTTCGAGGGTGCGCGCGCCAAGTTTCACAGCATTGATCATGGCGGGAATAGTATTCTCAGGCATGAGCCCCATACCGCCGCGGTGTGCCTCCACATCGGTTTTTTGCTGAGCATAACTGACGGTAGCAATATTGCCCAGCAGCAATAAGTAAAGGATACGTTTCATGTAAGCAATGTTTTATTTTCCGGTAAACCGCAAGTTACATCTTTTCGGATGGGAACCTGATCTGGTTGCATTATTCATTTGTTATCTTTGACTACTAAGATAAATGTATGAAAGCATTATTGATCTTCACTTTGTGGATAAGTCGTTCTCTTTGCAGCCATGCTGCGTGTGCGCCTGACACGGCGGGTATTCCTCAGTTGGACGAGGCAGTAAGACAGTTTATGACCAGCTATGAAGTTCCAGGTATGACGGTTGCCGTTACCCGCAACGGGAAGCTGGTGTACTGTCGCGGATATGGCTATGCCGATAAAGAGAAACATCAGCGGGTAACTCCTGCAAGCCTTTTCAGGTTGGCGAGTGTATCGAAGAGTATAACGGCAGTAGCTATATTAAAACTTGCAGAAGCAGGGAGGTTATCGTTGGATGATAAAGTTTTTGGCGAAGGAAACATATTGGGAACCCGCTATGGATCGCATTTGTATAGTGATACGCTGGAATCAGTTACCATCCGGCATTTGCTGCAACATACCGCTGGCGGCTGGAGCAACGCCGGCACAAGAGACCCTATGTTCAATTATGCCGGTTATAGTAAAGATTCCCTGATCTCCGCAGTAATCGACAATGAGCCGCTGATCAACAAACCGGGAGCAGTATATGCCTATTCTAATTTCGGGTATTGCCTGTTGGGACGGGTAATAGAGAAGATAAGCGGTATGTCTTATGAACAGTATGTGAAAGCCAATGTGCTGGCTCCTTTAGGGATACACGATATGCAGATTGGCGGCAATACGTTGGCAGACAAAAAAGACGGCGAAGTGAAGTATTACGGGCAACATGGGGAGAATCCTTATGGTTTTGATCTGGTGCGTATGGACGCACATGGCGGCTGGGTTGCTTCTGCAACTGATATGGCAAAATTCCTGGCTGCCATTGATGGTTTTAGCACTTTTCCTGATATTATCAGTGCCGCTTCTATAAAAGCGCTTACTACGGCATCAACAGCCAATCCGAGTTATGCGCTGGGGTTGGCTGTGAATGCCTATCATAATTGGTGGCATGTGGGTTCTCTACCGGGAACCGCCAGTGAAATCATTCGTTCGGCCAAAGGCTTTAACTGGGTGTTGCTTTGCAATACACGTACAGATAAAGCCTTTTTCAATGATCTAGATGGTCTGCTATGGGGTGTTGTTAATAACCCCGCCACCAGGTGGCCGGAAACAGATCTCTTTTACTGACCGGATAATTCACGAAGTGTGTCCTGGAGCTTATTAATCCGTTTACTCCAGATCTGCCACAATAATAGGAGCTGGAACAGTATTATTATTATGGCTGCGCCTAGTATCTGGTATTTGTTACTGCTCCAGTGAATACCGGCCGTGAAGAAGATAAGCAGGCCAGTGATGCCCAACAGCCTGGAGGCAATAGACATACCTGCATATTGTTTCAGGTGGCGGAGTTGCAGAGCAACTCCTTTAGTAAGGCTGTTATCTGTTGTTTGCACTTTTGCCAGGAAGTAACCTGCTACATTATGCAGTAACATCAGCAAGATAGCTGTTACCAGGACAGCATTCAGGTAAAAAGGTCTGGTATGGCCGTCAAAGAAATCGTAGTATACGGCAAGAAAAACTGTATAGCAGCCACTTTCGAATATAAGCTGACGCCTGATAGCCTTTAGTACAGGACCATTTTTTCTGCTGATGATTTCTTTCAGCGCTCCTTCATTGGAGAAAGCGGTAGAGATATTATCCCACGCGGCTTTCAGTGGATCTTGTGTCATGGGTTTATAACTTTAGTATGTTCTTGATCTTTGTTTTGATACGATTCAGTTTTACACCAATATAATTCTCATCTGTCCCGGTAATAGCAGCCATCTCCTGGTAGCTAAGTCCATCGAGGTACATGGCGATGAGCGCTTTCTCCGCATCGCCCAACTGGTTGAGTGCTGCAAATAGTTGTTCTTCGAGTATTGCCCTGTTGTCATTAACTGGTGGCGAGGGTTCGGGAACATCTGGTGTATAGATAATGGAGAGGCCCCGCTTGCGGAATGCTGTCAGTGCTGTATTCAGTGCAACGCGGTACAACCAGGTGGATACCTGTGCATCGCCTTTGAATGATGGGAGTGATTTCCATAGCTGATATATCATCTCTTGGAAAAGGTCCTCCCGATCCTCAGGGGTATCGCGGTATAGACGGCATATCTTATGAAGTGTGCCCTGGTTTTGTACTATAATTGACAGAAACTGGTCTTTGTCCATTTACAGCAGTTTAGGTGATAACAGAGAAAATACATATCCTATTAGTTGCTGCAGGAGAGAAAAACTTACACGGGGGCACAGATTTTTTATAATATCACTTTGGTGGCGGTGGCGAGGTTACGCGTGGTGGATATTACACCGGTCTTCTTTTCCAGGTTGACGTTGGAAAAAGGCTTCTGCATCAGGTTTTTGATGGTTTTAATATATATATCCTTGCCAGAAAGATGATAGGTTTCAGCTGCATTATTGAGTGTCTGTAGTATTTTAGGTGTATCTGGTCCTGGTATAGTGCGGAGGAAGGCAATGTACACTTGTACCTCATCGTCTGGTGGTGTATCGTTGAATGGGTTGTTCTTTACTACATCTGCCATTTCTCCGAAACTTCTGATACAGGTAGGTACTTCAAAGCCCAGCTCCTGCAGCAGTAGCTTTTCTATTTTCGCCTCCATGGCTGGTGTGTCGCCAGCGCCGCTTTCAAAGATTACATTGCCGCTTTGTATGTATGTTTTCACCTGTTTGAATCCCGCTTTGATGAACAGCTCTTTGAGCACATCCATCTTTACGGTTCTGCCACCAACATTTACGGCACGGAGAAATGCTACATATTTTGCCACTGTCAGATATTTATTTCCCTGTTAAGTTAATCTTTTTTGTAATCAGTATCATGATGAGAAAGCTGTAAAGCAGGCCGCCCATGATTACTGCGAGGTAGTCAATGCGGAAGGTTGGGATATAATGCAGCTGATGATTCAACAGGAGTATTACTGTACTTAGTAGAAAGGTGAGTAGCCAGAACGATGTTTTGCGAGAGGGTCTGACAGGTTTTCGTATGTGTGATAATGGTATTTTCAGGAAGAAGAAAAAAAGGATAAGGAGACCAATTACAGAACTGATATATTGCCAGAGATACCACATTTTGATCGTTCTTCCCAATACAGGCACATCCTTTTCCAGTACGGGCAGGACTTCAGAGAAGCCGTCACCGTGTGTAAATGCATCCAAGAAAATATGCGTCAGTGCGCCATAGATCACAGAGAAAATGACCACCAGGAAATGTTGCCGGAAATAGGTATTCCAGTTGAAGTACCGGAAGCTGTTGAGCCTTGAGCCGGCCCACTGCGGTGCAAAGTTGATCAGCGCTGGTCTTACCTGCAGATGGTACAGAAATGCGACCAGTAGTGCTAACGGTATATCATATACGAAAATGCCCCACCAGGTATGGCCATAGTAAAAATAGGGATCAAGCAGGAAAAAGTACAAAAAGTCCGGGACCATACTCCCGATCAGTAGCCCGGTTGCCGAAAGGTATTTATAGGGCCTGCAGGTGAGGGGTACTACAATAGCAGTATGTGAGATAGTAAATGGCATGGGTCTTTAATTCCGGCTAAAGTTATAGATAAATTTTAAATGGAAGAACGACCAGCCAGATAACAGTAGCAGATATTTTAACTAAATTTTAAGGCCTTTCTAATGTTGGTGTTTAATATCTTGTAATCCTTACTGGTATTGAATTATATGGGTTTGTTTAATTGGCTTGAAATCGTCATATAAGCAGTCATTGCAAATTGTCCATCATTTCCGGTGTTTTATCCAAGCATCTGCATGTTGTTAGGATTTAAATTTGTTGAGTCTTTGAAAATTTCTAAAAAACAATGTGCTATGACTAACTGGAAAATTGATGAATCACACAGCGAAATTGGATTCAAAGTAAAGCATCTGATGATTACAAATGTGAGTGGCTATTTCACGCGTTTCACCGGATCGGTACAGACAGACAGTGAGGACTTTCATGATGCGACTATCTCCTTTGAAGCAGATGCAGATAGTATCGACACACAGAACAGGCAGAGAGACGAACATCTGAAGAATGGCGATTTTTTTGACTCGGGTAATTACCCCAAGATCAGCTTTGTATCGAAGAAAGTGAAGAAGATTGATGGCGAACAATACAAGCTGCTGGGCGATCTTACTATTAAAGACCAGACTCACCCGGTAGAACTGGAGGTATTGCATGGCGGGACTACTGTTGATCCCTGGGGACAGCATAAAGCGGGTTTTACGCTGAAAGGTCGCATACACCGCGCAGACTATGGCCTCCGCTGGAATGCCACTACAGAAGCTGGCGGCATCGTTCTCAGCGATGAGGTTAAACTGAATATGGAAATACAGCTCGTGAAGTCATAATGCAATGTTCTATCTTTGTGCTGGCGCTTATCCGGCGCAATCATAGACAGCAATGAAATTTGAGCAGTATAATATCTCTCCGGAGATAAAGAAAAGTTTAGCTGAATTGGGCTTCAAACGCCCTACAGATATACAATTTAAGGCCATTCCATCCATCCTGAAAGGAGACGATGTAATGGCCATTGCCCAGACGGGAACCGGTAAAACCGCAGCTTTTGCCATACCCCTGCTGCATCGTCTGCAGCAGCAAGACCGTCGGTATTACAAAGGGAAGTACGAGGTTAAATGCCTCGTAATGGTCCCCACGCGCGAGCTGGCTATCCAGATCGCTGAAGTATTCCAGCAAATTGCTCAGTATACCGAGCTCTCCATCCTGGCGTTGGTAGGTGGTGTTGATCAGGGGCCTCAGATCAAAATCCTCGAACAAGGTGTAGATGTACTGGTAGCTACGCCTGGCCGTATGTTCGATCAGATCAATCAGCAGCACCTTGACCTCAGCAATGTACAGACCCTCGTGCTCGACGAGGCGGACCACATGCTGGATCTGGGCTTCATCCGCGATATCCGCGATGTGATCAAGCATATTCCCCGCTCCCATCAGACACTATTTTTCTCCGCTACTCTCGACAAGGACATCAAAGATCTTGCATATTCAGTAGTGAATAACCCCATACGTATCCAGATCTCCCCACAGGACCCGGTTTCGAAGAATGTTAGTCATGCAGTTGCCTATGTAGAAATGGATGACAAACGCTTTTTCCTCGAACGATTGGTACGGGAGTTCCCGGACAATAAGATACTGGTGTTTGTGCGCACTAAGGTGCGGGCGGAGCGCGTATTCAATGCCATGCAACGTATAGGTGTCAAAACACTCACTATGCATGGCGGTAAAGAGCAGGACGACCGTCTTTCTATCATGGATGAATTCAAGAAGGGAGAAGTTAAAGTGCTGATTACTACTGATGTCAATGCCCGCGGTATTGATATCCCCAATGTGGACTACGTAGTCAACTATGACCTGCCTGATGTGCCGGAAAACTATGTACACCGTGTTGGCCGTACCGGTCGTGGCGTACAGAAAGGGCAGGCCGTTTCTTTCTGCAGCACAGAAGAGAAGCCTATTCTCGCGGAGATCCAGAAATTCCTCGGTAAGGAGATTACAGAAATGAAGATCGCTAAAGATGATTACCGCGAAACCATCAGTTTCTCCGAAGATGTTCCCAATGATAACTGGCAGTTGTTGCTGGACGAGCATAACAAAGAGATGGGGATGCTGAAAAAGAAAAAGAAGAAGAAAAAATAGAAGACTTCATAAAAAAAGCACCGGATTCCGGTGCTTTTTTTATGAAGATGCAACAACGGCCCCGGTATACCGGAGCCGTTTCCAAAACACGCTATTCACTACAAACTATTGTTTCACTATTTCTGTGTTCACGGTAATTTCCACTTTAGGTGAAACGGCATCCACGCCGGAAGGCAGTTTGTCGTTGTATTTCATGCCGTAGTCCAGACGGTTAATAGTGGCTTTTGCTGTAAAACCTGCTCTCCACAGACCCCATGGATCTCTCACCACACCATTATAGGTAACATCGAAGGGTACACGTTTGGTGGTGTTGCGGATGGTTACATCTGCAAGCATGATATATTTATTGCCGGTTACTTTTTTGAGGGAAATGCTTTTTACTTTGATTTCAGGATAAGTCGCAGCATTGAAGAAGTCGTCGGTTTTGAGGTGACCGTCACGCTGATCTACACCGGTGGAGATGCTGTTCACATCTGCGGTGTACTCCACTTTGGCATTCTGAAAGTTAGTGCTGTCAGTGGTTTCAACGGTACCGCTGAATTTTGCAAAGTGTCCCTGTATGAAGCTGACACCGAGGTGTTTTACACTGAATACGATGCTGGAGTGTGCCGGATCTGCTTTCCAGTTCACCTGTGCAAAGGAAGCCAGGCCTGCAAGTACCAGGAGGGCAGTAGAGAATAGTGCTTTTTTCATGTTATTCTTTGATTTAAAAAGGTAGTGTAATTGTTATTTGCTGAGCTGACGGTCTACTGACCAGCGGCCAGCTCCTTTAATGATCAGGGCAAGGGTGATACCTAATACAAGCAGATGATATTCAAATCCTTCTCCTTTTTGTGCGCCGTACCAGTTCATGAAGAATCCATTGGCTGCATGCATGTTGATCGCTACCAGCATGATGGCTGTAAGCATTAATGCCCATAACCTGGTACCAAATCCAACCAGTATCAGCAGTGCACCAATGCTCTCTGTGATGATCACCAGAAACGCGAGTATTGCCGGGATTCCCTCTTGGGTGAAGTAGCCCATGGTGGCTTTGAATCCGTAGCCGCCAAATGCGCCTAACAATTTCTGCAGGCCGTGTGGCAGCATTACCAGCGCAAGGGCAATACGAACTATGAATGAAGTAAGGTTATCGTCTGTTTGAAATAATAAACGTTTTAACATATGGGTGTGTTTAGTGTAAAGTATAAATATTAAGTTATGTAGGTCTGAACATATATTGTATATACAACTGTTGTGGCAAAAAAAATCAATCACGTAGTTTGTCGAGCAGCGCGCTTAAAGTAGCTGCATCTTCCTTGGAGATCCTTTTAGTCATTTGTTTATGATTGCTGTCAATCAGGGGGTCCAGCTCTGTCAGCAGGTCCATACCCTTGTCAGTGATCCTGATTTCCACCTTGCGGCGGTTGGATTCGCACTGTTTGCGTGTTAGCAGGCCTTTCTGCCGCAGTTTTTCTACCAGTCTTGTAGCGTTACTCATTTTATCCATCATCCGTTCCTGTATGTCCAGCAGATTCAGGGGGCTTGGCCGGCTTCCACGCAGTATACGCAGGACGTTGTATTGCTGCGAAGACAGGTCATATGGCTTCAGAACCTGTGAAATGCTTACTTCCAGCCAGTTTGCTGTAAATACTATATTCAGCATAGCACGTTGGTGTTCGTCCTTGAATTTCGTCTGTTTCAGTTCATCCTCAAGTCTCATAACTACAATTACAACTGTTGTATATACAACAAAGGTAAGCACATTTTTGAGACTACCAAAAAAGGCTATGATTTTTTTACCAGGACTATTAGCTCTGGATGATGAGAGTGGATAGAATGGTTATTTGACGGGATATAGTATAAATAAAGAAGGCCGGCCACAGTTTAACTGCGACAGGCCTTCTTTATGATTTTCTTTTACGCAATCTTAACTGGAGAAACCTCCGTCTATTACGATGTCAGTTCCGGTGATGAATGCACTTTCCGGAGATGCCAGGAAAGCTACCAGCGAAGCTATATCACTTACATTACCATAATGCCCCAGGGAAATATGGGGGCGCAGCATATCGCCTACCTGGCTGTCGGCCGGGTTCATGTCGGTATCTATGGGGCCGGGATTCACGAGATTGGCGGTAATGCCCAGTGGGCCGACTTCACGGGATAATCCCTTATTGAAGGCAGTGAGCGCCGATTTGCTCATACCATACAATACACCATGGGAGCCTATGATACGGTCTGCCATGTTGCTGCCGATCGTGATGATGCGGCCGCCCACGCCCATATATTTCAGTACGGCCTGAGAGGCCACAAATACTGCCTGTGTATTCACCGCCATTGTCTGGTTGTAATCTTCCAGGGTGTAATCGGTAAATAGCTTGGCGATATAGATACCGGCATTGTTCACGAGTATATCAATGCGGCCAAATGCAGCAGCAGCTTGCTCTACAGCAGCAAGTAAGGCCTGGGGATCAGCGCTGTCTGCTTCAATAGCCAGTGCTTTATATCCCTGTTGTTCAAGTTCTTTTACAATAGCTGAAGCTTGCGCGGCTCCTTTCACGTATGTGAATGCCACGTTTGCACCTTCTGCTGCAAGACGTTTTACGATCGCTGCTCCCATACCACGACTACCGCCGGTTACCAGTGCTGTTTTATTTTCCAGTCTTTTCATAAAAATTGATTTTATGCCTGCAAAGCTAGACTGGCGGCACATAGAAAAGAAGACAGGAACTAATTGTTAAGAACTAACTTAAATGTTAGTGTCCACCGTTCAGGTATTTATCGTTGATGATATTAAGATGGTGGATCTGGTGTCCTGCAATGGTGAAGCCCATAGCGAGTACGCTCATTTCATATTTCCAGTTCTTACCGGTTTTCAGCAGTATCTTGTCTGAAAAGCTTTTGAAGAGGGCGATGGTGCTGATGCGTACTGCAATTAGTTCATCCAGTACATCTTTCAGGCTTCGTTCGTCAAGAAAGGTGTTCCCGGCATATTCATCCTGGTCGAAAGGCGCTGGCGTGGTCTGATCGTTACGGGCAAACAATAATGTGCGATAGGTAAACACCCGTTCTGTATCTGTGATGTGTTGAAATACATTTTTTAGTGTCCATTTGCCGGGAGCGTAGGCGTAGTTGCCCAGTGGTTCAAGTTTTGCGGGGTCCAGTGCCAGGAGTGTCTGTAATGATTGCTCCAGGGCATCACTCAGATCGAGGTCTGGGACATGGTTTATGTAACGGCTATAGTACTGTGGATCCGGGGTAATGGCAGATTGTTTCATGGTGGTAAATTTTATTTGAAGGGAAATTAGGAATTTGAAAAATGTGGATGAAGAGACAACGTCATTTTCTGTGAAATCAGACAATATCTGTTATCTCTTCTACAATTTGACTCCTGTTACCTACCAGGTCCCGCCTGAATCTGTTGGTGCTGATTGGTCGTATAGCCGGTACAGTTAGCTATTCGCATGTTTGGCTTTACCGGCGTACCAGTAGTTGATGCCCAGCACAGCCATGCAGATCGCCAGTCCGAAAAATTCGCGGGTTTCTTCTATCCATGGCTTGGTGGCCTTCATGGTCTGCGCGATATTTTCCGCATGATGACTGACTACCCAGTCTTCCACACCATCTTTTGCAAAGAAAAGATATACAGCATACGCCAGATATACCAGTATGCCTGCGAGGTACCATTTGCGGTAAAACCTTCGCCTGGCTGCCAGTGCGCAGAAAAGGGCTGCATATAGATAAATAGGCATCCATACATAAGGATCCGGATCATTATATTGAAGGCCGGCAAAAATGACGAACACTACACAAAAGAAAATATTAAACACTTTCATTTCTCAAAAATTGGCGCATTAAACATACACAAAAGTAGAACTACCTGTATTTTTAAATGATAAGAGGTAATACTTTTTTATCTTTCCTGCATAATTACATACAGTGGAAAAAAAATTAAGTTAAGTGTGAAAACAACACTTGTTTGAGCTAAAATATTGTTATATATTCGGTTTTAAGTAATAAAATTCCACGTGAGGACCAAAATCTACAAGAAGACGGAAGTGATATTAAATTAAAGGAGTCTCTCACTAATTTATTTTTTAACGTTTAAAATTAACTCAAAGGGGATCAAAGTTTGCTCTCACGCCAGAAGGGCTATCCTGTGATGTATTTCCGTGTATACCAGCGTATATACATCCTAATCCGTGGTTATATTTTTTAACTGTCGGGCTGACAATTATTATTTCTTCGTTTTCGGTGATGCCAGCACTGGTGAAACGGAAGATAGCGCCTACATATATAAACCCACGAACTGTTGCGCCCGCAGCAGTAACGGGTATTGTATGCAAATAATGCAAGCCTGCGGCCAATGATATAAAAGACAGGTACTCTATTTTTTAACAATTTTTCTTAAACGTTAGCCTTACACACGTTATGAAAAAACAATTCTATCAAGGGCTTGCCCTGCTATGCGGCATCCTGCTATTATTAGGCGCAAATAACGTTCTCGCACAAACGAAAGTTTCGGGAAAGGTGACAGATAAAGCGTCAGGCAATCCGTTGCCAGGGGTGTCAGTATCTATAAAGGGCACCAATCGCGGAACCGCCACAGATCCTAACGGTAATTTCTCGCTACAGGCGAAGTCCGGCGAAACACTCCTTTTTTCCTTTGTGGGCTATGATCCGCAGGAAGCGGTAGCCGGCACCGGACCACTCAACATTTCATTAGCAGAGAAAGTGGGATCCCTCGAGGAAGTAGTGGTTACAGGTTATGCCAGCCAGAAAAAGAAAGACCTTACAGGCGCTGTTTCGGTGGTGAAAGTGGAGAACCTCACCAAGCAACCTACAGCGCAGATCACCAACCAGCTGCAGGGACAGGTTTCCGGTATCACAGTACTCGGTACCGGTCAGCCGGGACAAGAGCCACAGGTAAAGATCAGGGGCTCCAATACTTTTCAGAACAACACACCTCTCTACGTAATAGATGGTGTGCCCATTTCTTCACTGGCAGACCTTAATCCTAATGATGTGGCCACCATGCAAGTACTTAAAGATGCCGGCGCAGCTTCCATTTATGGTGCACGTGCTGCCAACGGTGTAATTGTGATCACTACCAAGAGAGGTACTGGTAGAGTGAAAGTATCTTACGATGGGTACTATGGTACACAACGGCCCAAAGGCGGTAATGTATGGAATATCCTCAATCCGCAGGAGCAGGCTAATCTCAAATGGATGGCCATCGCCAATACCACTCCCAATCCGGTGTATAAAGATGAGCAATATGGTAGCGGGGCCACTCCGCGTCTTCCGGATTATATTGCTCCTGTTGGTACTATGGAAGGCGATCCTGCTACGGATCCTTCAAAATATTTCGTGGATCCCAATTATAAAAATGCCGGTGATCTTGATAAATTCTACAGGATTGTAAAGGCTAACAAATCGGGAACAGACTGGTTTCATGAAATATTCAAACCGGCGCCTATCACCAGTCACAATCTCGCGGTGTCAGGCGGAGGCGACATCGGCAGTTATTTCTTCTCTTTCTATTATTTCAATCAGCAGGGTACACTCAAGAATACCTATAATAAAAGATATTCTGTTCGCGCTAACTCCAGCTTCAATGTTACAGATCATATCAGAGTAGGAGAAAACCTTGAGTATTCTGTGATCAACAACCCACAGATAGGTATCCTTGCTGAAGGTAGTGGTATTGGTATGGCTTTCCGTGAGATGCCTATCATTCCTGTATACGACATCAAAGGCAATTATGCGGGCAGTTTCGGTAAAGGCCTTGGTAACGCACGTAACCCTGTTGCTATTCAGGATCGTTTCGGCTCCACTAAAACACTGGCCACCAGATTGCTGGGCAACGTGTTCGCGGAAGCAGACATCATGAAAAACTTCACGCTGCGTACCAGCTTCGGTGGAGAGATCTATTCCTTCAACAATCACTCCTTCACTTATCCGGAGTACGAGAATGCAGAGAATAACAAAGTGAACTCCTATACGGAAAATAGCGGCAACGGCTACACATGGACATGGACCAATACGCTCTCTTATCATAAGAACTTCAATAACGCGCATGACCTGAAAGTATTGATAGGTACAGAAGCCTACAATAATCAGGGACGTAACGTGGGAGGTACTTCCCTCGATTATTTCACCTTCGATCCTAACTTCACCAACCTGAGTACCGGTACCGGTACGCCCACCAACTACAGCAATAATTTTACTGATGGTCTCTTCTCACTCTTCGCAAGAGTGGATTATGCCTTCAAAGACCGCTATCTGCTGGGAGCACTCGTCCGCCGTGATGGCTCGTCCAGGTTCGGTTCCAGCAACAGGTATGGTAACTTCCCTGCCGTGAGCGCTGCATGGCGTATATCTCAGGAGGAGTTCATGAAAGGGATCAGTTGGATCTCCGATCTGAAACTCCGTGGTGGTTACGGTATCATGGGTAACCAGATCAACGTGACTCCGAGTAACGTTTTTACAGCTTATGGCTTTAACAGGTCGTCTTCTTTCTATGATCTCAGAGGTACCACCAATACCATTCAGCAAGGTTTTCAGCGCAGTCAGATCGGTAACCCCAACGCCAAATGGGAAAGTAACGTCAACGCCAACATTGGTATCGATGCAACGCTCTTTAAGGGCGCACTGGAGTTTACTGTAGATTACTACCGCAAGGATGTGAAAGACCTGCTCTACAATCCCGAACTGCCGGGTGTTTACGGTGTAGCAACCGCTCCTTACGTGAACGTGGCGCAGATGAAGAACAGAGGTTTTGACTTCTCTGTAACCGGTAAAGTAGATCTTGAGAAGGATCTCAAACTGGATGTTACCGGTAACCTCACGACTTATCACAACGAGATCGTAAAAATCTCCGATGCTGCCCCTTACTTCGATCAGGAACAGCGCCGTTTTAACGGTACTTTCATCATCAGAAATGCGGTAGGCCAATCTATCAGTGAGTTCTTCGGTTATAAAGTGGATGGTTTCTGGAACAGCCAGGCTGAGATAGATGCAGCCAACAAATCGGCACAGGACCGCTATAAGGATAATACCATTGTATACCAGACCGACACCAAACCAGGTCGCTTCAAGTATGCAGATGTGAATGGCGACGGCCGCATCACTGAGGCAGACCGTACCTATCTGGGTAATCCCAATCCTAAGTTCACATACGGTCTGAACATCGGCCTTACCTACAAGAGCTGGGATTTCAGCATGTTCCTCTACGGTGTGCAGGGTAACAAGATCTGGAACCAGGTGAAATGGTGGACAGACTTCTATCCTTCCTTTGAAGGCGCGAAAAGTAAAACTGCGCTGTATGACTCCTGGCTGCCTACACGCCAGAATGCAAAAGCGCCGATACAGGAAACTACTCCTTCTTTCAGTACATCTAATGTGCCTAACTCTTACTTTGTTGAAAACGGTTCTTACCTGCGCGCAAAGAATATTATGCTGGGATACACATTACCTTCTTCTGTGCTGAAACGCGTTGGTATCGAAAAATTCAGGGTATATGTGCAGGCGGCCAATGTGTTCACTATTACAAAGTATTCTGGTATAGATCCGGAAGTGACCGGTGGCACAACCAACTTCGGTGTGGATGAAGGTGCTTATCCAAACCAGCGCCAGTACCTGGTAGGTGTAAATGTTACATTCTGATTTTTTCCTGAAAAGTAAAAACTGAGAAAGATGAAAATACTAAGATATTCAAGTGTGATGATAGCCCTGGCCTTTGCCGCTATGGCAGGAGGCTGCAGTAAAAACTTCCTGGAGCGTGATCCGCAGGGGCTGCTCAGTGAAGAGATTGTAGCAAATAAAGCAGGTGTTACCTTCCTGCTGGTGGGCGCTTATGCCGCGCTGGATGGCCAGCAGCAGAGCGTTGCGGCCCTTGGTGGCGGCAACCCGTGGGAAGCTGCACCTACCAACTGGATTTACGGCAGTGTGGCCGGAGGCGATTGCCACAAGGGCAGCTTTAGCGGCGACCAGCCAGGTATTGACCCCATTGCTAAGTTTACGGTAGATCCCAGCAATGGTTTCTTCAATACAAAATGGAGGGCCGTGTATGAGGGTGTTGCGAGAGCCAATACTGTATTGCAGAAAATGCGTCTGGCCAAGGATATGAGCGATGCGGAGAAAACGCAGGTGGAGGCAGAAGCGCGCTTCCTCAGAGGCCATTATTATTTTGAATTGAGGAAACTGTTCAACAAAGTGCCTTATGTCTCCGATACTACCAGCGATCCGCGCGTGAAGAACGATAAGGAGATATGGCCGTTTATTGAGGCTGATTTTAAATTTGCTGCGGAAAAACTGCCGGAAGTGCAGGGGGATGTAGCCCGTGCGAATAAGTGGGCCGCACAGATCTATCTTGCGAAAACATATCTCTATCAGAAAAAGTACGCAGATGCGTTACCGTTATTCGATCAGGCGATTGCACAGGGTAAGACCTCCAATGGTCTTGGATATAAACTGATAGACGCTTTCCAGGATAATTTCAACGCCGCTACGAAAAATAATTCGGAATCCGTATTTGCGATCCAGATGTCTGCTAATGATGGTACCAACAGCATCGCCAACGCTAACCAGGGAGATATGCTCAACTTCCCTTATAACAGTCCGTTCGGTTGCTGTGGCTTCTATCAGCCGACATTAGATCTCGTGAACTCCTATCGCACTGATCCTACTACCGGTCTCCCAGACCTGGATAATTACAACGGCAATCCGGTGAAGAACGATCAGGGTATTCCTTCTGCTACTGCATTCACACCAGAAGCAGGTACACTGGATCCCCGCCTGGACTGGACGGTGGGTCGCCGTGGCTTACCTTATCATGACTGGGGTAACCATCCTGGGGCTAACTGGATACGTGATCAGGCATATGCCGGGCCTTACGCTACAAAGAAAATGGTGTACTGGCAGTTCAACCAGGATAAGTACAAAGATGCACATTCCTGGGCGCCTGGTTCTGCGATCAACGTACTGCTCATCCGTTTCGCCGACGTGCTCCTGATGGCGGCTGAGTGCCATGCTCAGCAAGGCGATCTGGCTGGCGCAACGAACCTCGTGAACCGAGTGCGCAGCCGTGTTGCCGATCATCCCACCTCCTGGCTGCATAAATATAAAGATGACTCACAACCGATGCAGGGTTTTGATGATACAAAGATGGCTGCGAACTACAAGATTGGGCTGTATCCCGCTTTTGCAAGTCTTGATTATGCGCTCAAAGCCATCTACTTCGAACGCAAGCTGGAACTGGCTACAGAAGGTCATCGCTTTTTCGACCTGGTGCGCTGGGGCGTTGCTGATAAAGTGCTGAACGACTTTATCAAATATGAAACGGGGGGGGCCAGTTACCCTACTGATCTGAGAGGCGGCTCCTTTACGAAAGGGAAGAACGAGTATTTCCCGATTCCGCAGCGCCAGATCGATCTGACCATGGTAGGCGGACAACGCATTCTGCAACAGAACCCGCAGTACTGATTACTTGCCATACATTGCCTTACAAAACAAATGCAGCTGAGTTTCCAGCTGCATTTGTTTTATCAATCATTTTAGTATTTTCATCCTGCCGTCAAAAAATATTACGGATGACCGATCAACCAAAGATGAAACGCTACGGCATAGCTGCTGCTTTCCTGGCAGTAACAGGTTATGTGATCAGCAGTAGTTGTCATACTCCTACGAAAGAAGAAAAAGGGAAGGCACTGGCAGATAAATACTGTTCCGGCTGTCATCTGCCTGTATCGCCCGCTTTACTGGATAAAGAGACCTGGACGAAGCATGTGCTCCCCGCTATGGCGCCCAAACTCGGGATACACGTATGGAGTGAAACACAGTATTATCCTCCGCAGCCTAATGAACGGCCACCGCAGATTCCATTCAACGACTGGTTACAGCTGGTGGCCTGGTATGAAACAGCTGCGCCTGAGAAACTGACGCCGGCAAAAGCGCCTGTGCCACTGCAGCGCGACTGGTCCATATTTCAGCTGATAACGCCTCCTGTGCCAGCAGATACAGCTAAGATCGCGCAAACCACGCTGGTGGCTGGTGATCCGCAGTCAGGCCGCATCTATACAAGTGATGCCATGACTTCGACGCTTGACTGCTGGGACAGCACGCTGCACAAAATATATTCCCGTAAAATGCTGTCGCCAGTGGTGGATATGCAATTTATAAAAGACAGTGCCATTGTCACCCAGATCGGGAACATGCGTGCGCTGGATGCTTCGGCTGGAGTGATCAGCTGCCTCGGCCTGGAAGATCCCGACGGTAAAGTAACGGACATCATGCCCTTCCTGAAACGCCCGGTGCAGACAGTGCCTGCGGATATAAACAAGGATGGTCTTACAGATCAGATAGTATGCGCCTTTGGCCACAACCAGGGAGGATTGTACTGGCTCAAACAATTGCCGGATCATAAATATGAACAGCAACCCATCTGGGAAGTGCCAGGAGCAATACATGCAGAAACGGGTGATTTTAATCACGATGGATGGACAGATATCATGGTTTTATTTGCGGCTGCGGATGAAGGGATATGGCTGTTTGAGAATGACCACGGCAAGGGATTCAAATCTGTAAATCTGTTGAGATTTCCGCCCCTGAATGGTTCTACCAGTTTTCAGTTGGTGGATTTCAATGGAGATGGAAAGCCCGATATTCTATATACGTGCGGTGATAATGCAGATTTTTCCATGGTGCTTAAACCTTACCATGGAATTTATGTCTATCTGAGCGAAGGGGACAATAAATATAAGCTGGCATGGTTTTATCCGGTGAATGGTTGTACAAAGGCGGTAGCAGCGGATTTTAACCAGGATGGTCGGTTGGATATTGCATCTATTGCATTCTTTGCTGATATGAAGAGTAATCCGGGAGAGAAATTTATTTTCTTTGAAGGGACTGAGAAACTTTTCACTTTTGTGCCGCATTCATTGCCTGTTGAAAAAGAAGGCCACTGGATCTGTATGGACGTGAAAGATATTGACCATGATGGAGACCTGGATATAATACTTGGTAATTATGGCAGAGGATTTAATATACAGGATGATTATAAGCCGGATTGGAAAGAGTATCAGCCTTTTATCATATTGCAGAATAAAAGCCGGAACAGATAATAACGATAAAAACGATGGTTTATTTGGATGAATAAGAGAATAATATGTATATTACGGTCGATAAATTTTTGCGCATAACAGATCCGTCTACTCATTGAGGATAATGCACCTGAAATATTCTGCGCATATACTTTTCGATCTTAATTTTGGAAGTAAAGAGTACACAGTGCCGCGTTCGTCTGTCGCCACAGATGTCGTAGCTTAAAGATATCCTGATGAATAATCAGGTTTTAGAATGGCGGAAGGAGAGGCAGCAATGCCTCTCTTTTATTTTTATAACCTTTTATCAAATATTACCTTCATATTTTCTGAAATATGGCTAATCCTGTTTATTTTTAATCAGAAATCAGCATTATAACCATTATAAAACGGATATTTCGTGGCTGAATACGAATATGACCAGGAGAAGGTGCACGCGTTACTGGAAACTATCATTAACATCAACAGTAGTGAAAAAGCACAGTTGTGGTTGCAACAGCGTTTGCAGGCATGGCAGCAGACTTCCGCTATACCGCACTTCAATCAGACCTTTACGGCAATTCCAAGATTTACAGGGAAGGAAATTATTACTGTTACTACGGAGCAACAGGCGGCATTACGTCAGACCGTTCCCGGCTTTTTCGTAGAGGGGTGGCCGTTAGATCGGCTAACGCGCGTTTGGTGGCTGTTACAATTAATAAGTGTCGATAAGACACTTTACATCAGTACTATTGAGAATCTGTTCAACGCTGCAGAGATGAATGAGCTGGCAGCATTATACAGTGCGTTGCCATTGCTGGCATGGCCGGAAGAATGGAAGCTGCGCGCTGCGGAAGGTGTCCGTTCTAATATTGGGGTGGTACAGGAAGCCATTATGCTTCGGAATCCTTATCCTGCCTGCTACCTGGACGATCCGGCCTGGAATCAGCTGGTAATGAAGGCTATCTTCACTGAAAAGCCGCTGCATCTTATTCATGGACTGGATGAACGTGCCAATGAAGCGCTTGCAGCTACCCTCGTCGATTTTGCTCACGAGCGCCAGGCTGCCGGAAGGAAAGTGTCACCGATGCAATGGAGGTTACTCACCCGATTTATTGATCACCATAATATAGATGATATCACCAGGATCTGGAACTCTGCTGACCAGGTGGAAAAAGCCGCTGCCGGACTGGTATGTGCGCAATCTGCATTTCCGCCTGCCAGGCAGCTGCTGGCACAGTCGCCTGCAATAGCTGCAGAAATACAGGAGGGCAGCATTTCCTGGGATTTCATCGCCAAAAAAATCTATACTACCTGAAAATTGAAATCATATGTGCGGTATCCACGAATTAACAGAAAAAGATCTTCAGCCATTAACTTATACACCTGCATACCTCGACAAAATAAAAGGCATGCGTTTTTTTGATCCGCATGTGCATATGACATCGCGCACCACGGATGATTATCAGGCCATGGCTGATGCTGGCGTAGTGGCGATCATCGAGCCGTCCTTCTGGCTGGGGCAGCCCCGCACCGGTATTGATACTTTCCGGGACTATTTCAGCAGCTTGCTGGGATGGGAACGTTTCCGTGCTTCACAGTTCGGGATTAAACATTATTGTACTATTGGTCTCAACTCCAAAGAAGCCAATAATGAAAAACTGGCTGAGGCTGTTATGGAAATATTACCGCAGTTTGTTTATAAGGAAGGCGTAGTTGGTGTAGGGGAGATTGGGTTTGACGATCAGACTACCCTGGAAGAAAAATATTACCGCGCACAGCTCGAGCTGGCTAAGGAAGCAGGTTTACCGGTTCAGATCCATACGCCGCACCGCGACAAGAAAAAAGGAACGCAGCGGAGTATGGATATTGCTATCGAGCACGGCCTTGACCCTCACATGATCATTGTAGACCATAATAATGAAGAAACTGTGAAAGAAGTACTGGATCGCGGTTTCTGGGCAGCCTTTACCATCTATCCTTTCACGAAAATGGGGAATGAGCGCATGGTTGCTGTAGTTAAACAATATGGTAGCGAAAGGATTATGGTCAACTCTGCTGCAGACTGGGGCATCAGTGACCCGTTGGCTGTGCCTAAAACTGCAGCATTAATGCACGAAAGTGGTATTGACTTGAATGACATTCATTTGGTAACTTACGCCAACGCTATAAAGGCATTTGCCCAGAGTGGACAAATTAATGAAGCTGATTTTGACATCGCAGGAAATATTGATCAAAGTGAAAAATTTAACGGAAGTTCTGTGTTGCGCGGTGGTCAGCAACCAAGGATTAATAAGAATTCAACCATCATCCGGTAAGGCCAGGCGGCTTCGTTACTGCTGGCAATTAACCATGAAAACCTGTTCACACATTGAGTTACATTGTTAGCAAACTGATAGGATACTTGCGTCTGCTGCGACCTGCCAATATTATTACGGCCATTGCGGACGTATTGGCTGGTGTGGCAATATCAGGTTATTTTATCCCTGTTTCATTAAACGCGCTTACACTCGACATGACGCTACCCGTTGTATGCCTATGCCTCGCTACCATTGGTCTGTATGGCGGCGGCGTAGTATTCAACGATGTGTTTGATGCCGAGCTGGACAAAGTAGAACGGCCTGAAAGACCCATTCCTGACGGCGTTATTTCCAAAACCCAGGCAGTTATATTAGGGAGTTATATGTTGCTGGTAGGTATACTGGCTGCTTTTGCTGTAGGCCGCTTCAACGGGGCTTCCGGCTGGATTGCACTGGCTATTACTGCCTCAGCGCTGATCTATGATAAATGGGGTAAACACAGTGCTGCCCTGGGCCCGGTAAATATGGGTCTTTGTCGTGGACTCAACCTGTTGCTAGGTGTTAGCATCGTTCCTGCCGCTCTCGCAACATACTGGTGGGTGGGCTTTGTGCCGGTTGTATATATTGCTGCTATCACCAACATCAGCCGTGGGGAGGTGTTTGGAGGAGATACCCGTAGTCTTAAAATATCTGCATCTTGTTATATTGCTGTATTCATTACCATGCTGACATTCGCGGTGATGCACAACAGGCTGTTGACAGCTTTACCTTTTATCCTGCTCTTTGCATGGATGGTGATGAATCCGCTGATGAAAGCCATGAAAGATCCCATCGGTCCTAACATAGGGAAAGCTGTGAAAGCTGGTATTGTAGCGCTGGTGGTGATGAATGCCGCATGGGTGTCTGCATTTGCAACCCTGAATTTTGCGCTGGCAGTATTATTGCTGCTGCCGGTTTCTATATTCCTCGGAAAGATATTCGCGGTAACGTGAACTATGATTGGTGCGATTGTTTTGATTTTTCTGAAAAACGAAGGTAAAAACAATCACACCAATCGCAGTATTAATCAATCAATCCTCTCTTCAGCGCTTCTCTTACCAGTCCTGCTGTGTTTTTTACAGCGAGTTTCTGTGTGATATTCAGCCGGTGGGTTTCAACTGTGCGCAGGCTGATGAACAGCAATTCTGCGATCTGCTGATTGGAATGTTCTTCCGCTATCAGCTTCAGGATCTCCTGTTCACGACGCGTGAGTGGAATATCGAAGCCGGATGACCGCTGACCCGTGAGCATTTCATGTACTACCTGTTGTTTGATGCCGGCATCCAGGTATTGTTCTCCGCTATGTACTTTTTCGATAGCTTCCACAAGTGCCTCCTGGTTTGTGTTTTTCAGCAGGTAGCCACTTGCGCCATTTCGCAGCATCTGCCGGATATAATGTAATTCCATAAAATTGGTGAGTGCTATGATCCGTATACCTGCATATTGCCGGTGTACACGTCTGCATAGCTCTACCCCATCCATCTCCGGCATGCGGATGTCGAGTAACAGTACATCAGGTTGCGTCTCTGGCAGCGCCTCCAGTAAAGCGGTAGCAGTATGGCTTTCCAACACCACTTGAATATGCTGATAGGGGGCCAGCATTGCTTTTAAGCCATTGATGACAAGTGGATGATCATCTGTAATGGCCAGTCTGATTTGCATATGAACAAGTTTTAAAATAAGTTACATCTCTACCTCTGTGAGCTGCATGATGGAGATGTTGAATTCTATGTAAGCGGTGGTTCCTTTTCCCGGGGTTGTATGCATGTCCAGTTTTCCGTTTAATGCCCTGATCCTGTTATACAGGCTATTTAGCCCCATTCCGCTTTGCTCTCCTGTCTGAAGCGAGAAGCCGATACCATTATCTTCAACGGTGATGGTAAGGAGTTGGTCGTGTTGCGTAAGTTGTACGAGTGCTTCGCTTGCGCAGGAGTGTTTGATGATATTATTTACGAGTTCCTGTACAATACGATATACTGATAGTTCGAAGTTGCCTTTGAACCGGTCTATTTTTCCAATGGAATAAAAGCCAATAGTGAGCTTACGTGAATGGCTTACATTCTGACAGTAGAGCCGGAGCGCGCCAGAAAGTCCCATCCTGGCAAGCACTTCAGGCATCAGGTTATGAGCTGTTTTCCTGACTTCGCCGATTGCGTCGTCCAGCATACCGAGTGCATGATTGAAGCCACTGTCTGTTTGCAGGAAAATACGTTCATGCTTCAGTGCTCCGAAATGCATCTTCACGGCAGATAGCAGCCCGCCAACGCCGTCATGCAGATCTTTTGAGAGGCGTGTGCGTTCTTTTTCCTCTCCCTGCACCATCGCTTCCAGCACCTGTACTGTCTTCTCTATTTCCAGTGTCTGCAATCGCTGCGCCTGAAGCCAGTGTCTGTGTTTCAACCGTTGCCATACAATGAAAGCCAGTACCAGTAATAGCGCTGAGCCTACAATGAAAATGAAGATTAACATATTTTTGCGTTGGAGCTGCATGTCTTTTTGCATGAGCAACAGTTTTTTTTCCGCAAGGTCACGGTCTTTCTTTTCGGTCTGATACTGCATCTCCAGTCGCTGTACACTTTTACGGGTAGCGTCTCCCACCAAAGAATCGTTCATGATCTCGTATGCTTTCCTCAGCTCAAATGCCTGGCGATACTGTCCCTGTGCAGCCCATATATCAGAGGCTGTAAGGTAAGCCTGGCGTAATTCATCGAGTGCCTGATGTTGTTGAGACAACGCAATGGCCTTATCCACATAGGTTTCAGCCTGGGCGTAATTTTTTATTTTATACAGCTCCTGCCCGTAACCCAGGTAGATGTATGTAAGATATTCCGGTGATGGATATTTTTTGGAAACGGCCAGGGAATTGGCGTAGCAGGCCAGCGCAGTGTCGTGTTTACCGAGGTCGGAGTAGATGCTGGCGAGGTTGATGATGCCATCAAGCACGTAGGAGCTGTCTCCTATCTGCCTGCCCAGCTCAATAGCTTTGCTGAAATAATTCCTGCCCTCCGTATTGCGCTGCTGGTGCGCCCTGGCTGTTCCCATATTGATAAGTGCTGAAGCAAGGCGCCTCTTGCTTTTCAACGTAACGCCATACTGATAGGCCCTGTTCGCATAATCGAATCCTTTCTCATAATCTTCCAGTGCAATGAAAACGGAAGCAAGATTGTTGGTCAGTATACAGGCGAACAGGCTATCGCCTGCTTTGTCGGCTAGCTTCAGCGCTTCCAGGTACCGGCCAGCCGCCATCGGAAAATTACTTATCTGCTGGTATTCGTTACCGCAATAGCTGATTGCCCGCATCAGGTTCAGGGTATCGCGCAGCGAGGCATAAATAGTAACGGCCTGTTGAACCATAAACAGCGAGGCCATATATTCACCACGCATATCCTGTATATACATGTAGTAGCACGCGAAATCAGCTACTCCCTTGTGGTAGTGCAATTCACGGCTTAGCTGCAAAGCTTCCCTGAATATACCGGCAGCACGTTCAAGACTGTCCGGCAAAAAATTAAAGCCATATGAATACAAAGTGTTCACAAGACTGGTATCCGCTTTCTTTTGCTGTATCTCTTTCCGGAGGCTGTCCTGCTGCCAGGCAAGTTGCGACTGGCCCTGCAGGCAAAGGCCTGAGAGAAAAAAATACAGGATAATAACATGCTTATACATTGTATAAATATCCTTGTACAACCATTCCTGGTTGACCTGTTAACAAATACCCGGTAGCATATACCATAAACAATCACTAATACCCTGGCATAGTGCGTGACATTTACATCGAAAAATAAATGCAACAAGAGGAGTCTGAATAACAACCGATGTTACAGGGCAAACAACAAGTGGGGGTGTCAAACGCGCTTTAAATTCTGGACAAACAATCCGTTCTCTCTGCATTCCGCAGCATAGTGTACGCTGCTTTTACCGGTAGACAGGTTAAAGGTCATTATTTCTTTATTAATACACAATAGGTTAGCGGTATCACATCTATTGCTCCGGTGCGTACTTTTCCCACGGCTATCCGGAAGTATAATGTTTATGCGCCTTTCCGGGTATTTTTCCGGTATACGTAGAAATACGGAATTTTTGAAATAATGGTAAATACCGTTTTCCGGGAGTAATAAACATACGTACTTTGTATTACGGTAAGAGCGAGTTAACACCCCATCCTTATTTATGCTGATAACAGCCAACAGGTAGAACCCCAAAGATAGGCCCCGTTCCCGGGGCCTTATTCTTTCTGATATTTTCACATTATTCTGTATTTTTAGACGTTATAGATTTTTAAAAGACAGAAGACAGGATCAAGCCAATGGAACACATTCAGCAAAATTTCGACGTTAATTATTCCTACAGGGTTTATTTCACCACTGATCTGTTCACCTCTCCCAATAACTGTTTGTCAGCATTCCTGGCATCCCGCGCTGATCAGCACTTCCGTAAGAAGCTGCTGGTTATCCTGGATGGAGGCGTATCGGCAAAGCATCCGCACTTGTCCGGGCAGATCAGTGATTATCTCGGCAGGATCGAAGGATTTCAGCTGGCGCGGGAAATCATTACCGTGACCGGAGGAGAGGGGATTAAGAATGATCTCCCGCTATTGTTTGAGTTGGTAGATGCTATCGACAAATATGGGATAGACAGGCATTCCTATGTAATCGGGATCGGAGGGGGCTCCCTGCTGGACCTGGTAGGTTTTGCAGCAGCTATTTCACACAGGGGCGTTAAGCATATCCGTATTCCTACTACGGTGCTCTCGCAGAACGATTCCGGCGTTGGGGTTAAGAATGGGGTTAATTATAAAGGGAAGAAAAATTTCCTGGGCGCTTTTGCTCCGCCGGCCGCTGTATTCAATGATACATCATTCCTGGCTACCCTTGACTCACGCGACTGGCGCTCCGGTATGGTGGAAGCTGTAAAGGTTGCACTTATCCGAGACGCCTCTTTCTTTAACTGGATAGAAGAAAAGGCGATAAGTCTCACCGATGGCGATATGCCGGCTATGCAGGAACTGATATACCGCTGTGCAGAACTACATATGCAGCACATCGGACAGGGGGGCGATCCGTTTGAAAGCGGCTCTTCCAGACCGCTTGACTTTGGTCACTGGAGTGCACACAAACTGGAGCAGCTCACCAACTTTACCTTGCGCCACGGAGAGGCCGTATCCATAGGTATTGCACTCGATAGCGTGTATTCATTCCTGTTGGGGTGGCTGAGCGAGACAGATATGAAACGCATCGTAACGGTGCTTAAAAATATGCAGCTGCCCATATGGCATTCGTTGCTTGAAAGAGCGGAATCCGAACATTCACCTGTGGCTGCCGGACTGGAGGAATTCCGCGAGCATCTGGGCGGAAGACTCACCGTATCGCTATTACGCGCCATCGGTAAAGGAGAAGAAATACATGATATAGACTACGATCTGCTGTACGAAGCGGCTGACATCTGCAAAAAATTACAGTAATGCAAACACCATACGGACATCTTACGTATTGTACCAATATACATCCCGGTGAAAAATGGGATGATCATTTTGCACAGTTAAAAAAGTATATACCAGCTGTTAGAAAGGAGGTGGCGCCCGGAATGCCTTTTGGTATTGGGTTACGCCTGTCCAATACAGCCAGCCTGGAATTGTCGAAAGAAGAAAATCTGTATGATTTTAAAACGTGGCTGAAACAGGAGGATTGTTACGTATTTACGATGAACGGTTTTCCTTACGGCAGTTTTCACCACATAGTAGTAAAGGACGAGGTGCATGCGCCCGACTGGACACAGGCAGACCGCGTAAGCTATACAATACGACTCTTCAGGATCCTTTCAGCACTCTTACCTGACGGTATGGAAGGAAGTATTTCTACTTCACCGCTTTCCTATAAATACTGGAGTAATCGTTGTGAGGAAGACCGTAACGCTGCTGTGGAAAGCGCTACGCTGAATATGTTGCTGGTGGTGGAACATTTGGCCCGCGTGCATCGCAGCGGCGGCCCGCTGATGCATCTCGACATTGAGCCGGAGCCGGATGGTGTCCTTGAAAATTCTCAGGAATATATAGATTGGTTCACGCAATCGCTGCTGCCATTGGGAATACCATTCATCAGCGATAAACTGCGTGTGGACGAAATAACAGCCAGCAATATAATAAGACAACATGTGCAGCTCTGCTATGATGTGTGTCATTTCGCGCTGGCATTTGAAGAGCCACAGCATGTGATCAGCAGTCTAAAGGAACACGGACTCAAAGTGGGTAAGATGCAGATAAGTGCAGCACTGATGGCATATATGCCGGAACCAGGAGAAGAACGTAGCGCTATCGTGAATGCACTCCGGAAATTTGATGAGCCTACTTATCTGCACCAGGTGATTATGCGTGATAAGACTGGCCGGCTCAGGCAGTATCCTGATTTGCAGCCGGCGCTGGAGGAAATGGGAGATCCTTCTGTTGCTTTGCTGCGTGCACACTTTCATGTGCCGGTGTTCCTGCAAAAGTTCGATCCGCTGTATTCCACACAGGATGAAATCAGGGCTGTACTGGAACTCAACAAGCGCGAGCCTTTTACCACACACTTTGAAGTGGAAACCTATACCTGGGATGTGTTGCCGCCTGATCTTAAACTGGAAATGTCTGCCTCCATTGCACGCGAACTGAAGTGGGTAAAAGAGGTAATGGCTTTTAGTGAAGCAGCTATTTGAAATCTCCGCATGGAATTATAGCTTTATACCGGAAATGTAACGGTGACGAATTTATGAGAAAAACAGTAGTAATAGATGTTGTAGGGCTCTCTGCATCCTTGCTGGAGCACATGCCATTCATGCGCGCCTATACACAGGAAAGACATATGGCTACCGTGAAGCCCATGCTGCCGGCTGTAACTACGGCTGTGCAAAGTACCTATCTTACGGGGCAGTGGCCCAGTGAGCATGGTATCGTTGGCAATGGCTGGTATGACCGAACGGACTGCGAAATAAAATTCTGGAAACAATCCAATAAACTGGTAGATGGTCCCAAGATATGGGACAAAGCCCGCCGGCTGGATCCAACCTTCACCTGTTCGCAGATGTGCTGGTGGTATAACATGTACGCAAATGTAGATTACTCGCTCACTCCACGTCCTAACTATCTTTCTGATGGCCGCAAGATCCCGGATTGTTATACAACGCCGGATACGTTACGAGATCATCTTACCAAAGAACTGGGCCCATTTCCGTTATTCAACTACTGGGGCCCGACAGCCAATATTAAGTCTTCACAATGGATAGCAGATGCTGCTATCCTCACTGATAAATTATACAATCCTACCCTCACGCTTATCTATCAGCCACACCTGGATTACTGCCTGCAGAAATTTGGACAGGATGTGGTGCGCAATGCGAAGGAGATTAAGGAGATAGATGATGTATGTAAACAACTGATCACTTATTATCAGCAGCAGGGGGTGAATCCTATTGTGTTGTCAGAGTATGGGATCAGTAATGTGAACAACCCGGTGCATCTGAACCGTATATTCCGGCAGGAAGGGTTGCTTACCCTGCGAGTGGAGAGAGGACTTGAGTTATTGGATCCGGGTGCTTCCCGTGCGTTTGCAGTATCAGACCATCAGATCGCGCATATCTATATTAATGATCCTTCCTGTTATAAAAAGGTCCGCTCTGTTCTTGAGAATGTTCCCGGCGTGCAGCTCGTGCTGGATCGCGAAGGAAAACGGCAGCACCATCTTCATCATGCCCGCAGCGGGGATCTGGTGGCGGTGGCGGATGCCGGCAGCTGGTTCACCTACTACTACTGGCTGGACGATAACAAAGCGCCTGATTTTGCACGCATCGTAGATATTTTCCGCAAGCCAGGATATGATCCGGTGGAGATGTTTATGAACCCTGCAGATCCTTTCGTTAAGCTCAAAGCAGCAGGTAAACTGCTTAAAAAGAAACTGGGCTTCCGCTACCTGATGAATGTGATTCCGCTGGATGCCACATTGATCAAGGGCTCTCACGGAAGGCTGGAAGAAGATGCATCGCTGCACCCGGTGGTGATCAGCCATGATCCGCTTGCCAGCAAAGAGTTACAGCCAACTGATGTGTATAATGTGATCTGGAATCATCTCACCGCAGATGAATAGACATTTTACCGTTTAACACTAAAAACAGACATCATTTAATAGTTATTTCTATCTTAATGCAACCGATTGCGGATGATTCGATCTAACTAAATATAATCAATCAAGATGTCAACAATGAAAAGACGAGCGTTTCTAAAAACCAGCTCTATGGCGGGACTTGGAGCAGGTTTGACTATTCTTAACTTCCCCATATTTGGGAAAAATGCACCGGGTAACAAAATTGTATTGGGAGTAATGGGCGTGAACTCCAGGGGTAACTGGCTTGCACAGGTAGCAGCCAAGCTGCCGGGTGCTGAAATAGGCTATATCTGCGATGTGGAAGACGGCGCCATCCAGAAAGGGTTGAAAGCTGTAGCCGGTGCGCAACAGCGCCAGCCGACAGTAATCAAGGATATCCGCAAGCTGCTGGAACGTAAGGATTTTGATGCATTGATCGTTGCTACACCTGACCACTGGCATGCACCAGCCGCTATCATGGGTACTGCTGCCGGAAAACATGTATATGTGGAAAAACCCTGTGCGCACAATCCGCATGAAGGTGAACTGCTGGTAGCTGCCGCAAAAAAGTACAACCGCCTTGTGCAGATGGGCAACCAGCGCCGTTCCTGGCCCAACCTTCAGCAGGCTGTAAAAGAAGTGAAAGAACAAGGTATCATTGGCAATGTACATTATGGCCGTGGATGGTATGTGAATGACCGTAAGCCAATAGGTGTGGGAAAGAAGATAGCGGCGCCGGCTAGGCTGGATTGGGATCTGTGGCAGGGCCCTGCACCCCGCAGAGATTATCTCGACAATATTGTGCATTACAACTGGCACTGGCGCTGGCATTGGGGTACATCCGAAACCTGTAACAATGCAACTCACGAACTGGACTGTCTCCGCTGGTTCATGAATGTGGAATTCCCCACAAAAGTAACTTCTGCAGGCGGGCGTTATGCTTATCCGCAGGACGACTGGGAAACTCCCGATACACAAACCCTTAGCTTCGAGTTTGAAGGCAACAAGTCTATTTCCTGGGAAGGCCGCAGCTGCGATCCATATACCCTGGAAGGCAGTGGTCGCGGATTTGCACTCTTCGGTGAAAATGGAACCCTGTATAATTCAGGGGGTGACAATTACAAGATTTTAGACAGGAAGAGTAAAGTGGTTAAGGATGTTAAGCAGGCCGAAAACCCCAATCAGAATGTTACCAATACGGTTAGCCCTGCCGGTGAGTTTTATGATGCTGTTCATATCAATAACTTCCTCGAAAGTATTCGTGGTAAGGCTACGCTCAACTCTGAAATAAATAGCGGCTACCGCAGTACGCTGCTATGCCTCCTGGGCAATATTGCGCAGCGCACCGGCCATGTGTTACATACAGATCCGACTAATGGGCATATCCTGAATGATGAAGCAGCCATGAAACTGTGGCAACGTGAGTATGAGAAAGGGTGGGCGCCGAAAATATAGCTTTCATTTATTAGCTTTCAGGGGCCAGGTAAACAAAAACCATGTTCCTGAAAGGTAGTGGTTAATCCTCTAAATCCCCTATCCCTATTATATTTATAGACTGTAAATAAATATAATATCTTGTTATCTCTCATAACTTATAGTTATAGCTATTATTTGTTTGCCCCTGCCTGTTAACCTACTTTTGACATACCTGTAATTTTTTTACCAACCACACCAGCCATTTTATACGTTTTCGGAGGAATGTACCCATGGAGTACTTACAACAATCTAATTATCTGCCTGTATTGGTGATCGGCATTGTAGTCGGTTATCTTTCCGGGTTATTGGGAAAAGGAGGAAGCGCTATCAGCACGCCGGCGCTACAGATCTTTGCGGGAGTTAATCCCTTTTTTGCACTTGCTTCGCCGTTGCCGGCATCAATATCCAGTACTTTGTCTGCGACGGCTGTATATAGCAAGGAAAAATTATTCAACAGAAAGGTGATCTTATTAGGCGCCGCTTTCGGAGTGCCGGCCACTATTGCCGGTTCATGGATGAGCAGCTACCTGCCCGGAAGGTCCCTGATGGTACTGACCGCTCTGTTTATTGTATCCATCGGGGTTTCGTTGTTATATGCCTTCCTGAGCCGCAAAACTGTAACTAATGAGGAAATGATCAGCAGCAGCAGTTTGCCTGCCGGGAAACTGATTGGAGCTGCCTTATTCATCGGCTTCTTGTCAGGGTTGCTGGCCAATGCGGGCGGGATCCTTTTCAGCTCTTTCTTTATCAAGAAATTAAAAATGCCTATCAAACAGGCACTGGCATGTGCGGTAATATTATCTGCGATTTTATCTGTACCCGGGGCGCTGGTACACTGGCAGCTGGGACATATCGATTGGAATATTGCATTGCTTTTATCGCTCACTGCTTTTCCGGCTTCCTATCTGGGGGCAAAGACAGCCGTTAAAATGAAGACACCCTTACTGGAAAAGATCTTTGCATTGACGCTGATTATTTTTGGAATATACGATATCATTTTCACGCTGCGGGCGTAAAGTCTGTCGTGGAAAGGTATATCTGATCAATATTATCATGCACTTATCTTCAGCTTGCTAATAGCTTCCCGCTCATATGGAGGGAGCGTGCTCACAATAAGCTCATAAGCATCATGCAGTAAGGACTCCAACTCACTGGTGGGAAGTGCGTCTTCCTTATTCAGCTGTACCCAGTGATACCTTGCCAGGTGAGGCGCAGGCACAATCCCCGGATGGGAGATCAGCTTGTGGTACAATGCTGGCGCACATTTGAAGGAAATGCGGTGAGGTGGCTCGAGGGATAACATACAGAACAATTTTTCTCCAACAAAGAATCGTAGTTCATTATCCCATTTCTTATCAACGGTCACGGCCGGTAAAGACTGGCACATATCGAGGGTGTGATCAAACATAGCAGTCAGTTTAAAAGCATATACAATCAATACCGCCTTTGTCGGGCGATACAGTTAGAAAATTTTGCTGTAAATAGAGATTGAAACTGCTATGTAAATGTAGGGAATAAAATGCACACTTGACTGTGATATTTTTATGATTTTTGTCGTTATCCTGATAGAAGAAGATTAATTGTGATTTCTTTAATGTTTTGATGATGATATAGGAAAATAAAAAGCGGAGGCCCTTTCCACCAGACGAGTGGGAAGGGCCTCCGCTTTTTATAAGTCATTTAATCAACTTTTCAATCTTCGCTCGCCATTAGTATGAAAGGCAGGATGATCAGAGGGTAGCCATTTTCTGTTCCAGTACAGAAAGCGGTACGCATCCGTCTTTCAACAGCTCGTTATGGAAAGCGGGAAGGCTGAATTTGCTACCGAGCTCTTTGGTGTATTTGTTGCGCAGCTCACGGATTTTGAGTTCCCCTATTTTGTAGGAAAGCGCTTGCCCCGGAATGGCCATGTAGCGTTCTATTTCAGCAGTTACTTCCTGTTCTGAGATAGGTTCATTGTCCATCATGTATTTGATGGCCTGCTCGCGGGTCCAGCCTTTATGGTGCATACCAACGTCCACGACTAAACGAATGGCACGGTGTATTTCATCGGAGAGATGACCGAAGTACATGTAAGGATCTGTATAAAGCCCCAGCTCTTTACCCAGGCTTTCACAATAGAGCGCATAACCTTCGCCATAGGCGCCTATCCAGGTAAAGCGACGAAATTTAGGCAGGGAGTCATTTTCCTGCTGAAGTGAGATCTGGAAGTGGTGCCCGGGAATAGCTTCATGCAGGAACAGCGTTTCCATTCCCATATAGGAGAACTCAGCCGGGTTAAGAATGGGCACATAGAATGTCCCCGGCCTTGTGCCGTCAGCGGAACCTTGCTGGTATTCAGCAGAGGCGGAGGCGGCACGATAGGCTTCTGTCTGGCGTATTTCGAACTTTGTTTTCGGGAAATGGCTATACATTTTTTTCACTCCCGGCATGATCTTGTTTTCAATCGCCTTGAAAGAATCGAGGATGGCGGCAGCGGTTTTAAAGATGTGGAGTTTTTTATCTGTACGCACAGATGCAAAGAATGCCGGCAGGTCACCTTTGAAGCCGGTACTATTTTTCACGGCTTCCATTTCTCCGCGGATGCGTGCTACTTCTTTTTCTCCCAATGCAAATATTTCGTCGGGAGTGAAGGACGTAGTGGTCCAGTACCGGATCAGGTAGGCATAGTATGCCTTGCCATCGGGGATGCTGTCGATGCCGCTGCTGGTACGGGATTTAGGTAGGTATTCCTCCTGCATGAACTGGTGTAGTTTTGCGTAGGAGGGCAGTACATATTGTTCGATGGATGCGCGGTAGTCTTTTGTCAATTGGTCTTTGGCGGCTACACTGAGAGAATCAGGTAATTTTTTCAGCGGGGCATAGTAGATGTTGTTGTCATTTTTCTTAGCCAGATCGGCCAGCTGCGGGATGGTTTTCACCACCAGCGCTTTGGGCAGTACGTAGCCGGTGGTGATGCCGCGACGCATATTGGCGATGGCTGTATCTGTCCATGCTGCGAAGCCTTTCATACGCAGCATGAAGTTCTCATAATCTTTCTGTGTCTTGAATGGCTGAGCGGCGGAGCCGGAGCCTAACTGTGCCAACGTAATAGGCAGACAGGTGAACTGTTGCACGGGCATCAGGTGATCGTGATATTGCAGCCCCTCACGGCCGATTTCCAGCTCGCGGCGGAGCATTTCATAGGTGATACGGTCATTGGCGGAGAGGGCGGCGGTATCGATGCCTTTCAGTGCTTGCTGGTAGCGGACATAGAAAGAGTCCAGGCGTGTGCGGTAGGTCTCGCTGATGTCGGCAGGCAGCTGATCATTGTATTTTGTTTCTCCGTTAAAGGTGGATTGTATGGGGTTCAGCGCCATACTTTCATCGTAGTAGCGGGCTGCGAGCTGATTCAGGGAGTCCTGTACCACTCTGGCATCCGTGTGCGATGCTTTCTGCTGGCAGGAGGTGGTGAGCAGGCCGGCGAGGGCAAGCAGGCAGCCCATTTTTTTTAGTGTATGCATATCCGTGATTTAAAGCAGGTAATTAGGGGCTAAAAATAAGAAAGCATCCCGAAGAATCGGAATGCTTATTTAGAACAGTGAACAATGAAAAAAAAGATTAGAATATTTTATTTTAATGTTTTTATCCTGATACTTTTAAAGGAAACCTCATTACCATGATCCTGTAAGAGGATGTGACCGGCCGGCCACAAACCAAAATTCTTCCAGTTTTTATACTTGCTGATGGCTACTAAGTCCTTGAAAGCCTGAGAGCCGCGTTCGTATTCCACTACCTTAAAACCATTCAGCCAGTGTTCTACATGGTTATTTGGATACACAATAATACGACCTTTGTTCCATTCTCCAATAGGTAAGAGGGCACGTTTTTCCTGTTTTCTTGTAATTAGGTCGTAAAGTGAGGCCAGTGTGCGGTTTCCATCGCGTCCCAGCTTGGCGTCCGGGTGTTTTTCGTCATCCAGCACCTGGTATTCCAGTCCGATGGCTGACTTACCCCCCGTTTCATAGGTTTCGCTGACGAAGTACTTTACGCCGCTATTGGCTCCTGGTGTGAGTTTGAACGTAAATTCCAGCTCAAATGCACTGTATTCTTTATCTGTAACAATGTCGCCACCACTGCCTTCTTCATCTCCATTGGAGTGTTGTATGGTCAGCACGCCGTCATTGATTACCCAGCCTTTGCCAGGGAAAGTTTTCTTGTAGACACCTCTCCAGCCGTTAGCCGTTTTGCCGTCCCACAGTAGCTGGAAGCCGTTTTTCTTCTGTTGGCCGGAGATATTATTATCCACATTATTAACCACATAGATATTATCGTATGGAGAATACTGGGATGGAGCCGGATTTTCTATGATACGGATGTTTTTCCAGTAAATATTCTTGTTGTCATCGGCGGCATTTTTACCGATGCCATGTACCTGCAACGCGATGAAACCTTTGGGCAATGCGGTATCCACCAGATGGGCGGCAGGAACGCCATTCACCCAGGTACGCATTTCATTGCCGCGGCATTCGATGCGGTATTTGTTCCAGCCATCTTTCTTAAAGGCACTCTGCGCAGCAGGATTTAGCTCTAACGGATATTGCCACCCTCTTCTTCCTTCTTCATATATTCCTCCGCTCCATTTACGGTCGGAAGGGTCAATCTCCATCTGATAACCAAATACGCGGCCATTCTCATAGTCGGTACGACTCTGGCTGCGGAACTGGATACCGGAATTGAACTCTTTGCCCAGCTTGAATTCCAACTCAAGGATAAAATCGCCATATTCTTTTTCAGTGGCGAGGAAGGAGTTTGGTGTGCTCATCACCGTAGTGCCGACTATTTGCCCGTCCTGGGCATTGTATTTTGCCTGTCCTCCCAACTGTTTCCAGCCTTTCAGGTCTTTACCGTTAAACAACGGCTTCCATTGTGCTTTCTGAGCAGACAGCCCGCTGTATATACAGAGGAGGCTGCCGCATAAAAGAATCATTTTTTTCATAGTTATATCAAAAATATGATTACAAAGTAAGTAATGAAATTGATTTTTACAACCGATTGCAATAAAAGGTACAGATTTTCTTTTCTTTTATAGGTCCGGTGGGCGAGACTCGCCTGCCATCAAGCATTCGCCGCGTTATATATTTTTGTTGCAATCGTTTGCATTTAATCAAATTAATCTTATTTTGGAACTCAGTATGTCTCGGGAAGAGAAGTTTTTATCAGCCAACAAAACGTTATAGAAAAACACCGTTATGAAAATGAAGATTTCACGTTTGTGGTGCATTGCGCTATGCCTGCTACTGCATCAACTCCTGCAAGCCCAGTCGGTTTCCCGCATTGAGGGGAATGTATATGCCAGGGATAAGTCGCCGCTGGTTGGCGTGACAGTATCCGTCAAAGGCAGGACCGTGGGTACGCAAACTAATGCCAACGGGCATTTTGAGCTGCAGCTAAAAGAACCTGCGGGAGCTGTGCTCCTATTTTCTTTTATCGGATTTACAACAAAGGAGGAGCCGCTGAACGGCAGGAATATCGTCAGTATTACGCTGGACGAGGATCAGAAGAAACTTGATGAGATAGTGGTGGTGGGATATGGCCAGCAGAAAAAGAAAGATGTGACGGGCGCCATTGCTTCCGTCTCTACACAGGCAATCCGGGATGTACCGGTAACCAATGCCCAGCAGGCATTACAGGGGCGTACACCTGGCGTGGATGTGGTGAGTAACAGTGCTAAGCCCGGTGATGAGCCAACAGTGCGCATCCGCGGTAGCCGCTCCCTTTCCGCTGGTAACGACCCCCTCTACGTTGTTGATGGCATCCCCTATTCGGGAAGCCTCAATGATATAGGTACAGGCACCATTCAGTCGATGGAAGTACTGAAGGATGCGTCAGCCACAGCTATTTATGGCTCCAGGGGCGCAAACGGGGTTATCCTCATCACAACGATACGAGGCAAGGTAAGCCGGCCGATAGTGTCTTATTCAGGCTCTTATGGCTATGTGCATGCATTGGGTGAAACTGACATGATGAATGCAGAACAGTTTACCGATATGCGCAGGGAAGCTAACCGTACCATCGGGAAATACAATGATAAGAACGCCGACTCTTCAGACCAGGCCATTTTCAATCCTATTGAATATGCCGGCATCAAGAACGGCACTAACACAGACTGGCAGAAACTCCTGGTACAGAGTGGCTATCAGACTAATCACTCGCTGAGTGTTACCGGTGGTACCGAAAAGACCAAGTATTCTATCGGGCTGGGATATTTTAAAGACCAGGGTGTGTTTAAATTACAAGGCTATGAACGCTACAACCTGAACTTTGGTTTGGATCAGCTTATCGGGAAACGGATTAAGGTGGGTGCTTCTATACTCGGCTCCTACAGCAACCGTAAAGGCGAAACCTACGGTACCTCTGAGACACTGCTGCGTATGCTGCCCATCTCTTCTCCCTACGATGACAAAGGCAACCTGGTGATCTTCCCTAATGGCGACAGTAACCTGCCTAATCCGTTGCTGGACCTCGTGGACGGTGCACGTGTGGAAACACGCAAACGTTTTCGCCTTTTTACCAGTTTATACGGTGAAGTGGAAATTATTGACGGCCTGAAATACAGATTAAATGTCGGGCCAGATATTTCTCAATATAACTATGGCTTATTTCTCGGAAAGTATACCACTGATCTGCTCACTGGTGGAGGTAATGCTACTGCGTCCAAAACAAGCGGTGAAACGATTGCATATACTATTGAAAATATCCTTACTTACAATAAGGTCATCAAACAAAAACATAACATCGGTTTCACCGGCTTGTACAGTGTACAGCGCCAGCGCGGTGACAGTTCCACAGCCAATGTGCGTGGGGTGCTGGTGGAGAATCAGCAATACTTTAACCTCGGTGAAGCTCAGAACGTAACAGGCGTGGGCAGCAGCCTGGGCACCTGGACTATCCTGTCGTATATGGGACGTCTTAACTATGGTTATGACGACCGCTATCTCGTTACCCTTACCTTACGAGCGGATGGCTCCTCCCGTTTCGCGCCAGGCAAACAATGGGGCTACTTCCCCTCTGTGGCAGCCGCCTGGAATATTACCGGCGAGCCTTTCCTCAAGGGAAAGAAGAACATCGATATGATGAAACTGCGCGTCAGCTATGGCCGTATAGGTAATACCGGTATTAACCCTTATGTAACACAGGGTGCCCTGTCACGCATACCTTATTCTTTCGGTGGTAAAGGCGTACTGGGCTATGTGCCGCAGCAGCTGCGTAATCCCAACCTCACCTGGGAAACCACCACATCATTTGATGCCGGTTTCGATTTCAGTTTCTTCAACGGCCGTCTCACAGGTGTTGTGGACTACTACAGGCAGAAAACTACAGATCTGCTGATGCCTTTCCTGTTGCCTTACAGCAATGGTTTCAACAGTGTGCTCCAGAACGTGGGCGCTACCGCCAACAGGGGATGGGAAGTAGGACTGACAGGCATTATCATCGACAACCCCAAAGGTTTCAGCTGGAGTATGGATGTCAACTATACGCGCAACAGATCTGAAATCCTGGAGCTGATGGGAGGTAAACAGGCTGATATAGGCAATGCCTGGTTTGTGGGGCAGCCTACATATGTTTACTATGATTACAAGAAAGCGGGTATTTGGCAAACCAGCGAAGCGGCACAGGCTGCGCAGTACAAAGTGAAGCCCGGTGAAATAAAAATCGAGGATACCAACGGAGACGGTAAGGTGGATGCAAGCGACCGCCAGATACTGGGTACTCCGCAGCCTAAGTGGCAGGGCGGTACTACGCAACGCTTCTCTTACAAAGGATTTGAGCTGTCAATAGTAGCATTTGCCCGTATAGGCAACACCATTAAAAGTGATTTTTACCAGAACATGTTATCTCTTTCAGGACGCTTCAATAACCTGAATGTGAATTACTTTACGCCTGCTAATCCTACCAACGATTTCCCACGACCTAATGCTAACCAGGAACGCCCCAGCAACTATCAGTCGCTGAGTTATTTTGACGGTTCTTTCTTCAAGATCCGCAATATCACCCTGGCCTATGACTTGCCTGACGCGCTCGTAAAACGCTGGCAGATGCAGGGGCTTCGTTTCAATGTAAGCGTGAAGCAGCCGTTGATCCTTGCTCCTTACAGGCAAACGTGGAAAGGTGTGGACCCGGAAGATGTGAACACTATCGGTGTTGATGTACCGGCCACCTGGATGCTGCAATTTGGTGTGAATGCCAGGTTTTAATCTTTAATCAGACTGTGATTTTTGTGATTGGTTTGATTTTTCTGATAAGCGAAGATCACAGCGTTTATAAAATTACTGTTATGAAAAATATTTTCTGGGGAATAGCATTGCTGGCGCTTGCCGGAACAGGCTGTAACAAGATGTTGCAGGAAAATGTGGTAACCAATACAACAGATGATTTCTATTATACGCGTAATGGTTTCATGACTGCTGTGAACGCCGGGTACGCAGGTATGCGCAGTTTCTACAGCACAGAGCGCGGCATGTCGCTCACTGTGTTTGGAACAGATACTTACTCCAATGGTTCTGATGGTAACTTCAAGTTTGCCAATCAATATACTTCTCAGCTGGATGCGCGTTATTCACATGTCAATGAGTTATGGAACGGGTTGTATCAGTCGATCAATAGCTGCAACGTGGCCATAGACCGGGCAGACCAGGTGAAGGATCTCGACTCCCTTTCCCAAGTGAGAGGTATTGGCGAGGCCTTGTTCTGCCGGGCGCATTATCATTTTTTGCTGATGCAGCTTTTCGGGAATGTCCCCTTGCGCCTGCACGAAAACAAGGAAATACTGACTTCCGCTACGAGAGACTCTGTTTCAAAAGTGTATGACGCCATCATTAACGACCTGCTCACTGCAGAGCAGAACCTGCCTGCCACACAGGCTGAATGGGGACGCGCCGCCAAACCTGCTGCAGAACATTTGCTGGCAAGGGTATATCTTACTCGTGCATCTGCACCGGAAGCTCACACGGATGACTATATGAATGCCGCGAAGTATGCGGATATGGTCATCAAAAACTATAGCTTCAAGTTGCTGGATGACCCGGGGAAAATCTGGGCGCAGGGAAATGAAAACAATACCGAAACCATCTTTGCAGCACAATACACTACAGATCCGCTGTATGGTTCTTCTGACAATAACGCCTGCCGCTTTTTCCTGATGCAATACGACGTGCTGGATGGTATGACGCGCGATCTCCCTAATGGCACACCCTGGAAGCGTTTCAAACCGACAAAATTCCTGCTGGATACGCTGTACAAAGACCGCGTGCATGACGTGCGGTATGAAAAATTCTTTACCACTTTGTGGTTTGTGAACAAGCCCACTGCTACGCCCTGGCTGATGAATATGGGCGATACGGCTGTATATATGCCCGGCGTGGATGTGAGCAACGATGTGATAAAAAGTAAGAAATACCTGCTGGTACCGCCCAGAAACTACACGGAAAGATTATATCCTTCCCTTAACAAATTTGCTGATGCGCTGCGTCCTGATAACCAGGCTTCGGGGGTAAGGCCTTTCATTGCCTTCCGTCTTGCGGAGACTTACCTTATAGCAGCGGAAGCGCAGATGCGCATGGGCAATACCCAGGCAGCGGCAGATCTCGTGAATGCAGTGCGCATGCGGGCAGCACGGCAGGGTTCTACACCGGCTGAAACACAGCAGAACCAACTGCTCATGAAGATCACACCGGCAGATATGAATATAGATTTCCTCCTTGATGAAAGAGGCCGTGAACTGATTGGAGAGCAACTGGCCTGGTTTGATCTGAAACGTACCGGCAAGCTGCTGGAAAGAGTGAAGAAGCATAACCCGGAAGCAGCGGCAAATATACTGCCTATACATGTGCTGCGGCCTATCCCGCAGGATCAGATAGACAGGTCCTCCACCCCATTCCCGCAGAATAAGGGATATTGATATACTTATTATCCTGCTGATCATCAGTGTTTTATCTGCCTGAGAAGTCTTCTTTAACCGGCTTCTCAGGCGGATGATGATCCTGAGAAGTGCGCCTTTAACATGCCTTTGAGTAGGCTTTGCCCCCCTGGTTGACCCTTCTATGCCTCTTCTTTAATTCTTTCTTTGTACGCTTTTACTCCCTTTGATAATACTGGATTTATGTACTTAACTGCATAAGGTATTAGCTTTTTGGTATCCAGGTAGAATACTAAAAGCTAATACCTATTTACCTATTTATACTTCACTCTTACGATTCTGTTGCTATTTCTGTAGTCATATTTTGTAAAGCTTCCCACTATCAGCATGGCCTTTTCTGCTGGCTGCTGTACTATTCTTGCGATGCCGCCGCTTACTGCCCGTTCGCCAAGTGATACGCCGCCGTTGGTGTTGTAAGTGGGGTGTATAGCGCCGTCGGATCGTAGTACTACGATGTTGTTGCATAGTAAGTAGCCAAAACGTTGGAAGGTACCACTGAGGATAATTTCTCCGCCAGGCATTACGTCTGCAGAGAAAATATAGCCATCAGCGTTCTGGTCCATCCTGAAGGAGGGATCGAGGGTGCCGTCTTCATTTAGCCGTGCCACATGCGGGGCCGTTTGGCCATTGTAATTGTTGAAGGCGCCTACGATGATGTACTTCCCATCCGGTTGCCTGGTAATGCTATAAATGGGTTGATCAGCTCCGGCACCTGTGTTGAACGACATGTCCAGGGAGCCATCCGGGTTTAGCCTGGCGATGCGCCTGGCATCCTGACCGTTGTACCTGGTGAAGTTGCCGGTGATGATGATCTTCCCGTCTGGCAGTAACAACGTGCGTCCGATGAATCCATTCACACTTTCTTTGCCGCGGTGATTTACGAGGTCATAATTGAAGGTGCTGTCGATGGAGCCGTCGGATTGCAGCCGTATGATGTTGGTGGCCTGTATGGAGTCCAGGTGTATGGAATCAAGACCTGTGGAGCCGGTGAGACTGAAATTAGGTTGCACGTAGTACCTGAAAGCGCCTGTGAGTACCATTTTCCCGTCCTGCTGGAGGAGCAGGTTATTCACTTGCCCGGATACACCGCCCTTCATTGCCGATGTCTGGAGTTCCGTGCCTGATGCCAGCTTTGTTTTTACTGTTTGCAGGGAACCATTGCTGTATAGTTTTGCGATGCTGTTAACATAGCCTATGCCTTCGTAGGAGTTGAACCCGCCTGCAACGAGGTATTCTCCGCGGGGCAGTGGTGCGCCTGTATTGACGAAGGTGTTGGTTCCTGTTTTTTTACCATAGGTAAAGGAACGGTCAAGCGTACCATCATGATTGATGCGTGCCACACAGTTGACGCCGCCATCAATGTTGGCATTGTCGTAATTGTTGAAGGCGCCGACGATAAGATACTTACCGTTTTCCACAGGTATAATATCAGCGATCATGTTATTGGCGCCGCGATCGCCGGGAAAGAGCGTATCCATTTCAAAGCTGCCCAGCACCCGGAAGAAAGGCCCGAAGAAGTACTGTTGCTCTACCTGCGCTGAGACGCTGCCGGTTCCTGCCAGGGCTGGCACACGTACGCGTACCGTCGTATCCGTTAGTGATATAATATCGGCCCGCTGTCCGTTGAAAAGGATAACCAGCTTGTCCTTGTTCTTCGCGAATCCTTTCCCGGATACCGTGACTTCGTCATTGGGAGCTCCTTTGGCAGGGCTGATACCGTTTTTACTGATAATGACCGCAGGCTGTACGTTGTCGTCATATGGATCTTTCCCGTTGCTGCTGACGGATTCCTTTTTGCAGGCGTAGCAGATCGTCAACAGCAGTATAAAGGTTACAAATGTTTTCATACAATAATGGTTGACAGGTTATTTGTTTTGCAGATACTGTTCTGCTATCCTGGTAAATTCTCCACCCCGGAAGCCAAGCGTATGGCGGATGTTGAACACATGCAATACTCCATTCAGCGGCTGAATGTCTGACGTGGCTACAATTACGGAGGGGTTATTAGTGAAGTTGGCGGGATCATACGTAATATCTGTTACACGTATGATCCTTGCACCTACTGCTTCTACACCATTGTAGTCCTGGTAGATTAATCCTATGTTGAGTATATATCCGCTTTCCATTACGTAGTTGATTCCCGGGTAAGCATACACGTTTTTAGGATCTATGCGTGCAAAGCGTTTTGCCTGGTACTTTCCGCGGAGGATGTACAAGGAGAGAAACCTGCGCCACACGGCAGGATCAATGTCATCGAGATGCACGCTGTCTTCCGCAGTCAGATAGCGGTAGTTGTTAAGCTCATTCATTGCATCACGGATGGCGTCGTCAGTTGGTGAGAAGAAAGTAACCGTATCTTCCATCAACATCTTCTTCAGACCTGCCTTTTCCACAACATAAGCGACTGTATCAAAGAGGTATGGGTTTTTGACGAGATAATCATAGATACTACCATTGTACCGGGCTTCTGCAAGCCCGCCGTCTTTATAATAATCCTTCTTACATGCCGTCATTGCCAGCAGAAGGATACAGCATATAGTTAGCAGTTTTTGCATAAAACAGATTTTATGGTTATTGTATCCAGTATTCATTTTGCGTGATCATCGGATTGTTGGTAACGGCTCCGTTGTATATGGGCCATGTCCAGGCGCGGCGTGTATATTGTTCCGTAGTCAGGTAGTCTTCGCATTGATTCCTGTCTGTTACACGCCCGGTGCGTACGAGATCATACCAGAGATGACCTTCTCCCATCAGTTCTTTTTCACGTTCGGTGAAGATGGCATCCTGCAGGCCTCTGCCACCACTGCCTGCGTAGCGGCGTGCGCCGGCGCGGTCACGAATCTGGTTGAGTAATGCAATTGCTTCTGCATCCTGCGTGAGGTAAGACAAGGCTTCTGCTCTCAGCAGCAGCAGGTCTGCATAACGGAAGAAAATAAAATTGGCGTCGTAATCCCTGGTAGACGGGTCTGTAACAGCGGAGAATTTCAGGAACATCGCTGATTGCGGATTGCGTGTGGAATAAGGATCATCGAACCACAATTCAAATCGTTTATCTGGTTCGCCGCGTGGATACAGTCTGTCGAGATGTTTGATCATTGGTGTAATCTCGCTGCCATAACCGCCGAAAAGATCGCCACTGCTGTGAATGATGGGCTCGTGCAGTGTCCATTGTGCAATCAGGGAATGGAAGTTGACGCCATAGTTTGCATCCAGCGACAGTTCAAAAATACCTTCCTGGGAGCGCCCTTTGAAGAGGTTTTTGAATGTTTCTTTGGTGTAAGGCAGCAGTTCATATACGCCAAGGTCTATCACCTGCTTACTCAGGTCAGCGGCCTTTTGCCAGTATTGTTGCTGTTTGGCTTTGTCGAAACCGGCAAGCCACATATTCATGTGGACCATTAAGGTGAGCGCGGCTCCTTTGGTAGCCCGTACGGCCCTGTTGGTGGGGTCTTCGTAGGAGAGCGGCAGGTCATCTTTACAGGCATCAAGATCCTGCATACATACTTCCAGTACTTTCTCCATCTTCTCCCGCGGGCGGATGGAAGTATTATATGGGTCCATCTGCAACGGAACATCTCCATATAATCTCACCATATAGAAGTAGATGAAATCCCTTATAAACCGGGCTTCTGCGGCGAGTGCCTTTTTCTCGCGGGCGCCGAAATCAGGATGATTGATACCGGGAATTCTGTCTGCACAGAGATTAGCGGAGGCAATAGCTCTGTAGAACATGGACCAGTCTACAACGCGTCCGGAGCCGTCGGTGCAGTTCCAGCAAAGTTCTCCGCTGAGGAGGTCATTAGTGCCAAGCGCGCGCAGGTTACGTTTGTTGAACCAGTTCCAGTTTCCCGGGCGGAAGTCGCCGGTATTGTATAGCGTACCTTCCAGGAATTTGTCGAGGAGTACGCTGTACGCGCCATTGATAGCTTTCTCTGCATCGCCTTTTGTTTTCCAGAAGTCGTTACCTGAAAGTGTATCCAGCGGCTTTACTTCAAGGAATTTCTTACAGGCGGCCATTCCTGCCAGCAGGCATAACAGGCAGGCGATTGTATACCATTTTTTCATCTGAAAAGAATTTAAGCGTCATTAGAATTGAGCACCGATACCAAATGTGAAACTGCGGGCGGCAGGATAGCCGTTAATATCGTCCCTGCCAAGTGAAGTGACGGTTTCAGGATTAGGTCCAGAATAGCGTGTCAGCATCGCCACGTTATAGGCTGTGAGATAAGCGCGCAGTAGCCGTAGTTTCATCTTTTTCATGAACCCAAGGTCACGGAAGGCATATGCCAGCGTGATCTGGTTGATCTTGAAGTAAGAACCGTCTTCCATATAGAGGCTCTGGTCGAGGCGGTTGGGTGCTACGAGGGCGTCATGATAGAATGAGCCTACATCAGCAGGATGTGTGGCAACGTCACCAGGCTTCTTCCAGAAATTGATCAGGCTCAGATCGTAGATGTTAACGGGACCGGCGGCAGTACCATCGCTGGAGAGTTTGTCAGGATACTGCAAACGCCATATTCTGGCAGCTATTGCGTTGTTCATGATACTGCGTTTGATGAGATAAGAACAATATACACTGAGTGAGATATTCTGATAACTGAATGTGTTGTTGAAGCCACCTGTCACCAGTGGATCGGGGTTACCCATGATTACGTAATCGGCAGCGCCCAGGTTGTAATCGCCGTTGAGATCGCGCCAGATGGGATCTCCGGCCTGGAAGTACTGGATGCCGCTTCCGAGGAATGCTTTGTAACGTACGCCCCTTATGGGATCTACAGGTACGTCGTCAGTTGTTCTGTATACGCCCTGGTTCTCATACAGGAAGTTGCTCAGCGGATTGCGGCCTACTTTCAGTGCTGTGGATTGATAGGTGTTGTTATCGATCTGGAGATAGAACTGTTTGCCGCCGGGCAACTCTGTTAAGAGGCCCTGATTAAGCGCTGCGTTTACGCTCACGGTCCACTGGAAGCCTCTGGGATTCAGGTGTACTACGGGGCGGCCGGTGATGGATATTTCATGCCCGTAGTTTACGAGAGCACCACCATTCATCTGTACTTTACCGAAACCTGTTGCATCGGGGAGGAAGAGATCACGCACAATGTTGTAGTTGCGCTTGAAATAAGTGTCGTAAATGATTTCCAGTCTGCCATGTAAAGCACCCAGATCCACGCCGAAGTTGAACTGTGATGATTTCTCCGGTTCCATGCCGGGATTTGCCATGACGTTGAAATTAGGTGTAATAGCTGCGCTGTTGTTATAATTACGGTAGGCATTATATACGCCGAGTGAATTGAGAATGGTAGCAGTAGGGCGGCTATTAACGCCATAGGTTACACGAATAGAACCGTAGTCTATCCAGTTGAGTTTACGGAAGAAATTCTCTTTCGAGAAGTTCCAGCGAAAGCCAATGGACGGATTTTTCGTATATGGGTTGTTGATACCTGCCGACGAATTTCCGTCCAGGCGGTATGCAAGGTCCAGACTGTATTTGGTACGATAGTTATAAGAGAGGAATCCGGCCCATGACGCTGCGTGGTACAGAAAGGAAACCGGTGTTCCGTTGACATTGACACCATTGGCATCATTCCAGGGGTTGCCGGGATAGAAGCGTGGAGAATAGCCGCGCGGCCCCCAGTAGAAATCGTTGGGGCCATTCCTTACATCCCGGACATGCTGATTGTCTGTTTTGATATTTATTTCGCTGAATACGCTGGCATATACGTTATGCCCTTTCTCAATATCCAGGCGATTGCTGCTGTAATTGTAGTTTACGCCGTTGCGTGTGTTCAATTCGTCGTGCCGCCCTACAAAGCCATAGAGGCCGGTTTGATTGTTGTTGGCGAAGGACTGGCTGAACCGGTCGCGGGTATCTGTGTAGTAGTCATATGAAGTGGTGGAGTTGATGCGCAGGTTGTTGATCACTTCATAATCTACATCCAGAAAGCCACGGATGTTCACTGTATTGTTATCATCTATGTTATTGGAATATCCGTCGAGTTTGGGATTGCCTACGAATCTGGAAGGGCCAGGCAGCAGGGATGAGGAGAAGGCATCGCCGGCGCCGTTGCCGGTAAGTCCTCCGCCATTGCCACGTTGCTTCTGCCCCAGCGCACCGAATAACTGTGCACCGATACGCAACCGCCTGTTAGGTTGCATATTCAGCTGCATGTTGAGGCTATATTTATTGAAGCCGGTGTTTTTCAATACACCCTGATTCATCTGGTAAGCGAAGTTGGCTTTGTAGTTCATTTTCATGTTACCGCCGCTGATCTGCACGTTGTTATTGGTGTTCGTAGTTGTTTGATAGAATAGTCCCTGCCAGTCGGTGGAGTTATTGTAGAAACTGTTAAGGCTGTCTGTAAGGAACTGTGCGGCTGCCAGTTTGTTGCGGGCATCCTGTATATCACGGCTGTTTTCGAGAATAGAATTGATACGATACCAGCGCTCGAGGTTACCGCCCCAGGTGGGTCTCAGTTTTGGGGGCAAGTTGACAAACACGCTGCTGTTGATGTCGATCAAAGGGGTGGGGGAGTTACCGCGTTTGGTTGTTACGACGATTACGCCGTTGGCGCCTCTGGACCCATAGAGTGCTGTTGCCTGCGCATCCTTCATGATCTCGATGGACTGAATGTCTTCCGGTGGAATCAGTGCCAGTGGGCCGGTTGCAGCGCCAGGTTGCAACATGGATTGAGATATGCCGCCGTCAAAGTCCACGGGTACGTTATCAATTACCAGCAGGGGATTGTTGGTGGCCAGATATGCCTGATCGCCGCTGCCGCTTACATTCAGCTGAGATATGCCCCTGATGGACATTGTGCCGCGGAAACCCGGTGCGCCGGTATTGTTCTGAATATTCAGCCCGGCTACCTTTCCCTGTAACAGTTCCTGCACGCTGGATACCGGAACATCCTGGAGGTCTTTCCCTGAAATGACTGATACAGAACCGGAAACTGTTTCTTTTGTACGTTTTTGGTAACCCACGATCACGGCCTCTTTCAGGGATTTGTTCTCGGCAGTCAGCGTTATATTCATCACTGCTTTATCTGCCTTCACGGTTTCAGTACGATAGCCTATATACCTGAATTGCACCGTTGTGCCGGCGGCGATATTAATCGTGAAATGGCCCTGCGGATCAGTAAGCCCGAGGCCTTTGTTATTTCGTGTATCTATGATCGTTACTCCGGGCAGGCCCTCGCGGGTGGCGGCATCTGTAACCCGCCCCTTAATGGAGATATTTTGCGCAGACAGATAACCAACTGTGAGAAGTAGTGTTATCAGTGTCAGTATGTACCGTTTTATCATGGCACCACATTTTTAGGTTGCAGAATAAGGGTTAGTCGTTCGTGAATTTGGGGGTGGTTTTAAATTTGAATATGATGTCCCAGCTACCCTGTTCAAAGATTCCGAACGTCAGCGATACAGCTGCTTTCTTGCGGAAGCCGAATGACACGCGGTCATAGGTGAACGAAATGGACGCGCGTTCGTCGCTGCTGCCCACATCGGCCAGCACCGGGAAGGGATTGGGGATGTCAAAGGAAACCTGTGAGCTGTCTGTTGCCATCGTCCGGTTAAATGCAAACAGTATGCGGCCATCAATGATCTTGCTGTTGTAGTACAGGCTGTCCCATTGCATGGTGTTGAACAGGGATAGTTTTATTGGTAATGAATCCTTATCGAAGAATTTAAAGGTGATGGTATTTTTCTGTGAGCCTGTTTTGCGGAAGTATACATTTACAGCGTCAGACTTGATCTCGTTATTCAGTGCATCATTTAACCCGGACACGCCGGGATGTATGATGCCACCGTCTTTTTCTTCCTTGCGAATACCTGTCTGGTCGTTGAATTCATAAGGTTCATAGGGCCTGGGTCTTCTTATGTCCAGCTTTCTTTTCTGAAAGAGTTTCTCTCCTCCTTTATTTTTCACTCTTATATCAAAAGTGTATATCCCTGGTTTTATGCTGGAGGAATCGGTATTCCAGAAGACCACATCGCCGGAGTGCGGGCGGATGTCTAGTGCGGGGCGGTTCTCCCGGATACGTTTAGCATTGATCTCGTCTATGCTTTTTTCGTTTCCGCTGTAATACTTCTGCCATTGCCAGGCAGGTACCGCAGTAAACAGTTCCGGTGCGGGACTGCCGTCTGCACGCTGTGGATTTTCGATAGTGAAGTCGAGCGGTTGTGTGGAATAATCAGGATTAAAGTTGCCGATGGCAACGTTGGTGCGACCAATGTTTACCTGGTATTGATCTTTGTTGAAGCTGACATTGTCGCTGAAGTAATCTTTCTCTTTGGGCAGCATCTCCTTGTAACAGCCAGTGGTTAGCGCAGAGAGAAAGATTAACATGTATAAGGGAAATATTTTTGATGACATGGTAATACTGTTTAGATTTTTTTGAAGATGTACCGGTGGAGATTGAAGTTGCTTTTCTCGATGAAGAACTTCAGGTAATGTTTGCCTGCCGGGAGTTTCACATTAGCGAATACGCCTTGCCAGTTTTGCCAACCTCCGGTGTCCGGGAACGTTATGGGGCCGCTCATATCTACCTCATCGATCAGCAGGTGAACGATACCGCCACCGGGTCCGGCTACTCTTATTTCTACTTTGTAATCACCCGCTTCTGCGATGTCTACGGTATAGCGCAGCCACTCTGACCCTCTTGTCCAGCCTACATTGTACCGGCCTCCCGGACTTCCTCCGTCGGTATTGCCTTCCGAACAGTTTTCCATATCCACATCTTCATTGCGGTATTGTCCGCCGGTATTGCCTTTGTCGTTATCATGATAAGCGATGCCTTCACCTCCTTCATCATAATCCGGTGCTTCCACAATACCCGGGATGGGGATGGGGTAGCCCAGGAATGGCCCCTGCAAAGGTTCCAGTGATTCCGGGAATGCTTTGCCTACAAAGGAAGTGAACCCGAATACATGTTTGCTTTCGAGGATGTGCATCATGCCGTTCTTTGTTTTTACGTCCACATTTTGTGTGGTGGCTACGGACCAATCTTTAGAGAAACGTGAGTCATTTTTATCGCTGTAGAGCACCAGTTGCGTACCACCGTTAACGGCGCCGGACGCGTTGGTGCCGGAGGTTTTTCCATTCATGGCATGGCCGTAAAGGGAGATGAGATCAGTGCCATCGGCATAACGGAGCGAGTCTGCGTTGACAACGCCCCGCACGATGTACCGGCGCAACAGGCTGTCCCACACTTTCAGCGGCACGCTATCCAGTGTCCAGTTGCCTTTGTATCCGAGTTTGCTGCGTGTGAAGTTGAGGTTATACAGGGCAGTGGCAATGCTGATGTCTTGTGGTACGAAGAAAGTGACTGTTTGATTCTTCAGCGTATCTGTCAGCTTCGTCCTGTCTATCAGCAATACCAGCGTATCATACAGATCTCCCTGTTGCTTCAGGAAGTCGTAGGTGCTTACGGGTACTTCAGATGCGGGTTTTGCATTCCTGTAATCATCCATTCCTTTTTCGCATCCCCAGTATGATATGATGAGCAGGAGTAAGAGAAATTTTTTCATGGCGGATAGAATTATTTCCAGAAATTATTTTGAACAAGCGCCGGATTGTTGGACAATGCTTCTTGCGACAGCGGCCAGTAAACAGCGCCATTGCTTACATCGGCAGCAGTAAGCCGGGTGTATTGCGGTACCTTTTTGAAATGAACGAGATCATACCAGTACCATCCTTCCCCGATCAGTTCCCGCCTGCGTTCCAGCAGGATAGCATCGAGCAGGGCATTCCCCTTTACCAGTGCGCCGTTTACATTTTTCAATGAGCGCCTGTTACGAACGGTGTTGAGATCATCTACGGCATTGTCCATTCCAAGCCTGGCACGACATTCTGCGCGCAACAGGTATAGTTCTTCATAGCGAAAGACGATGATGCACGATGAATACAGCTTCAGTGTGGGGTTCTTTACATCGTTATTGATCTGTTTCATCTTGTAGAACATGGGGAATGCTTCTTCCATCTTTGTGAAGAAATACTGCGGGCGTTGGTCATGGGCTTCACCATAGATGTTGAGGATTGAGTCTTTTGATACGTAGATCTCAGATTCCCGCTTGGGAATGTAGGGCTCCCTGAGCGTCCAGTCTTCCAGCTGGCCGGTGGTGGATATTTCCGCGTGATCGAAGTTCATGTCTATCTGGAAGATGTTGTAATCGGTACGACCACGGAAGCCGCCGTTCAGTCTTGTGAGATCATCGACGGTGGAGAGATTGTAGCCGGTCTGGGATTGGCTGTTGATCACGATGTCTGCATATTCCAGCGCTTTGGCGTAGTTCTCTTTCCATGCGTAGATATGTGCGAGCAGTGTGTATGCCATGCCTTTGGTGGCAAAGATGGATTTGTGATGACTTTCCCCCTGGCCGCGGTAGTCGCCCTGTTGTTCGGGGGATTGGCCATTATATTTCCATGGCAGTCCTTCAATGGAGGTATATGCTTCCGCAGCGGCATAGTCGAGTACTTTCTGCTGGTTTTCCCGCGGTATTTTTTTCGCAGATCCGTCGGCGGTAGTTGTTACCAGTGGGACATCGCCCCATATCCTTACCATGTAATAGTAGAGGAAGGCCCGGAGGTACTGTGCCTGTGCGAGATCCAACCGCATATCGTTTGGGGAATAGCGGTAATCGCGTTTTACGACTTCCGGGAGTTTGTTGATTGTGAGATTACATTGTGCGATGGCGGCATAGAACCGGCGCCAGTCGCGCCACTCGGCCATTGTGCTGAAACTGGCGTTCAGGTTGCTTTCGGCAGCAGCTTGTAAATCGCCGCGGCGCGTTACCTGGAAATCGCGTCCGCGGAGGTCGCCGTATACCCAGTGTGCATTTTCATTGGCCATGGCGGCGCGCAGCAGCGCATAACAGGCATCGAGGCCGGCGCGGGCATCGTTTTTATTCTGCCACATATTATCTTCGGTGAGTGCGCGGTGCGAGGGGATGTCCAGCATTTTTTTGCAGGAGATGAAACCCACTGCCAGCAATAGTATTATAGCATTGAATATCTTTTTCATAAGATCAGAATTGAAAGTTGAAGCCCACGGTGAATGTGCGGGGGGCAGCCCAGTTGTAGTATCCTTCATCATATCCGAAATAGCTGACAGCTTCAGGATCGCCGCCTTTGTATCGTGTCCAGGTGAGGAGATTATTGCCGGTAGCGTAAATGCGGAGGTATTCGATTCCTGAGCGTTTCATCCAGGCGGAATGCAGGTGCCAGGCGAGTGTTACGGCGCGCAGCTTAATGAAAGAAGCATCTTCCAGGAACAGTGTCTGGTCGGGCTGGTAGGCATATACGGCGCTCCAGGGGTTGTATAGCGGAATTTTGCTGTAGTCGCCCGGAACCTTTTCCCAGTAGGTGATTTCCTTAATACCTTTTGGATCGTCCACCCCTTCGCGGTTGGCAAAATCAAAACGATTGGCCAGGACTTCATTGATCACTTTACGGCCAAAGGAATAATTCAGGAGAAAACTCAACTCTATATCGCGGTAGCGGAAGGTATTGCTGAAGCCTCCCGTGGCAGCGGGTGACATCCTGCCGGTAAGGATACGGTCCTTATCGTTGATGTCGTAGTTGCCATCGAGATCTTTCCATTCCGGATCGCCTTTCTTCAGCGGGAGGCCCTGGTAAGACATTCTTTTACCGGTAGCGGGATTAACGGGGACATCGTTGTCTGACTGGTAGATACCTTCATTGATCAGCAGCCAGTAGCGGTCTGTTGGCTTTCCAACGAGGAAACGGTGATGATCTATGACGAGGTCAGTAAGCCCGTCAGGCAATGACAGCAATTTATTCTGATTGGTGTAGACGTTAAGGGCAGTGGTCCAGGTGAATTTCCGGTTGCGTATTACATCTGCTTCAACAGAAAATTCATAACCATAATTTCGTATCGCCATACCGTTTTTAATGACGCCGGTATAACCTTCCTCTTCCTGTGTAGGTACCTTCAATACGAGATTGCGATCTGTTTTGCTGTAGATGTCCAGGGACGCGCGGATGCGGTCATGCAGGAAAGCTACGTCCAGGCCTCCGTTCAGTTGTTCTACATATGGCCAGGTAGTGCCTGGCGCTACGTAGCCGGTTCCAAATGCGGCATTGATAGCGGGGAAGGCGTTGTAGGTAGACATATTGGGCGTGCCTGTCCAGCCAGCATCCACGTTGTATATAGGACCGCCTTTGTACAGTTCGTCCATCAGGAGCCGCCCTACGCGACCCCAGCTGGCTCTGAGATTCAGGTTACTGAGCCAGGAGGACTGCAGGAATTTCTCGCCGGAGATTTTCCAGGCGGCAGACACTGTCGGAGACATCAGCCAGCGCTGATTTGCCGGCAGATAGGAAGTTCCGTCTCTTCTTACATAAAGCGTCAGGAAATATTTCTGTTGATAGTTGTAGCCGGCGTTCAGATAGAAGGAGGCGAGATTGGACTGCGTATAGTCTTTGGCGTTAAACATCAGCCGCAGGTTGGTGAAGCGCCCTTGTTTGTTGTCATCATTGCCGGGCTGGTATATTTTGATATAATCACTTTTCCCTTTATAGGCCCTGCCATAATCATAGCGCCATTTATCCCACTGGCTGTATTGGCCTATCACTACATCGAGGTGATGATGCTGTGCAAAGGTCTGCTGGAATCGCAGTGAGTTGTCGAGCACCAGCCGTTTGCTGAGTCCATCGAAGTTGGACACGAAGCTGTTGCCTTCGCTCAGGGCGGTGGGTACGAAGTAGTCCCGGAAGTTCTGGCCGTAATCAATGGCGAAGCGTGTGTTCCAGGTGAAGTGTGAGAGGAAGCTGTATTGTGCATTGGCAATGATGCGTGCGGAGTTGTTTCTGTTTTTGTTGATGCCATTGGTGAGATCGGTGTAGTATTGTTGCAGGAATTCCTTGTTGGGCGACAGCGGCGTTTCGTAGTTGAAGAGATAATCTTCATCGCCGGCTCTGTCGCGCAGAAATTCATTGCGTTTACGATTCAGCGTGGCCACACCGATGTAGGTGGAGAAGACAAGATTGCGTATAGGTACAATGTTGATACCGAAGTTTACATTATAGCGTTGCAGTCCTGTTTTATCTGCTACGCCCTGTTGGGACGATTGCCCGATGCTGAAGCGGAAGCTGGCAAATGGGGAGCCTCCGCTGACGGAGGCTTGTATGCCTTCTGTGAAGGCATTGCGGTAAAAGAGATCGTCCCAGTTGGCGGGGCCAAAGTAGCGTGGTTGCGAGGAGTCGGCGAGGTAACGTGGGAAGTTGCGCCATTGTGTTTCGTTGGCATAGCGCCGGTAGAAAGGCAGACGGAAGTCGCTTTCATATTTGCCATTCACAGCATCGGCAGCGGGCCGTAAGGATATGCCGGCATAAGCATTTACGGATACCTTCATCTGGCCTACCCGCGGGCCTTTGGTGGTGATATTGATAATGCCGTTAGCAGCCATGGGGCCGTATTTTGCGCTGGCGGCAAAATCTTTCAGCACTTCTATGCTTTCAATATCATTGACGTTGATAAACGACGACAGGTTGGTTTCTGTGCCCAATCTGTTGAAATCGAATCGCTGTATGTCGTATGCAAAAGCGTGATCTGCTATGAGCGGGATACCATCTACAACATAGGTAGGCTGCAGGTAGAAGAGATCACTGTTCTTTAACAGCAGGGAGGAGGTGCCGCGGATAAAGATGCTGTTGCGTTTTCCCGGTTCTGCGGTGGGCGTTCGTATATCCACTCCCGTTACACGGCCAGTGAGCATCTGGTCGATGCTGGTGTAGGGCATCATTCTCAGCGAGGACATATCCGGCGATGATATGGCTGCTGGTACTGTTTTTAGCAGGAATAGCTCATTGTTGGGAATGATGCCTGAAGAGTCCCGGGCTTTTACGGTTATCCTGCGCAATGCGGCAGAGTCGACCGGGGTGCTGGTGGTGTCCCTGCTTTTGAAGAGTACGCCCTGTGCATATACAGGGGTAAAGGCAGGGAATGATGCGATGGTAAGCAGCCAATAGTAAATCTTTTTCATACGCACTTTTTTTAGGCATGAAAATTCCGGGCGCAGGAATAGCCTGCGCCGATGAAGTGTTTGTTCGGATAGCGGGGGGCAAAAGGATACTGTTACCTTTCCAGGTTTAATTTGACTCCCCGTAAAGTGTTAACTGCGGGCTATTTCAGCGATTAGATACATAGCGGGCAGCAAAGCTGGCACACGGATCAGGTATGCGGATTGGTTCCAGGTCTGGTCATGGGAAAAAAATTGATTAACGTGAAATTTACAATACGGTTCTTCAGTACTCACTGTGCTGATATGCAGGGCACATTGCTTCTTCATCGGGGCTACAGGTGCATATCAGGGAACTATCTCTGATTTTGATTGACTTAGTTTTTCAAAAAAATGCTACTTAACCAAATGTAAAGAGCTAAACCGATTTTTCATAGTTTTTCAACATTTATTTTTCAAAGCTGCTGTATTCGGCGGTTCTCCTTTGATTAATCAAGGAAAAGCTTGCAGCTTTTCCTTAAATTACAGATACCATATTTTTATTCTTCACTTAAAGACACTACTAATACTATTACATTATGGCAAAGAAGAAAATCTTATTACTTACGGGAGATTTTGCAGAAGATTATGAGACGATGGTTCCGTTCCAGATGTTGCAGATGATAGGACATGAAGTACATGCTGTATGTCCGGATAAGGTGGCCGGTGATAAAATCAAAACGGCGATTCATGATTTTGAGGGCGACCAGACTTATAGTGAGAAACCGGGGCATGGGTTTGTGCTCAATGCCAGCTTTTCAGATGCGGCGGGCGCTGATTATGATGCGCTGGTGATTGCGGGTGGCCGTGCACCTGAGTATCTGCGTCTTAATAAGAATGTGCTGGAGCTGGTGAGGCATTTCTTTGCGGAGAATAAGCCAGTGGCTGCGGTGTGCCATGGTATTCAGATCCTGACGGCTGCAGATGTGGTTCGTGGGAGGAAGCTGACGGCTTATCCAGCAGTGGGACCTGAGGTGACTGCGGCAGGGGGGACATATGTGGGAGTGAATGTGTATGAGGCGGTGGTAGACGGTAAGCTGGTGACAGCTCCGGCGTGGCCAGCGCATCCGCAGTGGATTGCGGCCTTTCTGCAGGTGCTGGGTACTACTATTGAGCCATGATTTTTATATATCTGTAATTAATTGATTATTATGCTAATAAAGGATATATAAATTATCTTTCTACAGATTTTCAAATTATACTGTCATTGCTTACCTTTGCAGCCGAATTATGGGATGATATTCTGTGATTCAGCATTGATCATATAATTTGAAATTGATTTTCACATATGTCCGGACAGCTTAAAGAAGTTCGTAACCGAATCAAATCTATTCAATCTGGCCAGCAGATCACAAAAGCCATGAAAATGGTGAGTGCTGCTAAATTAAGACGTGCACAGGATGCTATTATTCAGATGCGCCCGTACGCCTTGAAACTCCAGGAAATGTTGCAGAATATTGTTTCCAACAGCGAAGGCAATATTGATACGCCGCTGGCAGCGCAACGTGCAGTTGAAAGGGTGCTGATTGTGGTAGTGACTTCCGACAGAGGTCTTTGTGGCGCTTTCAATTCCAACCTGATCAAAACCACCAAGCGAGTGATCCGTGAGAAATACGCGGAGCAGTTTGCGAAAGGCAATGTGCAAATCCTCCCTATCGGTAAGAAAGGTTATGAGCACTTCCTGCAGAATGGTTATAAAGTGAATGACAAATTCTGGCAGATGTTTGCCAACCTGACCTTCGAGCATGTGAAAGAAGCTGCTTCCATAGCGCTGAACGGCTTTATCGATGGTACTTATGATGCTGTGGAGATTGTTTACAGTGAATTTAAAAACGCAGCTACCCAGAAATACGTAACTGAACAGTTCCTCCCTATCGCGAAAGTAGAGGCTACAGAGGGTAAAGGGCTGAAAGCGGATTTCATCTATGAGCCGGAGAAAGACGTACTGATAGCTGAGCTGATGCCGAAGATCCTGAATACGCAGTTCTTCAAGGCAGTTCTGGACACACATGCTTCTGAGCATGGCGCCCGTATGACTGCTATGGATAAGGCTACTGAAAATGCGACAGAAATGTTGCGTTCCCTGAAGATCTCTTACAACCGTGCACGTCAGGCAGCGATTACTACAGAGCTGACCGAAATCGTGAGCGGCGCCGCAGCACTGGCGGGTTAAGCCTGATCCCGGGAACTTATTCACACTAAGTCAACACTGAATATTTTATATTTTCAGATTAGGGTCAAAGACTGTATTTTCGGTCTTTGACCTTTTTTTTGTAAATCCATCTTCTGTTATTATATGGAAATATCACAGCTGATCCCTCACGTGGAAGCACTCATTTTTGCAGCCGACAGGCCATTGCCTGTGATGGACATACTGGATTTACTCAATAATGCACTGGCCTTCCTGGAAGACCGTGCCACACTGGACCAGGTGGAAGCTGCTATCGACGCCATCCGCGAAAAGTATAGCTCAGAATTTTATGCCTTCGAGGTACGCAGCAGTGGCGGTGGCTACCAGTTCATGACTAAAAAGGAATACTACCAGACAGTGGCTCAGCTGAACGGCGATAAATTCCTGAAACGCCTGTCTACTGCCGCCCTGGAAACACTGGCGATCATTGCCTACCGGCAGCCTATTTCCAAAGGGGAGATTGAATATATACGTGGCGTAAGCACGGATTATTCCATCCAGAAACTGCTGGAGAAAGAACTGATCGTGATTTCCGGCCGTAGTGAAGACCTGCCCGGAAAGCCCCTGCTCTATTCCGTTTCACGTTCCTTCATGGATTATTTCGGGATCAACACCACCGCAGACCTGCCCAAACTGAGGGAACTCTTCGATGAAGAAATGGTACAACCTACCCTTATCAAAGACGAAACTGCCGCTACCGGTGAGGAAGCAGCCAGTGCCCATCACAGCCTGATGGTATCTGAAAGCGGCGAACTACTGGACCCTGATCATGAGCTGGATACCATCATGCAGGAGAATGCTGAAGAGCTGCCCGCTTCTGAAGATGAAAGCGTAGAACCGGATGATAACAGTGGAGCAAATGAGGAAAGTGATAATAATGTTGAAGAAATAGAAGATAGTGAGAGGTCTGGAGAAGAGGATAGTAATATAGAAAATGAGGTGGAGGAGAATGGCGAGGAAGATGAGGATGGAGGTGAAGAGGATGAAGAAGAAGGTGGTGATGACGAAGACGAGGAAGAAGATGATGAAGAAGACGAGGAGGAGAACGACGATGAAGATGGAGAGGACGAAGAAAATGGTGTAAATGAGAGAGATGATGAAGAGGGGGAGAATAATAGAGACGATGCTGATGATGAAGAAGATGGCGCTGATGATGAGAGTGATGAAGATGCTGATGAAAAAGACGATGATACTACCAAATCCTGATGTAGAAGCGAATTAGACGTTTACGATGCAATTATAATGGGTCAATCTCTTTTTGAGGGATGACCCTTTTTTGAGTCAGTTTGAGGCCCATGGGAGTTAGGAAGGTATGGAAACCTACCAATGAGTCTGATTGAGTTTTTCGATGGCCTGAAAAAATTAATAAAAGAATATCTTCCCAATATTCGCTAAGGTATTGGAGTTTTTGTATTTTCGGCTCCAAAATCCAATCAATCAAAATTTATAACCTTTACCTAACTAATTGTTTTTACCCTTTATCTATGTCATCAAATAATTGTCTTACCTATTTTTTGAGGGCTTGTGCTCTGATTTTTTTTCTCCCTTCTATTTGCTATGCCCAGGTAGATTTGCCATCAGGCAGAGCTCAGGTTGATCTGCCATTATATAATTACAGTGATGGGGATAAACTTGCTACTAATGTCAATCTGGTTTATACGGACGGAGCTGGCATTAAAGTAAATAAGGTAGCATCTGATGTCGGCCTGGGATGGGAGTTGCAGTCAGCGGGTTCGATTTCCAGAATTACACGGGGAGAACCCGATGATCAGAAAGGAGGAGTGATAGATGGGGAGCTATTTGCTACCGGAAATCTATATACGCCTTATTACTCGCGATCATCGGCGCCATATGGAATGGGATGGATTCCAATTGTACAAGGCCGTCTCGACTATTTTAAATATAACGAAGAGGTAATTGCTGACAGGCAACAGGATGAATTTATATTCCAATTTGGAAACAGATCGGGACGTTTTGTGATAGACAAGGAACAAGTATTCCATATACTTGATGACTCCAGGTTGAAAATTGAAAAGATAGAAGAAGACATGACTGCAAATGGTATTCTTACCCGCATTAGCAAGTTTGTTGTTACTGATGAATCCGGAGTCAGATACACATTCAATGAAAAGGAAACCAGCAGGATTATATCGTATCAAAATACAGGAAGAAGAAGATTCTATCTTAATCCTGCTCCCACTAATCTGAGCACTTATATAGGGTTTCAAAGCAGTAAAGTAAGCAATTATTCTGTAGTTAATTGCTGGAAACTTACCGAAATAGCAGATCCCAAAACGGGAAAGAAGATTAGTTTTACCTATGATGGTTATAATGTGGACTATATTTCTAGTCTGGACGCGGTAGAAACCATCAGTCCGGGAACTGATGGCGACGAAGTAGTGGCAATGAAGGTGGAAGCCAGGGTTATAGGCAGCTTGAAGCGCATTACGGGTATAGCATTACCTGATGATTCAAAAGTAAAATTTACTTACGCAGGTACTCCCAGGGTTGACCTCTCAGGCGCCAACGCACTATTGAAAATTGCTGTGGAACGAGATAATAAAGAACTATTAAGCTACCAGTTCGTTTATCAGTATTTTTCTAGGGCGGAATTGAGAGATTTTAATTACTCCTTTCCTACAGCTGAGTTACCAAATGCAAGATTATGTCTTAACAGTGTAACAAAAACTGGTAATGGTAATTTATCAGATAATCCCTATCGCTTCAACTATTATATAAGTTCACCCGGGGTGCCTGGGAGGTTGGCTGCTGGAGCTGACCATTGGGGATATTACAACCTGGATTTCGGTCCATGGGACACAGACGAAAACCAGTTTAATAATCTGAAAAGGATAGCATACGGATCGAAACGTCTAATTTGGAAGGTGACAACTATCAGGCAGGGATTGTTGAAAAGCGTGCAATATCCAACCGGAGGATCACTAAATTATGACTACGAAAATAATACTGCCTTTTCCGGTAATAAAGATGTTCTGACCGGAGGTTTAAGGGTAAAAAAAATAACGTATAATGATGGTGTTAATGCCAGTCCGGATATTGTGAAAGAATTTGCATATACGACGGAAGATGGCAAATCTTCCGGATGGGGATACGAAGAGCCGAAATATACCTGCAACTCCAGAACAAAATTCACAATTCCTACCAAGGGGACTTTTTCAGTAGCTGGTCTGGCACGTGATCTTGCTCTATCGATAGTTCAGACTGGTTTCTACAATTATTCACAATATTACAATCCCCATCACGACGCAGAGGGCTTAACTACAAGTACTATTGTTGCAACACTGATTATGTCGGCTCTGTATTATGTTGTTAGTGACATATTCTTCCCGTCAGAAAAGGAGGCAGATATAACAGCTACATGTAATTCCAGCTTGTACGCAAAACTTATCAATCCTTTACCCGGCACTTATTCACGGGTAACAGCCTTTGAAGGCGATATAAGCTTAAACAGAGGCAAAACAGTCTATGAATTTACAACCGACAAGGATTTTCCCATTCTGTTCCCAAATGAGCCACAAGCCGGAAGGCCGAGATATATCAGCGGCTTATATGGATTACTGAAACGCAAAAGAACCTACAATAGGAACAATGAGATCGTAAGTGAAGAATATAACAAATACGATGCTACTACAAAGGAACTTAACCACTCCTTGAACTATTCAGTTAACTATGAGGTAGTTAGGGCTATTGCTTGTCCATCAAACTACCTGGCTGGGAGATATCACGATATTATAATCAATACCTCTGAGTTCTATCCCTTGGTAGGACGACCACAGCTCAGATATAAGGTTAAACGCAGTTATAATGGCAACAGCACATTCAACGAGGTAAGGACCGACTTTACCTACGATACCAATTTTAATTTGAAGAAAGAGATAACTGTTAACAGCCTGGGAGAAAAGATCGAAAGACGTATATATTATCCCTATGACTATAACATTCCGGGCATATTAACCACGCTAAAGACTGACAGTATATTGTCTGTGCCTGTATCATCAGAAACATGGCTTCTTGCGGACGGTACGGAGGATAGGTTGATTGGAGCGGAAATATCCAATTTGACGACATTAAGCAATGGTGCCGTGAAGCCTGATAAAATGTATCGCCTTATGAGCAAGACACCAGTTCCGAAAAGTGTAATTGGCGATTTCCGTCCAGATGTGCTGATCAGAAACACCGACCTGATGAAAGCACAGGAGCAGATGGTTTATGATGGAAACGGAAATATTGTGGAGAGTGTAATGGAGGATAGAATAGAAACCAATATATATGACGATCGCAAAGAGACACTGATTGCCAAAATTATGAATGCAGCTCCCTCTGATGTAGCCTTCAGTAGTTTCGAAAGAAGGGCTAAAGGGACCTGGACTATAACCCCCTCGGGAGCAGCAGGAGAATACCTTACAGATCTGGCTTTTATGACAGGAAGCAGTTCACTTAACCTAGCTGCAGTATCCAGCTTAACAAAAACAGGGCTGAACAGCGGCAAAAAATATATTCTTTCTTATTGGACACAAGGGGGGACTGTAAGCGTAAGCGGGGGCAGCATTACGAATGAAACTATTGCGGCGGTTCACAACGGATGGACTTTGAAGACCATGATTTTCTCAGGTACTGCCAGTATAAGCATTAATGGAACAGGCAATATCGATGAATTACGACTTCATCCTGTTGATGCCACCATGATTACCCAAACATATGATGAGTTCAAGAACCTAACATCTATAACCAATGCAACCAATACAATTTCCTATTATGAATACGATGGTCTAGGAAGGATTCTGTATGTGAAGGATGCGGACGGGAATATTATACATGCATATGAATACCAATACAAGTAAACAAATTACCATCTTGTTTTTTTGCAGTAAATCATTCATTAGATGAGAAAGATCGTTTTTATTATAAATATTCTCCTGTTTTTTCTACTCTCAACCCAGTTATTAAGAGCACAGTGTACGGAGCAGGGCCCATATCTGGAAGGCACAACGGTGTCATTTGGCATAGGCGTGGATGCAAATACATTATCTGTGAGCTGGAGCACATCAGCAGGACAAATCGTGCGCACCGCTCCTGATGGCAGTTTTGCTGATGTTCAATTTCCTGGACCAGGCTATTATACAGTTGAGGTTCGTTATTATCAAAATATGGAAAGCCGCTACGAGTGCTGGAATGTGCGTATGGCAGCAAATCTTGCCGGAGGGACTATTACATTGAATACTCCGCGCATGATTATGAATGACGTTTTTGAATATTCGCAAGTAATAAGTAACACTGGCGCGACCGGGGGAACAGGCATAGAAAGAGGTCTGCCATATGCATATCAATGGGAGGAGTCTGCCGATGGCAATACCTGGGTAGATATTCCCGGAGCTACAGGAGTTAACTGTACTGGCAGTAATATTGCTATTGGCAAGATATATTTCAGGAGAAGAGTCCAGGACGATAACCAAACGGCCTATTCTAATGTAATAAATGTTACCCCAACAGCTGCTCTTACGCCTGGCATTATTAATTCCTCACAAATGATTAATGTGGGTGCGGCGCCGACGCTGTTTACTGGAAATGATGCTACCGGTGGAAACGGTACTTACCAATATCAATGGGAGAGTTCTTTGAATGGCCTGAACTGGTCAACTATTTCAGGCATAACAACAGTCAATTATCAGGCTCCTGCTCTCAGTAAAACAACTTACTACAGAAGAAAATGCGCATCAGATATACAATTCGGATATTCAAATATAATCCAGGTTTTAGTATCCGACCAGGTGGCCATAAATGTTCCAGACGGCAGCACTGCAACAGGAGGTACTACCAGGGAGAATATACCTGATTATGCTCAATTTAACAGCGCGAGTTTTAATAAAGCCGTGAGATATGCGATATTCAAACCTGGGGTTACCAACAGCACACAAATAGCCACGCTTAATAACCAACGCGATTTTCAGAAAGCGATATCCTATCTTGACGGTTTGGGAAGACCCATTGAAACTGTACTGGCGAATGCCGGCACAGACAATACAGACCTCGTTGGTATAAATGTATTTGACCGATATGGCAATAACCCTATACAGCCACTGCCCTATCTGGCAGCATCCAATAGTACAACTGCCGGCAGCTTCAGAAACGATGTAGCAGCCAGACAGCCAGAGTTCTATAACAATCTGACTAAAAACCAGGAAGATTTCTTTTACACAAAAACTAATGACGAATTTTCTCCCATTAACCAGGCGTCACAACTACTTACACCGGGGAAGAGTTTTGCCGGTAGCGAAAGGGGGAAAACCAGTACATTAAGACCTAACCAGGCAAATGAGAATGTCCGCATCTGGTCTCTCGGTAACAACGATAATGATATGCCGGTAAGTTATTCAATGTATAATCCCGGTAGCCTTCGTGTTTCTGTTCTTACAAATGAACATAATCTGAAAGAAAGCAGGTATTGCGATCGACAGGGAAGGTTAATTATGAGCGCTACCCAATCAGGGTCTGATGCGGAATCAGGTGAACTCAGGACATATTATGTATATGGTGCAACCGGAGCTGCCAGATATATCATTACGCCACTGGCTGTAAAATATTGTATTAGTAATAATAATTGGGACTTCCGGACGCCTGCCGCAGCGGCTATTTTGAATGAACTGTGTTACAGATATACTTATGACGTAAAAGGGCGACCCATTACTGTTAAAAAGCCTGGGATAAACGAGGCTGACACTTATGTGTATGACATCCGTGACAGATGCACCTTTTATCAACATCCTCTGCTTAAATCAAAGGGAGAGTGGTTGCTTTATTTTTATGATGGGCTTGACAGGCTTACAACGGTGGCAACCTATAAGAATCCGGCTGCTACCAGAGAGAGCCTGCAAACCATGTTAGATCAGGCCGGTATTACCAATCAGGCCATTACCTTCTCCAATCCTCCTGTGGCTAATCTATATGTTGATTCACGCAATACCCAGCCTCTTTATGAAGCAACGCAGAGCATTGACTTTGTGGAGCCATTTTATAGTCCTGCCAATGACAATTTTGATACTGAAATTAATCCCAACGCGGTACCGGTAGTTGAAAACATAGGAGTTTATTCCACTGCAGCTGCTATATCTGGGTATACGCCGATAGCTATATATTACTACGACAACTATAATGCCCAAGGAGTTAAACCATTCAATGGAACATTTTCGCTGGATGCCGGCTCAAATCTATACGCTGATCCGGTAACCCCTTCAAATAATAGCCGTGGTAAGCTGACAACTGTCAAATTAAAGGTGACAGGTAAAGAACAGTGGCTAACTTCTACTTTTTATTACGATCAAAAAGGGCGGCAGATACAAGTACAAACGGAGAACATTGCCGGTGGTACCGATATGACCACCGCACAGTATGATTTTAATGGAAAAGTATTGTCAACGCACCAGGTGTTTAAAAATCCGCTCAGTAGCAACAATGCCGTTATACAGCTCCAAACGCGCTATAGTTATGATGCCATTGGAAGCATGACCCAGATCGATCAGCGTATTCTTAATGCCGCTACTCCTGTGACCAAATTACTAAGTTCCTTTACTTATGATAATCTGGGGCGTCCGAAAACTAAGCAGCTGTCTGACCTGGAGATGCTGAACTTCACGTATACACTGGATAACAAACTGAAAGGAATCAATAGTGAATTTGCGCAAAACAAAATGGCTGGGAACTATTTTGGAATGGAGTTGTTTTACGACAACGGGTTTGTAAAGAAAGATTATACTGGAAACGTAGCAGGTGTAACGTGGAGAAGGAAAGGCAATCCAGATGAATGGCATGCCTATGGCTATACTTATGATAATGCCGGCAGGTTAAGCAAAGCCGATTATTCCCAGTTTACTTCAGGTAACTGGAATAATGGAGCGGTTGATTATTCTTCAGCTATTCCCCAATATGATGAAAATGGTAATATCAAAAGGATGAAACAGCAGGGGATGCTGGCCGGTAACGTTAAATCCACAATAGACGACCTTACCTACATTAATGAGAATAATGAATGGAGCAATAAGCTGAAAGGTGTGACAGATATACAGGGGGATAAGCACCTGGGGGATTTTAAAAATTATCAGGGTAGAACAGGTACTGATGATTATGTGTATGATGATGCCGGAAATCTGATAAAAGATAAAAATAAAGGTATAACTATTGCCAATAATTATATTTTTGGCAAACCTGAAAGGATTACACTTGATGGAACCAATAAATCAATTGAATATGTGTATGATGTTACAGGCAATGTCCTTCAGAAAAAAGTAAGTGATGGTAGTAAAACCACTACATATAGCTACCTGGATGGCTGTGTCTTCAAAGATAATGAACTGCTGTATATTCCCCACCCGGAAGGAAGGATCCGCAGGTCTGCTAACGGAACATTGGTTTACGACTATTTCATTAGCGATTACCTAGGTAATGTGAGAACTGTGATCACTGATGAAACTAGTCAGTTGTACTATAGGGCTACACATGAAGACAATCCTCAGCCAGCTCCGCCTGTTCCGGAAAGAGAAATATTCAGTTTCCCTCCTAATATTGATGTAATACCACCAGGACATAAATTCTATGATTACAACGGTACTAATAGGAAATTTGTAAAACTAAACAACACCAGCCCTGAGCGAAAAATTGGGACAGGTAAGGTATTGAGGGTGATGGCAGGAGATAAAGTTGAATTGAGCGTAATGTCTTATTACCAGCAAAATTCTCCCGCCAATAATACATCCAACCAGGTACCAGCTGATATTGTGCAGCAGCTGATTAATACCCTGATTGGCCCAGCAAGTGTTATCGCTAATGGGAAAAATAACCTGGTTCAGGGTAACACCTCCGGTCTGATTCTCAATAAAGATGAATTTACAGATTTTGTGACCAATACACAGACACAAAATCCTCCTTCCAATGTGCCGAAAGCATATCTGAACTATGCACTTTTTGATGAGAATTTCAAGATGGTAAGCGGTAGCGCTTTACGGGTCAATACTCCTGATGCTGTGACTCCACTTGCAGCGGAGACAAATGTTACAAAGAATGGGTTTCTGTATGTGTATGTAAGTAATGAAAGTCCTACTGACGTATTTTTTGATGATCTGGTTGTAAGACATACTACTGGTCACCTTTTACAAGAGGATAGTTATTATCCATATGGGCTACAGATCGCCGGATTAAGCAGTAAAGCGCTTAACAGGCAAGAGAACCTATTATTATTCAATGGAATTGAAAAAATAAATGAATTCGATCTGGAGTTATTTGATGCATTTTACAGGACACTTGATCCTCAGATTGGCCGCTGGTGGCAGGTTGATCCTAAACATGAACAATTTCATAGCTTATCCCCCTATCACGTTAGCGTCAATAACCCGGTCAATTTCTCAGATCCATTAGGAGATAGCCCTCCAGATTGGTTTAGGAACGGCAATGCTCTCATTTGGAAAAACTCAGAAGCGGCATCTCTGATGATCAACGGACAGCTTTTTGAGAATGTAGGTAAGAATCTTATACAAACTGTCGGAGATTACACCTATATTTATTTTGGAGAGAAGCTGGTGAGTGCAACTTCTGCCAACCTGATCAATGCCGGGCAAGGATTTATCCGTGATTTATCAAGGATGTCTTTCAGTACGCTTCAGGATGTAAACCGTAATCTGTACAAAGCTAAAACGATTGTAGAAACCACCTTTAGGGGCACCATGCCCACAAGTAGAGAGGAAACGGCAAGAGGAGGAGGTGGCGCAAAAAAAGATTCAAATCCATACGAACCAGGAACATTTACCCATTGGAACTATACTAACGGGAGGGATTATAGTAATCAGGTGGAAGCCTATAGAGCGTGGCAATCCTATTCGGGCTATCACCCCGGAGAAGAATTTTGGGACAGGACCTTTAGGCTAATGGCTCACGGTAGTGCGGAAGCGAGGAGGGAGTATGCGAGTGGGGGGATGGATATGTATAGTGGGTTTGCTAAAACAGCTCGGGCCGTTGAGGCTGCTGATGAAGGACTGTCCTTTAACAGAGGTGTTTTAGAGAAATTTATGGAACATGCTTTTGCCCGTGGTCGTCATGCTGATTTAAACTTATCAGCGGAGACAATGGCTTCAAAAGGGCTTTATCTGGTAGAGCAAAATATGTCCTTATTAAAAGCAGGTGACAATACTTTAATCGGGAATGTCAATGGAGTCCAAAAGTCATTTAAGGTATTTGTCCAAGACGGAAAAATTATGTCAGTAAATATGTATCCCGGGGTTTCTAATAGAGTTACTCAAGGATCAGTAATAAATTTTGGAAATGTAACATGGTAAAGGAAAATCAAAATATAGACTTTCTAAATCGGGACGATTTTAAAGATCACAATGTTGTCCATTTAGTTAATTGCTTGATCAATACAATTGATTTGATTGGAGTATTTGAATTAAATGTGTATTTGATAATTGAAGATTGTATAATAAACAATTTGAAAATTCATTCATGTTGGTTTGTAAATGGCTTATTATTAAAGAATAATATTATTAGAAACTACGTGGATTATCAAATGGGGGGGCATAATGTAAATCCCATAGTTATCGAAGGAAATGTTTTTACAGGATTTTTAAATTTCTTTGACTGTCAGTTTGAAAACTGTATCGAATTAAAAAATAATGTTTTTGAGAAAGGGACTAACTTACTAGGCAATAAAGGCGAAGGCTTTGAGAATAGTTTTGCCAATGGTTGGGTGGTGGAAAATAATGTGGGGAATATTGATATAGATGGGGATATTAATATAGATGAAGTATAGTTGCTATTGAGGAATGAGTATGCGAGTGGGGGATGGATAGTAGTTGCTGAGACAAAAAATAATAGGCCCAGAGCCTTCAATACATGAGCCCGCAGTAGCGGGTTTTGCTCATGTATTGAAGGCTCTGGGCTTGCAGTTGTATATAACGTTATCAATAAGAGAAGACAGAGATTACTTAGTGGCTTTGTCCAGCTTTCAATCTCAACTTCAAACACAGACATATTAAATATTGGAGAACTATTTCACTCTAATAGGCTAGTTCAAAGTTAATGAATGCGGTGAATTGTTCACTCAAGGACAAATCATGAGAATGATGGGCCAGAATACTGTTGATGCCATCCTTATCCCCTATCGGGAAGAACAGAGGTTGTTATGCATAAATTTTTCAATCCAATAAGATAAAGAGATGATAGTTGATTTGACTTTTCAGAATAATTACGGGGTCGAGGTAATGGAAGAGTTTGGGTCAGGGGATCGGTATTATTACCCGGGAGCAAATACCCAAGGAGGTAGGGATGGAATAATAGTTGAAGTGATTTCTTCGGAAGGAAAGAACTGGATTGGTGTTTTTGCTTTTGGCGAAATTAGTGCTACCGGCATATCAGCCTTATACAGTACACCTGATCCCAATAAATTTTGTGTTGTGTCGAACGGCTCTGGCTATATTGTTTCATCAAATAATCCTAAAGATTGGCAGGAAGTGAAAGCAATTCCTGTTATGGATGTCCGTTCAATAAAAAATCAAAAAATTATAGTATTTGCAGATTATACGGAATTAGTAGCATATGATGAGGTTGGAATCAAGTGGAGAACAGGACGTTTAACATATGACAGCTTTAGAATAACTGAAGTAACAGAATCTTCTTTAAAAGGAACAGTTTGGAGCATTCGAAATGAAGCCGATGAAACATTCGAAATAAACCTTGCTACGGGTGCACAAATTAGTTGAATTGAGTATGTTTAATAACCGATTACTTAGCTTTCGATAAATAAAAAGAAAAACGCCAGGCTTAACAGCTTGGCATTTGATTATTTGTTCTGGAGTGATTAATTAATTCTTCTGATTGCTATGACTTAACCCTACTCCTGTATTGTGCCAGTGCCCATACTGGTGTTGAGAGTACCAGCAACACAACACTCGACCATACTACCTGGCGCAACCCCACATGAGCGATCACTGCGCCACCGACAACAGATCCGATTGTAACGGCCAGGTTACCACAGGTAGTGAATATGCTGTTCACAAATTCCGGTGCTTCTGATGCTGCTGTAGTAACGTTGATATTACTGATCAGAAACCCGCCGGTATGGATGAATCCCCACAGGAAGATCACGATCACCATTGGTATATAATATGCACCTGCATAGAAGACTACTATGTGCGACAAGCTGAGTAGTGCAATGAATATGATCGTTGTGGCAGCAATATTCCTGCTCAGCATTTTGCCGGCCAGCCAGTTGCCCGCAATACCTGTGAAGCCGAATATCATCAGCATCAGGCTTACTTCCTTACCATTCATTTTTGTAATGTCGCGGAGATAGGCGGCGAGGTAACCGTAGCTGGCATACATGGCGGCAACTATCAGGCACGCCAGTACGAAGTTTATCCACAAGACTGGCTTCTTCAGTATCAGCAGCTGTTTGCCGTACGTGGTTTTTTCTGTAACAGGAAATGCAGGAAGCCACAGCAGTAGTCCCAGCAGGGAAAGAGTATTGACGGCTGCACACATCACGAAGGACGCCTGCCATCCGTAAAGCGCTGCAATAAAGGATACCACCGGGATACCCAGTACACTGGCGATGGTAAAGCCTCCAAATACGATACCTACCGCCTTTGGGGACTCCGTCTGCGGGACGCTGCCTGCTGCTGTGGCCAGCGCCACCGACCAGAAAACAGGATGCATGAAGGCCGGTAGTATCCGCGCCAGTAACAATACGTTGAAGCTGACAGCCATCGCTGAAACGATATTGGAAATGGTGAAGAGTGCCAATACAAAGAGCATGGTTTTGCGCTTGTCCAGCCAGGAGAACAGGAGAGTCATAAAAGGGCCGCACACCGCAATCACGATTGCAAATGAACTCAGCAGCCATCCTGCTTTATCAATGCTTACATGGAAAGCCGCCGCCAGCTGAGGTAAAATGCCTATCACGCCTAGTTCCGTGGTGGCGATGCCGAAAACGCCTATCGCCAGCACATAAAGTGTTCGTTTCATTTTTCTTTTTTGCTGCAAATTTGCAGGGTAGATCACCTTATTACACGATAGACACTTTTAAGTGTGATACACACTTTTAGGTGAGTAAATTGACTTCTAATAAATTATATATGCCTGAATTTTTTCACGATAATAAACTCTACTATACTCCGATTGAATTTGCATTGAATCATATAGGAGGGACCTGGAAGATGCCTATCCTGTGGCGTTTGCAGAAACAGGTACTGCGTTACGGAGAATTGAAGAATGATATACCTCATATCACGCATAAGATGCTGACCAGCCAGCTGAGGGAGCTGGAAGAGAAGGGAATGGTAGGGCGCCGCGCATACCCGGTGGTACCGCCCAAGGTGGAATATTTTATCACGGAGAAAGGATTGAAAGCCATACCCGTAATAGAGCATATTATGAAGTATGGCTATGATCTTATCAGAGAGGCCGGCATCGAATACCCGCCGAAAGGCTAGCAGTTTACAGTTCAGCGACCACCGCAGCAAATATGTTGCTTAGTTTTTTATCGGCAGTAGCAGCAACTGCAATGATCTCTTCAATGGAAACCGGATGCAGGTTGTCAGGATCACATTCATCAGTGACTACGGAAACGGCTGCACAGGGGAGTTTCAGCTGGTTGGCTACAATTACTTCCGGAACGGTGCTCATGCCTACAAGGTCGGCTCCAGCCATACGCAGGAAGCGGTATTCTGCCCTTGTTTCAAGATTAGGTCCCATCACGGAAACGTATATACCGGATTTCAGTACAACGCCCTGCGCGTCGGCGGCTACGTGCAGTTTCTGTCCCAGTAACGGATCGTAGGGACGGCTCATATCCGGGAAGCGAGGACCAAAGGCGGATGAATTGAGGCCGCGCAGCGGGTTTTCCGGCTGCATGTTGATATGATCTTCCAGTAATATCAGATCCCCTTTTTTAAAGGAAGGATTCATACCACCAGCGGCATTGCTGAGCAACAGTTGCTCTACGCCCAATGCTTTCATCACGCGTATTGGAAATGTAATCTGCTGCATCGTATAGCCCTCATAGTAATGAAAGCGGCCCTGCATGGCAACCACGGGTGTTTTGCCGATATGTCCCAGGATCAGCTGCCCTTTATGCGATTCTACTGTTGATTCAGGAAAATGCGGTATCTGGTTATAGGGAATGCTGTGTGCGATTTTAATATGACTGGTTAATTCACCAAGACCAGTGCCCAGCACTACGCCCACACGGGGCTGCTCAAAAGAAAGGGCCTGCAGCCAGGCTGTTGCGGCTGCAACCTGTTGTAATAGATCCATATGCGCTGAAATTTTTCGATTAGATATTATTGCGGGAAGGGCTTTCAGGAATATGCGCCTGCGTTACCGGCCCGTTCCGGCTGGTGGCAAGTTAACGCCTTTCCTTGCAATGAAATAAAACAACGGCGGAAAAAATCTTTTGAACCAAAGCAGCAGTCTTTCCGCTCTGGCGATCATCACCAGTTTTTTTCGTTTGTGCATGGCAGTTAGAATACGCCTGGCGCATTTTTCCACTGGTATGCCGTGGGCCTGCCCGGGGTCCATATGCCCAAAGGGCTCTCCGGTAGCCGTAATAGCGGAATAGGTGATGGGCGTATGTATACGGCCGGGGCATACAATGGTAGTATACAGGTTGGGAATGGGCTGCTCTGTCTGTAATGTTTCGAAGTAGCCCTGGAGTGCATGTTTGGCAGCGTTGTAGCCTGAGCGCCAGGGATAGCCCATTAATCCGGCCATGCTGCTGACCACTACCACCTGTCCCTGTTGCTGTGTTTTGAAATGCGGCAGCAGTGCTTTCGTCAGCATGACTGGTCCGAAGAAGTTCACTTCCATCAGTTTGCGTACGGCGCTCACCGGTGTATCGATCAGCAGGGAGCGTTGGGTAACGCCAGCGTTGTTGACCAGCACATCTATTCTTCCGAAGAACTGCAGGGCGAGCTTTGCACCTGTTTCTACGCTGACTTCATCGGTGACGTCCATTATCAGCGTTTCACAGCGGGGGGTATATTGCAGGCATGCCTGTTGAACCTCTTCCAGAGCCTGTGCGCGGCGTGCAGCGAGTATCAGCCAGGCTTGTTCTTTAGCCAACAACAACGCCAGCTCGCGGCCTATCCCGGAGCTGGCGCCAGTAATAAGTATTACCTTGTCAGTATAATACATTCAGGGATTTTTAGATGTACGAATTTAAGCAATTAAGATGCGCGTACACCTAATGTATTCCTGCGTTATGATTTTGCCGGTGAGATCTTAATATTCTTCCACCTTACCTTGATACCGCCGCCGGAGTGGATCTGGAGGGCAATCTGACCGTCTGCTGCGCCGATCTTTTCATCTTTCAGCGTGATCATTTCATGGCCATTGAGCCATGTGGTTACCTGGTCGCCTACGACGCGTACTTTCATGGTATTCCACTCGCCCATTTTCAGGTATTGTTCTTTTTCTTTGTCGGGCTGAATAAGCCATCCACGGCCGTAAGATTCATAGATACCGCCGGTATGTAGTCCCGGAGGCGCTACTTCCGCCTGCCAGCCTGTGATTTTAGTACCTTCCAGTGAAGAATGGAAGAATACGCCGCTGTTGCCATTAGCTTCCTGTTTAAACTGGACGGTGAGTTCAAAATCTTTGAACTGCTTGTCTGTTGCGAGGTAGCCGTATTCTTTGTCG
>NZ_DATLKJ010000211.1:0-6009 GCF_035538455.1 Chitinophaga sp.
GGAGATTTGTTAGTGGCCGGCAGTGGCCTGTGTAAAGTTGAAATGAAGACGGGTAAGGTGAGTGTTGTTGGCAATTTACAATATTCCCCTGGTGGCGATCTGTGTTTCAGTGACGGGAAACTGTATATGGTAACGGACGGAAATGCCCTGCTGGAGATAATATTGTCTGCTGACAGGAACAGTATTGTTTCCCAGCGGCTTATCGGACCGTTGAATGTAAGGGGAAGCGTATACAGTATAGGGACCAATCAATATGGTATCTGTTACCTGGTAAGTACGGCGCAGGAGCTTGCGCTGATTGATCTGGAAGATGCGACTACCTATATTATCGGAAATCCGGTGAAAGGCCCTATGAGCGCAGTATATGGTATTGGTATGATCGGAGAGGGGGGAAACGATAAGGATATTGAAATTTGCGGGAACGGTCTGGATGATGACCACAACGGCCGTACCGACGATGATGATATGGCCTGCCGTCTGAAACGCGGGACTTGTACGTCAATCAGTAAAGAACTTTTTAAAGAAGATTTCGGTACGGGTACGGGATTTGGTAATCCTTTACCTGGTCTTGGAAGCGGCGCCTATCAGTTCTCTAATACTGTCCCACTGAAAGAAGGATATTATACCATTGTAAATGATCCACAACCGGCACAAGGCAATACTACCTGGAAGCAGATGACAGATCGCAGCGGAAAGCCTGATGGCCGTATGATGGTTATCAATGCTTCGTATTTTCCGGGAGAAATTTACAGGAAGAAGGTCACAGGGCTTTGCGGCGGGATACAGTACTCGCTGTCTGTAAGCGCGTGTTCGGTTATTTCCCGGGACATGTCTTGTGGTACGAATACTTCGCCGGTACCTTCGCGTATCCGGTTTCGTATTGAAGACGAAAATGGAAATATTCTCGGGCAGCTGCCGGAAAGGTATATCCCCGCAGATCCTGACCCGCAGGGCCGGTGGAAGGAGTATGGTATGGTTTTTACGTTGCCGGAAAATGTGCAGGCGGTACAGATCGTGTTGTTGAATGATGCACCGGGCGGATGTGGTAATGACCTGGCGATAGATGATATTGTGCTGAGCACCTGTATGCCGGTGTTACCAGTTAAAGTTAACAATGGCAGCAGTACGGGGTCGGTATGTACAACCTCTCTTATTTTATCAGAGACTGATTTCTGTCATGGCCAGCCGCCATCTAACGAAAGTAATGCCTGTCAATTTTTTCGCCAGTATTCCGAACAATTCCAACATCTGAAACGTTAATCACACAGCTTCTCTCCAATAGGCAGACCAGCTATTCAAAATAATCATTTGTACCCCATTTCCGCCATGATGCACGTGTGGCGGCTTCCCTGATAATAAGATAGTGCCTGATATCTTATTGTGCGGCAGATACCGTACTGCTCTGACTGCATGCAACGAGAACAATTAATTATTATAACCATTAAACTCCGCAAAAATGTCTTACCTGCACGATCCCCGATTTATTTTTACCGGCGATTTCCAGTCAGATGTATCGACTGTGAATAATGACGTACGTCACTATGATAATGATAAGTTTGAAGCCCGGTTCCAGCAGCCGCAGGAACATGTGGATGGGAAACGGATTATGAATGGGTGGTGGAATCCCGTTGGCGGCGCTAATTTCCGCTTTCTTAACTGTGTTGTGAAAGAAGGCTACTTACCGGACGGGAAGGTACTGCGGACGCTGAAAGATGACATGCTGATGGGTATGCCTGTGACTGATTCACCGGACTATCCCAATGGCAAGATGGTGGATATGGACCCGCAGATGCAGATGGTATCGGAGTTGTGGGCGGTGAAAGTGAGACTCTCCACACCGGCCGGCGAGTTGTTGTTTGAAGGAGAGATTTCTCCTGTGGGCTTCCGGGACATTGGAACGAAGCAGTTTCCTAACCACGAAGGAGACACTGACTACAGGCGGAATACACAACCCAGCGGCGCCTGCTGGACATCGGTATTAAAGAACCTGAAATGGGGACCCAAAGCCGGTAATTCTCCTTTGTTATCGGCTCTGAAGAGCGCTTCCGCCGACAGCGGCCTTTTGTCTATTCATCTCAACAGTTTCGGTTATTACTACGCGCATGTTGATGGCCGTTTTGCGTTGGGTAAGGTACTGGGTTCTGTTGGCCCATACCTGCCAGATGAGCCGTTTTATTTCGCCGCTACGCGGAGGTTATATGGAACTGTGCAGGATTATTTTGCGTTCAGTAATTTCCTGGTAGACGAAACGAGGAAGCAGCTAACGCTGGACCTGGGCAATTCCTATCCTATCAACGGCCCGCTGGGAGACGTTAATATCAATTTTCCCGCGATGAAACTGGGGATATGGAGCGGGATCGGGAATATCGATATTCCATTGGCGAATGAACATGAAAAATATTATGCACAGCCCAATCAGTATCTTGAAATAGGCGATGTAAAGGTTGAGCATAAAGATACCTGGCTGGCCAACACCGGAGGTATAGTCCGGCTCCCGTTAACAGATACAGCGTTGAAGCTGATACGGGACCATCAGTTGATTTTACTGAAGGAAGAAGATGGAAAACAAATTGTGTATGGCAGAGAATCCCTGCAGGGTTATTATCTCCGGGCAGATAAAAATGTTTTCCGGCTGGACCCGGGCAACAGTCTGCCTACCACCTTTCATGTCTATAGATGGGGGAAACCGGTGGCTGACGCTGAAATCACCGTTACACTGATGCCTCCGCTGGATGGTCAGGGTGGAGGTCCGGGCAATGATCCTAATCCGCCAACAGCGACCATCCCGCCTATTAATGTTCCGGTTGGCGTCATCAGTCATGATGCCAGGGTTAAAACCAACGCAGGTGGGAAAGCTGACTTTTCACTGACGGCCACGGGTGACCCCGGGCATTTCAGAGAGTATGTAGAGGGACAAATCTACCTGTTTGAATATGGGCTTGCAAATTTTCCGGTACTTGATCAGTATGGGCTGGATTGGCTGTGCGTACACCTGCGGGAAAGATATGAAGTACCCGCGGAACCCACATGGTCTGATGTTGCAGCGGTATGGCTTCAGTTTGGAAATCTGTATCCTATAATGAGTAAACATCTACTCGACATGAGTAAGATGGATGATATTGTTAAGTATAAAGACATATTGCTCTTTGCATTTACCAGGGATATTCATGATCCGGTATATATGCCGGTTACCCGCGATCTCTCCAAAAATAAAATGGACACGCTCATCAAGTGGCTCAGGAATCCAAAGAACGGAGCAGTAATAAAGAGCGAAAAGGTGATGAAAGGCTTCAGGGCGCCGGGTATTGCGGAGAAGCTACAGGCTAATAAGATCCTGAGCCGGAAGGTACAGCAGCTAACGCATCAGAAGTCCGGGCCATCCGAGGCAACGCCTTTCAAAACAGATTTCAAAATTCAAGCCATTACATCTTCAAAATAAATCATCTGGTTATGTTACTCATAAATCCAACGCTCATACATGGCGTTAAAAGCAGCAAGAAATTACCGGACCTCTTTATGTATCTGCAGAAGGCAATAGAGCTGGAACATTCTACTATTCCGCCATACCTTACTGCGATGATTTCTATCAAACCCGGCAGTAATAAAGAAATCAATGACGTGATTCATTCCGTGGTGATTGAGGAAATGTTGCATATGTCTATTGCAGCGAATATCCTGAACGCTATAGGAGGAGCGCCGGTTATTAATAAGCCGGGGTTTATTCCGGTATATCCCGGTCCGCTTCCGATGGGGATTAATGCCAGTCTTATTGTTCACCTGGAACGGTTTTCGAAAGATGTGGTGCACCGGACATTCATGGAAATAGAGGAACCTGAAAACCCTCTCAATTTTCCGGAGCGCTTCAAAGCCATGAACCTCGATGTTGAAGAGTTTGCCACTATCGGGCAGTTCTATGAAGCGATCAAGGAGATGATCATAGCGCTGGCGCCCTATGTATTACCTGGTGATCCGGGCAAGCAGATGACCACGCCGATGTTTGAATCTGATGAACTCTTCCCGATCATTACGAAAGAGGATGCGATAAAAGCCATTGACGTCATCATCGAGCAGGGGGAAGGTACGCCTGATACGCCACTCACACCGGAAGGCGAGATTGCACACTACTACCGCTTTAAGGAAATCTACCTGGGTAAGAAACTGGTGTATGATCCGGCTTCAGAAAAAGGATGGTATTACGGACCACCTATTCCATTTGATGAGAAAGCTATCTTCCCCATATCAAAAGATACGAAGATTGCGGACCTGCCTGATGGTACACAGGATGAAAAGGAGATAAAGAAGATGGCGGAAGAGTTCAGTTATTTTTATACCAAACTTTTGCATGGCCTGCATCGCACATTTAATGGTGAACCTGGCTTTATCAATAATACGATGGGGTTGATGTATGATATTAAATTGATTGGCCAGAAGCTGGCTGCCACGCCTTTCCCGGGCCGGCCGGGAGAAACGGTGGGTACTCCGTTTGAGTTCTCGAATGTTTTTGCAGGCAGTGTTACGAAATAAATGTCTGCTGTGTTTACAGAACCGGGAGTTACGCGCCCGGTTCTTTTTTTGCTATGAAATCCGGCATCACCGATAAAGATTTTTATCGATTTAAGCATAATAAATTCATTATTACTTTCTTAATTTGCTATTGCCTGATTTTGTATCGCAGCATAAGTATAAGTAATTGCAGTGGGTGGGCTGTAATGCTTTGCCACTGCGATATGCATGTGTTTTTATATGGCCGTTGTAACATCTTAAATAGAAAATAATCTAGTCCCGGAATTATTTTTTTATTCAGATTTAATACATAGATTTGTATCCATTGAAAATTCGGGTCGATTTTTTTATCCTACATTGAAAATCCCTTGAGTTATGAGCAACGGAATCATCTCTTCTTGTTAGTATTAACGCTGCTGCAAAATACCCTGAAAGGAGAATAACCAAAGACACTACATTTCAGTAATGTTAATCACCAGTTTGAATCTCCGGTTGTACGTATCTTGTCAGCCTGTTTATTAAGTACCAGTATTTTATTATAAGTATTAAACTAATCTGTGTTTTATGACGAAACATGGTTTCTTTCTGAGCGCCCTTTGTTTGTCGCTGGGGCTTGGTATCCTGATTATCTTTTCCAGTTCTGTGGAAACTACTTATAACCCGACATTTGGTGTTAAGTATGCCACACTGTACTTTATGCCAGAAGGATGGGGATTTTTTACCCGCAATCCCCGCGAGCCGATTATAGACCTTTATCATATTGATAAGCAAAATGAACTGGCGCCCTTTTCCAAATCAAATGCGTCTGCGGAGTTTTTTTTCGGCGCCAGCAGGCTTGGACGGCGTTATGGTATGGAGGTGTCTATGATACTCAAAAGCGTGGCTTCCAGTGAATGGAAGTTTTTCACTGCACAGGATTATAAGGATTCTATCTCTGTCATTAAAGAGGTGGAAGTACCACTCAAAACGATACAGAATACACATTACCTTAGTAAGGGAAAGTATCTGTTGGTATATCATGAACCTATTCCCTGGACCTATCTGAAGCATCCCGAACGGTTTAACGTTAAATGGGGATTGATGAAATTATCTATCATTTGAGAAACCAGCTAAGTATTATGGAAAAAAGAATTAAAGCCGTTACCGGCGGTACAACTGTGATTGTTATTACATCCCTTGTGATATTGTTGATTGCCCTGATTACGGTGCTGATTGCCTATTCGGCAGATAAAGGGCTTAAAGGGCTCATCATGCCTATCATGGTGGATGCAGGTCTGATAGGGTTGTGTATATACAGTTACTTATCGGTTACTACCGGCTATGTAATTGATAATGGCAATATCCGTATATGTCGCCGGAAAGGTGACATGATTATTACAGGCAGTAATCTTACCAGTGTGACGCCTGTTTCCAGGAACAGTCTGGGTAATACGATCAGAGTAGGTGCTAATGGCGGTCTGTTCGGATTCTTTGGCAATGTTTATTCAGCCAACCTGGGTAAGATTG
>NZ_DATLKJ010000212.1:0-68319 GCF_035538455.1 Chitinophaga sp.
GTTGTACCAGATTTCTATATATTCAAACACAATTAACGCTGCCTGCTCTTTATTGATGAATTTATGCTGATACACGCACTCTGTTTTCAGCGATTTAAAAAAACTCTCAGCAACTGCATTATCCCAACAATTGCCTTTGCGGCTCATACTCCTACTGACCAATGGATTGGCGTCTAAAAGGCCCTTAAAATCGCTACTGGCATATTGAACACCTCTGTCTGAATGAAATATTAACGCTTCTGTTACAGGTCTGTTCTTTTCTGCCATTTTCCAGGCAGGTATAATAGTGTCAATAGTTTTCATAGTCGTGCTTAACGCCCAGCCAATGACTTGTCTGTCTCCCAGATCCAGCACTATCGTCAGGTAGAGCCAGCCCTGCTTTGTTTTAATGTAAGTAATGTCTGACACCCATGCTATACTTATATTTACTGGATTAAATTGCCTGTTAAGTTTATTTTCAACAACCGGGTATGTATGTTTGGAATCAGTAGTAACCTTGAATTTTTTCTTCACGATGCTCCTAATCTTAGCTTTCTTCATCAGTCTTGCAGCTCTGGGCCTGGATATTTTTATTCCCTGACGATTCAGTTCCTTCGTAATCCTGGGGCTACCATATCTTTTGTCGCTATCCTGATAAGCTTTCAGGATTTGTTCCGTAAGGTTTTGATTTTCAACACACCTAACAGACAAAGGACTCTTTAACCAGGAATAAAAACCACTTCGGCTTACTTCAAAGACCTGACACATCTTCCCAATGGGAAATAACGGGTGATGTTCTTTTATGAACCCGAATATTTGCCATCGTTCCTGGAGAAGATGCTTACAGCCTTTTTTAGTATATCACGTTCCAGCTGAGTTTCCCGAAGTTCTCTCTTCAATCGGGCCAGCTCTTGCTCTGCTGCGCTTAAAACAACATTACCATTCCCTGGAAAACTGCTCTCCTGTTTCACTGAAAATTCTCGCCTCCAGCGATACAATAACGATGGTGGAATATCCAATTCTTTTGCAAGAACTGCCAGGTCGCTACGTTTGTTACTTAGTTCAACGCTCATCAGCTTGAACTTCTTGTCATATGACTTTCTTTCTCGTGACATAATGTTAAGGTATTGTTTTTTCTCTTAACTTCCTGTCCTCTCAAATGTAGCAACTTCAATTTACGAGATATAGCTATAGCGCTTGTTAGTATTTGTGAATTGTTAATTGATCCTAAAAAATAGGAAGAAATTAAATGCAGTACTGCACTATACTGGAATTTAGTCTGTCGGCGATTCGATTAAAAACATATGCAATTATTGCTGTTAATAGGGCAGCCCCCAAAAGAAGATTGCGAAATTATTTAACGACATAGATAATGCTTGGGGTTAGGAATAAGGTTAGCTAATATAGTTTCATCCTGAATGTGGGTATTTATTAACTAATGTAGATTCTGCGATTTATTTTTATTCGACCACCATACCCAAACGAGAAAGCCGCAAACACTTTATTGTAAAGTGTTTGCGGCTTTCTATCTGTAGCGAGATCGATAGATATGTCTAACCGGTTTACACAGGCTGTAATTAAATTTAACAATATATAATCGATCAGCAATTCAGCAACTATCTTAAACTGCTAATAAGTATTCTTCAAATTGTGTCATATCAGCAAATTGGAGTTCCCTTAACTCACTGTTAAGTTCTCTCCTATTATTCTGATTATATTGGGTGCGGGATACTGCGTTTAATATATCTACTATTTGTTTGTTCTCGTTTTCCAATTTAATATCTTTCTTTACATGAAGTTTCCAGTTGGTTTTGAGCCGATAAAACTCATCTGCAAAAGATCTAGACATAAAATCTACATCCGTAAAATCCAATATAATGGTTGATTGGGTAAAGCTACCTTGAAGAAAGTTAAATAGCTTTATCGCTTCATCCCTTGAATTCAATGTGGAGCCATCAATTTTCCTTATATCAATTCTAACGTAATCCATATTTATAATTTAATTAAAAATAATAAAAAGACCAAAAAAATAAAATTAATTTGATAATCAATTACTTAGCTCCAATAATCGGCGGCATTGAAACCTGAAATATTGGCAAATGGAATTCGCAATGTAACAATTGTCCCTAGCCAGGATAAATTATTAGGAATTACTCCAATACCAGAGTTCGTCAATGTTTCGATCAGTATAGCGGAACCTGAAAGCAACGAATATTTTCCTCTTAAGCCGTTGATTAGCATATTACGAGAAGTACTGATGCCGAACCCCCTATTTTCTGCATCTGGAAGATTTTTGGTACTGACACCAATAGAGGCTTTCTTTATTGCATCCCGATCTGTTGTTATACTGGTATTATTATTTATTTGATAAGAACCAAGAATACTAATCCCGCAATCCGCAATACAAACATCTAGATACCCGTTAGCTGAATAATATTGAGCCATTATATAGCCTCTGGCCTCCCTTGAATGATCCACGATATTGTTAACAGCTTCATCTATCAAATACATGACAGCTGTTTTAAGTTGTCCTGTTAGTTGAACCTGTGAGGTGAGAATATTATTTACAGCACTTAGAAAACTATCTCGGATTTCGGTATTGTTATTGAATCGGTCTGCAGGAAAATCGAGAATAGGGATGTAAGTCTTACTTCCATATTCATTCATCAATTGCAGATAATTGTCATTTGCAAGGTTTTCTGGTTGTAATCCAGAATAAAAATGAGTAAAATGCAGATAGCTTGATAGTCCGGTGTGCGTGGGTGGTGTAATTATGATCTCCCTGTTCTTGCGCTCTTGTTTTATCAATAAGAAAAAAGGAAGCAAAAAAAGAGGCGTTAAGAAGGTACAACAAGACATATCAAACGTAATCGCTTCTTGGGTGTCCAATCGTTTCACTTTTTCCAGAATAGAAAAAAAGTGTCGAAGACCATCACCAAAGTTGTCTGTAATTCTTCCAGGTAGCTTAATTTCTGCCATTTGATTAAAAAATTTTCGAATCAAAAGTTACAACTATTTAGATAGTTAAATACCAGATCTAATGGAGATAAATTAGAAAGGTGAAAGCTGGAGAAAGTCTAAACAATAAAAAATCGAAAGGCTTTCAAGCGCCTGCCTGAAAGCCTTTCGATCGTAGCGAGATCGGGAGTTGAACCCGAGACCTTTGGGTTATGAATCCAACGCTCTAACCACCTGAGCTACCTCGCCATTTCCCGTAACGGGAGTGCAAAGATAAAGGCTTCTAAATGAAAATTCAAAATGTTTTTCTATAATTTTTTTTCTTCATCTCCTCCGGAAGTCCATTTCCGTACTACTTCTGCGTCCACGGACTTAATGTGCAGGTCCCGCTGTGGATAAGGCAGATCAATACCGGCTTTATTGAGGGCATCATAAATGAAAGTGAGTACATCACTTTGCAGGGTGCCCGCATTGCCAAGGTCTGAGATCCAGAAATATACGCGGAAGTCAACGGAGTTATCACCAAACTGGTAAAGCTGTACGATCGGCGCCGGTACTGTAAGTACGCCTTCGCGGTTCACAAAAGCACTCAGGATGATGTCATTTACCTGCTGTATATTACTGCCGTAAGCCACGCCCAGTGTAAAGTCTACACGACGGGTACGGTCTCCCATGGTACGGTTGATGAGTTGTTGCGAAATAAGATCCCCATTGGGAACCACTACCACTGAGCCATCATAGGCGGATATCTTGCTGGAGCGTATACCTATCTCTTTCACTACACCACTGCGGGTTCCCAGCTCTATTACATCACCTACTTCTATGGGTTTTTCAAAGGCCAGAATGATGCCGGATACGAGGTTATTCACAATATTCTGAAGACCAAAGCCAATACCAACACCCAATGCGCCGATCACGATCGTGATCTTGTCCATTGGGATGCCGGATGCGGCAAAGGCCAGCAGGATGCCACCTGCGAGTACAGCCAGGCGCAGCAACAGCAGCGCAGATCCGAATTTGGTTTTCTTGGCGGGCTCGGTACTCTGACCAGTATTGCCAAACAGGTAAGCGATCGTCTGCGATGCAACGAACGCTATCCATATCATTAATATGAAAATGATAACGCTGCTGAAGGTGAAATCGGAAGTTCCCAGGTGATGTTTCTCCGACAGAACCTTGCCGAAGCCTTCATAGAGGAAGTCGTAGATATACATGTTGCGGGCGATGATGACCACCCAACCCGCTGTGCCCAGCACGGTCAGGAATGTTTTGAGCTTGCGCTGTACATCCTGGTAGTCCATGAAGGAAATGAATGTGCTGGAGTTCTTTTTGGCTTCCACCTGGAGGTATACCGCTTCAAGCATAATCTTGACAAAGACAAAAAGATTCATTGCCATAGCCGTGCTCACCACAGCAATGGAACCGAGTATCTTGGCGCCACCCATACTTGCCTGTAGCACCATCAGCAGCGAAAGTGCACTGGTAATGATGAATAGTTTTATCACCAGCCGGGTCCACTTAGGCTTCGCAAAAGTCGTGAGGGCTGTTTCTTTCAGCAGTTTTCTTCCAAGTATGAGACACAGGACAGCAGCGATCAGTAAGCCCCATTGTTCTGCGTAGGTAACTTCTATCAGCAGGTTGCTGACGCTGTAAACAAGCAGCAGTCCCATTAACATCAGCCAACTCCTGAACAGTGTTTTAGGTAGATGGGTATAGAAAACATAGGTCAGCGCGAGCATCGATAATGCCCAGGTGATCTCAGTATAAAGGATAGGATAACGGATGGATAATACAGATGATAAAGTGGTGATGAATATGACAGTGCATGCAATCGGAAACCGGTATACATAGCGGGCATGCTGTAGTATGGTTTCTCCTTCCTGTTCCGGATGATTGCGCCTGATCCGCCTGATATTGGTTCTTATCCACCAGGTAAATAATCCTGCCAGCAGTATCCATAGAATAAAAATAGGCCATTGTATGGCGAAGAAAACCGTTAGTACCTGTGCACTTTTATGTAGCGAATTTCTCAGGACCGGAAAAAACTCCAAAGGGTTAATGCTGTCCCGATGTGGTTTCCAGATGTACCGGTAGTCTTTTGAAAACATGTGCGGCGAAAACTGTTCCAGCCGGTAGTTCATGTCTTCCAGCAGGTTGGATACTTCGATATACCGGTTGGCTACCTGATTTTGCAGCAACCCTATCTTCACGAGGTTGGCCTTGTTGGCGCTATCCACGGCTCTGAATTTATGTACCAGTCGTGTAAGCTGACCTACATAAAAGCCATACAACTCACTTTCAGCAGGTATGGAACGCATGGCAGTATCCCGCCTGACACTGTGAATCGTATCATCAATCTTGACCAGTTTATCATAGTAGGAGAAAAGATCAGTCTGCCAGTAATCCAGCTGGCGTTGCAGCTGGTCCAGCATCACTTTATTGGTGTAGATATCATTGATGTTAGGTGTGCGGCTCAGTCCTGCGATATTATACTTCACAAGCTGGAGAGAGGTATCTACCAGCGGCATGCCGGCAACGATAATGCTGGTGTCGAAGCCGCGTTTAAGCGACGTCATTACATCATTCAGCATGAGTGTATAATTCTCAATGCGACTGATGAGTGCTGCTACTGCAGTATCGGACTTAATAATGTGTGTGGAGTCTTTGGCCAGCTGTGTGAGTCTCTTACTGATAGCGGCACTGTCTATAGCAACCATGTGGATGGTGTCAGCCGTTTTGGGTGTCTGTACTTTCGTGCTGTGCCGCTGTGCCTGCGTACTGATACACAGTAACAGCAGGATAGGCAGTAACAAACGTTTGTATCTCATTATAACCTGAATGGACATATGTATTTAAATATTGGCCAGGAAGAAAGATCTTACTTCAGCAACATTTTCTGTGCCTGAATGTTTCATAAGCATAAACTTTTATCTTCTTCACCCAACATATCTGATGGTTGAATATACGATATTCAAATCTTACTTATGAAAAGAGAGGAAATTGTTGCTGCATTGAGAAAAGATCTGGACCCCTGGGATATAGTAGTGATCGGCGGCGGCGCCACCGGACTGGGAGCCGCACTGGAAGCGGTTACCAGGGGGTATCGTACGTTGTTGCTGGAACAGGTCGATTTTGCAAAATCCACTTCCAGCAAAAGTACCAAGCTGGTACACGGGGGGGTACGCTATCTTGCGCAGGGCAATGTAGGGCTGGTAAGAGAGGCCAGCGTGGAGCGTGGCCGGCTGGCACATAATGCACCGCATCTGGTGCGTAATCTGTCTTTCGTGATCCCTACTTTCAGTCTCTGGGAAAATATAAAGTATACCGTCGGCCTCAAGATGTACGACTGGCTGGCTGGTAGCCTCAGCCTTGGCAGATCGGAGCATATCTCCCGCGAGGCCACCCTGCAGGAGCTGTCCACATTGAAACAGGATAAGCTCGCGGGCGGCGTACTGTACCATGATGGTCAGTTTGATGACAGCCGTCTGGCCATTAACCTTGCACAGACTATTGTTGACAAAGGAGGTACCGTCCTTAATTATATGCGTGTTACCCGGCTGGTGAAAGATGAAACCGGAAGTATCAGTGGTCTAACGGTAAAGGATACACTATTGGGGGGAGAGGAGCTGCACATCAATACCCGTGCGGTGATCAATGCTACCGGTGTTTTTGCAGATGATATTCTGGAGATGGATAATCCGCAGGCGCCTAAGTCGATCGCAGCCAGCCAGGGCATACACCTGGTGCTGGATAGTAGGTTCCTCCCCGGGCACAATGCGCTGATGATTCCATCCACCAGCGACGGGAGGGTATTGTTCGTGGTGCCCTGGCATAATAAAGTGGTGGTGGGCACAACGGATACCCCCATCAATCATATCAGCCTGGAACCACATGCATTGGAGGCAGAAATTGATTTTATCCTACGTACGGCGGGGGAATACCTGGTGCATGCCCCGCAGCGTAGCGATGTGCGCAGTGTTTGGGCTGGCCTCCGTCCGTTGGCGGCCGCCAAAGCAGAAGGCCATAAAACAAAGGAAATATCCCGTAGTCATAAAATAATCGTTTCCCGCTCCGGGCTGGTTACTATCATTGGTGGAAAATGGACTACCTACCGCCGCATGGCGGAAGATGTCATTTTGCAGCTGGAGAGGGCATTGCGATGGAAGGAAACAGTATCGGTTACACACCACCTGCGCATTCACGGAGCAGTAGATCGCGTCAATTGGGAAGACCCCTGGTATTTTTACGGTACTGATGCTATGCATATTCATCAGCTGGTAGCTACGGAACCGGAATTGCAGGAAGTGCTCAGTAAAGAGTATCATGTGCTGAAAGCCCAGGTTGTATGGGCGGTGAGAATGGAGATGGCCCGAAATATTGAGGATTTTCTGGCCCGCAGGGTGCGCCTCCTCTTCCTGGATGCGAGGGAGGCGCTTCGTATAGCCCCTGCCGTGGCTGCGATCATGGCGGCAGAACTGCAAAAGGATGAACAGTGGATAGCCGCACAGATAAGCAGTTTTACAGCAGAGGCCGAAATCTATTTATTAAAGAACTAAAGGCAGTTTACATCCATTTTACTTTTTCTGATAAAGGTTTCAGGCGTTTGCCTGCCTGCACCGGTTCATCAGTATAGCCCAGGTAGAAGAATCCCAGTACCTGATCTTCTTCACCCAATCCTAAATATTCTTTCATGGCCGGCTGGAAGGTCATTCCACCGGAGCCCCAGTAGGCGGCAATATTGCGGGCAGTAGCTGCCAGCCACATGTTTTCAACGGCGCAGGAAACAGCTGCGATCTCTTCTATTACAGGGATTTTCGGGTTGTCGCCCCGTTTCATGCAGATGGCAATTACATGGGATGCCAGGTTTCCCTGATCTTTCAGTTTATCGTAGTTGCCGGTTATGAATTTATCGGCCGGTGTAACGCGTTTGTACAGGTCGGCATGGTCAGTGCAGAATTGTTGCACTTTATCCCCGCTGTATACAACAAAGTACCAGGGTTCAGTGTAGCCGTGCGTGGGGGCCCAATCGGCAGCCTGTAGCAGCTGCTGTACTGTTTCATCAGCGATCTTCTGTCCGTTCATGCTGGTGGGCTTTACGGTGCGTCGCGCTGCTATTATTTTTTCCACTTCAGTGGTTGTTGTTGTCATCTCCATAACTATTATTGGTTATTTATGTTGTTATCCTCCGAGGGCAGTCTTCATGGCTGGAGGCAGTTTTACCACCTTACGGTTCTTATAATCGAAACATACCATGCCTGTTTTGGCCTCCGCAATGGTGATTGTCTGTCCGTCACGTTCTGCCGTGATCCGGTAGAATAGTTCAAAACCCAGGGCGTTGAATTCTCCGGCTGCTACTTCTATTTTAAAAATATCGCCATGAAAGCCTTCTCCTTTGTAGGTCATGGCTACATCGATCATAATCAGGCTGGTGCTTTCATGATCCACTTCTTTGAAACCGATACTGGACAGATATTGTATGCGTGCTTCATGTAATAAAGATACCAATGCATCATTACCAACATGGCCGCCATAGTTAACATCCTGGATACGAACGGGAATACTGATGCTGAAAGGAAAAACTGCCGGTAAATCTATCTTAACTCTTGCCATTATGTTTTTTTAGATGGATGCTATTCGTTTATTTTCTTTTGCAGGAATCCGATGAATTTCTCGAATGCCCTGGCCCGATGGCTGTATTGATTCTTTTCGTTCAGCTCCATCTCAGCAAATGAGCGCTCTGCGCCATCCGGGAAGAATATGGGGTCGTAACCGAAGCCGTTGTCTCCATGTATTTCGGTACTGATGTGGCCCTTGCTGGTTCCTTCAAACTGGTATTCCTTTCCATCCAGGATAAGCGACACTACAGTACGGAATTGTGCGCCGCGATTGGTAGCCCCCTCCATTTCATGCAGCACTTTCGCAATGTTGTCGGCAGCTTCCTTCTGTTCTCCTGCATACCGGGCGGATAATACGCCTGGTGCGCCGTTGAGCGCTTCTATTTCGAGGCCGGTATCTTCCGCAAAACAGTTCTGGCCTGTCATCTGGTGGATAGTGGATGACTTTTCCGTTGCGTTGGCTTCCAGTGTGTTATGTGGTTCCGGTATGTCAATATCTATACCTGCTTCCTGTAGTGTGATGATTTCGAACTGATCTCCCAGCAGTGACCTGAACTCCTTCACCTTATTCTTATTGTTCGTAGCAAATATCAGTTTCATATAGTCGTTTAAGTGATGCGTTTATTGTATCAGATGCCTAATAATTGTTTCAGCCCTGCCCAGAGCTTTGCTTTCAGCAGTTTATCCGTACCTATCTGTTGTAAATCATCAGAGAGGAGGAGCGTGGTACTGTTTACGGTTACCAGCTGATAAGCAGGCACATCTGTAATGCCGAGTGCGGCGGGGGCCTCGCCGAAGATCACTGCCCGCTCAATTTTCATTGCTGACTGCCAATCGGGAAAGCCCAATTGAGGATAGGACGAGGTATTAATAAGGCATACATCCTGCATGCCTAGTTTACAGGCATTTAATATATTGGTGAGGAGGTTGAATAATTCCTCATTTAAATACGCTTCATTTTCATTTTGTATGAATAGCGCAATGTTTTTTTGATTTTCTCCTAAATATTTGACTTTAGGTACGGCTTTTTGCGGGGTTGCAACAGGGACGCTTTTTCCGGGAATGATCGGCTGGGTAAAGATTTTAGCCAGAAAGTACGGGTCAAATTCCAATTGCTGAAGCGACATGTTTATTTCGATTTATTTTAATATGAAAATCCCGCGTGGGGAAAAATCAGTTTATTTGCACAGTCGTTCTCCCTTGAGGACAGCGACGCACAGCGATGAAAGTGTAAAAATATTGAGATAAAATTGATTAACCATGATGGTAGCAGCAAAATCAACAGTTAAGGAAGAAGCTTTAGAGAAGATTAAGGTTACAAAAACCACGCGTAGCAGATTGAGCGAGGTGGATTTCAACAATCTTGTGTTTGGTAAGATGTATGCCGACCATATGCTGGTGGCAGACTTTGATGGGAAAGAGTGGAAGAATGCGCAGATACTCCCTTTTCAGAACTTCTCCGTAAGTCCGTCCAATGCCGCCTGGCATTATGGGCAGGCAATTTTTGAAGGTATCAAGGCATACAAAGATCCGCAGGGTAATCCCATGATCTTCCGCCCATATGATAACTACAGGCGCTTCAACACTTCCGCCCAGAGGATGGGAATGCCGGATGTACCGGAGTGGCTGTTTATCGGTGGCCTTGATATGTTGATTGATATGGACCGCGATTGGGTGCCTACCGGCCCTGGCTGTTCTCTTTATCTGCGTCCTTTTATGATTGCAGCCGATGAGTTTATTGGGGTAAGGCCCTCTGATACATACCGGTTTGCGGTTATCAATTCGCCTTCAGGTCCATATTTTAATAAGCCTATCCGGCTGTTGGTTCAGGATAAATATGTACGTGCTTTCCCTGGTGGCGTTGGCTATGCTAAAGCAGCAGGTAACTACGGTGGTACGATGTATCCTACCATGCAGGCCAGGAAGCAGGGCTACGACCAGATTCTGTGGGTTGATGGCTATGAGCACAAATACCTGCAGGAGTGCGGCACTATGAACGTGTTTGCAATCATTGGCAATACAGCGTTAACCCCAGACCTGACGCAGGGGACTATTCTGGAAGGGGTAACGAGGGCCAGCGTGATAGACCTGCTTCATGATATGGGTCTTACTGTAGAAGAAAGACCGGTTTCTATCGATGAGATTGTGGCAGCCTATAAAGATGGTACGCTCCGTGAGGTATTTGGTACGGGTACAGCGGCCAGCGTTGCTTATGTGGAAGCACTGGACTATAAAGACAACCAGCTTCGTCTTGACACTACTAAGTATGAAATAGGCGCAGAGGTGATCCGCCGTCTGGATGCCATTCGCACTGGTCGTGCTGATGATGAAAGGGGCTGGAACTATTTAGTTGGTGAAAAATAAGAGAATTATATATTAAGATAATCTTACTGACAGCGCCTGATAACAGGCGCTGTTTTTTTATGGTAGTTTCTTAGGAAAATTATACCTTTGCAGTCCCGGTTTTTGGTGCACCCCGTTATACAGGTGAAAACTATCGTTTTTCTGCTGCGACAGAGAACATTCCGGTAAAAAATATTTGAAACAATTTTTTTATTCACACATATAGTTTTACCTTTGCCCTCCCAAAATCCCATATGGGAAATTTGGATGTCATTGTAAACCGACATAAAAACTAGGTAAAGAATGCCTACTATACAACAATTAGTAAGAAAAGGAAGAGAAATTATCCGGGCTAAGTCTAAGTCCAGGGCGTTAGATAGCTGCCCTCAGCGTCGTGGTGTTTGTACACGTGTGTACACTACTACACCTAAAAAACCTAACTCCGCTTTGCGTAAAGTAGCAAAGGTGCGTTTGACCAATAAAGTTGAGGTGATCGCTTACATCCCTGGTGAAGGTCATAACCTGCAGGAGCACTCCATCGTACTGATCCGTGGTGGAAGGGTAAAAGACTTACCAGGTGTTCGTTACCACATCGTTCGCGGTTCTTTGGATACTGCCGGTGTGAAAGACAGAAAGCAGAGCCGTTCCAAATATGGTACTAAGAAGGAAAAGGCTAAAAAATAACAATTATAATAAGTCGTAATTTTCAATAAATGAGAAAGCAAGCTGCAAAAAAATTGCCTCTGGCTCCGGACCCAAGGTTTAATGACAAACTGGTTACCCGTTTTGTTAATAACGTAATGGAACAAGGAAAAAAGAGCATTGCCTATAAAATTTTCTACGATGCTATTGATAAGGTAAGCCAGGTAACCGGTGAAAACGGTTACGAGGTTTGGAGAAAAGCATTAAACAATGTTACTCCTGCTGTAGAGGTTAGAAGCCGTCGTATCGGTGGTGCTACCTTCCAGATTCCTGCTGAAGTACGTCCTGATAGGAAAATTTCTCTGAGCATTAAGTGGTTGGTTCGCTACGCGGGTGAAAGAAACGGCAAGAGCATGGCTGAGAAACTGGCGAATGAAATCGTTGCGGCAAGCAAAGGTGAAGGTGCAGCTTTCAAAAAGAAAGAAGACACTCACCGTATGGCTGAAGCCAACAAAGCTTTCTCTCACTTCAGAGTATAGTTCTAGCCGTAAGGCAACTCAATATATTTGGCGAACAGTTCCTGATCGGAACTGTTCGCCTTTTTATGCTTTGCCAGCTGACCTAACCAGCGTGATTCCCAGCATTTAAAGAAGGCGGATACCATTACGGCACCCGCCTTACGGACAGTTATAGTTGCTTCATGTCTCTCTATTTTACATTGACCAGTACCTTGATCTTACCGGTGTTTCCGCTGAACTCCTGGAGCGCTTTGCCAATCACCTGACCAGGTTTCACTTTATTCAGATCGGCCTTCATGGCGTAGCCAGCCTTGCTGGATGTCACCAGCAGATCTCCCCGGTGGATAACTCCATTTTCATCACAGACCTTGGTAGGAATCACACCTATTACCCCCATTGGTACCTTGGCAGACAAGTCCTTGTCAATGTCTTCTTCTGTGAGTAACACGCCCGGTTTGGTGGCATAAACACCCGCTACGAGAGCAGAATATGGCTCAGCTGATTTTTCTATCATCCGGTCGCCATCTGTGGCAATCACCAACACATCTCCCGGTTCGTAAGCATTGGCAGCGCCTTTTACATCAAAGGCTTCCGCCACGTCTGCACCGCTGTTTTGTGTACCACCATTGAAGAAACCTTTTCCGGTTGCATCTATGCGCGCCACATTAACAGTACCGGGGTTGCCAGCTTTGAATATGGCTATATTGGAGCTGGTATTATGTTGTTCTACCAGTATTACCGGGTTGGTGTTGGCACTGTTAAAGTTCACTATTCGTGCGGCCCTTCCGGTGCTAAAATTAGGAGTCCAGGCAAACAGGGCATTTCCATTTCCATCTACAGTAGTTTCCACTCCATCACCATTATTTGCGGCATTTGCGGTAATACCGTTGCCATTGCCGTTGGCCAGCGCTATCAACGCAGGGCCATTACCTCCCGGGTTGGAGGCGTAGAACAATCCTGCAAAACCACCAGTACCGGAAGACAAGCCATAAATCCCAGCGGTACCAAAGTTGGCAAATTGGGAGTTGACCTCGCCCTTCACAGCAGGAGAAGTTCCTGTTACCTTGTCTACTTTGAAATTACCGGCAATACCATTGCCTATGGTAGTTGCGGTGATGACATCACTTGTATTAGCGTCATTAAAAATATTGAAACGACCTGCCCGACCAGTAGCAAAGCTTGGAACCCAAGCATACAATGCATTCCCGGCGCCGTCTATATTGGCTTCTACTGCATTCCCGTCCTTACTTGCGTTGGCGGTGACAGCATTTCCATTGCCATCAGTTATAGCTACTAAAGCTGGCCCATTGCCACCCGTGTTGGAGGCATGGAATAGTCCGGCAAATCCCCCTGTGCCGGAGGATATGCCAAATATGCCCGCTGCACCAAAGTTGCCGAAGATCGTCTTCACTTCGCTTCTTACGCCAGCAGCCACGCTGTTGTTGTTATTTACAAGGAAAGATGCGGCATTGCCCTGGGTGTTATCGGGGATATTGCCGTTACCATTGGTTTCTACTTCAAAGGTGTTGCCGGCTGTATTGGTATTGTTGAAATTTTCAAATCTTCCGGCACGCCCCGTACTGCTATTAAGACCTACCTGACCGTATACGCCGATTCCTGTACCGCTGGTGTTGGTGGCAACAAAGCCGCGTACGCCATAGCCGCCACCGTCGTTACGACCTACTACAGCAGCTGCAATATCACTGGTGGTACGGCCTACCACTGCTTCTCCGCCGCCGGTATTATCGCCCACTATACCGGCAGATGTTGATGCAGAAGCGACCCCATGAACGCCGAAACCTGCACCGGCAGAACTAAACACACCTGCACCATTGCCCGTAGTAGAAACATTTACTGCGGTTCCATTACCTACTGTACTTACACTGAGGGCATTGTTGTTATTAGCATTGTTGAAAATAGAGATGCTGGCCGGAATACCGTTATTGGAAGTGGCTGTAAGCCCGGTTCCGGAGTTGCTGTTGGCATATACGCCAATGCCATTTGCACTGGCATTACCATAAACGCCCAGCCCGTTAGGGGTGACACCATATACCCCCCAGCCAGAACCATTTTGAGAGCCATATACACCGATGCCAAGTCCGCCGGTACCGTTATTGATGCCTCTTACTGCGGAAGAGAAACCTCCCGGGGTGGTAGAGGTTACGATGCCTCTGATAGCAGCGATATTGCTGGTTGCAGTGCCATTGGTGCCTTCCAGGGAGGTGCCGTCTCCGGCGTTATTGATAGAAAAAAGTGTAACGGCGTTATTCTCATTGGCCACAAATGGGAGTGTCAGCCCACCTCCTACGGCGCCTGCAGCCCATTGTACCCCGTCGAATTTTAAAACCTGGTTGGCCAGTGGGGCTGTGTTACTCACTGGAATTCCCTGTAGGCGTACTACTGCCGGAGCCGGATAAGTACCGCTGAGATCTCCGCCAGCAGGCCCATTGGGAGGTAATGCAGCCGGGATTACGCCTGGCGCCAATTTGCTGAGGGTTACAACGCCATCAGCAATAGACGGATTTGGGTAGGACCCGGTTAAATCGCCTCCGGCGGCAATTCCGTTAATGTTTCCAGCTGGTCCTACAGGCCCTTGTGGCCCGGCAGGCCCCACAGGCCCGATAGATCCTGCTGGTCCCATTGCTCCCGCAGGTCCGATAGGTCCTATAGGCCCAATTGGTCCTGCTGGTCCGGTTGGTCCGGTTGCACCAACTGACCCTTGGGGCCCTGCCGGCCCTGCTGGTCCCTGAGATCCCGGAGGGCCTTGTGGTCCGGCTGGGCCAGGGGTGCTGTTAGCTGCATACAGCGCAAAAGGAACGCTGGCAAGCTGGGACGTGCCCAGGGTTTGGAAGTTGTCCATCCCTACTGCCACTTCCACCTTTACGAACTGGTTGGCATTAGCCCAGGGGACTCCTGCAAATGTACCGGTTACAGGGCTTCCATTGCCTATCAGCAAGGTAAACAGGCCGAGCTGGTTGGTGGTTACATCATGTGTTTCCTGGTATTGTACTGGTCCTGCGTCTGAGCCACCCAATATGGATATTCTGACTTTCAGCGCCTGGTTGGCCAGTACGGTGCCGTTATTGTTGCGTGCTACTGCCTGGTAATTGATGCTTTTTAAGCCATTCTGACCATTGGCCAGTTGGAGCATCGTTACCAGGAAGATCATTGATAGAAAGTATCTCTTTTTCATAGATGCTGTCTTTAACGAGATAAACTGCGGTTACTGTTTTGTTTTTTTGGGGTTGGATTCCTTTTCCGGTGCCGCACCTCCCTGGTTGGCAGGTAGCGGAACTGCTTTTATCTCCGCTTTGGGGGTTTTCGCTGCTGCTTCCCCGGATGAGGCGTCTGATGGTATGGAAGAAGAATTGCCTTTGTTATTGGGAGCACGCAAGAGAGACTTGTTTTTGACTGCCTGCCCTTTGCCTGCTTTATAATCAGTGAAGATGCTTTCCTTTACAGAATTGCCGCGGAGCGTTGCCTCTTTCGGAGCGGCTTCCTGCTTGTGTAATCTGTTGTAATCCTGCTGTAGATCGGGGAAGAGCCGGTCCTTGGTTTTCTGCTGGGCATCGGTCTTGACAGCGAAGGCAGTCAGCAGGAGAACAGAGAGAATAAATAGTTTCATATGGGTGATTTTGAAAGTAAACAGAATTTGTCATGGCTTACCGGCTGTTATTACCGTTGATGTTATAAACCAGGGAGAACTTAAGTGTTCTGCGTTGTCTCAGACTGCCGTCTGTAGGCAGGAGATATGCTACGTCCAGCTGTAGGTTTGAGAAGCGGACACCAAGACCTGCTGAAAAATGCTGGCGGTATCCTTTGTTCGGATGCTCATAGAAATAACCTGTCCTGGCAAAAAATGCCTGTCTGTAGGTATATTCAACACCGGCTCCTACAGTGAATTCCCGGAGTTCCTCACTAAAGCCGCCGGGGGCATCTCCAAAAGAGGAAAAGATAGCATCCACAACACCTCTGTTGGGGTCTTTTCCTTTCAGGATCTGATTGGTTTCTATACCGTTCGAATCAAGTGCATAAAGCGGAGGGGTAGGTACCAGCAGCTTGTTGATATCGAGCGCAATGGTGAACTCATGTTCGTTGGTATGAACAAACGTATAGCCGCCACCGATACGGAGATTCATCGGAAGAAAACTCCTGCGGGTATTATCGTCTGTATACTGTAGTTTGGAACCGATATTGGTAAGGCTGATGCCAAAGCTGTAACGGTTGCCGAAATCCAGTTTGTCTACGCTGTTCTGGTAGTAGTAGCCAATATCACCGGCTACTGCTGATGCAGGTTTTTGCTGAAGACCGTTGAATGAGCCTTGTCCCAGCTGACTGCGTACATACCGGACGGAAATAGCCAGGGACATATGTTCTCCAAGTTTTCTGGCATAGGCTGCATCTACGGCAAATTCCCGTGGATTATAGTCTTGCAGTACTGTGCCGTTGTCGTCTCTGAACGTAACCTGCCCGTAGTTGAAGTATTTCATGGAAATACCTATCCCTTCTCTGTTCCGCCAGTTCTTGTAGGCAGATACGTAGGCCATGTTGGATTGATTGTTATTCAGCTCCCACATCCAGGGTGAATAACTGGCGCTTACACCCCAGTCGCCGGCAAATACAATTTTCGCTGCATTGGAAAAAAGCGAATTGGGATCGGGAGAGAGTCCTGTGGTGGCGTCTCCCATGCCACTGCTGCGGGCATCCGGATTGACCAGCAGAAAGCTCGCGCCGGTATTGGGCGGTTTTTGCATCCCTTTCTGCGCCGCCAGGGGCAGAAAGGCAAGCAGAAGGCCTGAAAGGATGATGGTAAAATTATACCGTTTCATGTTGTCAGCTTTTCTGATTTAGCAGGAGTGTTCCTGCGGAGTTATTGTACAATGAGTTTTTCGAAGAACACGAAGTAATTCACCTTGAGCATGATGGTGTAAATGCCTGCTGCAAAATGATTTACAGGTAATACCACCACGGTTTTTCCGGCGCCCATCTGTTTGTACTGGCTGAAAAGCGTTTGCCCGGCCGTGTTGATAACCTCGATGGTTACGGCTGCATCAGAGAGCAGGTCAAACTGGATTTTGGTGCTGGTGGCTGCCGGATTGGGGAAGATGATATATCCTTTTACAGGATTCACTCCCGGCGGGAGTTTGGGCAACTCTTCCGGTTGCTGAAAACCCTGGGTGAGGAGTGTCCGTCCGTCGGTGATGGTTGTGATAACAGGTTCTCCAATGGTATACTGTATCCTGGCATTACTTAATGTTCCGCTGCCTCCACCGGAGGCCATAACCTGCCGGTTCAGGATCAACTGGGCGCTGGCAGCAGTGCATAAGAATATCAGCACTGATAGCACCAGCAGACATTTGGGGGTAGATGATCTCATATATAACGGTTGATAGATAATACACTCGTATCAGATGTCAGACTGGGGTTACTCCCGAATGATCAGTCAGATGGAGCAGCTCAACGACGATTAGGATAATGACTACAGCAGTGTGTACAGTTTCGCTACATGTGATCTGTTGGGGAGTAAACAAAAACAATCTGTTGATTCTGGTATTAAATCTTCAGGAACCAGCCTAAATACACTTAATTGACAATCTGCGCTCTTGGGGTTGGCAAGGTTATACTGAAAGGTGTTATTGACCGCTAATTTGACAGAATTATTGCTGAATTAAAATGCAGAGTTTCTTTTTGGCAGGATTTAATGAACATTTGGTAGATACCGGGCTAAAATTGGTTACGATGGGGATACTTATATTTGTATTGTCTAATGTATTGAAACGCCCGTGTTCGTTAATAAGAAATAACATTTTGGCAATGTAACCAGGTTTTATTTATTGTTAAAAATAAATTACCTTTGCCCCCCAAATTGCATTATTTAGTCATTTTACTATTATGGCAGACTTAAGATTTCAAAGGAACTTTGGTATAGCTGCGCACATTGATGCGGGTAAGACCACTACCACAGAGCGTATCCTGTATTATACAGGAAAATCCCACAAGATTGGTGAGGTGCACGAGGGTGCTGCTACCATGGACTGGATGGCACAGGAGCAGGAAAGAGGTATTACCATTACATCTGCTGCTACTACCTGTTTCTGGAATTTCCCGACATCACAGGGCAAAGCTCAGGCTGATACCAAACAATATAAATTCAACATCATCGATACTCCGGGTCACGTGGACTTTACCGTAGAGGTAGAGCGTTCACTGCGTGTACTGGATGGTCTGGTGGCACTGTTCTGCGCTGTATCCGGCGTTGAGCCTCAGTCTGAAACCGTTTGGCGTCAGGCGAACCGCTACCGTGTGCCCCGTATCGGTTTCGTAAATAAAATGGACCGTTCCGGTGCAGACTTCCTGAACGTGGTAAAACAGGTAAAGGAAATGCTGGGTGCTAATCCTGTTCCCCTGACCCTGCCTATCGGTGCTGAAGACACCTTCAAGGGCGTGGTTGACCTGATCACCATGAAAGGTATCATCTGGGATGAAGAGGGTAAAGGTGCTACTTACCAGGAAGTTGAAATTCCTGCCGATATGAAAGAAGAGGCAGAAGAGTGGAGAGCTAAACTGGTTGAAGCGGTAGCTGAATATGATGATACGCTGATGGAGAAATTCTTCGAAGATCCCAACTCTATCTCTGAGGATGAGATCCACGAAGCTATCCGTAAAGCTACCATCGATATCGCCATCATTCCGATGATGTGTGGTTCTTCCTTCAAAAACAAAGGTGTTCAGAAAATGCTGGATGCGGTATGCCGCTACCTGCCTTCTCCAATGGACATCGAGGCAGTAAAAGGTACCAATCCTGATACTGGCGAAGAAATTGAGCGTAAACCAGATGCAAAAGAACCATTTGCTGCACTGGCGTTCAAGATCATGACTGATCCTTTCGTAGGTCGTCTGGCGTTCTTCCGCGCTTACTCCGGTCACCTGGATGCAGGTTCTTACGTACTGAACACACGTACCGGCAGAAACGAGCGTATCAGCCGTATCATGCAGATGCACGCTAACAAACAGAACCCTATCGATTTCATCGAAGCTGGTGATATCGGTGCGGCTGTTGGTTTTAAAGATATTAAAACCGGTGATACCCTGTGTAACGAAGATCATCCAATCGTATTGGAATCTATGACCTTCCCTGAGCCGGTTATCCACATCGCTATTGAGCCTAAAACTCAGGCAGATGTTGATAAAATGGGTATGGCTATCGCTAAACTGGTAGAAGAAGATCCTACCCTGAAGGCGAAAACTGACGAAGAAACCGGTCAGACCGTATTGAGCGGTATGGGTGAGCTTCACCTTGAAATCATCGTTGACCGTATGCGTCGCGAGTTCAAAGTGGAAGTAAACCAGGGTGCTCCTCAGGTAGCTTACAAAGAAGCCCTGACTGCTAAAGTTGAACACCGTGAAACGTTCAAGAAACAAACTGGTGGTAAAGGTAAATTTGCCGATATCCAGGTTGAAGTTGGACCTGCTGATGCTGAATGGCTGAAAGAAAACGACGGTAAAGCATTCCAGTTCATCAACGATATCTTCGGAGGTTCTATTCCAAAAGAATTCATCCCTGCAGTTCAGAAAGGTTTTGAAGCTTCTATGAACCAGGGTGTATTGGCCAACTTCCCGCTGGTGAATCTGAAAGTACGTCTGTTTGATGGTGGTTTCCACGCGGTTGACTCCGATGCTATGTCATTTGAGCTTTGCGCTAAACAGGCGTTCCGTGAGGCAGCTCGTAAAGCCAAACCAGTACTGCTCGAACCAATCATGAAAGTGGAAGTACAGACTCCTGATCAGTACATGGGTGATGTTACAGGTGACCTGAACCGTCGTCGTGGTATGCTGGAAGGTATGGACTCCAGGAATGGTGTACAGGTTATCAAAGCAAAAGTTCCGTTGAGCGAAATGTTCGGTTACGTAACTCAGCTGCGTTCCCTGTCTTCTGGCCGTGCTACTTCTATCATGGAGTTCTCTCACTACTCTCCGGCTCCGAACAACGTGGCTGAAGAAGTGATCGCTAAAGTGAAGGGTAAAGTAAACGCTTAATCTTAGCTTCTTAATAATACAGAAAGGTTGCCCCCGCTGTAGCGGGGGCAACCTTTTTTCATGTGTTTGGTACAAGGTCCTGTTATTCAGGACCTTTTTTTATATAGGCAGTAGAGGGATTATCATTTTCATGCGTCACTATTTTAGAAATTCGGATTTAACCTGTGTGTTTACTGATAGCTGACTGAATATGTACGTAGAATTATTACAAGCACCTCCTGCAACTGTTAAATATGAATCGCTGGAGCAGGTTACACTGACTCCAGGCCTGGACCTGATTCTGCCCTGTTGGAACCCTTCAGGGGCGTGGGTGGAATCGCTGGTCAGGCATTATGCAGAGGTTACTGCGCTCATGGGGCCGGTGCCGGTTCAATTGATCCTGGTGAATGACGGGTCTACCCGGAATTTTACGGAGGAGCAGATGGCTTTGCTCAGGGATGTTATCCCGGGTATTGCTATTGTCAGCTATGAACAAAACCGCGGCAAGGGGTATGCTGTACGCGAAGGGGTGAAACAGTCGAAATATGCTTTCCAGGTATATACAGACCTGGATTTCCCGTTTGGCGTGGAGGCTGTGAAAAAAACCTACGACCAGCTGCAGCAGGGAATTGACGTGGTAGCAGGAGAGAGGGGGGCGGCCTACTTGAAGGAATTGCCGCGCAAGCGTCGTATCATTACCCGGATCAGTCGCATGATGAACAGGACACTGCTCCGTTTAAAAGTAGATGATGCACAAGCCGGTCTAAAGGGTTTTAATGCCCATGGAAGGAGTGTGCTCCTCAATACCCGCGTTGATGGTTTCCTCTACGATAGTGAGTTTTTATACCATGCCGGTAAAAAGCCACATCTGAAAATAGGCGTTATTTCAGTATTTTGCCGCCCCGGTATCCGGTTCTCCTCTTTCAGGGTAAAACTCCTGATGAAAGAACTGAGGAATTATGTCCGGATAATCACCAGTGCAAACGCCGCTTAACTTATTTATGAAGCAGGAGAACAGGATTCTGATCAGTGTAGATGTAGAAGAATTTGATATACCGGAGGAATTTGGCCAGCAGGTGCCTTTACAGGAGAAGCTGGAAATCTCGAGAAAGGGGCTCCAGGCAACCCTGGACCTTTTTGAGAAATACCAGGTCAGAGCCACTTTTTTTATCACCGCATACTGGGCACAGCATTATCCTGAACTGATCAGAAAGATGGCCGCCCAACATGAGATTGCTTCTCATGCTTATTATCACAGTTCTTTTACAGATGCAGACCTTGAAGGGTCAAGGCTGGCACTGCAGGAGATAAGCGGGCAACAGATCCGCGGTTTCCGCATGCCGCGGCTCCGCAAGGTGAACATGACCGCTCTCAGAGATGCAGGTTATATTTATGATGCCTCAGTTAACCCAACCTGGCTGCCGGGTCGTTATAATAACTGGCATCTTCCACGGACTATGTACCAGGAAAATGATGTCTGGATCATACCATCGTCTGTTTCTCCGATCGTAAGATACCCGGTATTCTGGCTGAGTGTAAAAAATGCACCGTTGTGGATAACCCGCCACTTCTCCAGAGCTATTCTGAGAAAGGATAAGTATCTGTCTTTCTATTTTCATCCCTGGGAGCTGGTAAATATCCAGGAATATGCTTTACCGGCATATATCAAGCGTATCTGTGGCACGCGGATGCAGGACAAACTGGAAGGCTTTTTGAGATTTTTACAACAACAGGGGCAGTTCTGTGCTCACATTGACATGCTGCAGTAAAAATTTCAGCAAACAACATAGGAACCACAGGTGTTATAGTTTTTGTACCGGGGAAAATTGGTATCGAGAGGATGCTTGTAGCCGGTGACCAGAATCTTTTTATATTTTTTTTAACAAAAGGGCTCTTATTAAGTTCATTTTCAGTAGTTTTGCGACAATATAACAGTAACGGTTATATGTTGTGATTGTTTGAGTACTATAAGTATAATTCCCATTATCCCCCTGCCTTTTTTAAAAGCTCATTAATCCTTTGGCTAAAGCCGGCTATAGATGCAAAACGCAAACGCCCTTGTGTTTTGTTGTAGCTGTTATTTGTTCATTCAGCATGCTATTTGTTAAAACTAAAAAACAGACTATGAAAAAAATTCGTCTATTAACCCTGGTTGCATTGGGAGTTTTGTTTGGCTCTGTCGCAAACGCACAAATTCAGAAAGGCAACCTGATGGTTGGCGCTGATCTTACTAACATCAATTTCACTTTTCAGAAGCAAGGCAATGCATTTGATTTCAACCTCTCCCCCAAAATTGGTTGGTTCATTATGGACGGTCTTGCGATCGGTGGGTATGTTAATTTTGGTGTGAACACTACAAAGAATAAAGACACCGATGTAAAAACATCCAGCACAAATTATGGTGTAGGTGCATTTGCCCGTTATTTCTTTGAGGATAAGAACATCAGGAAACTTGAATTCTCCAAGAGAGTGCGCTTCTTTGCAGAAGCCAATGCGGGTATTGCAGGTACAAACCCGGCGAGCGGGGCTTCTACCAATGGTTTTAATGCTGGTATAGGACCCGGTATTGCTTATTTTATTACACCGAATGTGGGCCTCGAAGGATTGCTGAAATATGATCTGACTGTAGGTGGAGGTAACTCTACCACTGCAAACAGAATTGGTCTGCACGTGGGTTTCCAGATCTATCTCCCGTCTGCAAAAGCTAAGCAGATCTACAGAGAAGAGAAGGGAAGAAAATAATTTTACTGGCAACAAGAAAAAGGGCGCTCCGGTAGCAATAGTAATTGCTGTCGGAGTTTTTTATTTGGACTCCTGTCGTATTTCAGCATGGTTGGTACAAAATATAATTCAATGATTATATGTGGGTGCCTGCATAAGTACGCTTGTTCAGCGGATTGAACAGCAATGATTTTCATTCTGGTAAATGAACAAAATGAACGGTTGTTATTCTCTCAATAGCCTTTAATTTTAAATCCGACATCAACAATGATGCTTTTGTTTAACGGAGCATTATTAGCGAGACAACCAAAATGGGATTGCCGAAAACCATGTAACAGAGTAGGCGCTTATTTGAAAAACCTTTGATTATGTCTGATTTGCTGAATCAATTGCTGGGTACAATTTTAGGCCTTATACGGTCTCTGCTGGGAGGTCTTTAATCTGACCTACCTTTAAGGGAAGAATTATTAGATAATAAGTTACTAGACTATCTTTCTCCCTTACGATCTTAATGCTCCTCTTCTGCTGTAAGCGGAAGAGGAGTTTTCATTTATACAATTAACAGACATCAGGATTAAAAAACTAAAGCAAACGTAGCCTTTAAAAAGTTCAAAGCGTGCTTCTACTCCCTTTGATAATCGAATGAGAGACGAAGGAGAGGTGGACTTGATGTCTGAATGAGCGGTGGGGCTCAGGATTGAACACCTTTTGTCTTTTAATAGCACAGTACGTTAGTGAAATGACGTAAACATGATAATTAAATAATGACGTTTATTTTATATGGATTATCGGCCGAAACTGTTCACAGTAAAGGACTGAATAAAATGATTAATGATCTCTAAAATGAATAAAATGAACGGGCTTAGTTTGAGATATTGCTTTTACTTTTATAATCAAATGGTTATTTCCTTCATTCCATTAACCGCTGGGATTGCCGAAAACCAGTAACGAATAGAGTAGGCACTTACCTGAAAAACCTTTATTTATGGATCTGCTGAATCAAATATTGGCGCTTATAGTAACGCTGCTGAATAGTGTGTTGGGCGGACTGGGTGGAATAACAGGGGGTATATAATTTACCTGCCTTAAAGAAGACGAACTAATAGAGTTACTAAAGACTCCCATACGACCTCAATTGACTCCTCCTGTTATAAACGGGAGGAGTTTTTAATGTAGGCTCTTCTTTAGTAGTATGGAATCCGAATTATAATTGATCACTTCGGTTTCGCGCAAAAGAATGGTGATTGATTGGAAACAATGTTTATACCATGCTTTAATCCGCTCACTTCCTGAAAGTTTATTTTCTCTTACAAATAATAGCTGGGATTGCCGAAAACCAGCAAGAAAAGAGTAGGCGCCACCAAGAAAACCATGTCTTATGGATTTACTGACTTCACTGCTGAACTTGCTTTTTGGGCTACTTAAAAATCTCTTGAATGGATTGGGTGGGGGCTTGCCCTTGTAGCGGTAGTTCAAATGAAATATTGGAATGGTATCAGGAGACTATCCCCGGGAGGGAGGTCTCTTTTTTCTGGGAGGAAACAGTATTTATTCCTCGGTGCTTCAAAAAAATTGGATTTTTTTGGTTTTGATTTTTGTTTTCCTATATTTGTCGGCACTAGAGCATGTTAACTTAAGCTAAGACTTAAAGCTCACAAAATGAATGTTTTCGGAGGCCAATTTTACTAACTCCCTGCTACATACCCCACTTATTTGTAGATGCGGCAAGGCTTTGCCGGTCATCTTTTTACATTTTTCCTGAGAATTATTTGCCAAATAGAAAAATGCGGGTTACCTTTGCCCTCCCAAATTGTAAATGGGAAAAAAAGAAGAAGTTCATTGCATATGTCTCAGAGAATAAGAATCAAGCTGAAGTCCTACGATCATAACCTGGTAGACAAGTCTGCTGAGAAGATCGTTAAAACCGTGCGTAACACGGGTGCCGTGGTAACAGGTCCTATTCCTTTACCAACAGAGAAGAAAATTTTTACGGTATTGCGTTCTCCGCACGTAAATAAGAAAGCGCGCGAGCAATTCCAGTTGTGTACTCACAAGCGTCTGTTGGACATTTACACGTCTTCTTCAAGGACGGTGGATGCTCTCAGTAAGCTGGATTTACCTTCTGGGGTAGAGGTTGAAATTAAAGCATAAGGACAACAGCAAGGCTGGGCAAAAGGCCCGCCTTTAATTGATTTATGGTTGTTGCTGTTTATCAGTATACAACAATTTTAACAAATTTAACATAGGTCGCGCCTTCTGGGCGGCCGCCCAATAAATGTATTTAAACCGCCCATCCTGGGGATAGCTAGAGATCCCCCAGGCGCTGGGTAAAATCATATAAAAAATGAAAGGTATTATTGGTAAAAAGATTGGTATGACCAGTATCTTCGAGCCTAATGGCAAGCAGGTTGCCTGCACCATTATCGAGGCTGGTCCCAACGTTGTAACACAGGTAAAGAGCCTGGAATCAGATGGTTACAATGCAATTCAGGTTTCTTTCGGTGAAAAGAAAGAGAAGCACACCACTAAAGCAGAAAGCAGTCACTTCGCGAAAGCAAGCACCTCTCCCAAACGTTTCGTAAAAGAATTCCGTAATCCGGATGTACAGAAAGCCCTCGGCGAAACTATCACTTGCGAGATTTTCTCAGAAGGTGAATCAATTGATGTAGTAGGCACTTCCAAAGGTAAAGGTTTCCAGGGTGTTGTAAAACGCCACGGTTTCTCTGGTGTGGGTGAAGCTACCCACGGTCAGCACGATAGAAGCAGGGCTCCTGGTTCTGTTGGTGGATCATCTTATCCTTCCCGCGTTTTCAAGGGTATGCGTATGGCTGGTCAGACAGGTAATGAAAGAGTGAAAGTGAAAGGTCTGAAGATCCTGAAAATATTCCCTGAAAAGAATTATATCCTGGTAAGTGGTTCCGTTCCCGGCCACAATGGTTCAATCGTTTTAATCCAGAAGTAACATGCAAGTTGATATTTTAAATATAGAAGGTAAGAAAACCGGAAGGTCTATTGAACTTCCCGAGGAGATCTTTGGTGTTGAGCCTAACAACCACGTTATTTACCTGGCTGTTAAACAATACCTCGCTGCTCAGCGTCAGGGTACTCACAAGGTGAAGACCAGAGCTGAAGTGAAAGGTGCTTCCCGTAAACTGCACAAACAGAAAGGTACTGGTGGTGCCCGTAAAGGTAACATCCGTAACCCGTTGTATAAAGGTGGTGGTACCATTTTCGGTCCCAAGCCGCACAGCTGGAGCATTAAGCTGAACAGAAAAGTGAAAGATCTGGCTAAGATCTCTGCGCTGTCTGTTAAAGCTAAGGAAAACAGCATCATCATTATAGAAGATCTGGCCCTGCAGGCTCCAAAAACCAAACAATTCGTTGGTATCTTAAAGAACCTGAACATCAATGTAGAAGGTAAAAAGACAATGTTCGTTACTCCTGAGTACGTTGACAATGTTTATCTGTCTTTAAGGAACATTCCTACTGTGGATGGCGCCGTGCTGAGTGATATCAATACTTATGACATCATGAACAGCAACTACATTGTGTTTACAGAAAGCGCTGCTAAAATCTTCACAGAAGAGCCAGCAGAAGCGTAGGATGTTAAAAACCAATTAAATAACAAAGCTAACAGCTAACAGCTAACAGCTATAAGCTATAAAGAGATGAAACTTTCAGACGTTTTAATCAAACCGGTAGTATCCGAAAAGGTGAATAAAGCCACCGAAAAATTCAACCGCTACTACTTCATTGTTGACAAAAAAGCCAACAAACTGGAGATCAAGAAAGCAGTGGAAGAGTTTTACGGTGTATCTGTTGCGGAAGTAAATACTGCCGTAATGCCAGGTAAAGCTAAATTCCGCTTTACTAAAGCCGGTTTCATTGCTGGTAAGAAGCCTGCTTATAAGAAGGCGATCATTACCCTCGCATCTGGCGAAACTATAGATCTGTATGCTAACATGTAGTGCCGTTCTGGCCTAAACAGCCGGGATGTGGATGTATATACAGATCACGATTAATATTTATCAATAACATTTAACTTTTTAGGAAGTAATGGCACTGAAGAAGTACAAACCGATGACAGCTGGTACCCGTTGGAAAATAGGCAACGCTTACGCTGAGCTGACCACGGATACCCCTGAAAAAAGCCTCCTGGAGCCTGCAAAGAGATCCGGTGGTAGAAACGCACAAGGTAGAATGTCGATGCGCTACATCGGTGGCGGTCACAAGAAATCCTACCGTGTGATTGATTTCAAACGCGAAAAGGTAAACATTCCTGCTACAGTTAAGACGATCGAGTACGATCCTAACCGTAGTGCATTTATCGCACTGGTAAGTTATGCAGATGGTGAGAAACGTTACATCATTGCTCCCCAGGGTCTGCAGGTAGGTAGCACTGTAATCAGTGGTATTGACGTAGCTCCTGAAGTAGGTAACGCACTCCCGCTGAAAAATATGCCACTGGGTACTGTTGTGCACAACATTGAGTTGCAGCCTGGTAAAGGTGGTGCTATCGCAAGAAGCGCCGGCGCTTATGCACAGCTGTCCAACAAGGAAGAAAAATATGCAGTATTGAAAATGCCTTCCGGCGAACTGCGTAAAGTATTAAACAGTTGTATGGCTACAGTTGGTACAGTTTCCAACTCAGATCACGCTCTGCAGTCTATCGGTAAAGCCGGTGCTAACCGTTGGAGAGGTATCCGCCCCCGCAACCGTGGTGTGGCAATGAACCCTGTGGATCACCCGATGGGTGGTGGTGAAGGTAAATCTTCAGGAGGCCATCCGAGATCAAGAACGGGTAAATATGCGAAAGGTCTGAAAACCAGAAAGCCGCATAAGAGCTCTGACAAACTGATCATCAGCAGGAAAAACGGTAAAAAATTATAATATTTCGGAATCCGGGCTCCGGAAGTAACACCCCGGAACCCGGAATTGGAAAAATCATAAATAAGAAGACATGGCTCGTTCCATAAAAAAAGGTCCTTACGTAGACCAGAAATTAGAAACCAAGGTTGAGAAAATGAATGCCGGCACCAAACGCACCGTTATTAAAACATGGAGCCGCCGTTCTACTATCACTCCTGATTTCGTTGGTCACACTTTCGCTGTTCACAATGGCAACAAATTTATTCCTGTTTATGTAACGGAATTCATGGTTGGTCATAAACTGGGCGAATTTGCACCTACACGTAACTTCAGAGGACACGCTAACAAGAAAATGTAAATTATAGTCTGAGGTTTGAGGTTTGAAGACAGGTTCAAGCCATGATCTCAAACTCCAGACGTCAGACACTAAATAATAAAAGAAATTAATAACAATGGAAGCAGTAGCTAAGCTGAATAATAATCCTACATCTACCCGCAAAATGCGTTTGCTGGCAGACTTAATCCGTGGTCTGGATGTGGAGAAGGCTTTGAATATTTTGAAATTCCATCCAAAGCACCCAAGCGTACCTTTAGAAAAACTGTTGGTATCTGCTATCGCAAACTGGAAAGTGAAGAACGAAGGTGCCAGGGTAGAAGACGCTAACCTGATTGTAAAAACCATTTTTGTTGATGGCGGCCGCACACTGAAAAGAATGCGTCCGGCTCCACAGGGAAGGGGTTACCGTATCCGCAAGAGAAGTAATCACGTTACGATTGTGGTGGATGCAAAAAATGCACAGTAGAAATTAAAACTATTAAACTAATAGACAAATAACCAGAACATGGGTCAGAAAACAAATCCTATTGGTAACAGGTTAGGTATCATCAGAGGATGGGACTCTAATTGGTATGGCAGCAAGAAAGATTTTGCTACCAAACTGATCGAAGATAACAAGATCAGAACTTATCTGAACGCCCGTATCAATAAAGGCGGTATCTCAAGAGTTGTGATCGAAAGAACTTTAGGTAAGTTGATTATCACTGTTCATACTTCTAAACCTGGTATCATCATAGGTAAAGGTGGTAACGAAGTTGACCGCATCAAGGAAGAGCTGAAGAAACTGACAGGTAAGGAAGATGTTCAGATCAACATTCTGGAAATCCGCCGTCCTGAAATGGATGCTAACATCGTTGCTGAAACAATCGCCAAACAAATTGAGAGCCGTATCAACTACAAACGCGCTATCAAAATGGCTATTGCTACTGCACTGAGAATGGGTGCTGAAGGTATCAAGATTAAAGTGAGCGGTCGTCTGGGTGGTGCTGAAATTGCGCGTGCGGAAGAAATGAAACAGGGCCGTGTTCCTTTGCATACTTACCGTATGGATATTGATTACGCTTCTCTGTTTGCTTAAACTGTTTATGGTAAGATCGGTATCAAAGTATGGATCTGTAAAGGTGAAGTACTGGGTAAACGTGATCTGAACCCTAACGTATTAACCGGCAAAGAAGGTGATAACCGTGGCGGTGGCCGTGAACATGGACATGGTGGCGAACGTCGCGATCATGGCGAACGCAGAGAACGTGGTGGTGAAAGAAGAGGCGGTGATAACCGTGGCGGTGGTCGCAGATAATCCCTGCGCCTGAAGCAATCATTAACAATTACTATTAACATTAACAAAATAGACGATGTTACAGCCAAAAAGAACGAAACACAGGAAGATGCACAAAGGCCGCATCAAAGGGAACGCTAAAAGAGGCGCTACCCTCTCCTTTGGTACATTCGGTCTTAAAGCATTAGAACCTAAGTGGATCACTGACAGGCAGATCGAAGCTGCCCGTGTGGCCCTGACAAGGCATATGAAACGTGAAGGTAACGTGTGGATCCGCATATTCCCTGACAAACCTATCACAGCTAAGCCTTTGGAAGTGAGGATGGGTAAAGGTAAAGGTGCTCCTGACCATTGGGCAGCAGTAGTTAAACCAGGTAGGATTTTATTTGAGGCAGACGGCGTTCCTTTACAGGTAGCGAAAGAAGCAATGGAACTCGCAGCGCAGAAACTGCCCATCAAAGTAAAATTTGTAACCAGCCGCGACTACGTTGCTTAATTACAGGTACATTATAACAACTATAAATCCGGGCAGCTACCATGGTAGCTTACCGATCCAAATTAAATACAAATGGCAAAAGAAAAGCTGGATCTGAAAGGCCTGAACGAACAGGAACTCCAGGAGAAAATCTCCGCTGAGCAACTGCGTCTGAAGAAGATGACATTCAGTCATGCAATCACGCCTATCGAGAATCCCATGAGCATCCGCTCTGTAAGACGCGATATTGCACGTATGCAAACTGAACTGCGCAGGAAACAACTGGGCTTCTAAGCATTAGTATAAAAATTTCAGACCTCCGTTAAAGAGGGTAAAATACTTTCAACAATGACGACCGAAAGAAAATTAAGAAAATCCAGGATAGGTGTGGTTTCCAGCAACAAAATGGATAAAACCATTACTGTAAAGGTGGAGCGTAAAGTGAAACACCCGATCTATGGTAAATTCGTTAAAAAAACTACCAAATTCATGGCGCACGACGAGAAAAACGAGTGCAGCATCGGCGATACCGTGAAAATCGCGGAAATCCGCCCTCTGAGCAAGAACAAATGCTGGAGATTGGTAGAAATAATCGAAAAAGTAAAATAATTTTTTATTTGTTTCAAGCTGCAGCCGGCAATCCTGGTTCCAGCCGCTGACTAAACAAACTCAAATCTCATTACGATGATACAACAAGAATCAAGGCTGAGCGTAGCTGATAACAGTGGTGCCAAGGAAGTACTTTGCATCCGTGTATTGGGTAACTCCGGCCAGGACTACGCTAAAGTAGGCGACAAGATCGTGGTTACTGTAAAGGATGCAATTCCTGGTGGTGGCGCGAAGAAAGGTATGGTTACTAAAGCCGTAATCGTAAGAACCAAAAACAAATTACGTCGTAAAGACGGTTCTTATATCCGTTTCGATGATAACGCGGTTGTACTGCTGAACAACTCAGACGAACCTCGCGGTACCCGTATTTTCGGTCCGGTTGCACGTGAGCTGAGAGACAAGGGCTATATGAAAATTATCTCCCTGGCTCCTGAGGTGTTATAAAATATTGTCGATTTTGGGATTTAGGGAGTTTTTGGATTTTGTGCCAAAAAATACCAAAATCCCAAAATTTGTAAATATTTCTTATCTTTGCAGCCCGTTTGCAAAACGAGAAAAAACATTAATCAAGCGAAACAACTGTTTCGCTTGGCGTTTATAAATAAATCAAAGTAATGAAAACTAGATTTAAGCCTAAATTCAACATTAAGAAGGGCGACCTGGTGGCGGTTATTGCCGGCGATGATAAGGACAGGACTAAAGCGCGTAAAGTGCTGGAAGTTCATCCTGAGAAAGGCCGTGTTCTTGTAGAAGGCGTGAACATTATTACCAAGCATACAAAGCCTACTGCTCAGAATACCAAAGGTGGTATTGTAAAGCAGGAAGCGCCTATTGCGATCTCCAACGTGATGCTGTGGGATGCTAAAGCTGGTAAACCTACCAGAGTAAGCAGACAGAAAGAAAATGGTAAAACTATTCGTATCGCTAAAAAATCAGGGGAGGTAATTAAATAATGGCAAACACTACATATACTCCGAGACTGCAGAAAAAATACAAGGATGAAGTTGCAGCTGCACTGATGAAGAAATTCAACTACAAAAGTGTAATGCAGGTTCCCCGCCTGGTAAAGATATGCCTGAACCAGGGTATCAACGGTGCTGTTGGTGATAAGAAACTGGTGGATATCGCAGTAGACGAAATGACCCGTATCTCCGGTCAGAAAGCTATCGCGACTATGTCTAAAAAGGATATCTCCAACTTCAAACTCAGAAAGAACATGCCTATCGGTGCTCGCGTAACTCTCCGCAGTACAAATATGTATGACTTCCTGGATCGTCTGGTTTCTGTTTCCCTGCCTCGCGTACGCGACTTCAAAGGTGTAAACGAGAAAGCATTCGATGGTCGTGGTAACTACACCATGGGTATCACTGAACAGATCATCTTCCCTGAAATCGACATCGATAAAGTAACAAAAATGTCCGGTATGGATATCACTTTCGTTACTACGGCTAAAACCAACGAAGAAGCTTACGAGCTGCTGAAAGAAATGGGCATGCCGTTCAGGAACATGAAAAAAGATAATCAGTAAATCGAAACGATAATATAATTATGGCAAAAGAATCCGTAAAAGCCAGACAAAGGAAAAGAGAAGCTATGGTAGCCAAATTTGCTGAAAAGCGTGCTACCCTGAAAGCTGCCGGTGATTACACTGCACTGGACAAACTGCCTAAGAACGCTTCTCCTGTTCGTCTGAAAAACAGATGCCAGCTGACCGGTCGTCCTAAAGGCTACATGCGTCACTTCGGTATTTGCAGGAACATGTTCCGCGACCTGGCACTCGCAGGTAAAATCCCTGGTGTAACTAAAGCCAGCTGGTAATTAAAAGAGTCGGCCCGGAACCTGCTCAACGGCATTCCGGTCTCCGAAAGAAAGTTATTTGAGTCCCATCTTATTACGATTGGATATCGCATTGTAAACATTATCAAACTATTTCAAACAATGGTTACTGATCCAATAGCAGACTTCCTGACCAGAATCCGGAACGCGCAAATGGCCACCCACAGGATCGTGGAAATTCCGGCTTCTAAGCTGAAAAAACGTATTACAGAAATTCTGTACGACAAAGGTTATATCCTGAAATACAAATTTGAAGAGGATAACAAGCAAGGCGTAATCAAAATTGCGTTGAAGTATGACCCTCAGACCAAAGAGCCCGCTATCAAGGAATTGCAGCGCATTAGCCGTCCTGGTCTTCGCCAGTACGCTAAGCCTGAAGAGTTCAAGCGTGTGAAGAATGGCCTTGGCGTGGCTATCATCTCTACTTCCAAAGGTGTAATGACCGATAAGGAAGCGAAAGCACAGAACGTAGGTGGCGAAGTAGTTTGCTACGTATATTAATATATTCTGAATAACTGGTTGTTATCCGACCAGTTATTCGTCTTGAGGTTATCTGACAATTAAGCTTTCTATACGGCGCTGAACACGGATAACCTGTAAACAATATCATCAATAAACTTTAATCAGAAGTTATGTCACGTATAGGTAGAAGTCCTATTAAATTGGCTAGCGGTGTTACAGTTACTGTTTCCTCGGCCAATGAAGTAACCGTAAAAGGTCCTAAAGGTGAGCTGAAACAGAGCATCGACAGGGATATTCAGGTAGAGGTGAAGGACGGCGTTTTAACAGTAGTACGCCCAACTGACCAGATCCGTCACAAAGCGCTGCACGGTTTATACCGCGCATTGCTGGCTAATATGGTTCTGGGTGTAACAGAAGGCTTCAAGAAGCAGCTGGAACTTGTGGGTGTTGGTTATAAAGCGGCTCACAGCGGTCAGTTACTGGATCTGTCTCTGGGTTACTCTCACAATATTGTTATCGAAATTCCAAAAGAACTGAAGGTTAATACACTGACAGAAAAAGGTCAGAACCCTAAGATCATGCTGGAAGGTGTCGACAACCAGTTACTGGGTCAGGTTGCTGCTAAGATCCGCAGCCTGCGTAAACCAGAGCCTTACAAAGGTAAAGGTGTTCGCTACAGTGATGAAGTGGTACGTAAGAAAGCTGGTAAATCGGCTGGTAAATAAAAATTTTTAATTAGCTAGTCAGCCCGGCGCTGATTAGCTAATTTTAACAGTATCCCGGCAGCATCGGGATCATAAAACAAACTCAAAAATGAGCACAAAAGTTAACAGGAGACAGAAGATCCGTTACCGCATCCGTAAAAAGATTTCCGGTACTGCAAAAGCACCGAGGTTATCTGTATTTCGCAGTAACAGCGATATCTATGTGCAACTGATCGACGATACAAATGGTACGACACTGGCATCTGCTTCTTCCCGTGATAAGGATATCAAAGCGCAGGCCGGAACCAAATCTGAGAAATCCAAACTGGTTGGTAACGCAGTTGCTAAGAAAGCAGTTGCATTAGGTATCACCAGCTGCATTTTCGACAGAAGTGGTTATTTATACCATGGCCGCGTTAAAAGCGTAGCTGACGGCGCAAGAGAAGGTGGTCTCCAGTTCTAATCACAGGGGTCCGAATTTTTATAATTCTGAACAAGTAATTCTTATAAAATAAAATGGCAAAGAATTCATTCAATAAAGTAAAGGCCGGTGATCTGGAGCTGAAAGAGAAAGTTGTTGCGATCAACCGTGTTACCAAAACTACCAAAGGCGGTCGTACATTCAGTTTCTCCGCACTGGTTGTTGTAGGTAATGAGAACGGTGTGGTAGGACACGGTCTTGGCAAAGCTAAAGAAGTACAGCAAGCAATCACTAAAGGTATAGACGATGCTAAGAAGAATCTGATCAAGATTCCGGTAATGCACGGTACTATCCCTCACGATCAGTTTGCTAAAGAAGGCGCTGCCAAAGTATTGATCAAACCAGCTGCACACGGTACGGGCGTAATCGCCGGTGGTTCCATGCGTGCGGTTCTGGAAAGTGCAGGTATCACAGACGTTCTGGCTAAATCCCTGGGTTCTGCCAATCCGCATAACGTGGTAAAAGCTACTTTCAAAGCGTTGGGTATGCTGCGTGAGCCAATCAACGTGGCAAGAACCAGAAGCGTATCTCTGAAGAAAGTATTCAACGGTTAATTCTGTAGGAATTACTGCCGGCAGGAATATTTATCCGGGAGATTTTGAAACTCATTCATTCACAATTAAATTACTCCGCTTTCCGGCGGATAGGGATTTATGGCAAAGATTAAGATCACTCAAGTGAAAAGTGGTATCGACCGTCCTGAAAGGCAGAAACTGACCTTAAAGGCGCTGGGGCTGACTAAAATGCACGCTACTGTTGAAGTAGAAGCAACTCCTCAGATCCTGGGTATGGTTCGTAAAGTAGACCACCTGGTAAAGGTAGAAGAAGTGAAAGCTTAGTAATTAAGTAACACTGCTGTGGGATTGTCCTTTGATAATCTTACATTTACATTTGTATCTTTACTGAAGATATTTTTAACATTAAATGCGAGCGGTTAATTTCCGCGTAAGTAAAAACAATTAAATCATGAATCTGCATTCATTAAAGCCTGCTAAAGGCGCTGTACATAAGGAAAAACGTCTTGGACGTGGTGAGGCTTCCGGTAAAGGTGGAACTTCTACGAAAGGTAACAAAGGTATCCAGCAGCGTGCTGGTTACTCCAGCAAAAGAGGTTTCGAAGGGGGCCAGATGCCAATTCAGCGTCGTATGCCTAAGCGTGGCTTCAAAAATAATAACCGGGAAGAATATACAATCTTCAACCTGGGCCAGCTGGACCATTTAGTTGAAAAATACGGTCTGCAGGAATTCAATCTGGAGAATCTGTTCATGAACGGCCTGATCAACAGAACCGCCAAAGTTAAAGTTCTGGCTAACGGCGAACTGAAGAGCAAGGTTTCTGTTAAAGTGAACGCTATCAGTGAGAAAGCTAAACAGGCCATCGAAACAGCAGGTGGGTCAGTAGAACTGGTATAAGACTTTACGACTGAGGAGACGCCTACGGAGTAGTGCGTCTTTTCATATTTAATAGCGCTATTAAACCTTTATCTTCCTGTGAAGAAATTTATCGAAACGATTAAGAATATCTGGAGTATTGAAGATCTGCGTAATCGCATCTTAACCACCCTACTCCTGGTCCTCATTTACCGTGTTGGATCCTATATAGCTTTACCTGGAATTGATGCAAACGCCCTGTCCAACTTTGAGAAAAACTCTAACCAGGGGATTTTGGGGCTGTTTAACATGTTTGCAGGTGGATCGTTTTCAAGAGCCTCCATCTTTGCGCTGGGTATCATGCCCTACATTTCCGCATCAATTGCTATTCAGTTATTGACAATAGCAGTGCCTTATTTCCAGAAACTGCAGAAAGAAGGAGAAAGCGGCCGCAAGAAAATCAACCAGTATACCCGTATACTTACAGTGGTGGTTACTGGCTTCCAGGCAAGTGCTTACGTGGCTTACCTGCGTAATCAATCCGGTGGCGCTATTATCCCTGAATACGGTACTTTCTTTTTCTGGCTTTCGACCACCATCGTGCTTACGGCAGGTACCCTGTTTGTAATGTGGCTGGGTGAGAAGATCACAGATAAGGGAATTGGTAACGGTACTTCCATCATCATCATGATGGGTATCCTTGCCCGTCTGCCTCAGGCGTTGATCGCGGAATTCTACAGTAAGGTGGCTGGTGCTGGTGGGCCTATCCTCTTCCTGATTGAACTCGCAGTATTCATCCTGATTACAGTAGGTTTGATCCTTCTGGTTCAGGGTACACGCAAAATACCTGTAAACTATGCTAAACGCATCGTTGGCAACAAACAATATGGTGGTGTACGCCAGTTCATTCCGCTCAAAGTGAATGCAGCCGGTGTAATGCCTATTATCTTTGCCCAGGCTATCATGTTTATTCCTGCAACACTGATCGGTTTCGCTACTTCTTCCGAAAGCGCTTCCGGTTTTATCAGGATCTTCAGTGATCACACCAATGGATGGTACAACCTCATCTATGCGGTACTGGTAATTGTGTTCACATATTTTTACACTGCGTTGATTTTCAACCCGACTCAGATGGCGGATGAAATGAAACGTAATAACGGGTTCATTCCCGGAGTAAAGCCTGGTAAATCCACTGCTGATTACATTGGCGCTGTGATGGACCGTATCACCCTGCCCGGGGCATTTTTCCTGGCGCTGGTGGGTATACTTCCGGGCGTGGCTGCTGCCTTCAAGGTGAACAGTAACTTTGCTACTTTCTTCGGTGGTACTTCTCTGCTGATCATGGTAGGTGTTATCCTGGATACTTTGCAACAGATCGAAAGTCAGCTGCTGATGCGCCACTACGATGGTCTCATGAGCACAGGCCGGATCAAAGGCAGAACAGCACCGGCTAATGCATAAGTAATTGCCCGCTCTGGTGTGCAAAAACATTAAATAGCCACAAAAGCCCATGCTTTGGTGGCTATCTTTCTTTTATAGTTATGAGCGGCCTTTCCTGGCCTTCCCGGAACAGGGGGCCTGCTGCTAAAAGCTGATTTGAAATGATTCATTATAAGACGAAGGAAGAAATAGAGCTGATGCGTAAGAGTGCCCAGCTGTTGAGCGCAGCATTGGCAGAAGTAGCCAAAGCGCTGAAACCGGGCATGACCACGCTGGAAGTAGATGCAGTGGCGGACAAGTTCATCGTGGAGAATGGCGCAACGCCTTCTTTCAAAAACTATAAAGGATTTCCGAATGCCTGTTGCATTTCTGTGAATGAGGAAGTGGTGCATGGTATTCCTAACAAATACGTACTGAAAGACGGCGATATCCTCACGGTGGATGTTGGTGTTTATATGAACGGTTTTCATGCTGATAGTGCTTACACCTTTGCTATTGGCAATGTGGCTGAGAATGTACGCCGTCTCATGAGCGCAACAAAGGCAGCTTTGTATAAGGGCATTGAGAAAGCGGTGGTAGGTAACCGTATTGGTGATATTTCCTATGCTATCCAGGAGTATACTGAGAAGGAGCGCGGGTATGGTGTGGTAAGAGAGCTGGTAGGTCATGGCCTGGGCAGGCATCTGCATGAAGACCCACAGGTTCCCAACTATGGTAAAAGAGGTAGTGGCCCGGTGATGAAGGAAGGATTGGTGATTGCTATTGAACCAATGATTAACTTGCGCTCAAAGGATGTGGAGTATCTGGAGGATGGATGGACTGTAGCCAGCCGTGATAAGAGTCCTTCCGTGCATTATGAGCATACAGTTGCCGTAGGAAAAGCAAAAGCAGATATTTTGTCTTCTTTTACAGGAATTGAAGAGGCAGAGAAGAATAATCCCGAACTGAATACAAATTATTAAGTTATCGATAGATTATTTATATAATATTAGAGTGGATAGGGAGGAAAAGATTGGGTAAGGAAGCATAAAACTGGCAATAATAATAATAATCACGGGAAATTTTTCTATTTCAAAAGATAAATGCTATCTTTGCAGTCCTAAAAATTTTTATGGCAAAACAGGCACTCATTAAACAGGATGGAATTATATTAGAAGCCTTGTCGAACGCTATGTTCCGTGTAAAACTGGAAAACGGGCATGAGATTCTGGCCACCATTTCTGGAAAAATGAGAATGCACTACATACGCATTCTGCCAGGAGATAAGGTGGGAGTGGAGATGAGCCCGTACGATCTGTCAAGGGGCCGTATAATTTTCAGATACAAGTAAGAGGGGCAGGGATAAGCAGGGTTGGTATAACTTAACAAAAAATATAACCTTTTATAAAATAATAATCATGAAGGTAAGAGCTGCAATCAAAAAAAGAAGTGCGGATTGTAAAATAGTTCGTAGGAAAGGTGTTTTGTTGGTAATCAACAAAAAGAACCCTCGTTTCAAACAGCGCCAGGGTTAATCGGTTCCCCTTAACGGAATTTGATTTTTTAGTCAGAATCATAAAATCTAAAATATAAATATGGCACGTATAGCCGGTATAGATCTTCCTAAAAATAAAAGAGGAGAAATTGGCCTCACCTATATCTTCGGTATAGGCCGTTCTACCGCCCAATATATCCTGAACAAGGCGGAAATTGATGTTAGCAAGAAAGTGAAGGATTGGAATGATGATGAACAGTCTGCCATCCGTAACATTATCAACGGCGAGTTTAAGGTTGAGGGTCAGCTGCGTTCTGAAGTACAGATGAATATCAAGCGTCTGCTGGATATCGCTTGCTACCGCGGTCTGCGTCACAGGAAAGGCTTACCGCTTAGAGGTCAGCGTACACGTACCAACAGCCGTACCCGTAAAGGTAAGCGTAAGACAGTGGCTGGTAAGAAAAAAGCAACTAAGAAATAATAAATAAAATCCCAGGTTGAAATCCCATTTTCCGATTCAGAGGGGTTTCAAAGACAGTGATGGTCGATAATTTGGGATCTGGAATTTCATATTTGGAATTTAAATAATTATGGCAAAAGCAAATAATACAAAAACTGCTGCTAATAAGAAAAGGGTAGTAAAAGTAGACAACTACGGCGATGTACACATCTCCGCTAGCTTTAACAATATCATCGTGAGCATTACCAACAAGCATGGTCAGGTTATCTCCTGGTCTTCTGCTGGTAAAATGGGCTTCAGAGGTTCTAAAAAGAACACTCCGTATGCAGCTCAGCTGGCTGCACAGGATGCTGCTAAAGTTGCTATGGATGCCGGTCTGAAAAGAGCAGATGTTTTTGTAAAAGGCCCCGGTGCTGGTCGCGAAAGTGCTATCCGCGCTATCGCTAACTCAGGAATCGAAGTGAGCATGATTAAAGACGTTACGCCTTTACCACACAACGGTTGTCGTCCTCCTAAGAAAAGAAGAGTATAGGAATTCTATATAACATTTTCCAGATGCCTGATTTCGAGCGAAATCGGGTATCTGGAATTTGTAGTATATTATTTATAAATTGGGTGTATGATCAGGTTTTCAGATTTTTTGAAGAGCATACATCATTAACTAAAAAATCTAAGTAAATTTCAATCATGGCAAGGTATACAGGCCCAAAGACCAAGATTTCCAGAATTTTTGGCGAACCCATTTTAGGTAATGGTAAGTATTTAGGTAAAAACAGCAACCCTCCGGGTCAGCACGGCGCGAACCGCAAACGTAAACAGTTAGGTGAATACGCTCTGCAGCTGAGAGAAAAACAGAAAGCAAAATACACTTACGGTGTACTGGAGCGTCAGTTCCGCAACCTGTTTGACGAAGCTAACCGTAGAAAAGGCGTTACTGGTGAGGTATTGATCAAATTACTGGAAGCCCGTCTGGATAATACGGTTTTCCGTCTGGGTATCGCTCCTTCCCGTCCTGCCGCCCGTCAGCTGGTTTCTCACAAGCACATCACCGTTAACGGTATCGTGGTTAACACTCCTTCTTATCAGCTGAAACCAGGTGATGTTATCAGCCTGAAAAACAGGACTGCGAACAATACCGCACTGACCAGCGTTATACGTGGAAAAAATCCTAAATTCAGCTGGCTCGATTGGAATGAGAAAGAACTGAAAGGAGTATTCATTGCTTATCCTGAGAGAGAGAGCGTTCCTGAGAATATCAAGGAACAACTGATTGTGGAATTGTACTCTAAGTAATAAATATTAGTGCACCGCAATTGTGGTGCACTAACTTCATATTTAAACTCATAAATCTATCATATCAATGGCAATTTTAAATTTCCAGAAACCTGATAAGATCGTTTTGCAGAAGTCTACTGACTTTGAAGCTCAATTCGAATTCCGTCCATTAGAACCAGGTTATGCTGTGACTATCGGTAATGCGTTGCGTCGCGTACTGTTGTCTTCTTTGGAGGGCTATGCCATTGTGGGTATTAAGATTGAAGGTGCTGATCACGAATTCGCTACACTGAAAGGTGTTACTGAAGACGTTACTGAGATTATCCTGAATCTGAAACAGGTTCGTTTCAAGAAGATCTCTGAAAGCGATGTAACGAACGAAAAGATCACATTGTCCATCAAGGGTAAAACAGAATTCCGTGCGGACATGATCGAGAAAGCTACCAGTGCTTTCCAGATTATGAATCCTGAACTGTTGATCTGCACCCTGGACCCTTCAGCCAAGCTGGATATCGAACTGACTATCGGTAAAGGCCGTGGTTATGTTCCGGCAGAGGAAAACAAACCCAAGGATGCAGTATTCGGCTACATCGCCATTGACTCTATCTTTACTCCAATCAAAAACGTAAAGTATAGCATAGAAAATACCCGTGTGGAACAAAAAACCGACTATGAGAAACTCATCATGGAGGTTGTTACAGACGGTACTATACATCCAGAAGAAGCTGTTAAACAGGCTTCCCGTATCCTGATCCAGCACCTGATGATCATCACTGATGAGAACATCAGCTTTGATACCAAAGACACTGAGAAGGAAGATGTGGTAGACGAACAAACACTGCAGCTGCGTAAGATACTGAAAACACCGCTGGAAGATCTCGATCTCAGCGTACGTGCATTCAACTGTCTGAAAGCCGCTAAAATCAACTCCCTGAGCGAACTGGTACAGTACGAACAGGAAGAACTGATGAAATTCAGAAACTTCGGTCAGAAGTCCCTGAGCGAAATTGAACAGGTATTAGGTGAAAGAGGTCTGCACTTCGGTATGGATCTGTCTAAACTGAAACTGGAAGAGGAATAATTTTTTACAGGTTTTAGCCTTCAGCGTTTAGCTGGCTGCTAAAACCTGATTTTTTATCATAAGTACCTTGCAATTCCTGACACGGTGCAAGGGTAAAACAACAAATGTCATGCGTCACGGAGTTAAATTAAACAAATTAAGCAGAACTGCTTCCCACCGCCAAGCCTTGATGTCTAATCTGGCTTGCGAATTGATCAGCCACAAACGTATCACCACTACTCTCGCTAAGGCGAAAGCTCTGCGTGTATATGTTGAACCGCTGCTCACAAGAGGTAAAAACGATTCTACTCACAACCGCAGGATCGTGTTCAGCTACCTGCAGGACAAAGAAGCTATCAAGGAACTGTTCGGTGTGATCAGTGAGAAAATAGCTAACCGCCCTGGTGGTTACACTCGTATCATTAAACTTGGTAAACGTGTGGGCGATAATGCAGAAGTTGCACTGATTGAACTGGTTGATTTCAACGAAATCTACGGTACATCTACAGATAAAACTCCTGCTAAGAAAACCCGTCGTGCTGGTGGTGCCAAGAAAAAAGCTGGAGCTGATGAAGCTAAAGCTGCTGACACTACAACAACTGAAGAAAAATCAGCAGAGTAGTCTGAGATTACGATACAAGGGAAGGACAACGCAAAGCGTTGTCCTTTTTTTATATATTTAAATGTATAAATTTCGTAATATTATGCTGTGATCCTATAATTGTCTTCCTATGAAATACCTTGTGTGTGATGGGTGTGCCCACGCTAACCCAATTAAATCTGAATACCTCACTTTTTGCAGCGCCTGCGGTAAAAAGCTACCGCATAATTTTATGGAATGGCGTCTGCGTAGTCCGCTGGCATCCTTTGCGGAGTACCAACAGGTGGTAGGTATCTCCATTAAAGAGAAAAAACCTAATGCAGCAGCTGTCTGGATGAAAAGACAATTCCAGCCCGTCAACCGGGGAAAGCTGATTCTCTTCTTTTCCATTGTCATTCTACTAATGGCTACTGCTGGTTCACTTTTTGGTAAACGTGCTGTATACTCGCTTTTTTATGCAAAGGCTCCCAAGAACTATTTGTACAATAACTGGCACACAGCAACTATTGGCAGACAGGCCCTGGAAATAAGCACACCGGTGAAATTGTGGATTCACGACCAGCCACTTGAGAAAGAAGAAGCCAACATGACCGAGTATGCTAAAAGTTATCGGAATGAGGACGGCAACGGTATTCTGATCACTGTAAATATGAGGAGCTATCGACAGGATATAACGAATAACCTGGCTACTGCTGTGGAAGCCTCACATCACATCCTGCAGAACAGCCGGGAAGTAACGGACATTCATTGCAAATCAGTGCCGGTATTAATCTCCGGTATGCAAGGGGTATTAGAGGAAGGTAGCTATCTTTATAAAGGTGCCATCAAACTTGCTTTCTGTAACCTGATGATGGTACGGGAAAGCAGCCGCTGGCAGATTTATATCAGTTACCGGGATGATGATGAAGTCGGGCAACAGGTGGCCAGAAGGGTATTGAAATCTGTAAAAATTAAATAGCTGCGGTGACTGGTAAAAAAAATCTGTATTTAACTGTTGCATTTCATAACTTTGCACGGTTTTTTATCCGAACCTTCAGGGCTGCAAACCCTTGAAGGTTTTTTTTAAAATATTAAACAAGAACAGATACCAGAAATGCCTCAGACAAGAACCATCCAACCTGCCATACTGCTGTTAGACGACGGTACGGTTTTTCAGGGAAAAGCTTTTGGAAAAATTGGCACTGCCGCCGGTGAATTGGCTTTCAATACCGGTATGACGGGTTACCAGGAAGTGTTTACTGACCCTTCTTACAAAGGACAGGTACTTATCATGAACAACTGCTATATCGGGAACTACGGGACCAAAAAAGAGGACGTAGAAAGCAACAGTGTAAAGATCAGTGGTCTGATTGCTAAAAACATTGCCCGTAATTACTCCAGGAAAATGGCGGACGAGTCACTGGAGAAATTCCTGACAGACAATAACCTGGTAGCTATTTATGATGTGGATACCCGTGCACTGGTATCTCATATCCGTAGCAAGGGCGCCATGAACTGTATCATCTCTTCCGAAATACTGGATGTAGAGCAGCTGAAGGCAGAGCTTGCGAAGGTGCCTTCTATGGAAGGGCTCGCGCTGAGCCAGGAAGTATCTACCCAGGAAGCCTATTTTGTAGGTGATCCGGCTGCCGAGATCCGTATCGCAGTAATGGATAATGGGGTGAAAAGGAATATGTTGAAATGTCTTTCTGAAAAAGGTGCTTACCTGAAGGTATTTCCTACAGATACTAAGTTTGAGGTATGCGAAGAATTCAAGCCCCATGCATACTTTATTTCCAATGGTCCTGGTGATCCGGCACCGTTGAAGTATGCTGTTGATACTGTAAAGCAGATCCTGGCTGCAGAGAAGCCTATGTTTGGTATCTGTCTCGGCCATCAGCTCCTGGCGCTGGCTAATGATATCCCTACTTATAAAATGCACCACGGTCATCGCGGTTTGAATCACCCGGTGAAGAACCTGAAGACAGGTTTATGTGAAATCACTACACAGAACCACGGATTCGCCGTGGATGCAGCAGCAGTTGCTGCCAGCGAAAATGTGGAAGTAACGCACATCAACCTGAATGATAACACTGTGGAAGGCATCCGTATCAAAAATAAACCGGCATTTTCGGTGCAATATCACCCGGAAAGTACACCTGGTCCTTATGATTCGCGTTATCTGTTTGATGACTTTTTTGAATTGATCAAGGCACATAAGCCGGCTGGCGTATAATTATCGCTTCAACATACTGTTTTATAAACTGAGACGGTCCCGAGGAATCGGGACCGTTGCATTTTAAAATTCCACGTTATGAAAACAAACGAAATTGCTATGCAACAAGGCGATAGCTTTTCCGCCGTTTTATTACATAACAATATTATAAAAAAAAGATGTGTTATTGTGAAATCAGTTGCTGAAAATTTTGAGTGAAGTGAACTGAGCGGGGAATATGTACCGTTAGAAGAGGAAAATACTGAGATATAAACAAAAAAATACGGCTCTGTGATCAGAGCCGTTTGCCTTTATAAATTCCACGTTATGAAAAACTGATACAAAAATACGATATTTTGCTAAAACGTTTTAGTTATTCTTAGACTTTTTACAGATGACTGATAAATCATCCCTGTAAATTCAATTCAAAGGTCGCATCAAAAACACGTTCTCCGAAATTCTACAGGTTAAATTTTTCTTAAACAAGTTTAGATTTTGCAAGCTATCGTATATGTAAATATTTTTATATTCTGTTTATTTTCGTCTTTGTTCGATTTGTTGAATCAAATATACAAAATAAAATATCAAAAAAGCAACATGGTTCATTTAAAAAATGGCTTTTTGATTAAAATATGATATATAAAATTATTTATAATGTATTATTTAATCTCTTTGTCGATGGTGAATTTTATTTTACACGGCCAGGATATACTTCCAGCGCTTTTTCCAGACATACCATAGCCTGGCTGATATCAGCGGTATTCAGTACATAAGCCAGTCTGACTTCATTCTTACCTAAACCAGGGGTAGCATAAAAACCGGTAGCCGGCGCCATCATCACCGTCTGTTTTTCATATTCAAAGGATTCCAGTATCCACTGGCAGAATTTATCTGAATCATCAATTGGCAGTCGTGCAATAGCATAGAAAGCACCACCTGGATTTGGACAGAACACACCCGGAATAGCATTCAGCCTGCTTACGAGCAGATCACGACGGCTCTGGTATTCGGCTTTTATAGCATCGAAGTAATCAGCAGGCAAATCTACTGCGGCTTCGCCGGTAATTTGTGCGAAAGAGGGAGGGCTGAGGCGAGCCTGTGCAAACTTCATCGTTGCATCCAGCACTTCCTGGTTTTTTGTTACAAATGCACCAATACGGCCTCCACATGCGCTGTAACGCTTGGAGATTGTATCCATCAATATCACGTTCTGCTCCATTCCTTCCAGGTTCATGGCAGAGAAATGCTGGCCGGTGTAGCAAAATTCGCGGTAGGCTTCATCTGAGAAAAGGAACAGGTTGTGCTTCAGACAGAGCTGCTTCAATACTTCCATTTCTTCGTGGCTGTACAGATAACCAGTGGGGTTATTCGGGTTACAGATCATGATAGCCCTGGTACGGGGAGTGATTGCTTTTTCAAAATCCGCCATTGCAGGCAGTGCGAATCCTGTTTCTATGCTGGACGTAATGGTCTTTATCTTCACTTCTGCCTCCACAGCAAAACCATTGTAATTGGCATAGAATGGTTCAGGAATAATCACTTCATCTCCCGGATCAAGGCAGGCCATAAGTGCAAAGAGAATAGCTTCAGAGCCACCAGTGGTAACAATGATCTGGTTATGATTTAAGGAGATATTGAATCTTTCGTAATAGGTCACCAGTTTCCGGCGGTAACTTTCATTACCAGCACTGTGACTGTATTCCAGCACTTTGAAGTCGGAATGGCGCACTGCATCCAGCACAGGCTTGGGCGTTTCAATATCAGGCTGACCAATATTCAGGTGATATACCCGGTTTCCTTTTTTCTTGGCTGCTTCTGCGAAAGGAACTAGTTTTCTTATGGGAGAGGGCGGCATTTGCACGCCTCTCTGGCTGATAGTAGGCATAAAATTGTTTTGATTCTTTTGCGATGCAAAGATAGGACTACATGGTGCAACAAAAAAACCTTGCAGCATACGCTGCAAGGTTTTATATAAGTAAGATAAATCGGTCTTAGTTGTTTCCAACTGTACCAGTCAGGTGCAGTTCTTTGTCTTGATCAACACCTTTGAATTTAACCCAGATGGTTTTGTTCTGCTGGCCCATACCGTTTGCACTGTAACTTGCGGTGATCTTACCTTTTTTACCAGGCAGAATAGGCTCCTGAGTCCATTTAGGTGTAGTGCAGCCACAGCTTGCGCGGGCAGCTTCAATCAAAACAGGTTCTTTGGAAATGTTAGTAAATTCAAAATCAACAGTTACTGGTTTATTGAGCTCTGTTTTTCCGAAATCAACGGTTTCTTTTGCAAACTTAACTTTAGAATCAGCTGGATTAGGTTGTGACTGAGCCCACAGCGCTGTGGTGAGCAACATGCTCGCAAATAGGGATAAGATAAACTTTCTCATTTTCATATGATGGTTTTTAAAAGCTAGGTTAAAAAAAATAAATTTCTTTCTTGCTGTAAACAAATTTACGGCCAAAAAGTATTAGTTACCTTACAATTTATTAAAATCTTATTAAAATAAATCAGATTATTTTAAAAGGGTGACTGACTGCCATTTTTCAACTGTATAATTAACCTTACTTTTGTACTTTAACCATGAGGCACATGATAGAAAATAACGAACTATCTATGAATATAGAAAGCCGGTTGTCATTCGAAGAATTCCGCAAGGAAGTGTTAAATGATTACAGGTTGGCCTGCATAAGCAGAGAGGTGAGTTTGCTGGCTCGTAGGGAAGTGCTTACGGGGAAAGCAAAATTTGGCATTTTTGGAGATGGTAAAGAAATAGCGCAGATCGCAATGTCAAAGTACTTCAAGCCTGGGGATTTTCGTTCCGGTTACTACCGTGACCAGACCATTGCATTTGCCACTGGTATTGCTAATCCTGAGCAGTTCTTTTCTCAGTTATATGCCGATCCCAACCAGGAGCATGATCCTTTCTCCGGCGGCCGTCAGATGAACTCTCACTTTGCAACACCTAATCTCGATAAAGACGGTAACTGGCTTAATCTTGCGCAGATGAAAAACACTGCGGCAGATATGGCGCCTACTGCGGCTCAGATGCCGCGAGCACTGGGACTTGCCTATGCTTCAAAGATGTTCCGTGAAACGGAAGAACTTCACCAGTTTAAAGACCTGTCAGACAACGGTAACGAAATCTGCTTCGCCACTATCGGTGACGCCTCTACGTCGGAAGGACATTTCTGGGAAACCATGAATGCTGCAGGTGTTTTACAGGTGCCCCTGGCTGTATTTGTATGGGATGATGGCTATGGTATTTCTGTTCCTCGTAAATATCAAACAACAAAAAACTCTATCAGTGCCGCACTCGAAGGCTTCCGTAAAACCGACGGTACCAACGGCTTTGATATATATAATGTAAAAGGTTGGGATTATGCCGGCATGTGTGAGGTGTTTGAAAACGCTATCCGTAAAATACGCGAAACGCATGTTCCTGCACTGTTTCATGTAGAGGAGATCACACAGCCGCAGGGTCACTCCACCAGCGGTTCTCACGAACGTTACAAAAACAAGGAAAGACTTTCCTGGGAAAAAGAATTTGACTGCAACCTGAAGATGCGCTCCTGGATTCTTGAGAATGCATTGAGTGAAGAAGATACGCTTCACGAAATAGAAGCCGCAGCCAAAGTGACCGCACAAGAGGCTCGCAGGTCTGCATGGGAAAAATATATCGCTCCTATCAGAGAACAGGTGCAGGCTTTTTCTGCTGTAGCTGCACAAACTGCAACAGTTGCCGGCGCTGATGTACAGGAGATCAACAAAGTTATTAATGAGCTGCAGTCTAATCGTGAGCCGCAGCGTCGTGATATTCTTAAAGCAGCTGCCACCATTCTCTTCAAGCACAGGCCGATTAAATCAGAGCCTGCTATTCGGGCTTTGCAGGAGTATTACAACAAGTATCAACAGGAAGAAAAAGAAAACTATAATACCAACCTTTATGCTACCGGCATAAATGCTGTTGGCAATGTACCTGTGGTACCTGCTGTTTACGAAGAGGAAGGCATTACGCTCAACGGTTACGAGATACTGAATAAATATTTTGATCAACTGTTTACCAACAATCCCAGGGTTTTTGCCTTTGGCGAAGATGTGGGAAAGATTGGCGATGTGAACCAGGGCTTTGCCGGACTTCAGCAGAAGCACGGACAAAATCGTATAACCGATACCGGTATACGGGAGCTCACGATCATGGGGCAGGGAATTGGTATGGCACTTAGGGGATTGAGGCCTATTGCGGAAATACAATACCTCGATTACCTGCTATATGGTCTTCAGCCATTATCTGATGACGTAGCCTCCCTGCAATACCGCACTAAAGGAATTCAGTGCTGTCCTATAATTGTGCGCACACGCGGACATCGCCTGGAAGGTATCTGGCACAGCGGGTCTCCGATGGGCATGATCATCAGCTCCCTGCGCGGCATGTACGTATGTGTACCCCGAAATATGGTGCAGGCAGCCGGTATGTACAATACGCTGCTTCAGGCCAATGAACCGGCTATTGTGATAGAGTCGCTCAATGGCTACCGTCTCAAGGAAAAGCTGCCGGCCAATCTTGAAACATTTACCGTGCCCCTGGGTATTCCTGAAGTACTGAAGGAAGGTACCGATGTTACATTGGTTACTTATGGCTCTATGACACGTATTGTGGAGGAAGCCATGGTAACGCTGGAGGAGATGGGTATTTCCTGTGAACTGATAGATGTGCAGACCTTACTGCCTTTTGATATAAATCATACCATTGTACAGTCACTGCGCAAGACTAACCGTATTCTCTTCATTGATGAAGATGTACCGGGAGGTGGCACTGCTTACATGTTCCAGCAGGTAATGGAAGTGCAGGGTGGTTACCGCTGGCTGGATGTGTCTCCCCGTACGTTGAGTGCACAGGCACATCGCCCGGCATACGGTTCCGACGGAGACTATTTCTCCAAGCCCAACACAGAAGATGTTGTGAAAATTGTTGTGGAGATGATGGAAGAATAACAGACACTATTTGCTTAATAGGCGAGGCCACCGTAAATGCATAGATCTGCATATGCGGTGGCCTCTTTTTTAACATTAAGCAGTTATTGCAGGCTTAGTAGTGCTATTATGGCGCTGCAAAGGTGTATGGATTTTCCGATGTTATGAACTGCTGACGCATGAGTTAATAATTATTTAATTAATTAATCGGCTAATTTTAGAGGGACAAATTAAACCATACGAACCGATGAAGAATATAGTTGTATTGGACGGATATGCTTTGAATCCCGGAGACCTCGATTGGGAGCCATTAACAGCGATAGGTAATGTGAAGATATATGACCGCACACCCGAGCATGAAGTGGCAGCACGTGCAGCCGGAGCACAGATCGTGCTGACCAACAAAGCAATTCTAAGTGCCACAACAATAGCGCAATTACCAGAGCTGGAGTACATAGGTGTGATGGCCACTGGCTATAACGTGGTGGACATCGCTGCTGCGAAAGCCAGAGGGATACCAGTTACCAATGTTCCTGCATATGGTACAGCTTCTGTAGCACAGCAAACATTTGCCCTGGTACTGGAATTATGCAATCACACGGGGTTACATGCAGACAGTGTACGGGCAGGAGAGTGGAGCAGGTGTAAGGACTTTAGTTATTGGAAAGCGGCGCTGATCGAGCTGGATCAGCTTACATTGGGTATTGTAGGGCTGGGAGAGATAGGAAGAGCCGTAGCGCGTATTGCACTTGCTTTCGGAATGAAAGTGATTGCATATCACCATCACCCGGAACGGGACAAAATGGAAGGAGTAACTTTTGTAGATCTTGCAACCTGTTTCAGGGAAGCAGACATTGTATCCTTGCATTGCCCGCTGAATACCAACAACAGGGAGTTTGTAAATATAGATCTGCTGCGGACGATGAAGAAGACAGCTTTATTAATAAACACCAGCAGGGGACCGCTGATACGCGAACAGGATCTTGCGGAAGCGCTGAAAGCAGGTGTGATTGCGGGCGCAGGACTGGATGTATTGTCTGCCGAGCCTCCCGCAGAGAATAATCCGTTGCTTACGGCACCCAATGCTATTATCACGCCTCACATAGCATGGGCTACAAGAGCTGCCAGGAAAAGACTGCAACAGACTGCTATAGAGAACGTAAAGACGTTCCTCAATGGCACTGTTATTAACAACGTAGTGCGCTAGAAATCTTACTACCATTGGTATACAGTGTATTTCATATGTGATTTTGTTAACAATATAGGAATGAATAAAATGAATGAAGGCACAACGCCAATGATTTGTTTATTTTGATTAAATGTATAAAGTACCCTCATCAAAGAGGGATAAAGCCAATATTTTATTCTGTTGTTTTCAAATCAACCATAATGAAATCACGAATTCTTTTGGTAGAGGATGATGAGTTTTTTGCGAAAGTGCTGAAAAGACAACTGGAACGGGCTAACTACGACGTGGTATATGCACCCGACGGACAGATCGGATGGGAGAAATTCCAGGAAACAATATTTGATCTCTGTATACTAGATATAATCATGCCGCGCAAAGATGGCTTTGCTTTGGCCGAAGATATACGGGCGGTTGATTTTAACATCCCAATCGTATTCACCTCTTCCCGCTATCTGGAGAGGGACAGGCTCGACGGATTTGATGCCGGCGCAGACGACTACCTGGTAAAGCCTTTCAGTACTGAAGAGCTGATCAGCAGGGTGGAAGTGTATATCAACAGAAGCCGTTTGCTGCGCAGCGAAAAGCGTATCATTTTTACAATCGGTAACCTTGTCTTCGATTATTCGCAACTGCAACTTAGGCATAAAGACTCGGAAGAATACACGCGCATAGCGCCAAGAGAGGCGGAGTTACTACGTTTTCTGTGTGAGAATTCCAATAAGAAGTTGAAAAGGGAGCAGATACAGCTTAGTATCTGGGGCCAGGAAGGCTACCTGGCAAGACGTGTAATGGACGTATACCTGAGTAGATTGCGTAAGCATATCTCTATAGATCCTGCTATCAGAATAGAATCATTTCAAGGCAAGGGCGTGATGCTCGTAATCAATGAGCTGGACCGCACACATGTAATTGCCAAAGTATAGTATAATTTCCAAGTAAACTGGACCATATCCCATGAAAACGCCCCCGCTATTGAAGCGGGGGCGTAATTTTATGATCCGGATCTGAATAATTACTTCAGATTATGGAATACCTGTTGTACGTCGTCGTCCTGTTCCAGGCGGTCTATCAGTTCCAGTACCTCTTTAGCCTGTTCTTCATTCAGTTCAACGGTAGTGGTAGGAATGCGCTTCAGCTCTGAGCTGATCACTTCCAGGCCTTTATCTTCCAACGCTTTCGACATATTACCGAATTCAGTGAAAGTTACGCGGACGATGATGTTACCTTCGCTGTCTTCCCCGATTTCATCCAAACCAAAGTCTATCAGTTCCAGTTCCAGCTCCTCGAGGTTCTGACCTTCGTTCTTTACTTTAAACTCACCTACGCGATTGAACAGAAAACCTACAGAGCCACTGGTTCCAAGGCTTCCACCGCCTTTATTGAAGTGCATGCGTACGTTGGCTACGGTTCTGGTGGTATTATCAGTTGCTGTATCAACAATTACTGCCACACCGTGGGGGGCATAGCCTTCATATACCGCTTCTTCATAATCGGTTTTATCTTTACCCATAGCACGTTTGATGGCTGCATCCACGCGATCTTTAGGCATATTCACACCTTTGGCGTTCTGGACACAGCGACGCAGGGCGGGGTTATTATCGGGATCAGGACCACCTTGCTTAACGGCAATAGCTATTTCTTTACCTATTCTGGAGAAATTTTTAGCCATTTTGTCCCAGCGGGCAAACATGGTTGATTTTCTTACTTCAAATATTCTTCCCATTGTAAGCGGTATATAATTTTCAGTTACTTTATTATTTGAGAGTGCAAAAATAAGCTAAATAAAAGTGATGGAAAAGCAAAAGGTGAAAAGAGGGAACGATTACCGGCTCACTCCTTTCACCTTTGACAGTGTATTACTAAGAAAAACTATTCTAACAATTTACGGGCTTTACTGTGTTTTACACTGTAGCCGAAGTAGACGATGAAACCGATACCCAGCCATACGAACAAACGAGCCCAGTTTTCGACGCCAAGGCTGATGATCATGGTGAGGCAGATAACAGCGCCGAGTATAGGAACAACCGGTACCCAGGGTGTTTTGAATTCCCGTGGAGCATTCGGGTTGTTCTTACGCATTACTATCACACCAACACATACCAGCACAAATGCGAAGAGGGTACCGATACTGGTCATTTCACCCACCACATTGTCCGGGATGAAGGCCGCGAAGATAGACACAAATCCAAAAAACATCCACTGAGAGCGGTAGGGAGTGCGGTATTTAGGATGCAATTTGGAGAACACTGCAGGTACCAGTCCGTCGTTACTCATAGAGTAGAACACCCTTGTCTGACCCAGCAGCATCACCAGGATTACGGAAGAGAAACCAGCCAGGATAGCCACAGTGATAAAAAGAGACAACCACTGGTAGCCAGGCATATAGGTATCAATTGCATAAGCAACAGAAGCTTCGCCGCCTGCTTTCAGGAAGTCCTGGAAGGGGGCAATACCCGTAAGTACATATGAAAAGAGGATATAAAGCAAAGTACAGATACCGAGAGACACCAGGATGCCGATAGGCATATTCTTTTTTGGATTCTTGGTTTCCTGCGCAGCGGTAGATACGGCGTCGAAGCCAATGAAAGCAAAGAATACCACGCCGGCACCGCGCAGTACGCCCGCCCATCCATGATTCCAGAAATGAGAATAGTCAACGATCTGACCGTTATGCATTTTCACAGATCCTGCATCAGCAGGGATGGTGAAAGGAGTGTGATGAGCAGGGTTTATGAACTTCCAGCCAAGGAAGATGAACATCAGCACAATGGCCACTTTGGTGATTACGATAATGTTGTTAACAATCGCGGAACCCTGTGTGCCTCTGATTAGGAGAACAGTAAGTGCCAGCAGGATGAAGAGGGAAGGAATGTTCATAATGCCCTGAACACCTGCATCGGATGTTTCAAACGGGCTGTGACACCACTCATAGGGTATCGTTATATGGAAAACTGCAGTTAGTAGCTTGTTGAGATACTGAGACCATCCGATAGCCACAGTAGCGGCTCCCAGCGCATATTCCAGCACAAGGTCCCATCCGATGATCCAGGCAATGAATTCTCCCAGTGTGGCATAGGAGTATGTATAGGCGCTACCGGCAATAGGTATCATGGATGCAAATTCTGCATAGCATAATCCGGCGAGTGCGCAGCCTATAGCTGCGATGATAAAAGAGATAGTTACTGCCGGTCCAGCATGTTGGCCTGCTGCGGCAGCGGTTCTTACAAATAAACCCGCACCAATGATGGCGCCTATACCCAGGGCTATCAGTGAACCTGCGCCAAGTGTACGCTTAAGTCCTTTCTCAGAGTCGGCAGCTTCAGACAATAATACAGAGAGTTGTTTCTTAGCAAAAAGTTTGCTCATACGCAATGGTATTGGTGGTTGATGTTTTAAGGTAGTTTAGCTTTTGTTGATTTTTTAGTTGATCGTCTAACGAGATGTTAATCGTCAAATATAATATCTAAAATCAATAACCCCAGTTTTATTTTGTGTACAAAAGCCGAATTGTACCGCCAGAACCTTATTTTTGGGAAATTTTTATGGTTGCAACGCAGATTATTTTAATATAAAAACAAGAAGAAAACAACCTAGAGCTGCATGAAGAAATCATCGAACCTGTTGACGTTATTTATTTTCATCGCCATGTTATTGGGTATCGGCGTAGGATACGGCGTATACTCCGCTTACCATATTCCTGGCGAAATGCTTCCGGGCGCCACTCCTGGTACCTATGTTCCAGGGAGTGTAAAGGTAAGCGACACTCAGCAGGGGTTTGCTGATAAGATCTCTATTCTTACAGACATATTTCTTCGTCTTGTGAAAATGATTATTGCGCCGCTGGTGTTTTCCACATTGGTGGTAGGTGTGGCCAAGATGGGTGATATTAAGGCCGTTGGCCGCATCGGCGGAAAGACAATGCTGTGGTTTATCAGTGCAACCTTTGTATCATTGTTCCTGGGCCTATTGCTGGTGAATATTCTGAAGCCGGGTGTTTCGCTCAATCTGCCCCTGCCGGATACGCATGCATCTTCCGGTATCGCCAAAGCGGATATGACCCTGAAAGGGTTTTTCCATCACGTGGTGCCGGACAGTGTTATAGATGCGATGGCACATAATGAGATTCTTCAGATTGTGATATTTGCTATTTTCTTTGGAGTTGCAGCGGCTTCTATCGGAGAGAAAGCGTTGCCTGTGGTAAAGCTGATGGATAGTGTTGCACATATTATGCTGAAAGTAACAGGCTTTGTCATGAACTTCGCGCCTTTCGCAGTTTTCGGGGCTATGGCCGCGATCATTGCCACCAAAGGTCCAGGTGTGTTGCTCACATATGGAAAGTTCATTGTACAGTTTTATGCAGGCCTGATCAGCTTATGGATCGTGCTGGGGCTTGTAGGGTGGTTGATTCTGGGCAAGCCTGTGTTCAGGTTACTGGCAGGCATTAAAGATCCGCTGTTGCTGGCGTTCGGTACGGCCAGCAGTGAGGCTGCCTACCCACGTACAATGGCAGAACTGGAAAGGTTTGGCTGTGATAACCGCATTGTAAGCTTTGTATTACCGCTGGGTTATTCTTTTAACCTGGATGGTTCCATGATGTATATGACGTTTGCCAGCCTGTTTATTGCGCAGGCTTATGGCATGCACCTTCATATTGATCAGCAGATCACCATGTTGCTGGTACTGATGATCACCAGTAAAGGAATTGCAGGCGTACCGCGTGCTTCCCTGGTGGTAATTGCTGGCACGCTATCTATGTTCCATATTCCGGAAGCGGGCCTGTTGCTCCTGCTGGGTGTGGATCACCTGTTGGATATGGGCCGCTCTGCTACCAACGTGATCGGTAACGCAATGGCCACCGCAGTAGTTTCCAAATGGGAGAACAAACTGGGAACCGGTGAGTCCATTGAAGTCTGACTTAACAAATACATAACAGATAAATTCTTATTTTACCGATTCAGAAAGAGTTTCAAGCATGGACCAGATTTTAGAGTTTTTTAAGCACCTCATTAATCCATCATGGATTATTGAACATGGGGGCCTGTATTTGCTGTTAGCAATCATTTTTGCAGAAACCGGGTTATTCATCGGTTTCTTCCTTCCTGGCGACTCCCTGCTGTTTGTAGCCGGCATCTACAGTGAAGATCTTTGCCGTAGTTTCTTCAACGTGCCATTTGTGGTGATTATGTTGTTGATCGCAATTGCCGGTGTACTGGGGAATATGGTGGGATTCTGGTTCGGTCTGAAGTCTGGACCGATAATGTTTAAGAAGAAAGATACCTTTTTCTTTAAACAAAGACACTTGCACCAGGCGCACGATTTCTTCGTGAAATACGGCGGCGGGGCTATCTTCTTTGCGCGCTTCCTTCCTATTATCCGCACGTTTGCCCCTATCGTTGCTGGTATCGTGCAGATGGATCGTAAGAAATTCATGTTGTACAATATCATCGGTTCATTTGCATGGGTGTTCTCTATGATGTTGGCAGGGCATTATCTCGACAAACTGTTCCCCACGCTTAAAAATCACCTCGAGCTGATCATTCTTGTTATAGTGTTGATCACCACGCTGCCGGTTATCATCAAGCTGATCAGCGGAAAAGTCAAATCCACACCGCATACCGGAGAGGAGACAGAATCATCTAAAATCACTGATTCTACCTTATAAAAATAAATTTTTGCAAAAAGGGCCATTATGGCCCTTTTTTATTTTATTTCACGTTATTATTTTATCAACCAGAAAAACTATTATGAAAACCGACAGCCGTTCCGTCTCTATTTTCAATATAGCGGTGATAGTGGCCTCCCTGGGCTATTTTGTAGATATCTATGATCTTTTGCTTTTCACTATTGTGAGAGTGCCCAGCCTGAAAGAACTGGGATTGCCCCAAAGCGAAATTGATTCCGGTGCTGGTTTGTTGCTGATTAATGTTCAGATGGTGGGGCTGCTGGTAGGTGGTATTGTGTGGGGGATTGTTGGTGATAAGAAAGGCCGCCTGAGTGTACTATTTGGTTCTATTCTCATTTATTCCGTTGCCAATATTGCGAATGGTTTTGTGCATAGTATCAATGGATACCTGCTGTGGCGCTTTGTTGCAGGCTTTGGGTTGGCCGGCGAACTGGGGGCGGGTATTACGCTGGTGTCTGAGATACTGCCAAAGGAAAAGCGCGGTTACGGTACCATGATAGTGGCTACAGTAGGCGTTTCCGGCGCAGTGGCTGCTAACCTGATCGCCAAACTGGTGGGCGACTGGAGGATATGTTATTTCATAGGAGGCGGACTCGGACTGGCTTTGCTGATACTGAGGATCAGTGTGATGGAGTCGCAAATGTTCAATGCTGTGAAGAATACCGCTACTTCGAGAGGCAGTTTCCTCGCATTATTCACTGATTCAGGACGTTTTGTAAGGTATCTGAAATGCATGCTACTGGGGGCTCCTACGTGGTTTGTAGTAGGAATATTGATTGCTTTTTCCAACAAGTTTGCAATAGAAATGCATGTCAATGGCACTATTAACCCGGGGGATGCCATTGCATTCTGTTATGCGGGCCTTACGCTGGGCGACTTCACCACAGGGCTTGTGAGCCAGCTATGGAGAAGCCGCCGTAAGGTAATGTTATTGTTCCTCGCGCTTACCGGTGTAATGGTAACGGTTTACCTGAATCTGCACGGTGCTGAAAAATGGCTGTTTTATGCAGTATGTTTTGCAATGGGCTTCAGCGTTGGCTTCTGGGCCATCTTTGTAACCATTGCTGCAGAGAGTTTCGGTACCAACCTGCGGGCGACGGTTGCTACAACAGTACCAAACTTTGCCAGGGGAATGTTGCCATTGATCTCCCTGCTGTTTGTACAGGTGCAGAAGAAATTTACATTTTTACAGAGCGGAGCGATCGTAGCGGTAATATGTATTGGAATCGCGTTAATTACTGCCTGGAAAATTGAGGAAACATTTGGCAAAGACCTGAACTATCTGGAGAACATTTAGATCAGTGGTAATTGTCCAGCATTTTATCGAGTAGTTTATTCAGCTGGCTGACCTCTTTTTCATTGAGTGATTTAAAGGCGTCTTCCAGCTGAACGATAGCACCATCGATCTCCGTGAGCAGATCAAGACCCTTCGTGGTGATGCGTACATCAACCGCACGTCTGTCCATTTCACAGCTTTTGCGCTCTACCAGTCCGGCCAGGCGCATTCTCTCCACCAGCCTGGACACATCGCTCATTTTGTCCAACATTCTTTCTTTCAGGGTATTGATGCTGGCGGCTTTGGGATATTGGCCTCTGAGTATGCGGAGGATATTGAATTGCTGCATAGTGATATCATACCGCTTGAAAAACTGTTGATGACGGCTGGATATCCAGTTTCCTACAAAGATCAGACTTACCAGTCCCCTGTGATATTCGTTTGTAAAGTTTCTTTGTGTTATAAGTCTTTCCAGGTTTGACATACGCACGCTGTTAACCAAATTAGCACTGGCAATAGAATTATTTCATTGCTATTACCTTATAATCAAAATTACGAATCTTTCAATATAAAAGACCAGTAGTGACAGTTATATATAGGGCGGAATTTCCTGTGCGGATGGCGGTATTACGGACAGGGCCGGCGTACAGTTTCGGCGAAAAAGGGCTGATCAAGCGTCAGCTTTATGATCAGCCCCAATAATATATTCATTAACGTTAGGCAGTTGCAGATTGCATTTTATCCAATACATCCATTACTTCTTTCACATGCTTGGCGGATGTATTTAACAGTTCCTTTTCGTCAGCATTGAGTTGCAGTTCCAGGATTTTTTCGATGCCCTCTTTGCCCAATACCACGGGAACACCCAGGTATATGTCTTTCAGGCCGTATTCGCCGGTGAGCCATGCGCACACGGGGAAGATCCGTTTTTCATCTTTCACGATAGCTTCTACCATCTGAGCTGCGGCTGCGCCGGGGGCGTACCATGCAGATGTTCCGAGCAGGTTCACGATCTCGCCGCCACCCACTTTGGTGCGTTGAATGATTGCTTCCAGTTTATCGGCAGCTACCAGTTCAGTAACCGGGATACCGCCTACAGTAGTATAACGGGGAAGAGGTACCATCGTATCGCCATGTCCGCCCATCAGGATAGCTTGAATATCTTTGGGGGAGCATCCGATTTCGTCGGCCAGGAAAGCGCGGTAGCGTGCTGTATCCAGGATACCGGCCATTCCAAACACTTTATTGCTGTTCTTTTTGGCGGTCAGATAGGCGCAATATGTCATAACATCCAGTGGGTTGCTCACCACAATGATGATAGCCTCCGGAGAATATTTGATGATATTTTCAGTAACTGACTTTACGATATTGGCATTGGTGGAAATCAGGTCATCGCGGCTCATCCCGGGTTTGCGGGGAAGCCCTGAAGTTATTACCACTACATCACTGCCGGCAGTTCTGGCGTAATCGTTGGTTACACCTGTAGTTTTGGTGCTGTAATAATCTATGGGAGCCTGTTGCCACGTATCCAGGGCTTTTCCTTCGGCTGTTCCTTCCTTAATATCCAATAAAACCACTTCCTTCAGAAAATCTCTGTGGGCCAACACATTGGCGCACGTTGCACCCACATTTCCGGCCCCTACTACTGTAACTTTCATTTTGTCTATAGCTTTAAAAGTGAAGAATGATTTATACTAAACAAATGTAATGATTAGGATGCAGATAAAACGCGCGCAGACCGGGTATTATTTGTTGAGATAATAGGTCAGCGAATCGAGCTTTACAGTACCTTCAAAGCCTTTTACAAACTGTTGTTTCTTATTATAGATATATAATCCCGGGAAATAACGGAGATCATAGAAGTACATGATCTGACGGGTAGGCTCGCTGCCCATAATGATGTTGGGATAGTCTTTTATTTTATACTGATTATAGTATTCCTTCATCTGCTCCAGCTTAAAAGGAGTGACCATCAGGATTTGTGTTTTTTTAAACTTATCGATGTTCTTCAGTACTTCTTCCGTCAGGTGTTTACAATGATCACAGTCTACGCTGAAAACAAACACCATTGTCTTCTCATTTTTACGGAGATCATTTTTTGTGATCACATGACCATCAGGGAGAGTGATGGGGAAAGCCGGAATGATCGGGTACTGAAGATAAGGAGCTTGTTTGGGAGCAGAGGTACTGTTGTTTTGAGCCTTTAATAGCACGGGTAGCAAACTGATGATTGCTAAGATCAGGTAACGCATATTCAGAAATATATTTCAGATTTAAAGTTCAATTTACCCTATTAATGTCATTAATTGGAGAAAAAACACGAAAATTGGGTTGAAAAGGCATGATTCTGTCTAATTTTGGGAATTAGTTGCTTGTTCATATGCAAAAATTTCTACTTTTGCAATCCGTATAAATTTTTAACCTAAAATAAAAGTAAGCTTCTTATGGCTACAACCGCAGATATCAGAACAGGATTAATCATCAAACTGGATAACAGTTTGTATTCTGTTGTAGAGTTTGGTCAGAACAAAACCGCCCGTGCTGCAGCAAAGGTTTGGGCTAAATTGAAAGGTGTTGATAATAGCCGTTCTATAGAGCACACCTGGAACTCCGGAGATACTATCTACCCGGTTCGCATTGAAAAGAAAGCGTTCCAGTACTTATATAAGGATGATACCGGTTATAACTTCATGGATAATGAAACTTTCGAGCAGATTGCTATGCCAGAACAGAGCATCGACGCTCCTCAGTTCCTGAAAGAAGGCCAGGAAGTAAGTGTACAGATCAACACGGAAACTGAGCAATACATGGCCGTAGAACTGCCTGATAAGATTGTAGCACTGGTTACTTACTCTGAACCAGGTGTTAAAGGTGATACCGCTACCCGTACGCTGAAACCCGCTACTATTGAGACTGGTGCTACAGTAATGGTTCCGCTGTTTGTTGACGAAGGAGAGATGATCAGAGTGAACACCAAAACCGGCGAATACATCGAAAGAGTAAAATAATATTAAAGCGCCTGTATTGTTATTGCATTTATGCTGATGTAACATTGAGCCGAAAACTCATGTTGGTATAAAGCAATCAACAATTGCTGAATATACTTACAATAATTTCTAACCAAAAACTGTCTACATGGACTTTAAACAGATTCAGGAACTGGTAAAAATGATCAACAAATCAAATATCAGCGAACTGAGCATTGAGCAGGACAAGTTTAAGATTACAATAAAACAGAAAGACAACGAAGTACAACAGGTAATAGCTGTTCCTGCGGCCACTGCGCCCATCCAGACGGTAGCTGCTGCAGCTCCTGTAGCGGCACCTGTAGCCACTCCGGCTACACCAGCCGCACCAGCGGCGCCCGCTGCTCCTAAAGCAGACAATCTGATTACTATCAAATCTCCAATGATCGGTACTTTCTATCGTAGTGCTGGTCCAGATAAAGCGCCATTTGTAAACGTGGGCGACGAAGTTTCTTCCGGAAAAGTAGTTTGTATTATTGAAGCCATGAAGCTTTTCAATGAAATTGAAAGTGAAGTAAGCGGCAAGATCGTGAAAGTGCTTGTAGATGATGCATCTCCGGTGGAATACGATCAACCTTTGTTTTTAGTAGAACCATGATATTAGCGTTCAGCCTTTAGTTCTTAGCCTTTAGCTCCAGCAAAAACAGTGAGTTAAAGGCTAACTTCTAAAGGCTCGGTGTTAAAACTAACCTGCTATTGTCTCAACTTAAAGGAAAACAATGTTTAAAAAAATACTAATTGCCAACCGTGGAGAGATTGCCCTGCGTATTATCCGCACCTGTAAGGAAATGGGTATCAAAACGGTAGCAGTTTATTCTACTGCGGATAAAGATAGTCTGCATGTTAAATTCGCTGATGAAGCGGTATGTATCGGTAAGCCACAGAGCAGCGAGTCATACCTCAACATCCCTCACCTGATGGCAGCAGCGGAGATTACCAATGCTGACGCTATCCATCCCGGATATGGCTTCCTCGCTGAGAATGCGCGTTTTGCGGAGATCTGCGGCGAACATGGTATTAAGTTCATCGGCCCCACACCGGAGATGATCCGTAAGATGGGAGACAAGATGACTGCCAAGGAAACCATGATTGCTGCGGGCGTACCGGTTATCCCCGGTTCGGAAGGCCTGCTGCAGAGTGTGGAAGAGGGCAAATCCCTGGCCAAAAACATGGGATACCCTGTTATTATCAAAGCTACCGCCGGTGGTGGTGGTAAAGGTATGCGCGTGGTTTGGGAAGAGGCCGAACTGGAAAATGCCTATAACATGGCTAAAAATGAAGCCCGCGCTGCATTCAACAACGACGGTATTTACATGGAGAAATTCGTGGAAGAGCCCCGTCACATTGAAATACAGGTAGCTGGTGACCAATACGGAAAAGTATGCCATCTCAGCGAGAGGGACTGTTCTATTCAGCGTCGTCACCAGAAATTGGTGGAGGAATCCCCTTCTCCATTCATGACGCCTGAGCTGCGTGAGAAAATGGGTGAAGCGGCTATCCGCGCTGCCAGTGCAATCAACTACGAAAGCGTAGGAACCATTGAGTTCCTGGTAGATAAACACCGCAATTTCTACTTCATGGAAATGAACACCCGTATCCAGGTAGAACACGGTGTTACCGAAGAAGTGATCAACTTCGACCTCGTAAAAGAGCAGATCAAGATCGCCGCCGGTATTCCTATCTCCGGTAAAAACTACACGCCGCAGATGCATGCTATTGAGTGCCGTATCAATGCGGAAGATCCTTACAACGATTTCCGTCCGTCTCCCGGTAAGATCACTACGCTGCACATCCCTGGCGGACACGGCGTACGCGTGGATTCACACATCTACGCAGGTTATGTGATCCCTCCGTTCTATGATTCAATGGTAGCAAAGATCATCACTATGGCGCAGACCCGCGAAGAAGCCATCAACACGATGGAACGCGCGCTGAGCGAGTTCGTGATCGAAGGTGTGAAAACTACCATTCCATTCCATCAGCAGCTGATGCGTGATGAAAACTTCCGTAAAGGTAACTTTACCACCAAGTTTACAGAGACTTTCAAGCTGGTATAACGGCAACGGATATACTATATTTCAGACCGCCTCTCCCGCATTGCAGGAGAGGCGGTTTTCTTTTGTCAGAATCCATATCTGATACCGACGCTGTCGAATGAAATACCCAGTACCGGCCGGTATTGTTTGTAGTCAATCGTTATGCTGACCGGCAATCCAAGACTGTTGTAGGTATTGGCGCCATATACATTATTCCGGTTATAATCTCTGTCGATGACCTGCCATACTTTGTGAAGCTGGTGATAGTTTGTTTTGTTATCGTAAGATGGGAAGGCGTCTGAGATGGAGTTTCTTTCCGGGTAAGCGGGTGATACATATACCGTATGTATTTTCCAGACATTGCCGGCTGTATTGTAGGAATAGGAAATAGTAGTGGTATCAATATCATAGGAAAGCCCCACTTCTACTGCTTTTATAAGCCTGTTCAGGTGATCGTATGAATAGGTGGTTACTTTAAGGAATCCCCGTGGATCCTTGATGATTGTCTGCAGATCATCGGAGTAAGTACCAAATATCATCATGGAATCCAGTACCACACGGTTAAGCTGGTCATACGCATACTTATGAGCAGATTCAAAATAATTGTTGTTCATATAGCTGCCGATGTAGGTGAGCAGCCGGTTTTGGCGGTCATATCCAAACAGGTAAGCTGGGTAACCGGTACTCACGTGAGTAGGCATAATACTCACGGGGTTACCGTGTTGGTTATAGATAATGGGCATTGAATCAAGCGAATTGACGCTACGCGTGCCCTTTAGTTGTACGATCTTCAGCATGCCGGTGGATGGAGGCTGTATCACTGTTGGTTCGGGCTTCAGACAGCTGCTGAGATAGAGGTACAGTACAGTAGTCAGGCTAACAAGGGAAAACAGTTTTTGCTTCATAATTGAGGAATTTTGGTTTGGTTATATTGAGTAAAAACACACGGATAATGACAGCACAGGGATGTAATAGTAGGTGCCGGTTACAGGTGGGTGGTTCGGGTAAGAGGGGGTGTGTAGCGGTTAAGAGGATATAATAAAGCTAACCATAAGTTTTTGAATAAAAAAGCCCCGGATAAAAATCCGGGGCTAATCATACACCAAAACAATCTTACGGTTTTATCGCAAGAAAAGCAGCTCTCTGTACTTGGGCAGTGCCCATTTTTTGTCATCCACCAGGAACTCCAGTTTATCGGAGTGATAACGGATCACATCAAAGTACGGCTTAATCTTTTCACAGTAGTCGATGGCTTTCTGACGGCTGTCGGTAAGTTTGTTGATTACCTTACGCGCCTCGATCATAGCCTGTACGTTCTCACTGATGACATTAATATGTTCAGATATTTTTGTAGCGATTTGTTTTTGCGCTTTAACGGAATCTTCACCGAGGCCAATTTCTTTCAGACCGCGGATGTTGCTGATCAGCTCATTGAGGTAGCTGATGGCAGACGGCAGAATATTATTGGTGGCCAGATCGCCGATAACGCGGGCTTCGATCTGCACTTTCTTCACGTAGTCTTCCAGCAGGATCTCGTGACGGGCATGCAGTTCTTTTTCGTTGTAAACGCCGGTTTCTGTAAACAGTTTGGTAGCTTTTGGAGTTACCAGAGCGTCGAGCGCTTTAGGAGTGGTTTTGATATTCTCCAGACCTCTCTTAGCGGCTTCTTTTTCCCATTCTTCACTGTAACCGTCGCCTTCAAACAATACTTTTTCCGAATCTACAATATATTTTCGAAGAGTTTGCATAATTGCAATCTCTTTTTTCTCACCTTTTTCGATCAGGCCATCCACCTCTACTTTAAAGTCAGCCAGTGTTTTAGCCACGATAGTGTTGAGAACAGTCATCGCTGAAGCGCAGTTTGCAGAGGAACCTACGGCGCGGAACTCAAACTTGTTGCCGGTGAAAGCAAAAGGAGAGGTACGGTTACGGTCGGTATTATCCAGCATCAGCTCAGGAATATGACGGTGCAGATCCAGTTTCAGGATTGCTTCGTCCTGCTCGTCGAACTTGTTGTTTACGCGGGTTTTTACTTCCTGCAATACTTCGTACAGGTATTTACCGGAGAATACGGAGATGATAGCAGGAGGAGCTTCGTTGGCGCCCAGACGGAAATCGTTGCTGGGAGAAGCGATAGAAGCTCTCAGCAGGTCAGCGTAATCATGAACTGCTTTGATGGTGTTCACAAAGAAAGTGAGGAACATCAGGTTGGTCTTCGGCGTTTTACCGGGAGCGAGGAGGTTTACACCGGTATCGGTGGCCATGCTCCAGTTGTTGTGTTTACCGGAACCGTTGATGCCTGCAAAAGGTTTCTCGTGCAGCAGCACTTTCAGTTTGTGGCGTTTACCCACTTTATTCATGATGTCCATCAGCAGAGAGTTGTGGTCTACTGCGATGTTCACTTCTTCAAATATCGGAGCGCACTCGAACTGAGAAGGAGCTACTTCGTTGTGGCGTGTTCTCAACGGAATACCCAGTTTGTAAGCTTCTTCTTCGAAATCGCGCATGTAAGCGTAGGCACGCTCAGGAATAGAACCAAAGTAGTGGTCTTCCAGCTGCTGTCCTTTGGAAGGAGCATGACCTACGACGGTACGGCCAGTCATGATCAGGTCAGGACGTGCATTGGCGAGATTTTCATCTACCAGGAAGTATTCCTGTTCCCAACCCAGAGTAGGCGTTACCTTGGTTACATTTTTATCAAAATAGTTGCATACGTCTACTGCTGCTTTATCAATAGCTGCCAGTGCTTTCAGCAACGGTGCTTTATAGTCGAGAGATTCCCCTGTGTAAGAAACGAAGATAGTAGGGATGCAGAGTGTTTTACCATATCCCTGCTCAAGGATAAATGCAGGGGAGGAAGGATCCCATGCTGTGTAACCACGTGCTTCGAAAGTCGCTCTCAGACCGCCGTTAGGGAAGCTGGAAGCATCAGGCTCCTGTTGAACCAGCGCATCGCCGTCAAATGTTTCCAGAGCGGAACCATCGCTCTTCAGGGTAAAGAATGAATCGTGCTTTTCAGCGGTAGTACCAGTTAACGGCTGAAACCAGTGCGTATAGTGAGTTACGCCCTTTTTCATTGCCCAGGCTTTCATACCGGAGGCAATCTGTTCCGCCATTTTGCGTTCCAGTTTGGTGCCGTTTTTAATAGAGTTCATCAGGCTCTTGTATGCCTCATCACTCAGGTATTCCCTTACAATTCTTCCGGCAAAAACATTGCTGCCAAATACTTCTGTTATTTTACCATTATGTTCGGTAAGTTTGGAGTCTACGCCAGCTAATCCTTCCAGCGCGGTGAAACGTAACGATTGCATGCTGTAATTAATTTTAATACAAAAGAACGCAACCCCTTCTGTATATGCAAATAAATTGTTCGATTTAACCAAAAAATTACATTTCGTGGTTTAAAAACCTGCTTTTTTTATGATTTCGATAAAAAAAAGTGATTGAGATATGTACAAACTGATAAATTAAAAAATTAATAATATGAATTAGTGAGGATATTTAGACCTTAACAGGATACCACCCTGTATCTCTTGGCATTTGCAGGAAAATCATGTAGGTTTGCACTTCTTTTTAATTACTCGTTTTTTTATACTTACATACATGCAAACCACCGTAGAAATTGCTGAACAGCTGGGACTTACTGCTGACGAGTTTGAACGAATTAAATCCATTTTAGGCCGCACACCAAATTTTACTGAGCTGAGTATGTACTCCGTAATGTGGAGTGAACATTGCTCGTATAAGAACTCTATCGTGTGGCTGAAATCCTTACCCCGTGAGGGAGACAGGCTGCTGGTAAAAGCTGGTGAGGAAAATGCCGGCCTCGTTGATATAGGCGATGGCTATGCAGTAGTATTTAAAATTGAGTCCCACAACCACCCTTCTGCTATCGAACCTTTCCAGGGTGCAGCAACAGGCGTGGGCGGTATCCACCGCGATATCTTTACCATGGGCGCCCGCCCCATCGCAGCAATGAACTCCCTGCGATTCGGTAATATCAATGATAAAAAAACACAGCACCTCGTAAAAGGTATCGTACACGGCATCGGCCACTATGGCAACTGCTTCGGCGTACCTACTGTAGGTGGTGAAACATACTTCGAAGACTGCTACGGCACCAACCCGCTGGTAAACGCTATGAGCGTTGGCATCGTGAAAGTTGGCCAGACCGTATCCGCTACTTCGCACGGTGAAGGCAACCCTGTTTTCATTGTAGGTTCTGCTACCGGTAAAGATGGTATCGGTGGTGCTTCCTTCGCTTCTGCCAACATCACAGAAGACAGCGTGGAAGATCTGCCTGCTGTTCAGGTAGGAGATCCCTTCCAGGAAAAGAAACTGCTGGAAGCCTGCCTCGAGATCATCAAAACCAATGCTATCATCGGTATGCAGGATATGGGCGCCGCCGGTATCACCTGCTCCACCGCTGAAATGAGCGCCAAAGGAGAACACGGCATGAACATCTGGCTGGAAAAAGTACCTACCCGCCAGGAGAACATGAAAGCATGGGAAATGCTCCTCAGCGAAAGCCAGGAACGTATGCTTATCGTTGTGAAGAAAGGCCGCGAAAAAGAAATCCTCGACATCTTCGAAAAATGGGATCTGCACTGCGTTCAGATCGGTGAAGTAACGAAAGAGCCTAACCTGAAATTCTACATGAACGGCGAACTCGAAGCCGACGTTCCTGCTGAAAGCCTTGTACTGGGTGGCGGCGCTCCACAGTATCACCGCGCTTACACAGAGCCGGGCTACTTCCAGAAAATAAAAGCATTTGATATTCAGAATATCTCCGATACAGAACACCCGAAATTTGTAGCGGAAAGAATGGTAGCATTACCCAACATAGCGTCCAAACGCTGGATATACAACCAGTACGACAGCATGGTAGGTACGGCTAACACTACCACCAACGCACCCAGCGATGCTCCGATCGTATTGGTGAAAGGCACCAGAAAAGCACTGGCTATGACTACGGACTGCAACAGCCGCTACGTTTTTGCAGATCCTCACAAAGGTGGTCAGATCGCTGTAGCAGAAGCTGCCCGCAACATCGTATGTTCCGGTGGCGAACCAGTAGCTATCACCAACTGCCTCAACTTCGGTAACCCTTACGATCCTGAAGTATACTACCAGTTTGTTCACGCTGTTCAGGGTATGGGTGAAGCCTGCCGCAAATTCAATACACCTGTTACCGGTGGTAACGTGAGCTTCTACAACCAGTCTCCGGACGGTCCCGTTTATCCTACTCCAACCATCGGTATGGTGGGTATCCTGGACAACCTGGATCAGCGCATCACGCTCGACTTCAAAGAAACAGGCCACCTGGTGTATATGCTGGGCCGCAGCCGCAATGATATCAACAGCTCTGAGTACCTGCACAAAATAATCGGTATCGAATACAGCCCCGCTCCGCACTTTAACCTCGATGAGGAATTCCACCTCCATCAGGCAATTGCAAAGCTCAATAAGGCAGGTCTGATTCAGTCTGCACATGATATCAGCGAAGGCGGTTTATTCATTACCATGCTGGAAAGTGCTATGCCTAAAGGCCTGGGCTTTGAGCTGCAGATCAATGAAAAGTTCCGCAGAGACGCTTACCTGTTTGGTGAAAGCCAGAGCCGTGTAGTTGTTACTATCAGACCTGAAGACAAAGAGAAGTTCGAAGCGCTCATGCATAGCCTGGTTGATGCGTCCGAAGTATCTGTGCGCCACGAGAAAGTAGGTGTTGTAGCCGGCGAAAACATTAAAGTAGGCGGTGAAGACTGGGGTAAAGTAGCTGACTGGGAAAAAATATACGATACTTCCATCGAAGAGCAACTGTAACTGTGATTATTGTTGATTAGTGTGATTGCCCTGATGAGTGAAGACTACGTAGGAAGATAATTAGAATAAAAGCGAAAGACCCGTTTAGAACCATTCTAAACGGGTCTTTCGCTTTTATTCCTATTCTGTTTCTACTACTCGTTCATCAGGGTAATCACGCTAATCAATACTAATCACAGTCTGTAATTGAGCCCCAGGTTAAATCGGGCGCCGCTTCCCTTGATATAGGAGTTCTCGCGCACATTGGCCTGAGACATCACCGGGTAATAGTCTGCATTGAGCAGGTTATCAATACCGAGGCGCACGGTGACATTTTTATTGAAGCGGTAACTGGTATAGAAGTTCACTAGCTGGAAATCACCTATAGGGCCTTCTCCCAGCTTGTATTTCTTCTTCACCATATCAAAATGCTTACGGGTACCGGAATAGATATAGTATATACCGAGGTCCCACTGTTTCAATGGAGAATAGTTCATACCTATGGTGAGCTTGTCCGGAGAGATACGGGTAGTGGGCAGCCAGACTTTACCGGTGTCCCTCACGATTCCGTGCCGATCGGCATCAGTGTCGCTGGCGAAGGCTACGTCAAATCGCTCCTTGA
>NZ_DATLKJ010000213.1:0-53711 GCF_035538455.1 Chitinophaga sp.
TTACAGTAGGAGTTGAATCCGGGAAATTTAAATTAGCGAAAGGTATAAAGACTGCTCTCATTATCAGTCAGTCCGGGATCATTTTTCCATTTGCATTTGGCGTATTGTGTGCCTGGGCCCTTGCAGCGCAGTATGCGGTGGCTGGCATACCCTTTCATGTGTTTGCTATATTCATGGGTCTTGCCATGAGCATCACCTCTTTCCCGATACTTGCCCGCATCATTCAGGAAAGGAAAGGTACTAATACAGTTTTCGGATCGCTTATACTGATCTGCGCAGCTATTGACGATGTAACGGCGTGGTGCTTACTGTCTGTTGGTGTTGCCTTGAAGACAGCAACCGGGTTTACCAGCGGATTACAAACAATCGGGTATACTTTAATATATGTGTTGATAATGTTGCTGATACTGAAGCCCTGCATCAGGAAGTTATATATTTATAGCGGACAAACAGCGGGTATTTCATTTTTATTCCCATTGGTGTTGATGCTGCTGTCAAGTCTTACCTCAGAACTGATAGGGATACATCATCTTTTCGGCGCCTTTCTGGCCGGTCTTATCATTCCCGACACCGGAGATGTGAAACAAGGTATTATAGTAAGACTGGAAGATGTCAGCAAAACGCTGCTATTGCCCGTTTTCTTTGTATTATCAGGAATGAAAACCCAGATAGGACTGTTGCATAGCCTGCACGACTGGTCCATATTCCTGGTGCTGCTGTTTGCCGCTATCCTGGGAAAGCTTATAGGCTGTATGCTCGCTGCACGTTTTACCTCATTAAGCTGGAAACAATCATTTGCAGCCGGAACCTTAATGAATGCCAGGGGCCTGATGGAATTGATAGTACTGAACATTGGCTACTCACTGGGCATCATATCCGGTGAGATTTTCACCATGATGGTACTGATAGCCTGTACAACAACCATCATGACCAGTACATTGCTTGACCTTCTTCCGGGCGGCAGGGATCTGGGAACACTATGAGCCAATTATGTATGCGAATTGAGATCCTTTATTTCCTGTTTTTTGCGGGAATTAAAATTTAACTAAGGAGAATACATCAACCTGATCAATATTCTCATAATGGATAAAATCCGTTAACTATCTGGTAATTTATATCAAACGTTGACTTACTAAATGCATCATATTTGTATCAGCAATTGATGTCAGACATGAATCCTGTTGCGCCATGCATAAATTCAATAGCTGCAAGGGTACTGTCATAAATTGACCATGCGAGAAAACCTATGTAACACACTTATAACCTCTTTAATCAATTTACCGGTTTTATTCATGAAGACCTGCTTATGTAGCCACGTTTTCGTGTAGAAATTCCACTGCCAAAAAAAACAAATAACCTTATCACGCGATAGCTGTGTGATGGCCTGGACGTGCCACGCTATAACACGATCACCACCGCCCTGCCCGGGGCCGGAAACTCTGTTCATTCTTTTACTCAAAAAAACAACAATTAGTTATGAAAAAGAAAGCTTCAAAAAAACTGAGTCTGACAAAGATTAAACTGTCCAAACTGCAATCAAACCTGGCTGCCATTCAAGGTGGAGGACGCACCACCTCCTCTATCCAGGTATGCGACGGTTGCGGCGGTAACACTACCATTTCATGCGGTGGCGCGGGCTATCCCTGCGACTGATCCCGGTCTTTCATTTGTTTAACAAAAGATGCGGCTGTAATATCTACGGCATGAAATCGTATACCCGTTATCGTAATATTTAACCATAAATAACCATTAAAATGAAGAAGAAATCAGTTAGGAAATTAAACCTGGGCATGATCAAGGTTACACGTTTAAGCGGAGCACAGTCAGTAATGGGTGGTGCGGGCCGTCCTATTTCAGGCCCTATAGGTCCTTCCGGTCCTAATACACTGCCGCAGGATCCTTGCGCATCACAATACCAGGCATGTACTATGGATTGCACATTCGGATGCAATTTATAATTGTATACCCGCTATCGTGTTTTATTATCAATAACAAATATCCATTAAAATGAAAAAGAAATCAGTTAAGAAGTTAAGCCTGGGCATGATCAAAGTTACACGTTTAGGCGGAGCATCCATAATGGGCGGCGCAGGCACTGCTACCGGTCCTATTTCAGGCGCCACTGCACCTGGTGGTCCTTCCGGCCCCAATACACTGCCGCCAGATCCTTGTGCATCGCAATACCAGGCATGCACTATGTGCTGCACACTGGATTGTTCTTCACCAGCTGTCTGCTACCCGTGAGCCATCGGCGCGTGAGCCAATCGGGTACTCATGCGCATTTTCAATAAATGATAACAATCGATCAGCTCTTCAACACAAGCTTCCCCAGGGTGATGGCCTGGGGAAGCATTTTCATCACTCCGGCGAAATATTCTTCCCATCGCAAACAAGCTAATTTCCTGGTATAAGAAGTTAATGCCGGTAAGGCATAAGAAAGCCGGACAGATTATTTTAGCCGAAATAAAACACCTGCTATGAAAAAGCAACAGAACAAAAAGCTGAAACTGAATAAAATCAGTATAGCCCAACTGAACAACAATCAGGCAGAAGTAGTAATGCAACGTGGGTCCTTGCCTTGCATCCGGACTTACAATCCTGCACAATGCACTACCACTGCCACCTGTGACTAGGCTCTATTGGTTAATAATGTTGGATTAAAAAATGAAACGGTCAGCAACAGCGCCTCCTGGAAGGCGCTGTTGTTTATTATATAGTATTGTTAAAGTCTGTCTTTTTAGCGATCTCATCCCCCTACCTAAGCAGGCCGGTTATGAAAAATAGGTTATTTTGCAGGCACGATTAAAGCTTTCCATAGAGAAAAGACTGGATAAATACGAACAAAGAGCAAGACAATAGCTGTCATTGTCAGATTAATTTCTTCCCACCGACTATTCCTGTAAAGTCAATTATTCACCTCCAAATTTTGATAACAATGGACAACAAAAAGAAAAGCCTGCTATCCGGCTCCCTCATCGCTGGTGCTCTATTAGCCACTGCCAGCCTGAATTCCAGCGCTCATGAACTGTTTCGCTTCCAGAACCTGGGTTCCGGGGAAACAGTAAGAACTCAACTGCTCGCACATAATTCCAGCGCATCCGCCCTGGAATTGAAATGTGGTGAAAAAGGAAAATCAGACAGTGCCATGGCCAAGAAAGGCAAAGACGGTAAATGTGGAGAAGGTAAATGCGGAGGAGGCAAGAAAGGAATGAAGAAGGACAGCACTAAAGGAAAACATGCAGGTAAACCTGCTAACTAACCTGTCTTTCTTAAAGGCAGGTCTGGGAATGGCCTGCCTTTCCCTCATCCTTAAACATTGTACTATGGTTGGCATAGGCTTCAGAAAAGATTTTGCGGAAACATTCCTGCAAAGCCATGTCCTTCGTCCGGCATTTATCGAAGTGGCGCCGGAGAATTGGATAGGTATAGGCGGCTACTGGAAAAAGATCTTCCACCAGGCACTAGAGCAGTACCCGTTATATACACATGGCCTCTCCCTCTCCGTGGGCAGCCCGGATGAACTGGACTTTTCCTTCCTCAGAAAAATAAAACACTTCCTGCGGGAAACCAATGCACAGCTCTATTCAGAGCATTTAAGCTATTCCAAATGCGACAATGCACATCTGTATGACTTACTGCCCATCCCGTTCACGTCTGATGCCGTAAGTCACGTAAGCAAGCGTATCAGGCAGGTACAGGATTTTCTGGAACAAAAGATCGCCATAGAGATTGTCAGCTACTACACACCTGTTGCCCCTGAGCTGGACGAAATAGACTTCATTAATGCCATCCTGGAAGCGGCCGACTGCCATCTGTTGCTGGATGTCAATAATATCTATGTAAACAGTTTCAATCACCACTACGACGCCCAGGCCTTTATTGACAAGCTTCCGATGGAACGTGTGCAGTACATTCACATGGCTGGCCATGAACAAGTGGCGGACGACCTGATCATAGACACGCATGGAGAACCCATTATTGATCCGGTTTACAACCTGTATGCCTATGCAATGCAGCGATTGAACAGGGACGTGCCTGTTCTGCTGGAAAGAGACTTTAATATCCCTGAGCTGGAGGAAATGCAGCAGGAACTGGAACGATTACAGTCGATTAAGATAAATAGCTTAAAAGAGAACAGATATGCCGTTACTCCATGAAACCACGCAGGGCTACCAGTCTGCCTTAGCCGGTTATTGCCGCACAGGCAACTACCACCCTATTCCGGGTGTGCGTGATGCACATGTAGGGCATTACCGGAGGCTGGTGTATAATGTTATTAACGATATGCTGCAATCCGCCTATCCGCTGACATACGATGTGCTTACAGCTGCTGAATGGGAAGCGCTGGTACAGGAATTCTTCTCCAGCCATGCCTGCCAGTCGCCACAGGTCTGGTATATGCCGAAAGAGTTATACCAATACACTACAACAACAGAACATGCGTTGCTGACGAAATACCCTTTCCTGACAGAGCTGTTGTGGCTGGAATGGCTGGAAGTAGAATTATTTATGATGGAAGACAAACCGGCAACATTCAGCCTCTCCGGAGATGTGCTGACAGATCCGCTCGTGCTGAATCCGGAATATGCCCTGCAACACTTCCATTACCCCGTGCACCTGATGCCTGCCAGACAAATAACAGCGAAAGAAAAAGGAGATTACTTCCTCGTGATGTTCCGTAAGCCGGATACGGGGAATGTTGAATATATGGATCTGTCGCCCGCGCTGGTGTATATCCTGGAGCAACTGGCTGTTAAGCCATGCCGTGCGGAAGAGTTAATCACGGATGTTTGTGCAGCACTACAGATTCCTGTGCAGGAAAGCATATCCGCAATGGTCTGTTCCTTTTTGCAACGCAGTCTGGAAAGCCGGTTAATACTGGGGTTCAGGAATGCTTTGTAATTAAATACCGAAGCAATGATGAAAATGATCCTGCAATACTATTACAGCACCACGCGCATGCTGGAAAAACTAAGAGATATTCCACTACTGCTGATCCGGTTGGTGCTGGCCTATGGCTTCTATGGCCCGGCAAAAATGAAGTGGTCTGACATGAGCAGTATTGTTGAATGGTTCAGGGGAATGGGGTTCCCGGCGCCCGCTTTGAATGCCTACCTCGCCGCATCTACAGAAGCGGCCGGTGTGGTGTTGCTGACGTTGGGGCTTGGAACCAGAATCATTTCCATCCCGCTTATGATTGTGATGCTGGTTGCCATTAAAACCGTACATTGGTCTAACGGATTTGAAGCCGGTAACAATGGGTTTGAAATACCGCTCTACTACCTGATCATGTTACTGGTGTTGCTTATCAACGGGGCGGGAAAATTTTCCCTGGACCGTGTTGTGGATATAAGATGCAGGAAGTAGCGTATCTTTTTGGAACAGTATACAAAACATGATGGCAACGATAAATATACAATTGAAGTCAGTAATTACTTGTCCCTGCTGCGGGTATCAGAAAGAAGAAACGATGCCCACTGACGCCTGTCAGTATTTCTACGAATGTGAAGGCTGCCACCAGCGCCTCAAACCCAAAGCCGGCGACTGTTGTGTATATTGCAGTTTCGGAACGGTAAAGTGCCCACCGGTACAACAGGGTACCTGCCATTGTTAGATATAAAGATAAAAAAGCCCTGAATGACGGTTTGTCTACTCAGGGCATTCATTTAATCCGGTAATCTTATTGATCTTTTTCATAGTCAAGCACTGCGGACGCACATGACATGGTGCCATATGCCAAATTGAAGGCCGCATTAAGGGTCACAGCAGAAGCCCAGGAATCTGGTTCATTATTGTCAGCGATATATGGGGAAAGCATACCACTGAAACTAAAACAAATGCTGCCAAAACAATCCAGTACTCCTGCGGCATCCTGATTTTCACTATCAGAGAGGGCTCCCACCGTCGGTATCATCCAGACAAGGTTCGCCACGAAATCAAACCAGGGAGAGAATTCATTCCAACTACTCTCCTCCGCTTCTCCGTCTTCGTCCACTGACTTCATGCCCATAAACATATCTATCATCGCCTTGACGATACATATATCCGCCACGATCTGATTTGTGATAGCCCACCATTTCTTATCCTGCAAATCAGAAATCTGCCCCACTACATCAGGCAGTGCATAGGGTAAATAGGAAAGACCATTTAGTAACGAAAATGCTTTGCTGTCAGGATATTTCACTTTCAATGGGCCGAATATCGACACACCAATGGCGCCAAACACAGAACAGATACCACCGGCCAGTATAAATTTCTGACTTATACTTTTACTTTTCTCTTCAGCAGCCAGCACGGTTCTATTATCAGCTGTTTCTAAAGTAGCCATGTGGAGCGTGCCATTACAAATGCGTTGCAGTGTTGCAAAGTCAGGGGCATCAATAAGCGCATCGGTTGTATCGTCACCGGGGAAAGGTGCTTCTCCTGCAATAATCTTATAACAGATGGTCACAGGGATAGCCACAATCAGGCATACCAGGTCCAGCAGGCTAAGATCATCGCCTGTAACGAGTTTATACAGCCAGGAAACAATCGGGATATCTATGCTTGCATCCAGTATGTCCAGGATTCCTTCTGCCAGCTTAGTCAGTACTTCGATGGATGTAACGAGGATGTTCTCCACGCTTTCCAGCAGGGTATTAACTATAATTCCTACCAGTGCTTTTATAATGTCACCTAACGATAACTGGTCTATCTTGTCGATTAAGTCCTGCTTAATACTGTCGAACGCCCCCTTAAAAATGGCCATTTCGTTTTCCAGAAGACTGACCAGCGACGTCAGCAGATCACCGGTACTATTGCCCGGGTTACTGGCATTTGAAGTGCTTGAGGAAGCGCCATCTTTAGTATGAGACATAGCCCAGTTGCTCTGCGGGGAATTTATTCCCGGTGTCTGACTGGTAGTAGCAACGGTACCGTTACGTGTGCTGTCTCGCAGAGAAGGAGGAATATTGGCAGGGATATTCGCCCAATCCGCAACAAATGTTTCGATGTCAGTAAAGGCTTTCTTAAGCTGGCCTTCATAGGAGGCGAGGTTGCTGATACTCTTGCTCAGATAGATTTTAATAACGTTTTTCAGCACCTTGTGCGTACGGATAATATCTTTCCAGCCGAAGAGAAAACCAAGCCACATGATCAGGTCTTCAATCAATACCGCTATTTTGTTCATAATAAACTCAACAGCATGTATTACATCACCGATACATTTTATTACCGCCCGATAAAACTTACCTCTTATTTCAATGAAAAAATGAAAGGCATCATTCTCCAGATTTACAAAGAACTGCGTCACATCTTCATAGGCGTGTTTGAGCCAGTTCCACATATCGCCGGCTGTTGTCTCTATTGCATCCCATACATCACCGAGTGGTGTGGCGGCATTGGTCAAAGCAAGAGAGTCACCCTCCACGCGTAGCCCTAAAAATGCCATGCTGGCCTCCCCTTCATGGTAGTAGCAACCATCTTTATAGGATACGCCCCAGATAGTGTCTGGTCTTGCCTGAAACGCAGTTGCGGATCTTAGCCCGGCAGCGGGCGAGCTTTCCTTTACACTGCCATTGGCTGGCAACGAGGATGAAACCGCCACAAACTTCTGCAAGGCGAGCGCTGAAGCATTCCGCTGATCCGAGGAGATGTCATCACCAATGAGTTTCCTGGTTGTGCCGTCTCCATTGTCTACCTGCACATCGCCCAACTGATCTCCATCCTTAACGCCGGATACAGTAGTGATCAGTTTGGACATTGGATTTACGTCGATACTTGTTGTTCCCAGTTCGAGCTTGTAACATACAGCCTCGAGCGACTGCGTTTCCTGCATAATGCTGATATTACCGGTAGCATCAGCTTCAACAACTACCGGTACTTTGGGCGAAAGAATATGATAAACGTTGTTGATATAAACACTGCACTGATTCACAGAGGTGATGGTCACCGATGTGGAAGGCAGCGACAAGTTGTTCTCATCTGTCAGCGTTATATGGCTGGTATAGGTGTTGTATTCCGCCACCGTGTTGTTATCTGGCGGTGGTAAAAGAATATTGCGTTGTTGCCACAAACTCGTGGTGGTATCCTGGGTGAGCTGGATAATGTTTTGGTCAGCAGTATGTGCAAAGATGATGATACCGCTTGTAGCCTGATTGACGTAAAACGAGATCCGTTCTGTACCCGTCAGAATCGGGATGGGCGCTGACCATGCTCCGCTGGTTGTTTCCTGGCCCTTGTTACATTTGGTATAGAATACCTGCCCTTGTTGATCAAGGCCACAAAGGAAAGTATATTGGTCCGTCTGATGCGCATAGAAATCCGTCAGGCCGGTAATCAAATCGCTTTGAAGGATAGATACCCCACCGGTATTGTTTTTTTGTTGCGATGGCGTGAACAGATAAATTGCACCGTTAGCCGCTACGAAAAGGTTGGTGTTATTGTGATCATCTACTGTGAGTGTTGCGATCCTGGTAGCACCGTCGGGTGCGATCATTTTAATGATGGTCGGCGGACCGAAGAAAGACTGAAGCGGTACAAAATTAAGTCCGACGCTTCCGTGAATACTTGTAAGCTGATACAATCCTGCAAATGCAGCAGCGCTTGCCTTGCCTATTGCGCTGTCCAGTAATGTATCAAAGTTCTCAGCGGTCTGTAGTTGCGCCCAAGCGCTGCTTCCGCTCAGGCTGACAGTATAGTTCTGCAACGAATCGTTGATATTTACCTCGCATACCAGCTGTACATCGCTGGTTGTTTTTTGCTGCGGCGTGAGGTATACGTTGGTGATGGTTACCGTCGAAAGCGGATGGGCTGTATCATCATATGGACGGGCCACCCAGCCGATATGGCTAAAGTCGGACATCCATACCGCATCTGCTGTATTAGATAAGCCGGCGGCCACATACAGATAGGTGTTGCTGTCACCTTCTGCAAGTACCGCTACAGCGAGGTGTATACTGCCATCTGTATAGTTCTGCTGACTGGAAAATGTTTTTACCTGGATAGCCTTGTTGTCATGAGAGGCTGATAATCCCGAACAAAGATCTGTGGCATTCCAGCCCAGGGTCTGACCGCTTTGCTCCTTGATGAGATTAAAAATACCGGCATCGCTGACGGCAAGGAAAATACTGGTACCGTCGCTACAATGATGACTGGCGAAAGAAGACTGTGCAGGTAATATCGCTGCAGCTTTCTGATTCTTCATCAGCTCACTTTCTACTGCAATCTTGCTCATATGTCAGGAGTTGGGGTTGAGATAAGTGATGTTTGAAACGAGATCCCTGCTGTTGCTGAACTGCGGATTCTTAAAAGAGAAAGACTTCGCACCGGGGAAAATGAAATGATTGGCCGTAGAAAGGATGGTACTCAGATTGGACGATATATTGCCTTCTATACTGTCTGAAACGGTTCCGCGTAAATTGCCGAGGTTCTCTGTATAAGATTGCATATAGCCACTCAGGCCGTTTAAAAACTGCTGCCACCACGACTGATCGTGATTATCAACTACCGGATCGCTGTCAAAATTAGGATTGGTGATATTCAGATCAAGCTGACCATTGTTTTGTGCATCAAAATACAGCTCCAGATCTACTGACCAACCATAAGTAGTATTCGGCATTTCTTCATCAGAAGTACTCCCGTTGATGGTAGATTCACTATCCCCGCTGGCCACCATATTACCTGACAGCTGAATCGTATTGGAGTTTAAAAAGACGTTAGTGGTTGTAGAAAAGTTGCCTGATACAGTAAGCGTATAAGGCGCATACCAATGGCCGTGATCGTCGTCAGAATTGGAGGTGTTATAGCTATAGCTTCCTATCAGACCGCTATTGGCATCGTAAGTACTGTTGAACGAATGGTCTGTACCCGGATTAAGCTGAATGATCGTATCATCCGGAGGGGATTTATCACCATCAGCCCTGCAGTACATTACGGGGCAGAGAGTCTTCAGCAACGGGCTCAGTTCACTAAGTACGGTGGCGGAGAACTCGTCTTCCCGGATGGCCATCACGCCGTTTATCTGCTCGTCAGTCACCCAGTTAAAGCTAAAGGCCGCAGGCGGGGCTTTAGGCGGCGTGTTGTGATTCACCATCATCAGGTAGTTCAGCGTATCCAGATTGGGATTGCTGTTTTTTCCGTCGCTGTCTGTATAAGGCGTAATGCAGAAGTCGATGAAGGTTGGGGTAAGCGTAGGTGCTGCCACTGTCTGATTACTAAAGGTAACTGTTACGCCAAACAGGGGTTTGTTGGTTGCCTGCTGTTGCGCCAGGTACAATGTGAGCAGTTGCATGGCGGGCGTTTCCACGAGTGCCGGGAATACAACGCCATCAATAGAATTGAGTGCGGCTGTATTCAGGTCCAGGTACAATTGCTGTATAGAGAACATGTTTTCATCCACGTTCTGCAATTCAGCTTTCAGTGAATCCGGCAGATCACTTTTGGCTACTTTTTCCATCGAGAGATCTACAAACATCCGGAATATCCAGGCGGCAGTGCCATCCTGTTTTTTCTCATAACTAAGCCCGGCAGCATCAAACTTGAAGTCTCCGTTCTGCATAGTCAGATTATACTGTACCGTCTGATTTCCTTTACTTGTGCTAAGATCTATCAGGTTGATATACTTCTGGGTCTGCGGATCTTTTTCCAACGCTAACGTGCCGGACAATGAACAGTTTGACTTTGTCGGATCTGTCGTTAGCGAGGTAACCTGGCCGTTTTCATCGGCGATGCCAAGAATGGAGAAATCCTGGGTTTGTGCACTCAGGTATTCTCCCATGGTTTCGTTAATTGCCAGTTGTGTCACGGCCACAACAATATCGTAATTCTTGAGTACTACCTGCTGAAGGGTAGAATCAGGAGTGAAGCTCGTAAGAGCAGGCGCGAAGTTCATAATAGTCCAGGGGTTTAAGGGTGTTAAATAGTTTTGCAACTAACATTGGTTTATAATGCCTGGTAAGGGAATCACAGCATTGGCCTCATTGTCATAGGATTTGTGATCATCAGCAACAAATGTAAGTATTGCTTTCACCCAAATATAGAAACATAATGGAATAGCATACCCCGTGAAAAATACCCCCTTTACATTTATCCAAGCTGCGGCTGATTATTATATATCACCTCCATCGGAAAATGCCGTTGAATAAACGTAGTCATATAATCTCTTTATTTTTCCATACCTTTATCTTACAGGCGATCCCTTTGTATTAAAACCTCTAAATAACTAAGCACAACATATTTCTTTACCCCCAAATCACATTAACATGAACCTCAACGGAATTTGGTATAACGAGTAAGGCTCCACCATGAGCCTTACTGTTAAAGGGAAAATGATTACAGGTATTTATGATACTGCAGTCGGAGATGCAGGAGGCAAATATGACCTTGTTGGCTTAGCAGATACGGACCAGGGTGCCAGCCAATCAGTAGGCTTTGTGGTTGTATGGAACAATACCACATCTGGTAGTTCTGATTCTGTAACTAGCTGGAGCGGACAATACCAGGTTATCAACGGCGTAGAAACCATTGTAACCACCTGGCTCTTAACGGAAGAAACTGATCCCAGTGAAGACTGGCACTCCACACTCGTTAATAAAGATGTTTTCACCCGCGTTCCTCTTACCGAAGAGAAGATCAAGGAGAATCTGGACAAAGGAGCTAAAGCTTCCTTTCCGAAGTCACTGAAGAAATAACGGAATCAAATACAGGTGTTTGCCTGCAGGCTAAAACCTGCAGGCTTCTTGTTACAAAGCATTACACATCCTGCCGGAGAGCGGGTGTGTAATGCTTTACTTATATCACCTCTTTACTGTTATACAGGTATAATCGTTATCACCTCCACTCCCCGAATGTTTTCAGGAACTCCTCCTTCTTACGCCGGGATACCATCACGTAGTTTCCGTTCTGCATTTCTATCTGGCCGCCATCACCCCTGATATAGCGCTTAATGTAACTGAGATTGATGATGTGTGAATGGTGTGTACGGAAGAACATATTTGCGGGCAACAGCTCTTCAAAATCTTTGAGCGTTCTGCTGGCAAGCAGTTTCGGATGGTTGTGGAAATAGATAAGCGTGTAGTTGCTCTGTGCTTCGAGATGTACTATATCGGAAGTATTGAAGAAGAGCAGTCCTTCCAGCGAGGGAATGGCTATTTTGCCAAGGGGTGATTTAGGTTGCAGGTGCTGTTGCAGTACCTCCAGTTTCTTTTCTGTATGCTTTTCAGACTGTGCGCGTGCACGATCGATAGCTGATCTTAATTCGTCAATATCCACCGGTTTCAGGAGGTAGTCGAACGCTGCATATTTTATGGCCTTTATTGCATACTGATCGTAGGCGGTGGTGAAGATGAGGTGAAAATCCTTACCGGGCAACTGATGCAGCATCTCAAAGCCATTCATGCGCGGCATTTCGATGTCGAGGAAAACGAGTGCCGGCTTTTGTTCTCTGATGAGTTTCAGCCCATCTGCACCATTGGCTGCCTCTCCGGTGACTATTACGCCGGGACAGTATTCATGCAGCTTCTCCCGTAGTGCAACACGGCCTCTCTGTTCGTCATCAATGATGATTGCTGTCAGCATTATTACTTTTTTAAAGCTCCTGTACACCATGCCGTCTTCTCTAATTTACTATTGTTTCCAGCAGCAACAGCGCAGCAGTAGACTATACTTTTTCATCGGACAGTTAATTTAAAAATGAAACGTTGCATTACTTATGCTGATGAATGAAAGACCGCGGACAGGTATAGTAGCGATATGGATATAGTACCCGTATCAAAGATCCGGCAACCGGCATTGTATAAGCAATGCCAGTTAGCAATGTACGGGAATGAGTGAGCAGATGGAGAGATAAACAATGCTTCAAGGTGGTCACGGTTGTATTTTCAGCAGCACCTGCACGCTTGTGCCAACTGTCAGGCCATTCTGTTCCAGGTTAGTTACGGTAACAGAAGCATGCTCCTCCTGGTTAAAGAATTTTACGCGGTCGCTGCTGATCTGCATACCGTATGATTGTCCGTGATGCGGTATTTTGTTTTTAACGATATTGAAGCCCATCCCATTGTCTTTAATGATGTACTCAATATATTCCTCCTGCCGTGTGACAGTGATTTCCAGCCGGCCCTCATTATCCCTGCGGCTTCTGATGCCATGCACGATAGCATTTTCAACATAGGGCTGTACTATCAGCGGAGGTACTTTGTAGTCATCCATCCACAACGAATCATCCGTATTGATAGCGACCGTAAAATTATTGTCGCTTCTCAGTAGCTCCAGATCTATGTATAACTGCAATGTCTCGAGGTCCTTTTCCAGCAATACCGTATTCTGCTTGGAGCTGTCCAGTACATTGCGAAGCAGCTTCGCAAATTTATTCAGGTACACGGTAGCATGATACCGGTCGTTACTTTGTATGAGGCCATCGATACTATTCATACAATTGAAAATGAAATGCGGGTTCATCTGTGCCCTCAGTGCCTTCATTTCTGTCTCCACTATTTTCTGTTTCATATCCACCATAAACCGGATATGCCTGATCCTTCTTCTGACCAGGAAAATAATCATGGCAGCCAATGCCAGCACCACGATTACCTGTAGCCACAGCTGCCGCCACCAGGGAGGGCTGATAATAAATGTAACCATTGCTTCATTACTCCACACGCCGGCATTGCTCATTGCCTTTAATGCGAAGGAATAACTTCCTGCCGGAAGGTTGTGAAAGTTTATCTGCCGCTGTGCACCTACGCTTATCCACTCCTCATCATTCAAGCGGTAATAGTAGCGGTTTAAAGGGCCATCCGCAAAATTGACGGCTGTATAACTGATACTGATGTCGTTCTGGTAATACGGGATATTATATACCGGCTGGAGCGCCTTTTCTCTATTGCCGATGCTGATGCCGGTGATACTTATGGAAAGCGGCACTGTACTATTCAACAGGGAATCCGGATCAAAGGTATTCACATAATGATCTGTTGTAAAGAAAATCCTGCCGGAGAGGCTGTCGTATTCAACATTATTGATCTTTGCCTCTGGCAAGACAACAGGGTACAGGAAGTTGGTGTACTTTTTTGAAGAAAGGGAAAAGCAGGAAAGCCCATTATTGGTTCCGATCCACAAACGGCCTTTGTTATCTTCCGCCATGCTGCTGATAACATTTGATGGCAGCCCTTGTGTCATATCATATTTTGTAAACCGGCGACCAGGAATATCGTAACAGAAGAGGCCATCAGCGGTGCCTATCCATAGCAATTTTTTCCGGTTGCATAGCAGCGTATTTATGCGGGCATTATCAAAAACTGCATAATAGTCAGGCAGGATTGTCGAGAAACGATTTGTTTTCCTTTTCCAGCATACCAGGGCGGCTCCATCATGATTACCCATCCACAGGTTACTTTCATTGTCTTCCGCGATGGCAAACGGATAGCGGATCGGGAGACGGTTCTCTCCTTCTTTCGCAGGATAATGAATAAAGGAACGGGTGGCGGGGTTATATTGCACTACACCATTTCCGAAACCGATACCCATCCAGGTGAGCGCTTTGCTGTCTTTATATACGGTGGTGATGATCCAGTTGTCCATTGCCGCGGGTTTGCTTTTTATGTGCAGCAATCCGGCTTGTTTTGTACGGGTGTTATACCAGCGGGCGCCTACCTGCGTATTGAGCCACAGCGTATCATTTGAGGTGGTAGTTAAAACACTGAGTGCCGTATTCAGCAACGGATCCCCTTTGAGCAATATGTTATCCCTTAAGCGCAGCTGACGGTCAAATATTAAATAGCCGTAAGGTTCCGAGCTTACCCAGACTGCATCGTTGATAAATGAAACATTCCAGAGGTTCCAGGGTGTATGCTTGGGCCGCTTAATAAAAACAGACTGCACATTCCCTGACCTGTTAACCGCTTTATACAAACCATTATTGCTCCCTATCCAGATATTGCCGGTGTTGTCTTTCATAATAGCCGTCACTACGCGGTCTGTTAAATAGCCTGTCAGCATAAGTTTCCCGGTGCTGCCTGCTGCAATTGCAGCAGGCAGCAGGGCCATTCCTTCGATGTTAAAGATACAGGCATATGTCTCGTAACCTGCGCTGACCACCCGGTTATCGACGGTATTGGTATGCATCATGCCATTACTGAGCGCGATCCGTGTATAATGCAGCTTTCCTGTGCTCATATCGAGCATGCCGAGGCTATCTGTTCCCTGTTTAATGAAACGCACATTTCCCTGTTTATCGATGCTGCAATAACCGGTAACCATCAGGCTTAAAGGATATAGCGGATGATGTGGTAGTTGTGTTAATGGCTGCAACGAACCAGAAAGTGAATAGTATATAAAGTATTCGTGAGCACCGGTCTTCTCATTTTCACTCCATATCAACACTTCGTTTCCCGGCAACAGTTGAACATTCCCTATATAGTTCATGCGGTACAGGTTATAATCCTTTTCTTTAAATCCTCTGAATGTCTTTAGTATTTTGAGGTCGGGGCTCAGGTAATAAAGCGTGGTCCGGGTTCCTGCCCAAATGTTATGAACACTGTCTGTTACGAGACAACCGAAACTATTGTCGCGGCTGAACATGACGGGTGAGCTGCTTACCTGTAAGGTTTTGAATGTAAGACTGTGTGTATCGAGCATGGTTAGCCCGGTGGTGGTGGCGATCAATAAATGGCTGGAGTCGTAGTTGATGATATTGGCAATCTGGTTGCCGGGGAGTGTGTTGGTTTGACGGGTATGAAAGAAGTTTTTGAATGCGGTGCCGTCATACCGGCTTAACCCGTTAAATGTGCCTATCCACAGGAAACCTTTTGTATCCTGTGCCAGTGAAGTGATGTGGGCATCGGGCAGGCCATCTTCCATTGCCAGCCTCCTGAGAATAAGACTATCAGGATACTGGCTGCCCGCGGGAGATGCAGACAACCAGTATCCCAATCCCAAAAGTAGAAGGAGACAGTTCCGGTATATAGGACTCACAACATTTTCTGTTTACTTTAATTTACCAATATTAAAGTTAGCCATACAAAATTGCTGCGGCCTGATGCAATGGACTTACCTGGTCAGGATCATCTTCCTGCTTTCCATCACTTTTCCATCTACTTCCAGGTTGTATATATAAACACCCGCAGTAACGCTTTCATCCAGGGTGAAGGGCATATATAGTCCGCTGATGAGAGTTTTCAGAAGGGTATAATTTTTCATTAGCTGAGGTTTTAATAATGAAAGAATGGTTTTGGTTAACTTATTCAGGGGTTCAATGTCTCTGCAAAGTTCCGCAAAGGAAGCTCATGCCGTAAACACGGTTGAGCGGCTGGCGGTAATAAATGAGCAGGTGGTTACAGAAGCGACCACTGCGGGGTGCTATCGGTATTAAGGTTGGGTAGTGCGCTTTTAATACCTGTGAGAAACGAATGACAAGCGAAGGTGAAGGGGAAGGAAACCTGTGGTTAAAATACTTGGCGCCTTTAGACAATATTTGTAAATTTAGATAAGACATTGTTGTTTAAACCCTTATCCCATGGCAAAGATAGATTTACCGGCAGGCGTCAGGCCGGCCTTTATGGGTACTATTCAAAATCTTTGCATCTACGAGATGCATGGGAGATACTATATTCGCCTGAAGAGTTCCCTCACAGGCAAAAGGGTGAAGAAAGATCCGGCGTTCCGCAGAACGATGGAGAATGCCGGGCTGCTGGCGACCGCATCCAAGATGGCTTCCGGCGTATACCGCCAGTTACCTCAACAGTATAAAAAACACATCCTGTACCGGCAGCTGACCGGTAGGGCGTTGCTTTCATTAAAGGCTGGTAAGTCTCCTGATGTGATTGTCACGGAGCTGATGGAGATGTGTCAACCGACGACAGTAGTAAAGCCCGTGCGCAAATCTGTGGTGCGTCGTAGCCAGGCGCCCGCGCTGTGGCGATACGGCAGTAAAGTGGCTTTCCCTGGCTACAGGAAAAGGCATGTAACGCGTAAGCAGGTATGTAACGAGTCCGTTTATACTCAGCGGACGGACGATACATCTCCGCCCCGAAAAAAGGCTGCCCCAGAAGCATCGTTGTGTTTTTGGGGCAGCTATGGCTGATAAATTTGAAGCTGGTTTTTAGTACGCGCCCATCCCGGTCAGTGGGATTTACCGGACTACTATAGTCAGGTGGCGCGGGTAATATAAGGCACTATTTCCAGTGCTTTGAGCAAAGCGCCATTCTTTGTTTCACGTAGTGCCATTACCAACACATTCTTCCCGGGCTTACCGAATTTAAGCCAGCATTCAGGGAGATAGAATTCCCGCTGTGGGCCTGCTTCCCAGTGGCGGCCTATATCATGTCCGTTCAACCACATAAACCCATTTCCGGATGCACTGATCCTTGCCTGCCAGGCAGCATTGGTCATTCCTTCCGGTAAGGTGAACTCAACGCGGTACCACGTCATTAATTGCTGCATAGTATCTTTTGGCTGGATATTATTCCCTTTCCTGGGAATAGGCATGCTGGCATCAAGTTTTGTGATCTTCCAGCCGGTGGCTTTATAGCCAGGGAGATGGTAACCCTGTGTGATCCCAGCTACATCTGCGGCATACTGCCATTGTAAAGGATGTGTCAATGCCGTATCTGTTACAGATAGCCCGGCTTTACGTATACCGGCCAGTTCTTCCATTGGAACATAGCCGTGTGCATGTCCGAGATCTTCATACAGTACGTTGATCTCATTATTGCCCTGATGCAGTAAGCCGCTTACGTCAAACCGGTTATCGAATTCTTCTGGTCTGATACGGTCGAAGCATCCCCTGGTTGTCCATGACTGCGCATCTGCTTTTTCCGGGAAGATCCGCCTGGCGGGAGTTCCATTGACCGTTACTGTAACGATATCCCGCGTGAACATATTAAAAAGCAAATACTTTTCTGATTGCGCCTGTTTATCGTTAAGCAGGCATGTGGTGCGATAGAGGCTGTAACGGAAATCGTTTATACCAAGTTGCGTAAGTGACAGGCCCGGCATCAATGGCTTCCACTGTGCAGTATTCACGGGGTCAGTTGTTGTGAACGCCTGGCCGATGCGGACTACTGACGACGAATCTGCATAGCGCGTTACCCGCGTATGTTGGTGCGGATACCATGTTCCTTCAGCAGCTGTAGCGCCCGGAGGTATTACCAGTACCTTTGCAGTAAGGGGAGCCAGTTCATAATCAAGCGCCACAGTGGGTATACTCAGGCTGTCTTTTGCGGATGCCGCCGCCTGTGATTTGATGCTGACGTGTTGCCCGTTCTGATCGATATTATATACGGCGTCTGTTGGTCGCGCTACTTTTCCGGGTATCACATTCACATTACCTTTCAGCGTAGCTGTTCTGTCGCTGTTATACAGGAAAACAAACCAGGTACCATCAGGCGCCATACGCACCCCTCCTGATATAGATTTGGGCACGCCTGTCAGCTGGCAGGGGCCTCCTTTTGCTCTCAGCAGCTGCTGTTCATACCTTTTTATAAAATCAGCCATTGCTTTAGCCACATAGTATTTAGGACCACAGGAACCATCTTCTCCAATTGCTGCATTATAGTCGTATGTTGTGGTCATTCCCCTGGCTCCCCAGCCACCAAAGTGCGTGCCGCCCACAAACATGTAGTAGTTCATGCCGGTACCGCCGCCCAGTAATGTCATAAGAGAGATTGCCTGTAAGTGTGTGGCATCGGAGTAATTTTCTTCACTCAGTTTATGTGTAACCAGTGAAAACCAGCCACCCTGCAACTCTGTTACAAAGCCGGGGGCATTGGGTTGGCGTGCCTTAAGATCTGCCATTCTGAATGCGCATCCCGCAGCGCCGTTATCATCTGTGTAGTAGTTATCACAATCGAATACATCAGACAATTCGGTATCCTTACTACCCCTGCATTCACTGGTCAGACAGGTAAATAACGGCACTTCAATTCTGTTCCTCACCGCAGAACGATACAGCGCCTTCAGAAAAGCAGCCTTATTACCGGTTTCATGTGAGTCGTACTCGTTCTCCAGCTGCAACATAATGATTCCCTTCTCTCCTTTTTTCTTCCGCGTGATCTGTTCTCCCGCTACCGCTTTACAAGCGGCATCAAACCAATGCACACACCATTTGATATGTTCCGGATCGGCGCTTCTGAGCCAGAAGCCTTCTTTCCCCGGGCTGTAGGCCGCAAGCCACCGGGGATATCCTCCTCCTGACCATTCCGCGCAAATGAATGGTCCGGGTCTTACGATTGTATATAGTCCGAATTCTTCCTGCGCCATTTTCAGCCAGGCTTTCAGCTCAGAGAAATCCAGTCCTGATTGATCGGTAACAGATGCGGGCGCTTTGCGTTCGTGCCAGTTCCAGGGAATATAAGTTTCCACCGTATTGAAACCGGCTGCTTTGATCTTGCGGAAACGGTCTCTCCATAATTCCTCCGGGCATCTGAAGTAATGGAAAGCTGCACTGAGAATGAATGTTGGCTTATTATCAATGATCATGCAATCTCCATCATAGCGTATTTTGCCGGGATGAGGAAAGCGCCTGATAATACCGGTGGCTGTGGAAGAACCAATAAATGAAATGGCGAGTAGGCTACTCAAAAGTATGTGATGCAGGATCTTTTTTACTGACATAAAGATGAATTAGTTCCGGTTGGCTACTAAAAAATGGCGAAGTTAGTCTGCAGTGCCGCCATAGACTATATGTTTTTTTGACCAAAACATATGTTTTCTTTGCAGTATCTTTTGCTTTAGTATTCAATTGAGCAGAAATATGCAGGGTGGAGGCAGTGTATCTTAACAGATTTGTTTCCTTTTTTGTATTTTGCATCAGCACTACTGATATGTAATATACTAAACAGTGCTTTGGGGGTCCAACCATTACCACTATGTTTGAGTAAATTTGCGAAGCTGGGTAGAGAAGGTCATGAACAATCATTCTGAACATTTAATTGTATTATTTCAACAGATCGCCGGAGGCAGTGAGCTGGCATTTGAAGAGCTGTTTCATTTATATGTACCGCAAATAAAGCCACTGATCCATCGCATTATTAAAACGGAGGGGCCGGAAAAAGATATTATACAGGAAGTGTTCCTGGGTATCTGGCTGGGCCGCGAAAAGCTTCTCACGGTAGAATTGCCACACAACTGGATATTTAAGATTGTCTATCACCGTTGTTACACCTGGCTGCAGCGTCAGGGTGTGCAGGAAAAAATCAGCCAGGCGTTACCTGTTGGCGACTATTCTAATTTTACAGAGGAGAATATTCATTTTTCGGAAACTATTTCACTTGTACAACAAGCTATTCACCTGCTGCCCCCTCAGGCGCAGCGGATCTATCTGTTAAGCCGCGAAACAGACCTGAAAGTAGCTGAAATTGCTAACAGGCTCGCCCTGTCAGAACAAACAGTAAAAAATTCACTTGTACGCTCCAGGAAAGCCATCCGCCAATACCTGATCGGACATGGTATCCTGTTGCCGCTGGTATTACTGGGAGCAGGCGCTGCTTATTATTAAACTTTTTTTCGGGAGCATAGGTACTTTTCTCCATTAGCTGGTACGTATAGTTATGGGGCCTTTTACAACCAGGCCTCATGCGAACATTATTAACTGGATCTACAACGCTTAAAACAACGGATTTGCAGGATTTTGCAAGACTGACATACCTGTTACAGCAGGCTCATAAACTGCACGCCACCACCGAAGAATACGCAGAGCTACTCTCCATGATTGAAGGAGACGAGACGGGTGAGGTCATTGACCGGATGAATGCATTTCATCAAGAAGCACTGGTTACCAGTGTGGATTATGATTCTACCGACTGGGAGCACACGCTCAAGGCCATCCTACATGCAGATAAAGTTCCGGAATATGTAACGCCGGTTCGTCGTATTATGCCGTGGAGATGGGTTGCAGCAGCGGCGGCTGTTGTCCTGCTCGCTGGCGCCGGGCGCTGGTTGCTTCAGCCACGTACAAAGGCGCCACACCAAACAATACAGGTAGTAAATGCGGTCAGGGATATTACGCCCGGCGGCAACAAGGCCGTGCTGGTGTTGGGCGACGGATCACAGATATCGCTCGACAGTGCTGCCAATGGAACGCTGGCGCAACAAGGCAGTGCGCGCGTTACCAAGTCTGCCAATGGCCAGCTGCAATATGCCAATACAGGAGATAATTCCACCGCCAGCAGCTGGAACACGCTAAAAACACCTATGGGCGGACAATACAAGCTATCCCTGGCCGATGGTACGATTGTATGGCTCAACGCCGGTTCCTCCATTACTTACCCCACCTCCTTTAATGGCAGTGACCGTAGTGTTACCGTTACCGGTGAAACTTATTTCGAAGTAGCACCTCAACCGGGCAAGCCTTTCCGGGTAAAGGCAGCTGGCACACAGATAGAAGTGCTTGGTACACATTTCAATGTGAATGCTTACGACGATGAAGCCACGATCAATACTACCCTACTCAAGGGTGCTGTTAAGGTGATTGCCGGCAGACATGAACGCGTTCTTACTCCCGGTCAGCAGGCAAGCGTAGCGCAGGGCAATGCTGGCATTGAAGTACACAATAACATAAACACCGCCGCCAGTATTGCCTGGAAGGAGGGTTTCTTCTCTTTCGACAACGCAGATATACAGACTGTTATGCGTCAGCTTTCACGCTGGTACAATATAGAGGTAAAATATGAGGGCGATATTCCGAAACGTGCTTTCACGGGGGAAATAGGCAGAAGCCTTACGCTGTCACAGGTCTTAAAGGGCCTCTCTAAAACAAGGATAAATTACAGGATCGAAAACGGCAACAGGATCGTTATCCTGCCATAGTTATGAACATAAGAAAATAAACGAACAATGAACATTTCAGTAACTGTAAGCTGACAGCGCAGTTCTCCCATGCTGATTAAAACGAAAAAACCGGGGTCAAAGATTGGCGTCCTTCCCCGGCTTTCATTCGGTTTAATCAGCAAACGTGTCCGTAAACAATATTTATCAATCCAACCAAACATTGCAAAAGTATGCAACAATCGGCTATTTGTAATTCCGGTACCCGTGATTATTGGATCAGAAGAAGGGTGCCCGCCAAAATCTTGTTAGGGATGAAACTAACTGCTTTTATGCTACTCGTGGCTGCCATGCAGGTAAGTGCTGGCACCCATGCACAAACCGTCACCTGGTCGGCCCGCTCAGCCAGCCTGAATAAAGTTTTCAGGGCGATCAAAGAACAGACGGGATATGCCTTCTTTTATGACAAGGATGATTTGAAAGATACCCATCCGGTTTCTGTTGATTTCAAAAACACCCCGCTGCAAAATGCGATGCAGATGGTGTTGACCGATCAGCAGTTGTCATTTGAAATACAGGGTAATACCATTTTTGTTACACGCAGCAGTAAACCTGTGCCGGGCGCGGCATCCGACGTGCGGCAGCAGATCAATATCTCCGGCAAGGTCACGGACGAAAACGGTGCACCTGTTCCGGGTGTATCCGTGGTGGTGAAGGGTAATACCGCCAAAGGAGCTATTACCAGCGCTGACGGCTCATTCCAGCTGAATGGCATAGATGAGAAAGCTGTGTTGCTGGTTTCCAGTATCGGCTACGAAGGCATCGAGGTAGCGGTGGCTGGCCAAAGCAAGATCAATATCCGCCTGAAGTCTGATGTCAGTGCGCTGAAACAATTAGTGGTAGTGGGCTATGGCACACAGAAGAAAGCGAACCTCACCGGCGCGGTTTCCAGCATTGGCAGCAAGGAGCTGACCAACAGGCCCGCTACGAGCCTGGGGAATGCATTACAGGGTACCATGCCTGGCGTGACAGTTACCGCAAACTCCAGCGGCCAACCCGGCTCAGATGCCGCCAAGATACGTATCCGTGGTATTGGTACACTCAACAATGCTGATCCTGTAGTAGTAATAGACGGGGTGATCGCTACGCTCAGTAGCCTGAACACCGTCAACCCGGATGATGTGGCCAGCATGTCGGTTCTGAAAGATGCCGCCTCTGCGGCCATCTATGGTTCCCGTGCAGCTAACGGTGTAATACTGGTGACTACCAAGCAAGGGAAAAAAGGCGGTGTACAAGTTACTTACAATGCATATGCAGGTAAACAAAAACCCACAGGATTACCCGACTTCCTCCCCTCCTGGCAGGCAGCGCAGCTGTTTAATCAGGCGAGGGTGAATGAAGGGAAAACACCACGCTACACCGATGCAGAAATCCAGAAGTTTAAAGACGGTTCTGACCCATATAACTATCCCAACACCGATTGGGTGAGTATGTTCTATAAAGGTACCGGCATTCAGCAGAATCATTACCTGGGCCTTTCGGGGGGTACAGAGAAGACACAGTACAATCTGTCCCTTGGCTTATACAACCAGGATGGCCTGGTGAAAAAAACAAATGCCAACCGTTATACAGCGCGTCTCAACCTTGCCACTGAAGTACGGAGCAACTTACATGTGAATGCCAACATTGGCTTTACGTCTTCAGGTACTAAGGAGCCCAGCAACCCATACACGGGGGATTTCAGTCAGCTGGTGCGTCAGATCAACCGCATCTCCTCCAGCGTTCCATACAAATATGCCAATGGCAACTATGGGGCTATTGGTGATGGTAATCCTATGGCGTGGCTGGAAGGCAATAGCCTGAACCAATATGCTTACTATGACCTGGTTGGTAATGTGGGCGCAGATTGGGAACTTATTAAGGGCCTTCATTTCAAGCCATCCCTGGCCTATATCATGAAGATCAATCACAATAAGAAATTCGCTGCAGATCAGCAGTACTATGCACCTGACGGCAGCCCATCATTTTACCAGGGTCCGTCTAACGTAAAGGATGAAAACAGCTTCACCAATACGCTTACGCCGCAGGCACTCCTGGAGTATTCCAGGTCCTTTGGCCGGCACAACTTCAAAATACTTGGCGGTTACTCACAGGAGCACACCAAAGGCACCTTCGATGATGGCTACCGCAAAGGCTTCCTCAATAACCTGCTCACAGATGTGAACCTCGCTTACATCGACGGACAGACTACCAGCGGCTACACTTATGAAATGGGCCTCCAGTCGTACTTTGGCCGTATCAACTACGATTTTGACGGTAAGTATCTGCTTGAAGCGAACCTCCGTTATGATGGCGCCAGCCGTTTCTCCTCCAGCAACAGATGGGGAACATTCCCCTCCTTCTCTGCGGGCTGGAATATCGACAAGGAGGACTTCTTCTCCGGTGTAACTAAATATGTATCCAATCTGAAGCTGCGCGCATCATGGGGGCAGCTGGGCAACCAATATGTAAAAACATATGACGCCACCAAATATCCTACGTTCCCGTATTATCCATACATCACCAGCATCAGCTCCGGCCAGAACTATGTATTTGGCGGCACTTCTCCGGTTGTCGCACCGGGTCTTGCCCCGGTTAACGGCGCCAATGAAAATCTCAAATGGGAAACCACTACAGAGACAGGCGTTGGTATAGATGCAGGTTTCCTTGATGGTAAGATCAGCTTCTCAGCCGACTACTTCCACAAAAAAACCAGCGATATCCTCCTCTCTGTGCCGGCAGCAGCTACTTACGGCCTCAATGCACCGGTACAGAACGCAGGCACTGTAATAAACAAGGGATGGGAACTGGCTATCGGATATAACGACAGAAAAGGGGATTTCTCCTACAGCGCCAGCTTCAATACTGCATTTATCAAATCTGAAGTAACAGATCTTCATGGCACAGGGCCTATCATTACCAACTATACGTTCCAACAGGAAGGTTATCCTGTGAACTCGCTGTACGGCTATATAGCAGACGGTATTTTCCAATCGAAAGAAGAGATCAGCAAATCTCCCATCCAGGGCGCCAACACGGCTCCCGGCGATCTGAAATACCGCGATATTGATGGTAACGGTAAAATAGATGCGGCCGACAGGCAATACCTCGGTAACTACTTCCCGAAAGTAACCTTTGGCCTTAACCTCAGTGCAAACTGGAAAAACATTGACCTGAGTCTCTTCTTCCAGGGTGCAGCTGGTGTTAAGACATACATCGATGGGGGTAAGCTCGGCGCAGTAGGTACTTCTGTTGGCAGGCCCACTACAGCATTGCTGGACACCTGGACGCCTGATCACCCGAATGCTTCCCTGCCACGCATCTGGTACAGTGGCACGCAAAATGATCCCACTTCAACACCGTCTTCCTTCTGGGTAAAAGATGGCTCCTATCTGCGACTCAAAAATCTGCAAATAGGTTATTCTTTACCGGAAAAACTTGTTAGCAGGATAGGCCTTAACAAAGTACGGTTCTACTACAGCGGGCAGAACATCCTCACCTTCGATCACCTGTACAAATGGGTGGACCCGGAAGCATCTATCAGCGGCAGTATCTATAACTATCCGCAGGTTAAGATCAATACACTGGGCGTAAATGTGACTTTCTAAACCGACAAGTATCAGCAACATGAAAAACAAAATATTATATACCATTCTCTCCGCTTCTCTGCTGGCAACGGCGTGCCAGAAAGATTACCTGGCTAAAACACCAACGGATACTTACAGTAACGGATCGCTCTGGTCTTCAGAAAAAGATGCTACTGCAGCGCTCAACGGTTGTTACGCTGGTTGGGAAAACGATATAAATATCCTCTATATGGATGCCGTAAGTGATAACACTTACAGCCAGTTTATGTGGGATAAGCTGCAGCACCTCGGCAATGGCACTGCCACTCCCGCTGACCCTAATGTGCTGAACAGATGGGATTATACGACCATTCAGAAATGTAACTGGTTCCTTGCAAACATCGACCAGGTGAAGATGGATGATCAGCTAAAAAAACGTTTCAAAGGAGAAGCCCGTTTTCTCCGGGCTTACCAGTATTTCATCATGTCGCAGCTATATGGCGATGTGCCGCTAGTAACCAAATCGCTCACTACTGCAGAGGCGCAGGCAGTGAGCAGTACAGCAGCCAAAGACGTCCGTAAATTCGTAACAAATGAACTGGCCGCTATTACAGCTGACCTGCCTGAAAAATACAGTGGCAGCGACGTAGGCCGCATCACCAAAGGTGCAACACTTTCACTGAAAGCCAGGATTGAGCTGTACGATAAAAATTATGCAGCCTGTATCGCAGACTGTAAACAGATCATGGGCCTGGGGTATTCTCTTTATCCCAGCTACACGGATCTGTTCCGCATCGCTTTCGAAAACAATGATGAAGTGATCCTGGATGTACAGTATAAAGCCAACGATCTGCCTAACGGCGACATTGGCATCATGCCTTCTTCCGGCTTTGGCGGCTGGTCTTCACTGAGCCCTACCCAGGCGCTGGTGGATGCATACGAAATGGCCAATGGTAAAACCATTGACGATCCGGCATCCGGTTATAATCCGGATGATCCGTACACCAACAGAGATCCGCGCCTTACCGCCAGCATCGTTTATCCCGGGCAGAAGTATGAAGATAAATACTACAATTCCATTGATGCTTCCAGTCCTGATTATTACAACAACAATAACAACTCTCCTACCGGTTATATCGAAAAGAAGTTCACTTCTCATCTTTCTGATTTCCCGGATATGTGGAATACCGGGTTGAACATGATTGTTATCAGGTATGCAGAAGTGCTGCTGACCTATGCAGAGGCGCAGATAGAGTCTGGTGTGATTGATAACACGGTATATGATGCGATTGACGCTGTCAGAAAACGTGCAGGCATGCCCGTTATTGACAGAGCCGTGTACAACAGTCAGGATAAGCTCCGCACACTGGTACGCCGCGAACGCCGCGTAGAACTCGCGCTGGAAGGCCTCCGCTGGTTTGATATACAGCGCTGGCAGATAGGACCGGCAGTAAGGAATGGCGAAGTGTATGGCACACGCCTCGGTACCGTAGATCCTAATAGCGGAAAACTCAGTCTCACCGGAGATCATGTTCAGGTGGAAACAAGACTGTTCAACCCCGGCCGCGATTACCTCTGGCCTGTACCACAAAAAGAAAGAGACCTGAATAAAACCCTGGGGCAGAATCCGGGTTATTGATGAACCTAGCATATTTAACAGGAAGTCCCGCGAATTGTAAGATAAGCGGGACTTCGTTTTTTTAGTTTAGCCTATGAGATATTTTCTTTTCATCATTTTACTGTGTGGTAGCAATGCAATAGCGCAGTCGCGCAAGACACTTGATTTCAATACGCACTGGGCCTTTCACCGCGGAGAGGTAAAGAACGGTGAAGATGTGGGCCTGGATGATAAGGATTGGCTTGCAGTCAGTGTTCCGCACGTGATGCGTATTGAAAAAAAGCACAACGGCGGTAACCAGGTGTACCAGGGCATTGGCTGGTACCGGCGTTATTTTCGTTTGTCGCCGGCGGACAGGGGAAAGAGGATCAGCATCTGCTTTGATGGCGTACAAACTAATTGCACGGTGTTTCTTAACGGCAGGCAAATAACTACGCACGCCGGTGGCTATATGGGATTTGTGGCAGACATTACCCAGGCTGTGCAATGGGACAGACAGAATATCCTGGCCATAAGGGTTTCCAATACCGATGACCCGCATACGCCACCTGGCAAGCCACAAGCGAAGCTTGATTTCAATTACTTCGGCGGCATCTACCGGAATGTGCGGTTATTGATCACGAGCCCATTGTATATTTCCCATCCGCTGGAAGCGAGCAAGGTAGCAGGTGGCGGTGTTTTCATCTCCTGCGGAGAAGCTACAGGGGAGCATGCCACGGTTAAAATAAATACGCATCTTGTCAACGCAGGCGCTCCTGCAGGCGCGAGACTGGTATCCCGGCTGCTGGACGGGCATGGTGTAGTTGTTGCATCCGCTGATAACCGCGCTACACTCCTTCAGGGAGGTGACACAACCTTATATCAGCAGTTGCAGGTACATCAGCCACAATTATGGCATCCTGATCATCCATATCTTTACAGGCTGGTGTCGCTGGTTTACAACAACAATAAACTGGCAGACAGCCTGGTAACGTATACGGGCATACGTCATTTAGCCTTCAGGCCTGACGGCTTTTACCTGAACGGCGAAAGGCTCTATCTGCGTGGCGCCAACAGGCACCAGGCTTACCAAAACATCGGGGATGCTGCCTCCGACCGCCTTCAGTACCTGGATGCCGTTCAGCTGAAACGCGGCGGCTTCAATGCGGTCAGGGCAGCTCACTACCCGCAATCGCCCGCCTTCCTTGATGCCTGTGATTCGCTTGGTTTGCTGGTCATTGCGTGCGAGCCGGGATGGCAGTACTTCAGCAAAGATCCGCTCTTTGTAAATAACACGTACCGCGACATACGGGAGATGATAAGACGGGACAGGAACCACCCGTCTGTATTTCTCTGGGAAACATCGCTGAATGAGTCGCCCACACCCGCTTCCTGGATGCAGCAGGCAGTGTCCGTGGCGCACCAGGAGATGCCTGGCGACCAACTATTCCTCGCAGACGATTTCAATGCGCGCAGCCGCGACTATTACAATGTATCGTATAAAGTAGTGAATGAAGACGGTTCTGACCCTATGCCTTCCAGACCCTTTCTTACCCGTGAATGGGGCGATTCGTGGATGGCGGATGCTGCGGGGGAAAACAGTTTGAGAGCCAGCAGGATGTACACGGAAAAGGGCATGATTAATCAATGTGTGCTCCGGCAGAACGCACTCAACGGCGAAACATCAGAAGCCGCAGGTGGATACTGGGACCACGGCGGGCTTGACGCCCATCCTCGCATTGGCGGATATTTCGTCTGGAGCTACAACGATTATGCCCGTGGCGCCGATGCGGTTACCGCGTTCAGTGGTGTAGTAGATCTTGACCGTTATGAGAAATTCGGCTACTACCAGCTGCAATCCATGCAGCAGGCGCGCAACCCCGTATATGGTCCTATGGTGTTTATTGCCAGCTTCAATAACCAGCCATCTGACACTTCCATTATGGTATTCTCGAATTGCGATACCGTGCAGCTCTTCCGCAACGGACAACTGGTTGGCCAGTCTACCCGTTCTCAGAACGCTGCTATGGCACCGCATGTAGCTGCCAAAGGCGGCAGCCCCTACTTCATTTTCCACACCGGGAAATACGAAGCAGGTGAACTGAAGGCTATTGGTTTTGTTGATGGGAAAGCTGTTCATGAGCATGTGGTGCGCACCCCACAGGAACCAGACCATCTCGAAATTGTGATCCCTGAAGGGCAGCCTGTTGCTCCGGCCAATGGCTGGGAAATGACGCCTTTTTATGTAAAGGTTTGCGACAAATATGGTACGCTTGTATCCAACAAGAAGGCCGCTCAAACTTATGATATTCGTATAGCCATTACCGGGGAAGGCCATCTTATAGGCGGCAATATACCCGATGCCGGCATATCCTTACAGGCCACGGAAGGTGGTATTGCTTACGGCATTATACGGCATGGTGCGAAGGCGGGCGATATTACTATCAGCGCCCATTCGCCGGGCATAAAAGCGGCAGCAAAAACATTCCGCATGCTGCCTGCCGACGCAGCACAGGTAAGCGATGGACACCACGCCACGTGGAAAAGTGAAGACGAAGCAAATATCTCCGGCTATTACGCTCACGCGGTCATCAACCCGCATCTTCAGGAGATATCATTACAAAACAAACCGGTTACCGTAACACCGCTGTCCAATGATGCATCCGTTCACAAGATCACGGACAATAATACTACTACGGGATGGACAGCTGGCACCCACGCTTTACCGGTGACCATTACTATAGACCTGGAAGGTAATTATCTCCTGGACGGTAGCCGTATCGTATGGGGCAAGGATAGTGACTGGTATATCTACAGCGTTTCTGTTTCTGCTGACGGGAATGACTGGAAACAGGTGAAAGCTCCGGAGAAAGTATCTGGCCAGGATTACAAACCAGTAACGATTCCAGCGGTGGAAGCCCGTTTTTTGCGTGTCAGCGTCAGTGGAATGCAACCTGAAACCAGTAAGGTTTCTGTTAAGGAGATTACGTTGTATGGAAGTAAAAAATGATAAGGCATTGGCCAACCTTTATAAAAGAGAACAGCTCACCAAAAATGGTGAGCTGTTCTCTTTATGGACAATATACTAAGCTGCATTGCATTAAAGCTACGTTTACCCATTACAGATATAAACAGCTTCCCCCTTACAACAGAACAAATGTATAGTTCCCAATCCTAACTTTAGCGGTTCCTGCAAGCGGTATTTTAACAAAAAATTGTCTTTCCGCAAATGATACAACGTTGCAATATTTACGAATATTGCGACATTCATCAATAGTATAAAACGGAGCACTATGAACTTTAAGCAAACCTGTTTCAGGAGCCTTGCTGTACTGGCGATTCTGTACACAGCACCTTTGTCAGCCCAAGAGAAGAAGTTATCAGCACTTACCCAGGAAGATCTTCTTACTGATTTTGATCTTATGTCGAAGATATTACAGCATCAACATCCCAACATTTATAAATTCACCGATTCTGTCACTTTCAGGCACAGTATTGACTCACTAAGAAGCAACATTATCCGCCATCCGACTATTTACACATTCTTTACAAACCTCCCATCCAATCTTGTCAGAGACGCCCATTTATCATTAAGTCCGTCTAACGATTACAGCAAAGAGCTCTATAGCGATATGCACTTTTTTCCATTCCCGGTAATTATAGAGCGGGGGCGTATGTTCGTCGACATTAAGGGGGAACAGATACCATTTGGTACTGAAATACTCAGCATCAACGACGTATCTGTAAAAGATATACTCCAGCGGTTATCGCGATTGTCGAACAGTGACGGATACACGAATAATGGCATAGACCGGGTCAACTATGACTTCCAGTTCTACTATGGTATCACCACGCCTGAAGCCCGTTCTTTCAAGATTGTCTATAAAGACCCCGGCAGCAGTAAAACCAGTCATATTACCCTCCCCGCTCTGGCTCCGGCAGCTGCATATCACTCAACAAACCGGCGGGTGCTTCCGGTGAATACGTTACAGCGGGCTTATAATATATACACAGACTTTCTGGAAAATGAGCAAACGGGTGTTCTTACTGTCAACACATTTAGTCTGGGTGAAGCAGAGGCATATAAGGAGTTCAGTAAATTTTTTAAAGAAGTGAATAAACGTAAGTTTAAACAAGTGATCATCGACATTCGCAGTAATTATGGCGGTGACCCTGCTATTTCCTCACTGTTATACTCTTTTCTCTCAGACAAGCCGTTTACCAACATTTATAATTACCGTACACATACCATTGACATCAGTTACCCGGAATATGTGGTGGATGGCAGCAATCGCCGTGTATCGGAAGAGGATATACGCAACAACAAAAATTTCTATTATCAACGCTTCGACAGAGACAGTTCCGGCATATATAATGGTAATGCCAGGTTGAAAGAAGGATTGCTGGAAAATTATCCGCCTGATAAGGACGCATTTCATGGTCGTGTTTTTGTGTTAACCGGAGGCGGTACTATCTCTGCGGCTACTTATTTTGCCACCCTTGTACAAAAGAATAAACGGGGTATTATAACAGGCAAAGAAACAGGAAGTGGCGAAGCATCTACCACTGCTGCGTGGTTCGTGCAATATCTGCTCCCCGGTACTAAAAGTATACTTACAGTTCCCAGAACCGAAATATATTTCTTTAATGCCACTACGGACAATGGTCATGGTGTGATCCCCGACAAGGAGGTACCGTTGCCTGCCTTCATTCAATACCTACAGGCAGGTAAAGACCCTGAGCTATCCTTTGTTCTGGACATGAAGGATAAATAACATACTACATTTACTTACGGCTATTACAGTAGCTTCTTATATATGTATGCCAGCAGACCGGAATTCGTTCCGGTCTGTTTCCGGCAAAGCGTTAACCTGTCTGTTTACCCTGTAGCCATTTATGGCTCATCTTATCCTGCATGCGCTCAGACCGGGCGGGGCTGCCAGTTGAAGAAAAAATCAAACATTGGTTTATTTTATGTGTTAATTCAAAGTAATTAAGTTATATAGCAATTATCTGTAGATCAAAACGTATTATCAAATGAAAAGCAAGCTGTCATTTCTGCTCCTATCGCTGTTATTCTATCACTACGTCCAAGCACAAACGGCGCCTGGCTTCAAGGAGCTGCTTGACAGTGCTATGGTTCGGGATGCAGACCTCAGGACCCAGCTTACCAAAAACAAACTCACCGGATTGGACCAGCACAAGCTGAAAGATGTTTACCTCCCGACCCTGGAAGTAAGCGGAATGGCCGGTTATCTGAATGCAACGGCGCGTGTCATTTCCCCGGAGCTGAACCTGCAACCATTTCTGACTATCCCCGAAGGCAAATACAACAACAATATCAACGTATCCGGGTTTTCGGGGCTGGCTAAAGCGGAAGCCAAAATGCTGCTGTATTCCGGTGGAAAAGTGAAACAACTCAGCAAGGCTCTGGAAGAAAAGCGGCAATCAGAAAACATTCTGCTGGAAAAAACATCCGACGAAGTAGTGACGGTCATTTCCAGGGCATATGATCAATTAGCGCTTGTACATCAATCGAGGAAAGTACTGGACGAGGCCAAAAGGCGACTGGACGCCAATCGTAAAACGGCAGACAAAGCGCTGGGATATGGCCTGATCACTCCTTATGACCATAAAAAAATAGAACTGGCGCAGGCCACGCTCGATTCCAAAGTAGCTGAATACGAGGGCAAGAAGGAATTGTTGCTGACCCAACTGGAAGTTTTGACAGGTGTGTCCAAGGACAGACTACGGTTGATTGACCCGGTACTGGCACCGGTTGCACTTCAGGCGCCACGGAAAGGCATTGAGCAGCGCGCTGAAATCCGGGCACTGGACCATGGCATCAATGCATCCGGCTACAAAATAAAAGCCGAACAAACCTGGTGGATACCCAAAGTACAATTGATGGCATCCACTTATTATATTGGTCTTTACGGCACCAGGATCAAGTCGTCGGATAATATCATCCCTCCTATTCCGGCCATTGGTTACCCCGGGCGCAAACTGGACTGGCGGCCTACCAACCTGAATATTTTCCCCTTGCTCACGGCGGGTGTCGGTTTTAAATGGGAGATTTTCGATGGCAGGGAAGGTAAACACGCTATTGAGACTGCACGCATTGACCGGGAACTGTTGCAGAACCAGAAATACGACGCCCTTCGCAAGCTCACGTTGAACCAGGCCAATAACCAGTCCAACTACGATATTGCCAATGCCCAGATCGCGCTGAAGAAGAAGGAGAAGGAAATGGCCAATAATGCATTGGTACAGGCAGAGAAAGAGTTCAGATACGGGATGTCCAAATCCACCCAGCTGATAGAAGCAGAAAACGACCTGGAGGCAGCGGAGCTGGAGTATCAGAATGCTATTTTTAATCAGCGCAGGGCGGCTGTGGAGGTGATGCGATCTACCCAGGAGCTGGACATCAATAAATTGTATTGATGCACTACCATTACTCAAATTAATTACTATAAGATGAAAGTAACTACACCCATATTATTAATCTGTTTATTGGCGCTGGCAAGCTGTTCTTCCAAAAAGGAAAGGGCTGACCAGTTTGAAGGGAAGGCAAAAAAAGATGTAATATCCTTTGCCCCGAAGGTGACGGGCAGAATACTGAATATCTATGTGAAAGAAGGCCAGTCGGTAAACAAAGGTGATACCCTTGCATTGCTGGATGTACCTGAAGTTTCTGCTAAGATAGCACAGGCACAGGGAGCGGTGAACGCTGCTACCGCGCAGGAACAAATGGCCCGCAACGGCGCCACTGCCGACCAGATGAAGCAACTGCAGGCAAAATACAAAGGGCTGAAGGAACAATATGAATTCGCCCGTAAATCATATACCAGGGCCACCAATATGTTTAACGACAGTCTCATGTCGCCACAGGCATACGATGAAATTTATGCAAAAATGCAGGGCGCCAAAGCGCAATATGATGCGGTAGTTGCCGAACTGGATGATGTAAAAAGAGGTACCCGCGTTGAGAAGGTGAACATGGCCGCAGGCCAGGCCTCACAGGCCAGAGGCGCTTTACAGGAAGCGAATGTGGCGTATTCTGAACGGTATATCATCGCGACCAACGACATGGAAATAGAAACAATCAGTCTGAACCCCGGGGAACTGGCTACTGCCGGCTTTGCATTGTTCAATGGCTACATCCCCGGCAGTATCTGGTTCCGGTTCACAGTACCGGAGAGTAAGATCTCAAAATATAAAAAAGGCCAGGATGTAAAATTACAGCTGACGTACAACCAGGAAGAACTGGATGGTACCATTGCCTATATCAAACAACTGACCCGCTACGCGGATATCACCACCGCCTACCCCGACTATCAGCCCCAGGATGCCATTTATGAGATCAAAGTGGTACCTAAAGACCCAGGCAAGGTAAAAGACATACTGGTAAACGCAAGTGTTATACTGAAATAATCAGGCATGAAAGAATTTTTCCGATTGTTGAAACGGGAGTTTAAGTTGTTCCTTGGCAACTCCACCCTGCGCTCGGTCTTTTTCCTGGCGCCGGTTTTGTACGCCACCCTCATTGGCTTTGTGTACAAAAGCGGGAAGGTGGAGAATATACCCGTTATCGTTATAGATAAAGATAATACTCCATTGTCCAATCAGCTGGTGGAGATGCTGGGCGACAACAAAAGCATCAAAACGCTGAAATATTTGCAGGAACCCGGCAATGTCAACGATGAAGTAATCAGAAAGGAGGCCGCAGCTGTAGTGATGATCCCTGCACGCTTTGAGGCCGATATCCTACAAAAGAAATATCCGGAAGTGAATGTGTATGTTAACACCAGTAACATGTTGACCGCCAACTTCGCATCCAAGGGGTTGCAGCTCACCATTGGTACTTTCTCTGCGGGGGTTTCTATCAAGGGGCTTCAGAAAATGGGGATGCCTGCTGTGAGGGCCGCCACCCAATATGAACCGTTTAAAACAAACTACATCACCCTTTTCAATACTACCAGTAACTACCTGATATTTATGTGGCCGGCTATGCTGGCAGTGGTATTGCAACAGGTAATTCTTTTGGCAATGGCCATCAGTTTTGCGGCTGAGTTCCAGCGCGGCTCTTTCGTAACCGAATATGCCCATATGCGCCGGTGGGCATTCCCCATTATGCTGATCAAGGTGATTCCGATCTGGATTTTCTCCATTCTCATCGTATGCATCTATTACCTCATGCACCTATTTTTTAATGTGCCGATGCCGCAAGGTATCCTGAATTTTATATGGCTGACAGCATTCTTCGTGGGTGCTGCGTCTTTCATGGGGGTATTTGTGAGCATCCTGATCCCGGATGCGCTGAAGGCGACGCAGGTATTAATGGTAATTGCATCACCCGCATTTATCATCAGTGGTTTTACCTGGCCACTCAGCGCCATGCCTGCATTTGTGCAGTTCCTGGCGAGTATCATCCCGCTCACACCTTTTCTGCAGGCCTTTAAGATCCTCTTAATACAAAAGGGATCTGTTGAACTGACCGATCCTTACATCAGGCACCTGGGAATATTGGTGGTGGTGTATGCCTTTCTGGGGTGGCTGGCGTTAAAGATAAAACTACGTTACCTGTTCAGGACCGCGAAAGAAAATAAGGGATGATAATGTCTATAAAGACATTATTATTTTTCATAGAAAATAAAATCCGTCATCAAAGGTTCTATGCCGCTTTGCCTGAACTCCGTTGCCATTTGCGCCCTGTGATAGGTAGAGTGATTAATGATATGAAATAATATCCCGCTGACTTTCTTGCTGAAAGGCTTTCCTTTGATCCTGGCATGCTGAATGAGATCATTCATATCAAATTTGTTGATGATCTGCAAAGTATGTTCATAGTTTGCGTTGTCAATATCCCGGCAGTCTTGAAGCGCGTGCATATCCCATATTCCGGAAGCGGTGTCCCTGGCATCTATTCTGTTATTCCAGATCTGGTGGCCATTCAATATATGATTATATAGCTTCAACGCTTTTTCTGAAACCGTGTCTGCATTAGCATTAAGCACCTCCCACAATTGCTGATTGACGTGGTGATTATATTCGAATAATTCTTTAAAGAAATCTTTCATAGACTGCTAGTGTTCTTTTGATATAAGCGCTTCCATTTCTATCTCAATTATCATATCAGGTAATCCAGGTATAAATATTTTCAAGAATTACGTTATCAAAAGTACAACCATAATGTTTGAGCCGTCAATATTTTTAAATATTGTTATGCAATATTGACTTATACTGCTCATATTCTTGCCTTATAGCAACATACTCTGCCCCCAATTATATATTTGGAGGATGACTCATAGGCTATTTCACCTCCTGGTATTGTTTACCGTACCTGTTATTGCACAGACGAAACATATACCCTTAGATAACCGCTGGACCACGTGGTCAGCGCAACCGGCCACAAAATGGGAAGATGCCTTTGTCACAGGTAACGGGCATCATGGCATGATGATGATGGGCAAAGCTGGAGACGAACGCATCATCTGTGTGCAGGAAGAATTGCTTCTTCGCGCGTGGGACCGTAACAAGATAGCGGTTGCCAATATTGCCGGATTATTACCAGCTGTAAGACAGATGGTAGATTCCGGGAAACTGGATGCCGCCGCCGCATTTGCCACCGATGCAGCCCGCAAACAATTGAACGACATGGGCGCACCGCAGGCATGGCCGGTTTCGCCACATCCGGCTTTTGATCTCAATATACATACCAGCAGCCAGGGCGCCATCAACCACTACAAACGTTCGATGAACATGGAAACCGGTGAAGTGCGCAGTAGCTGGCAGGACACCGCTGGTGGAGTTGAATACAATATATTTTCTTCCCGCGCAGCCAATGTAAATGTGATGCGCATCCGTGGTATCAATGGCAGAAAATTGTCCACCACACTTGCCCTGCATGAAACACCCGGCCGCCACGGACAGATTGATAAAGTGGACGTAAGCAAGGCTTTCCGTAATATCAGCACCCTCGCAGAAAAAGGTGGATGGCTCGCCTATCATGCCCAATATGCCCGCGATTCCGGCGGTTATGAAGGGTTGGCCCGCGTTACCATCAAGGGTGGCAGCATGACGGCAGACAGTAGTGATTTACAGATCAATAACGCCAACGAGATACTTGTAGTGCTGCGTATTACGCCTTTGCAATACGGCGCTACCACACAACGCGTAGCGGTACAAAATGAACTGGCGGCATTGGCGCTTAATTATGATGACCTCCTCCAACCACATGCTGCTTTACATGGGGCTATGTTCAGGCGCACGCAGCTCGATCTGGGCTGCGCAATGCAATGGGCATCCACGCCTATTGAAAAAATGCTTGCCGATGCACATCAGCAAGGCGCCACGCCATTATTCCTGGAGCAGATGCATGCCATGGGACGCTACCTGTTGATTTCTTCTTCCGGGAAGTACCCACCGCCACTACAGGGCATTTGGGGTGGCGGCTGGACGCCCGCATGGAATGGAGGCTTTGTTTTTGATTCCAATGTGAATCTCGCTATATCTGCTATCTCTACGGGCGATCTGTCTGAATGCGCGGAATCGTATTTCAGTTATGTGGAACGCCTGTTGCCCGCCTGGCGTCTGAATGCCGTAAATTACCTTGGTTGCCGGGGCTTTCTCGTACCTCATTACAGTGATCCTGAAAAAGGCTACCTCAATCATTTCGGCGCCGGCTATCCCTGGATGTACTGGCCCTCCGGCGCGGGATGGAACCTGATGCCGTTTTATGAACATGGTATGCTCACCGGTGATACTGCCTTCCTGCGTAAACGGGTGCTACCGCTGTATCTGGAGATGGCGCAGTTCTACGAGGACTATCTTACAAAAGGCAAAGATGGATATTATCATATCTCTCCAGGCATATCACCGGAAAATAATGTCGGCAATAATGAAACAACACTGGCAAAAGATTGTACCATCGATATTGCTGTAGCACGTGAAGTATTTGATCATCTGTTGAAAATGGGCAGATTATTCGGCCTGGAAAAAATGCAAACAGACAAATGGCAGTATTACTATGATCGTATAATGCCTTACCGTATCAATGCAGATGGCGCCCTGGCTGAATGGGCACAACCGGATTATCCGGATAATTATGCTCACCGGCATAACTCTCACCTGTACCCAATATTTCCCGGAACAGCATTCTTACAACCCGGTTCAGATTCCCGGTTGTTGCAAGCTGCAAGGGTAGCGCTTTCAAAGCGTTTCAGCACTGATACTGAATCTGCACACGGATTAATACACATCGCACTGATGGCCGCGCGTCTGCATGATGCGGCAAAAGTTGCGACCAATCTTCAACGTTTTGCACAAAGACATTATGTCTACGATGGACTAGTGACATCTCACAACCCGGAACATTCCATCTACAATCTCGATGCAGCACTGAGCTTACAACGCCTTCTGTCAGATCTGCTGGTGTTCTCACAACCAGGACGAGTGGAATTATTACCGGCCTGCACCAGTAGCTTCCCCCGTGGAACCTTATCAGGTTTGCGGATACATGGCGGACATAAACTCGATGTCACCTGGGCCAATGGCGTATTGGTCAGCGCCGTGGTACATGCAGGCCATAACGATAGTTGTGCATTTGTTTGCGGTAATAAGTCTGTAGCCATCAAAATGATTGCAGGAAAGCAATACCGCTTTAACAGCCAGTTACAATTGAGGTAGTAATTGTGTTAAGACACAATGGTGCGCAAAGTAATTAAACTATAACCAGTACATCAGCGCAGGCACGCCAGCAAATACTATTTATTGGTGTGCCTTCTTACATTATTGATTCATATCTGATTACCAATTGTTGCTGGACAGTCTGTAAAAACTCCGAAAGGATTACTGGTTTGATCATACAAGTGTTTGCCCCTGCGTTTCGGAGACTGTCATATTCTGTTTGCCCGTCCACCAGGAAGGCATTTCCGGTTATGGCTATAATAGGGATACTATTGTAATCAGGTTGCAGGCGTAATTTCTGTATAAGACTCTTTCCATCCATCCGGGGCATGTAGGTATCTGTTACAATCAGGTGTGGCCGGCACTCCCGCAGTATGGATAGCGCCTCTATGCCATTGGTACATTTTGCAGTTGTAGCGCCCGCAGCCTCCAGGAATCTTCCAAGCAGGTTTAAGCTAATATCGTCATCGTCAACGATCAGAACCTTGTAGCCCTTCAACAGGTCGCTTACGTCGTCAGACTGAATCAAGGCTTCAAATGGTACGATAGTATCTTCTTTGAAGTGCAGCCAGAATTCAAAAACTGCATTTCCTCCTACATTATAGGCTATTACATCTCCATTGAGCAGATTCAGCATCTGCTTAGTGATAACCAGTCCAATACCAGTACCATCCGTGAAATTGTTCCGGGCTGACTCAAACTGTTCAAATAACTTCTTCAAACGCTCTGGCGGGATCTCCCCTTTACTGATTATCTTACACCGCAGTACAGATTCTTCTGAAACCCATAACTTCAACTGCATATTACTGTTACGATCTCCAAACTTGGCAGCATTAGAAATGAGGTTATTCAGCACTTTTGTTAAAATCAATTTATCCGTACTGAAGAAAGACGGCACAGTCAAACTAATGTCATAATCAATAGTAATCAACCGGTGTGTAGCAATATACCTGTTTATGGACACACACATCTCAAGTAGCTGCCTAATATCTACACGCTCATACCGTACTTCATTAAATTTTCCCGCAGAAATTTTTGTAAAATCCAATACATTATTAATAATATTTCTGGTGAGTAATGCAGCATCATACATTCGCGTCAGTTCAGGATTAATGGCTGTCACGAATTCATTTCCCTGGAATTTCTCTTTCGTAAACTGTACGAGTTGAACACCGCCAATTACTCCGTTTAGTGGTGTCCGGATTTCGTGGAATGTCTCTTTCAAAAACGACGTTGTAGCTGACATTCGCCGATTAGCAGCTTGTAATTGTGTAATCAGTGTTGTCAATTCTGTTCTGACGGAAAGAATGACATATATAATAAAGGCAAGCATCCCCGAAGATGTACAGATGCGCATAATAAACGCAGAGCGATCATCTATATCCATGGGGTGTACAATCTTAAAATAACTGTTGAGTTGTAGCGTGATAAACAGCAATAGCACCAACGCAAAACATATCTGCATTACAAGGGTGTTTTTGTAAATCAGAAATGCTCTGCAAACCAGGAAGACGAGTAAAAATGCTATTACTACTTCGTATGGAATCGCTTTACCCAAAACTATTGTCCAGTATAAAGCGGCTATATAATGTATTATAAACATGCCCAGGTTGGCGGCATCATGCCTTTTATAGGCGTTGAAAACAATGAGCAGGTACATACCTGTACCTTCAATGAGCAGCGGAACTAGTATGAATAGTGAAGGAACCAGGAAATAAAATACGCCACCTAATATAAATACCAGCGTGCCTGTCAGCAGAGCAAGCGTATTTACGACGATTACATGTTTTCTTTTTTCATCAAGGCTGGTATCAGCAGTTCCTACATCCAGCAGATTTTTTATAAACATAGAAACAGCTTTGGTTGTCATGCTTGAGGGTTTAGGGTCAGATGCTTAGGGTTTTCATTTATATAACGGTCTCTGTTCAACCTTGCTATAATACGGAAAAATAGTCATTTTGATTGAACTGAATAATCAACGGTATCTATACATACGATGATTAATATGTATCTGGATTTATCCGGTAGCTGGATAGCTTTCGGTTATTTTCTTTGCATTTTTCAGATGATCAGGTCCCTCGCGATGAAATGCAATCAATGTACGATGGGCGTTTGCCCCTGGAAGTTGATGAAATATGATTTCAACCGATCCAAAATCAGGTTCTTTTCTTCCTGAGTTACTTTTTCATTATTATCCCATTCCTTAATAGATTCACTAAAAATAGCACCGTTTCTGATCTGTATCTCACATAATAATCCTCTATTGCCCTGCTGGTAAAAAAGGCGTTCTCCCCGCTCGATAACCCTGATTTTATATCCTCCGGTTTTGTTGTCTTCTATCATTGCTCCGGTTGCTTTATCCTCTTTAAGTTCCTTGATGTATTCTTTTTCTTTTTTATTCATAGTTAATCAATATTAATGTACATGAACATGTCCATTTTTGGCCTTCGTACCATCTTTCTTCATTCTGAAAATATTTTTGACTTTTTTATTCTTCAGCAACGCCTTTTTCTCGATACGCCACCAGGTGCGTTCACCATATGGTCCGAATCTTTTGGCACCAGTAGAAAAAACATGTACATCCCCTTTAGCCGCATCAGCAAACCGTTTGGATGCGATGTCCCAAACTTCGGCAGCCTCATGACCTGGCAAATTATCGAACAATTTCAGGTTATCCAAATACTTACCACCTACTGTCTGTTGGGGAAACGCCACCAGCTCTGCGCCAAAGGAGTTCTATTTATTTTCCAGTGCTTTGAGCAGGTTATTCAGTGATTGCAATTTTGAAGTAGGTTCAATATTGACATGGCTTCTGGCGAAGCTGGCGCCTTTAGATTGCAGCAACTCCATCAGCTTTTCCGCCCGGTCAGTGGAGGATTCCAGCATCTCCGGAAGAATCTTCTGTTCCAGGGCAATCATACCTTTAACACCACCCGGGCCTCTTCTGGTAGCCTGCCATGGACCGCCGTAGAATGTTTTATCGAGGTGGATGTGCATATCCCTGAAGGCGGGGAGCATCAGCCAGCCTTTCGCATCAATAGCATTGGCAGTATTGGGTTTATTATTTGATGCGATCAGGGATGAGTTGAGTTCGTCTGACTCAGTACAGGAGATTATCAGCGCAAGAGCGGCTGTAATTGCGGCGATTGTGAGCAAGGAAGCAGAGAATATTTTTACGGATCTGAAAGTGTTCCAGTCCAATCCAAGGCTCGCAAAATTCAATCTGTTGATTGATAAATACTACAAGCAGGAGAAACTGGTGGGATTCTATGCATCAAAGCTGCACATCTCTGCCAATTATCTCAACATCCTTTGCAAAAACAATCTGCATGTATCAGCCACCAAGTTGATCCAGCAACGTGTATTGCCGGAAGCAAAACGGTTGCTTCAGACAACAGATCATTCTATAAAAGAAATTGCATTTGAGCCCGGCTTTGTAGATCACGCGTACTTTTCCAATTTCTTTAAAGCCCAGGCAGGTATTACGCCAACGCAGTTCAGAGAAGGATAGCGCACACACATTACTCCCCCAAAAAGCTTAAAAGTTAAGCTTACAAGCCTTCTCAGTAGCCGGAGGTGGAATAATCAGCAAAGCTTTATTTTGCCTGTCTGGCAATCTTCTGCAAGCTAACATTCTCGCAAATAGCATATACTGCATAGAAGAACATCAGCATAAATATTGTATACTTACTGGTGTTTGCTCTGTTAATAACAGCATAAATAGTAATACCTGCCAGGCAAAGCATCATTCTGCTGATCATTGCACCGTAGACACGAAGCATAAATACGCTGTTGCTTTCGGCTTGTACGCCTTTGCGGCTCATATTGTAGGTAAACGCTGAAAGTAAAGCCAGCGCCAAGTTTCCGAAGAGTAATACATTGTGGTGAACACCATTGTCTAACATCCAGGCCTTTAATAATAATAACGCGCCGTTCAATAAAATAAAAACGCCAATGACTCTAAAGTAAAATCTATCCCACATTTCTGCTCGAACATTTAATAATTAGGGCCGCAAAGCTAAGATCAAAATTGATAATGACAAAATGATCAGCAATAAAAAGCGTGTCAATCAGCAATTATTTTGCGTTTCCAATAAATACCTACAGACCTCGATGAGCGGAGAAGGCACGCCAGCATTGCATTACCCAATAATGAAATTTACTATGTTAAATTTGTTAATTGAATGATGAAAGCAAGCAAGCAAAACGACGTATAACTAAAACAAGAATGACTTGTAAGTTAAACTTACAAGTCATTCTTATTTCACGAACCAGGAAGATTACATACAATTATATGAATTTCAATTCATTACATACAATCTGTATTGAAAAAATATCATAAAAAACTTCAGTATTTGCATCTTCTGCCATCTAATAAGCGAGCAGAAATGATGCGGGCGCATATTTGTTTAATTTAAAAGAAAATATGCCCTTGTTGACCTGTATTCTCTTTCCAGCAGGAGTTCCACGCAAATCTATTGGCACTACGGCCTTTACTTTACTTTCCTGGCCCAAATTTACTATGCACTCACCTCCGTTACCGGCTTGTTCCCACAGACGCAGAATCGTTCCTTCACCGTCAGGATTTTCGCCATATGCGGTAATCAGCACGCCCTTTCTTGATGTAGTTATTCCACTTTTACTAACGGGCATTTTTCCTGCTTCGCCGTCAGCAACTGCAGTTAATAAGGGTAAACGGGCCTCCCATGCATTTTGTACCAGGTTGTCAGTAGTATGTGAGCCTTTATTCAACGGCCATACCCGAACACTTTCGCTCCATGAACCATCTTGCCATAAAGCATAATTGGTGTTCCACATATTATTGTAAAGATTAACAAATACAGACGGAACAGCGGGCACATAGTCCAGAGAATACTTCCACAATCCTAACTCCCCCAGGCTAATCAGTGGTGCGTCTACAGGCGATAGCGCCATACCCGATTGATCCGGCCCTACAACAGCGACGCCTGTGTTTACCGCCATAAGATGCCTATTGGTACCTGTAATAATATCTTTTGCCGGATCTATGGCACCGCCTAAACGACCAACGGTGAAGGTTGGTTGTTTTACACCAAACGGAAAGCAAAGCCACCCTCCTTCCGGTTGTTTATCTGCGGTTTTGGCATTTACAGTCCATTCTACATCTACGTAAGCCTCATTTCGGGGAAAGGTGAAAGTCAGCGTATAATTCTTTGCATAGCCTTCTGTAGCATCAGTAGTTAACGTTGCTATATCTGCGACACCGGAGTGAATGATCGTTATTTTCCAGCTTTGGGGGGTAAATGACAGATAGGGAATCTTATCTGCGCCGGGTATCCCCGGTTTCCCCAAATCATTTAATCCCCATCCATCTTTTATGCGGCTATACGCATTAAACCATTGATTGACTTCATTCGCACTAAAACGCTCATGGAGAAACTGTCCCAAGACATATTTTGAAGACTGATCGACCAGCTCCCGGCCTGTAGATTTCTCAACTAAAGAAGCAATGCCTCCCTTTTTTAAATCAAAAGCAACGTTAAAATAAGGCGTGTTGAAACTAGGATGATCATCACTGATGATATTTCCACTTTTAAGCTCATCGGGGGTAAAAGTTTTATATCCGGATGGTGGCACCTCCTTTACATAAACATAGCTGCCCTTTTGAAAAGGGTTTTCGATCATTCCGGACCGTTTCCACGGCAAAGGGTTATATACCACAAGTCGTTTTCCGCTCCTGTTCACCGATGTTGCCAGGAGGTTCAAATCTTTAGTCAGCTCCCTGGTTACAAGATCGTTTGTATTGCGGATATACTGGCGTTTGACGTCATAAGAGTACAGCCATTTTCTTTTGCTTCCGGTGGTGGTGTTTTGTGCGTCGCTATTTTTCAGGGCCGCATAATTGCCGTTTTCAGGAAGGGGTTCAGCCGCTGCTTCCTGCATCCATTTTTTCCACGCCTCTCCGTAACTATACCGGGGGCCATATTCAGCATTCATTCCCCAGGTATGTTCAGCATATAAAAGGCTTTGTTCGTAGGCCTTTGCTAACACTGTAGCGATGGACCCAACAGGTAATCCCCATGCCTTCATTTGGGTATGCAACCCATCAAGTGCCGATTCCATCGGACGAATATTTCTTGCAAGTTTTGTTTCCTGTGGATTCGTCTGTACCCCATGAATCCACGTATCAGGACAATCACCTTTGACAGTAGGCAGCGGAGGGTTCTCTGCCAATACAGCCCTGGCAAAATCATCCAGCGTTCCAAAATGTACTTTTACACCCGGTAATTCCTTTTCCGCATAGGCCAGCAACTTGCGGATCTCCTGTGATGAAGGCGGGCCATGATTATCTCCAGTCATTTGCATAGCGAGATAATTTTTACCTGGCCAGTTGGGAGTAGGCCGAATATCAGAACCATACAACGCGGTGTAATTACATAAGACTTTCGAACCATCTGGCCCCTCCCACCAAAACAGCCCGGGGAATCTGGGATACTGGCTGGCAGGATTACATCCCAATTGTAAAAACCGGATGCCTGCATGTTTCAGCAATGTGGGCATAATCCAGGAATGACTAGGTACATCAGTCATTTTCGCACTAATGGGTAGTGGCAGTCCATATTTTCTTGCAACATCAGAAGAAAAGCCCAATCCCCGCACCAGGTCTTCATAATCCAGCGATTCAGTTTGCATGGTAAATGGAAGACCATGTACAGCTATAGCACCTGATTTAATGGCTTTTTCAATTCTTGCCTTTCGTTCAGGTGTTTGTAAAGGCCCTAATATCTGCGCCTGCAGGGGCCATCCGGAAACCGTCCATGCAAAATGCATTTCTTTGGGTAATGATTCACTGCTCTCAATTGTCTTCAGTGCATTATCCATCATCTCTTCCCTGTAGCGTCTAAATACATTTTCCGGCAAATCCGTAAATCCAAGATCAAAATGAGTTTTAAATACCACCCAGATATCGGTCACTTTTGAATTTGCCCGTTTAGTATTTTTTGGGGCCTGCCCAAATGCTGCAGAGACGAATAATACCAAACCGATTAATAGGGCTTTTACTTCTTTCACTTTCGAATTGAATTGAATTGAATAATAATTGGACGATATTTCTAAATCAAGTTTAATGCCGCCTTCATATAGCCCAGTGTATAAGCCATACCTGCATACCAGGGAGCATCGCAACTCATTTGAGGAGTATGATCAGGGATAAATACGCCATCAAATTTCTTTTCTTTAAATATTTTCAAAATCCGTATCAGATCAATATCCCCCTCATCGACGAAGACCTCTTTATAATGAGGAACTTTGCCTTTCACATTTCTGAAATGCACATAAGCAACGTTTGGTGCGTATTGCTCAGTAGCCTGATAAACATCTCCTTCCGTCATTTCAGCAATAGAGCCAAGGCAGAACTCCAGCATATTATTCCTGCTGGGTTTAATATCCAGTAATTTCTGATATAACTGAGGTTGGTAAACCAACCGGGGCGTTTTCCTTATGAACGGCATCGGCGGATCATCGGGGTGGGCTGCGAGTTTTACGCCGGCTTGTTCTGCAACAGGGATTAATTCATTTAAAAACCATGCAAGCCTTTCCCATAATTGTTCGTGCGTAATTTCAGGCATAAATCCTACCGGTGCATTTTTATCATAGACCATATTCCAAACCATACCATTGGGGACAGGCCTTTGGTCTACGCCATCCATACCAACGGAACGGGCGCCTCCGCGGGCAAAATTTCCGGTAATACGACTGCTTACCCCTGCCAGACTGAAGTTGTATCCAAATACCGGAATCCCAGCTTCGCCAACATTGCGGATGATTTGTTTCAGGTTCTCGATTTGCTTCTTTTTTTGGGGGCCGTCCAGTAGTATATCGTACCAGTGTGCAGGATCGAAGTTTTCAATGGCCTCCAGTTCCAAACCTGCTTCATTAATTTCCTTCTTCAATTGCACCAATTCATCAACTGTCCATATCTTTCCGGGGTCTCCTGCAAATCCCCAACCGGAGTTATCGCCAATGGGTTGATCATTTTTATTTTCCTGGTTCCCCTGGTTGAAATAATCTACCAGGTGTACTACAAGATGTGTGCAACCACACTGCCTCGCAAAATCATAATGCTGTTTGTTGAGCATGTGGCGGTAAAGCCCCAAACCTAATTTCATTTATATTAAATTTTACTTTTTTAGAGGATGCCATATTTCCTGAATACATCAGTACTACTCATACCATTTTCAATTTCCTTACGAACGACTTTTTCTCCTCTGGCTTTTTCAAGCGCTTTGGCTATCACTTCCTCCTCATATTTTTGGGGGATAACCAATACCCCATCCAAATCACCGAATATCAAATCTCCAGGTTTTACCCAGACGTCACCCACTTGAATGTCGCAACGAAAGTCGGCCACCTGCGTACGCACTGATGAATCCTGGCCATACCGTCCCCGGCTGAATACCGGCCAGTTTTGTTCGACAACTTTATGGGTATCCCTGTGAAATCCATTGATTACAGCACCAGTGGCCCCTCTTATTCTTGCCGTTGCCGTAAGCAGTTCACCCCAATAGGCACAGCGCATTTCGCCACCGCTGGCTATGTATACATCGCCGCTCTCCAATTGATCAAGCGCCTCTGTTAATAAGCCAAAGGGCTTTTTCTGCGGTCCATATACATCTATCATTAATACCGGCATCGCTCTTCCTACTATCACATCAGATGTGTGTATAGGCTGGATGGAATAAGGGAGGAACTGATGATAGCACCCGAATCCATCCAATATGTCTCCTACAACCGGGGTGTATAATTCCTTCTTAAAAAGCTCGAAAAGCTCGATATCGTTCGCCCAGGATTTCATAAAAATATGTTTTTACATGCTTTGATTTAAAGTATCCCGTATTTGCTTGTTCAATTCTGATTTTTCCTGTTGGGATAATGATTTATACACGAAGTCTCCAAGATGCGTGTTACTTTTTTCTACGATAATCAGTTCCGCATCTTTTTTCATTGCAATATTATGCCACACATTTACGGGGATATTGTATGTGACACCAGGTATCATATGAATGCACTGAAATGCGAAACCTGTTGTGTGTTCCTCTGCGGCAATGAGCACGGCGGCGCCTTTCAGCAGGATAAACACTTCGTCCGTTTGCCTGTGCTTATCCATTTTTTCAATGCCGAAAACATCCTGCTCAGGCATGTAGTTCAGTTGCGCCACCTGCCAGTTATCTTTTATAAAGAACGGGTTATAGCCTTCGCCTGAATGCGTATAAATCTCTATTAATGTTGTGTTCATTTGTTCTACTGTTAAGGGCGGGGATCGTAAGGAATTGTATTCTCTTTGTAGGCGCCATCAATATATATCTCTGTTGCGGTACAATAGGCGGCCTTATCGCTGGCAAGGAACGCGCAGGTCCAGGCCACATCATCAACAACACCTATCCTTCCCAGAGGTATCCATGTATTGAATTTATCTCTGCCAAATTTTTCAATTTCTGATTTATTCATTTCGGTTTGAATAGCGCCCGGAGAAACAGTAATTACGCGGATATTGTTTTCGGCAAGTTCTAATGCCAGGCATTTGGTCATCATATTCATTCCTGCTTTGGAGGCGCAATAATGCACCAATCCTTTTCTTGGTACTTTATCATGGATAGATGAAATATTGATGATGACCCCACTGTTTTGTTTCACCATTCTTTTTCCTGCTTCCTGCGCACAAATAAAAGCGCCTTTCAGGTTTACGTTAAAGATCAAATCCCACTCGTCCAGGTTCAGGTTGATGGCATGTCCGATGGTTTCGCAACCTGCGTTGTTGACCAATATGTCTATTTTACCGAGGTTGTTATCGATGAATTCAAACATCTGTATAACAGCCTTCTGGTCAGCGATATCAGCCTGAAATACGAACACCTTAACGCCATATTCCCGTTGAAGATCACCGGCTAGTACTTCTGCACTATGTTTATTACCCAGGTAATTAACAACTACATTGGCCCCACAGGAAGCCATCGCCCGACATATTGCAGCGCCAATCCCCTGGCTTCCACCGGTAACCAATACATTCCTATTTTTCAGATCGATGGAATTTTCCATAGCATATCGATTTAGATTTCTTTATTGGTCAACAGTCGCGGATAGTCGGATAGCATTTCAAATCCGTCTTTCGTTATCAGTATATTATCTTCAATCCTGACTCCACAACCTATTTCTTCACCATAAATCCCGGGCTCAACTGTTAACAGCATCCCTTCTTTCAGCACCCCTGCCGAATCAGGAGAAAGCGATGGGCCCATATCATGGTACCTGAAGCCCACGTGATGGCCCAATGCATGATTAAAATATGCTCCCAATCCGGCGTCTTTGATATGTTTTCGTGCAACAGCATCAATATCGGCCATCAATACACCAGGTTTCATCATAGTAATGGCTTTTTGTTGCGCCTCAAGCACCAAATTAAAAATCTTTTTTTGTTGCTCAGATAATTCGCCTGTCTGACCGGTACGTGTAATATCTGCCCAATACCCGTTTACGCAAATTGCCATTTCCAACATGACCATCTCACCTGGTTGTAATTTTTTTCCGGTTGACCTGTTATACTTTCCTCCTGCTGCTGCATTTCTCCCTGATAATATCATTGGCCATGCCTTTGAAAAATATATTCCATCACTACCTATCATTCTATGTACTGCGTATTCAATCAGACCGGCCAGCTCAGCTTCTGAAATACCGGGCTTTAAATTTTCATAAAATGTATCTACTGCAATGGCGGCAATCCTATGTGTACGATAGAGACATTGAACGTCTGCTTCGGTTTTATATACGTAAAGATTTAAAAGATCCTGCGTTGCGTCTTTAAACCCGCCTTCCGTCAAAGAAGAAAGTCTGTCGACCAGATCAGCAGGTAAAGGAGGCTGTTCTCCCGACATCATACAAGGCGCCGTTCCTCCGATACTTTTTATAAATGAAACGGGAAGATGCTGAACATTTTTTTCAGTCAACGTTTCTTTGATCAAGTTGATTAAAATCTCCCAGGGATTTGCGCAGTCCATTAGTCCCCAGGGGAATTTTTTCACCTTAACGTTCTCAGGCAAAATATCTTCCGGTTCCAGCTCAGGCACGAATAATACGGGTTCATCATTTTCCGTACAGACCAGGAATGAAAGTCCCCACAAAGGGAAATAGCCACAAGTAATCACCAGCTCATCCGGCCGCCAGAAAACCAGTGCACCCAGATTATGCAGCCGGATAATATTTTTCAGCATTTGTTCCCGCTGTAAATTCATAGTATATCTACTTTTTCCAGAAATGTTCAATTGCTTCCAATGATTTGCCCTTTGTTTCGGGCACGAGCTTCCTGACAAAATAAGCCGCCGGCAACATTACGAATGCGTATAATAAAAAAACATATCCTATTCCAATAGTTTCACGCAATACCGGATAGGTCTGTGTTACAAATGTGGATCCCAGGAATAAAGAAAGTGTCGCTACCGACATAGCCCTGCCTCTTATTTTTGTCGGATAAATTTCAGAGATCACCACCCATACCCCGGGTCCCAGTGTTGAAGCAAATACGGCTATATAGTAAATAAATGAGCCCAGTAAAAAGTTGCCGGTGGTATTCCCCTTTATGAACGCGACGCCTATGAGGAACAGTGCAAGACCAAGGCCGGCAAACCCCCAGATCAACACCGGCTTTCTTCCCCATTTATCAATTTTCCAGATGGCAACAAACGTAAATATCATATTGAAGAAACCTATGACAACGGCACTCCCCATAGCCGATCCGGCTTGTCCTCCCGCTTGTTCAAAGATTGCGGGGGCGTAATACATTACAGTCGTGATTCCGGAGAGCTGACTTAAAAAAGGCAGGGAAATTCCAATGATCAAAGCCAGGCGAATGCCCGGGGCAAGCAATTGCCTGAAGCTTCCGGATTCTTCAGAAATGCTTACTTCAATTGCACTTAACTCAGCTATTGCCATTTCTTTGCCATTAACACGTTCAAGTACCCTTTCCGCTTCCTCCATATGGCCTTCTTTCACCAACCATCTTGGGCTTTCCGGTACGAAAAGCAGGAAGACGAAAAAGAATAATGCCGGAATCATGTTGGAGCCAAGCATACCACGCCATACTTCAGCGACCAGATAATAATGCATAAGACCCGCGGAGTTTCCGGCTATATGGTTATCCGCATACTGCAAAAGGAAAGCGTTGGAGAGATAGGAACACAAGATACCCAATGTTATAGCCAATTGATAAAATGAAACCAACCTTCCCCTAAGCCCTGCGGGCGACAACTCAGAGATAAACATGGGAGCAACCATTGCGGCAAAACCAACGCCTATGCCTCCGATAATTCGTGCAGCAACGAGAAAGGATGACGTCTGTGCGACAGCGCACCCGATGGCTGATACAATAAATAAAAGCGCTGATGCTATAAGTATTTTTCTGCGGCCGTATTTATCTGATAAATAACCGGCAATAGCAGCCCCGATTACACAGCCCAGCAAAGCCGAGCTCATAAGCCAGCCTTCCATAACGGGAGACAAATGAAACTGTATCCTTAGAAAATTTATAGCTCCTGATATTACTGCCGTATCGAAGCCGAACAGAAAGCCGCCAAAACCGGCTGTAAGGCAAATTAATATGACATAAGCATTCCCATGCAATTTCATATAGCCACTTTAATCGTTATAAATATTGATTGGTCTACACAAGCCTGATCGTTGCGCCTAATGCATCAAGTCCTATGGATTGACAAACACCGATCCTTTGCTGTAGGTTCGCTTTTGCTATATCCCATTTACGATATCATCTGCAAGCCCCCATTGACTCCGGAATTGCTGAATATATAACTTATCATTTTCAATACTTGTATATTCAGGCTGAAACTGGTTATTGGATGTATCACGGGTTTTCCATATAGCGTTTGCTGTTGCATTAATATTATTTTTGAAATCAACTCCTGTAATACTTTTGTCAAGTGTTCCCAGATACCGCATCATGATCCCGCGGCCAGCGAGATAATCGCTGCCAAATTCGGGGCCCATATTTGCGATAAGAGGCGCTTCACGAATAATATGGTCTTTGTCGCTAACCAGCGTAGTTTTTATGCCGTTACTTATCAATGATATATAATGCTGCACCTTTGTCGTAAAGGTGTTGATATCGAAATTCACATCCTTTCTATGCGTTACTATCCATGTGGCAAGATTGTTTTTAATTGCCAGCATGTCGGAAAGCGCGGCCAGTAACATGCCCTGGTCACCCGTCCATACCCACCCTTTATACCAGGTTGGATGGGTGATTTCCGTATAGTCGGATCCATCAAAAAAAGCAGTTGGCCGTTCCTGCACCAATGCGCCACCGGAAGCGGTTTTCTTCAGATATTCATATTTATTTAGCTGAAACCAACTGTCAAACCATATCCATTGGTTGTAAGCCATGTCAAGGTATTTTTCATTATCGTTGATGTTCTCAGTAAGCATTAAGCGATAGATGCGGGTAGATAGCAAGAAAAACAAAACATTGGTTACTGTATTTTTTGCACCCTTACTATTGCCTTTGGCATCTCCATTACTGAAACCATGCGGCACCGGATTGGCCGACGACGAAAAATCATAAGCGTGATCTTTAGCCTGCTTCCAGCAGAAACCGGTGGAGAGTTGCAGATATTTGTCTGCTAACTGCTTATTACCTGCGCGTAATAAATGCCGCCTTGCATTAAGCCCCATCAACCCCCACCATCCAAAATCATCCGTCCATAGTCCGCCGGGGTCAATGCTTTTGAAATAGGCATAATCTTTTTCCAGCATCGTATTTACCCGCTGTTGTATGGATTTTACTTCCTTATCATCAGGCCATTTTTTATGCAGCGCGTCTGCGAAATTCAAACACGCATCGAAAGTGTTACCTCTTCTCCAGAAATCATTAAAATCCCAAACTTGTTCAAACCTGTTAAAGGCAGCGATACACTTTGCTTTAAGTTCAGCATCATATTGCCATTCTTTATCGAAGCTAATATTAGCGAAGGGTTTAATCAAGGGAAATAACAAGACATACCCTCCTGCAGTTTTTACAAAATTCCGTCTTTTCATGGCCGATTCAGTGTGGGGTCAAAACTAATTTCAATTAAACAACATTCCTACAAGCCTATAAATCGTTACTTAAACTATTTTAATCGATTTCTTCTAAAATATACAAATATGATTAATGTAGATAAAAAGACCGGGAAGGCGTACTTCGGCGAAGTGCAGAAGCGCCTGCAAACAGATAATTTAGTAACCCTCTATTAATGATAATTACCATTTTTTTAATCAGATTATGCATTATCATACAACAAAATGGAGAAAATTCATTTATAGATGCCGAATATCGTACCTTTAGGTATGCAAAATGAATTGCGATGAAGGCTAATTTAATTGAAGTAGGGGCCCTGAATATGCAGGGTATTTTTGTAAAAAAAGTCAACAAGAGTAATTTCAACTCTCTATTTCATTTTCATGAAGTGTGCGAATTGAATTATATAGTCGAAGGTACCGGGAAGAGTATTGTTGGTGACTGCATCAGAAATTACTCCGCCGGGGACCTGGTTTTACTGGGTCCTGATCTTCCTCATATCTGGTACGGGGACCCTTCTGCATGCGATTCAAAGGAGAGCCAGTCCGGGAAGGCAATTGTTGTTTATTTCCCCGCAAACTATATGAAATTTTTAGGCCTTGAAGAACCTTTTATACAGAAAGCGGAAAGCCTTGTTGAAAAATCCAAATCGGGTATCAGCTTTCCGTTAAAAACAAGGCAAAAGATAGCCATTTTATTAAACGAGATACTGAACGCAGCAGGCATCAGGAAAATAATCCTGTTCCTGGAAATAATGAATATTCTGATAGACACCAAAAAGTATGAGCAACTATCTTCTTTTTCATTCAGGTTTTCATTAAATGAAAAGGACACTGAAAGGATGAATAATGTTTACCGGTATGCATTGGAGAATTTCAGGGAACCCATTGACCTGGCAACTATTTCAAAAGTAGCCAACATGACGCCACCGGCTTTCTGTGGCTTTTTTAAGAAACGAACAGGAAAATCTTTTACTGCGTTTCTAAAT
>NZ_DATLKJ010000214.1:0-19866 GCF_035538455.1 Chitinophaga sp.
CATTTTTAAATATCTAAATACCTAAATAAAAAAATAAAAAAATATCAAAGGCTTCTTCTTATACTACATCCCGTATTGCTGGATGTGCTTACGGATACAGATTTCCCGCCTAGTATCTCATTGATGGCGTTCTGCAGGTAATGAATCTTCACTGCATCTGCGTTACCGGGATTATCGTCTACGGCTCCTTTATATACAAGACGACCGGTTTTGTCGAATAGGTAACATTCCGGGATGCGTTCTGCATCAAAGGCTGCAGCCAGTGCGGCTTTTTTGTCTATGATATAATGCCAGCTGAATTTCTGTTCGGCGGCATATGCTTTCATTGCAGCGAATGATTCGGTAGTAGTGCGTTCATCTTCATTGGAGTTGACCATGACTACCCCGATATTGTTTCTGTGTGCAAAGCTGCAAACCTGGTGCAGTCTTATCTGGTTACGCTGCATGTACGGACAATGATTGCCGGCAAATACAACGAGCAGGCCATTGTTACTTTTGATGCTGTTAAGTGAAACTTCTTTGCCGGAAACATCGGTCCATGTAGCATCTGGCAGAGGGATAGCAGCACCGGGCTCTATGGGCATACCTTTTTCGGGATGGTGGACGCTCAGGAATATTGCACAGGTTAAATAGAGAACGGACTTCATCATAATGATCGGATTTCTGGTCCTGTATATATAACGTGACAGTTTTAGAATAATTGCAAAAACCAGGTACCAGAAAGATAACCTAAAATATTATAAAATAAAAATATTTATCATGCGCTGGCCGGAGCCATCCTTTCTTCCTGGCGGGCGGCACTGAGGAGGCTGATGCTGGCATTCAGCTCAAAGCCTACCAGGAGGAGGAATGAATTGAAGAAGATCCAGAGCATCAGGATCAGGATTGTTCCGATGGAGCCGTATATCTTATTATAGTTGCCGAAGTGGTTAACGAACCAGGAGAAGCCTATGGTTACTACGATCATCCCGATAGTAGCTACCGTGGCGCCGGCAGTGATGAATTTCCATTTCTTTGTGGTAGCGGCACCGATGCGGTACAGCGCAGCATTGATAGAGTAGAAGAGCATAATGATCAGGATCCACCGTGCAATATCGATCACGTTACGCAGCCATTCGCTCCTGATGTCTATGATGTTGAAGAGCCAGCGTAGCGTGGCCCCTTGCGCAATCACCAGGGATACAGTAAGCAGCAGGAGGAATACCAGTATTACTGTCAGTTCCAGCGCAATGAGCCTGTTCTGCCACCATTTTCTTTTATGAAAGCCGGTACCTTCTATCTTACTGAACGAGCGGAGTATGCCCATCACGCCATTGGATGAATAGAAGAAGCCCATGAGAAAAGCTACTGACAATAGTCCGTTGCGGTGTGTGTAGAGGAAGTCGTGTATCATTTCCCGTACGATCATATAGGTGTTGTAATTGGGGGTAAGATCCTGCGCCAGGTCATAAAGTGTGGCTTCAATATCTCTTACGGGCACAAAGGGGACGAGGGTGAACAGGAAGATGAAAAAAGGCGGTATCGCCAGCAGGAAGTTGAAGGAAATTGCCCTGGCTCTGTCGCCAAGGCCCCTGCTTTTGGTTTCTTTCCCGAAAAATTTAAGTACATCATATAACGGCAGTCCCTTGAAGCCGGGGAGGATCAGTGTTTTACTCCTGTTGACCAGCCATCTGTAAGGACGTGAGCGAAAGATGATGTTTTCGGGTTTAAATACCATACTGTGATTAGGGTGATGTTTTATGATCGTGATGATCGAAGCGAATAATTGTATGAACTGTGATTTGTATGATTGGTTTGAATTTTCTGATGAGGAGATGTTTAAAAAGATTTTGTTGATGAGATATGTCAGTATAACATCTCATCAACAAAAGAAAAAATTACCGGGTCTCTTCACTAAAATCTACACAACATCAGGATTATCAAATGCATCATATAAAAAATCATAGTCCTCGTTTGTTCAGCTCCGCCTGGTATTTCTTCGCATTTACCAGGTGCTCTTCGTAGGTGGCTGCAAAGGCATGATAGCCTGAGAAGTCAGCTCTCGCGCAAAAATACAGATAATCTGTTTCCGGCGTATTGAGTACAGCATTCAGTGTTTTCTCCGAGGGGGTACAGATTGGGCCGGGAGGTAAGCCGCTATAACGGTAAGTGTTATACGGAGAATCGAACTGCGTGTGTCCTTCCCGGATTCTTTTCAGGGCGAAGTCCTGGAGCGCGAATTTCACAGTAGGATCAGCCTGAAGGCGCATGCCTTTGCGGTAACGGTTAAGATATACACTGGCAATGAATGGTTTTTCATCCAGTTTGTTGGATTCTTCATCCACAATGGAGGCCAGTACAGTTACCTGATTAGGGGTAAGTCCGAGTGCGCGGGCTTTTTCCTTGCGTTCATCTGTCCAGAATTCTTCTCTTTCCTTTTCCAGTTTTTTAAAGACATTTTCCGCGCTGGTGTTCCAGTAGAATTCGTAGGTATTGGGCACAACGGCACACATTACCATGTTGGTATCCAGGCCAAACTGGCGAAGATATACCTGATCCTGCATGAGTGCACGCAGGGCGGTGGAATCGGCTTCCAGGCTGGTGCTTACCTTTCTGATGAAATCGTCTTTAGTACGCAGTTTATTGATGACGAGCGTAACGGGGCTTTGTTTGCCGGAGCGCAACATTTTCACTATTTCGAAATTGCTCATGCCTCTGGCGATTTTGTATCTGCCAGCCTTTACGCGGGAAGGATAGTCGAGTTGTTGTGCCACCCAGTTGAAGCTGTTACGGTTGCGTACAATACCCTGATCTTCGAGGCCTTCCAGTACATTGGCATAGGTGCTGCCGGTGCGTACATAGAAATACCTGGAGTCACCAAATGCTTTGGTATTAGGGCCGAATACACGGTAAGATACGTATACCAGTGCGCCTGCAGCGAGGCAGGCGGCAATAACGAGACTGCGTTTTACCCAGATGGAAACAGGTTTGTGTTTTTTTGCCAACGGAGATGTATTGTTAATGTAAAAAACCTCGCTTTTAACGGCGAGGTTTTAATAAATATTATTCAGGAAAAATTATTTCTTATTAGGGGCTGGAGCCGGAGCTGGCAATTGTGCAGGCGCCTGCTGAGGTACAGGTTGGCCGCCAGAAGCTCTTTCAACGGCAGTTGGCGCAGTGTTAGCGGCTCTGGATGTTTTGCCGATAAAGAAAGGAGCGGTAAGGCACAGTACAGCAATCACTGCAGCCAGTATCCAGGTACCTTTTTCCAAAACGTCGGTTGTCTGGCGCACCCCGATCACCTGGTTACCGATACCTCCGAAAGAACCGGACAAGCCGCCTCCTTTGGGGTTTTGTATCAGTACAAAAAAGCCTAACAGCACACAGGCCAATATGATCAGGATACCGAAAATTATTAACATAGAATATTAATGTTTGTTTTTATCTTTTTGTGACTTTAGTTCTTGTATCTTTTGCGCAAAATAAGCGTTTTTGTCGGGATTAATCAAACTTAATTTTTGATATATCCTGATGGCATTTTCATACTGGTGCTGGCGTACCCAGATTTCGGCCAGTGTTTCAGAAACAATGTCATTGTTGAAGGTAATGGAATCCATCGCCATTTTTTCCACTGTTTCAGAGATTTCGGGCTCCTCATCTTCTTCATAGATGCGGTGCAATTGCTGGTGATACCAGTCTTTATTGGTTTTGCCGGCAAAATTGTCTTTGATTTGCCGTAACCAGGACGTAAAGCTTTTCATTTCTGCCATACCTTGTTCGTTTAGCTCGTCTGCTGCCCCGCCGGGGTCCTTCAGCCTTTTGTAGGCGAAGTAGTCGTCGGTATACAACGGTTGAAAGGTAAGGGTCATCTCTTCTTCAGGTATCGCCAAAGGGAATATTTTAATGGGTTGTTCCTCGTCGGACTTATTACCGGCGGGAGCCTCTTCTGTATCAGTTAAAGTTGTTGCGGGTGCAGGTAATTCTTCTGGCTCAGTGGCTGCAGTCAATATGGCTGCTGGTTCAGGAGCGATGGAAGCTGCATTTTCCGGTGTTGTTACTTCAGTCACGGTGGAAGCAGGGCTTTCCTCTTCCTTTGCTATGTCAGGCATGGGGGCTGAGATAGCTTCCTGCATTACTGCTTCGGCTATGGTGGAAGCGGGGATTTCCTCTTCTTCCGCCAGATCAGGCACATGGGCTACGGCATCATCCAGTATCACCGTTTCGGCTACAGCGGGGGCTGGAATGGCCTCTTTCAAAGCAAAAGCCGGCACTTCGGGAAGCGGTATGGGTATATCCACTACGGGGGAAGTTTCCGGGTTTCCGGCGGTTACCAGCTGATAAAAATGATGGTGCTGGTTGCTGTATAGCAATGCCTTTTTCACCGTGGCGTCGCGAAGATCTCCGTGTTCAAGATACTTTTTCTTTGCCAGCAGCAGGTGAGCGGCAGCAAAATAAGGGTGCTCTGTCAACAGCCGTTCTATCACTACATCATCTACCTGTTGCAGTTCCGGCTTGAGAAAGACATGCGCTGTTATCTTGTTTACGATCATATGCCGCTAATGTAATAAAAATTACGAATTACCAGTTGGCGAATGCCCGGTTAAAAATATCATCCACCATGCCAGGAATGATGTTTTCATCCAGCAGGCGGTTTTCTACGGCGCTTGGCAGCTGGTTGGCAGAGAAGTCTGCCGAGCGGGTGAACGACTGGCTAAAGCCTTTTTTATCGCCAATACGTTTGATGAACGTAATATTCACGGTTACATTAAGCCTGGAAGTGGCTGCCTGGTCTACGTTTGTAACAGCGGCGTTACTGAAGGAGTAACCGGTGATGGCTCCTCTGAATTCGTAATCGGCCTTGCTTTCATTTTCGTTTACCTGAGTGAGGCGGGTCTGGGCGGTAATTTTATCGCGCAGCTTCTGCGTCAGTTTTTGGCTTAATGTCGGGTTGTTGATGGGCGCACGGTTTTCAATAAACCTTACGTTAACGGTTTGGGCTCCCTGATCTATACTGGCGCCTGTGGCGGAATATTTTACGCTGCAGCCGCTCAGGAGGGCACAGATGGCAATGGTAAGCAATGCTCTGATGGATGTGATCATTGTCGGAAATATATTAAAATTCGTTTATTCGGCGATATTATATTCTTTCAGTTTACGATACAGTGTTCTTTCGGAGATGCCCAGGTCGAGAGCGGCGTCTTTACGTTTGCCTTTATGCTTCTTCAGTGCTTTTACAATCAGCTCTTTTTCTTTATCGGCAATGGAAAGCGTTTCTTCTACTTCCTCATGATGATCTATCTTATTGTCAGACAGAATGATCGGTTGTGGATTGGTAATAGTAGCGGGGGTTTGTACGGGCACATTCATCTCCGCAGGAGAAGGATAGCTGTGCAGTACGTGATTATCTGCCGGATGATATTCTGTGGGATGCGCCATATTGGGATTCTGCAGTATATCGAAGAACATTTTCTTCACCTCTGTCACATCTTTCTTCATATCAAAGAAAAGTTTGTAGAGGATATCCCTTTCACTGGCAAAATCGCTTGTAGTGCCGGCTTGCTGTGGTGCTGCCAGCATTGGGAGGCGGTTAACTTCCGGTAGTTCGGGGAGGAAGCGTTTCAGATCATTGGCGGTCACCAGTTTATCGGTGGACAGTACTGAGATCTGCTCTGCAATATTTTTAAGCTCACGCACATTACCCCGCCAGGGGTAGTTAACGAGCATATTGCGGGCTTCTTCATCCAGCTGGATGGAAGGAGTTTTATATTTTTCGGAGAAGTCTACAGAGAATTTGCGGAACAGCAGTGGAATATCTTCCTTGCGGTCGCGCAGTGCGGGTACGCGGATGGGTACTGTATTAAGACGGTAGTAGAGGTCTTCCCTGAACTTGCCCTGTTGTGTTCTTTCCAGCAGATCGCGGTTGGTGGCGGCAATTACACGGACATCTGTTTTCTGTACTTTGGAGGAGCCTACGCGGATATATTCGCCGGTTTCCAGTACGCGCAGCAGACGGGCCTGTGTGCCTAACGGCATTTCACCGATTTCGTCGAGGAAGATGGTACCGCCGTTCACGGTTTCGAAATATCCTTTGCGGTTGTCGACCGCTCCGGTGAAGGATCCTTTCTCATGTCCGAAAAGCTCCGAATCGATGGTGCCTTCCGGTATGGCGCCGCAGTTGACGGCAATGAAAGGGTTATGTTTACGCGCACTTAGTGCGTGAATGATCTGGGAAAAAACTTCTTTACCAACACCACTTTCGCCGTTGATCAATACTGTAAGGTCAGTATTAGCTACCTGGGCAGCTACCTGTAACGCATAATTCAGCGCCGGACTGTTTCCTATAATGCCAAACCTGTTTTTAATAGCCTGTATATCCATAAGTGGTCTAACCGTTTTATATGGTTTAAAATTACAGCGGCATTCCGGAATCTTTGCTCCTTATATGACCGCTTTTCCTATTAGTGTGCCGGATGTACAGTCTTCTACTTTTACCATGACATAGTCACCCTTCTTAAAGTTCTCTTTAGGAAATACGATAACCTTGTTCTGGTCGTTGCGGCCGAAGAGCTGCTCATCGGATTTTTTGGACCGGCCCTCTACAAGAACCTTGTAGGTTTTGCCGATCTCTTTTTTCATGCTTTCTTCAGAGTGCCGCCTGTGAAGGGCTACTACTTCTGAAAGGCGTCTTTTTTTCACTTCTTCCGGAATATCGTCCTGGTAGCGGCGTGCAGCCAGTGTACCGGGGCGTTCGGAGTAGAAGTACATATAAGCAAGATCATAGTGAGCAAACTCCATGATGTCAAGCGTTTCCTGGTGATCTTCTTCTGTTTCGGTACAGAATCCGCAGATAATATCTGTTGAAAGACCGCAATCGGGCAGTATTTCACGTATACGTGTTACTTTCTTTTTGTACCATTCACGGGTATAGGTACGGTTCATGAGTTGCAGTACACGATTGCTGCCGCTTTGTACGGGCAGGTGAATATAGTTGCAGATGTTCTCATATTTTATCATGATGAACAGTACCTCATCGGTAATATCTTTCGGGTGTGAAGTGCTGAAACGCACGCGCAGCAGGGGATCAATGAGCGCCACTTTTTCAAGCAGCTGTGCAAAGGTTACGGTTTCATCACCTGATTCATTGTTCCAGTAATAGGAGTCTACGTTCTGGCCCAGCAGGGTTACTTCGCGATAGCCTTTTTCGAAGAGTTCACGCGCTTCCCTCACGATGGAGTAGGCATCGCGGCTGCGTTCGCGGCCACGGGTGAATGGCACTACGCAGAAGGTGCACATGTTGTTGCAGCCCCGCATGATGGACACGAAAGATGTAACGCCGTTGTTGTCAAGGCGAACCGGGTTGATGTCGCCATAAGTTTCTTCACGGCTCAACAGCACGTTCACAGATTTCTGTCCGCCTTCAGCTTCTGCAATCAGAGAGGGGAGGCTGCGGTAGGCATCCGGACCTACCACCATATCTACCAGTTTCTCTTCTTCCAGCAATTTAGCTTTAAGGCGTTCAGCCATACAGCCCAGTACGCCTATCAGCATACCTGGCGTGTTCTTTTTTATGTGGCGAAACTCTGTTAAACGCTGGCGTACTGTCTGCTCTGCCTTTTCGCGGATAGAGCAGGTATTGATGAGGATCAGGCTTGCTTCTTCCACATTACGGGTGGGGCCATAACCTTCTTTATTAAGAATGGATGCAACGATTTCACTATCGTTGAAATTCATTGCGCATCCGTAGCTTTCTATGTAAAATTTTTTGCTATATGTCTGAGTATCAGGGGCCTGCGTAGCAAACGCTTCTCCCTGACGGCTTTCATCGTGTACTTTGGTAACCTCTTCCAGCATTCCTTACAAAAATTTTGGATGGCAAAAATAAGTAATTATATGGAAAAAATGACAGAATGGCAGCGGAACATCATTTAATAATAAAGCGCAGGAGAATCAACTTCTTCCTGCGCTTTATTATTAAATGACTGTAGAATATATCAGGTCTGCGCTCCCAGCTTCAATTTCGCTGCCAACCAGCTGTCCCTGAGGGGAACCAGCCATTTGGCGTCCAGTTCTGCTTTGGTCTGCACGGTATTGTTAAGATACAACGTATTTTCATCGATGTAGCCTTTTTCCAGTGCATAGGGCACCTGTGCCATGGGGAGCAACTGTACTTTGTCTTTTACAACGAAACCCAGCAGCAGGCGGTCAAACATATTAACCTCGTACTGTCTTTCTATGCTTTTGATGATCCTGACGGAACTGTCGGTGCTGCATCCGCTTACGGTTGTCTGTGTTTCGTCGGCAATGAGTACGATCACATGATTGAGTACTACGCCGCCCCATCCTTTAACGGGGGCGCCGTGTGCGTTCCACTGTGCTGTAAACTGGTGCAGCTGTTCGTTGATTTCCAGGATCTCCTGCTCGTTGAATGGCCTGTTGCTCTGGTATATCCATACCCTTGAAGAAGGTGAAAAGTCTCCAGGGAAATTTATCTGTTTGTTCATGGTGCAAATTTACGCATTTCGGATCATTTCATACCGGCGGCGATCAGCTCTGCAATATCCAGTACTTTCACGTTGTCTTCATGGCCGGTTTCCTTGACGCCATCCGTGAGCATAGTCATACAGAAGGGGCAGTTGGAGGCGATTACGGCAGCGCCGGTTGCTACTGCTTCATGGCCCCTGTCAAAGTTGATGCGCGTAGTGCCTTTCTCTTCTTCCTTAAACATTTGTGCTCCGCCGGCGCCGCAACACAGTCCTTTACTGCGACAACGCTTCATTTCCACTAACTCGGCATCGAGTACTTCCAACACTTTGCGGGGGGCTTCATATATATCATTGGCGCGGCCCAGGTAGCAGGAGTCGTGGTAAGTGATCTTTTTGCCTTTGAAGGTGCCGTTTTCCTGCATCTTTATCTTTCCTTCGTCAATAAGGGATTGCAGGAAAGTAGTGTGATGTATGACTTCATAGTTACCTCCCAGTTCCGGGTATTCGTTCTTGAGGGTATTGAAGCAGTGAGGACAGGCGGTTACGATTTTCTTAACGCCGTACATATTGAGTACCTGGATATTGTTCTGCGCCATCATCTGGAAGATGAACTCATTACCAGCTCTCCTGGCGGGGTCTCCTGTACAGCTTTCTTCCTTGCCGAGTATAGCGAACTGCACACCTACTTTTTCAAGGATGGTGGCGAATGCTTTGGTGATTTTTTGCGCACGCTGATCGAAGCTGCCCGCACATCCTACCCAAAACAGCACTTCAGGGGTTTCTCCGTTTGCGGCGTATTCTGCCATTGTTTTTACAGGCATCTGTAATAGGTTTTAAGTTTCAGCTGTATGCCAACAGCTGCTGATTAATTTTATCCGTTCATTTCAACGGCCCATTTATCGCGGTCATCCATGCTGAATTTCCAGGGGGCCATGTTGTTTTCGATATTGCTGAACATACCGGTCCATTCTGCTGGCGCACTGGATTCTTCCATTACCAGGTGACGGCGGAGTTGCAGAATAATATCGAGCGGACTGATACTTACGGGGCATTCCTGTACGCATGCGTTACAGGTAGTGCAGGCCCGCAGCTCTTCTTCAGAGATATAGTCGCGCAGCAGGGTTTTATTGTCATCTGTAAATGTGCCGTTGGTTTTGATGTTGCGGCCTACTTCTTCGAGGCGGTCGCGGGTATCCATCATGATTTTGCGCGGTGATAACAGCTTGCCGGTGATATTGGCGGGGCAGGAGGCGGAGCAACGCCCACACTCAGTGCAGCTGTATGCATCCAGGAGGTTTTTCCAGGTAAGGTCAAACACATCTTTAGCGCCGAATTTAGGCATGGCATCGGGTGCAGGTGCATTGGCGGCCAGTTCCGGCTGTAACATCAGCTGTACCTCATGTTGTACGGCAGGCATATTTTCCATCTCACCCGGAGGGTCCAGTCGTGCATAGTAGGCATTGGGAAATGCAAGTATGATATGCAGGTGTTTGGAATAGGGAAGATAGTTGAGGAATGCCAGCACGCCTGCAATATGGAGCCACCAGCAGGTGCGTTCTACTGCTACGAGTGCGCTGTCAGACAAGCCATTGAACATCGGTACGAAGCTGCCGGTGATCCAGAAGGAGCCGGTAGGCAGATAATGTTCCGAGCCACGCAACTGCAGTTGTTGATCTGCGGTGTTCATGGTAAGGAACAATAACATCAGCACTATTTCTGTGATCAGGATATAATTGGCATCAGAACGCGGCCATCCATCCAGATCTTTACTGGCAAAGCGTTTCAGTTTGATAATATTTCTGCGGATAAAGAAGATGGCGCATCCCAGTATTACCAGGGCGGCCAGTGCCTCAAATAATCCTATCAGTACAGGATAAAGACTTCCCAATACGGGAACGAATAAACGATGTGTGCCGAGAATCCCGTCGAGTATAATTTCAAGTATCTCCAGGTTTACAATGAGAAAACCTGCATACACAAAAAAGTGAAGGACTGCTACCAGGGGATTACGAAACATTTTCTTCTGGCCGAATGCCAGCAACAGTACGTTTTTCCAACGGCGGTTCGGGTGATCATTGAGGTCTTTGTCGCGGCCCAGCAGGATGTTTTTTCGTATCTGCTGTACTTTGCGGGAGAAAATATATACCGCAATGCCAAAGATGATGATGAATAATAACTCTTGTACAATTCGCATTATTTCAGATTTGACCTCCCTAATTTAGGGGATTTTTTTCACGCAGAAACGCAAAGCAGCAAAGCGGGGGGAAAATCTTTGCGCTTTTGCATCTCTGCATGCAACTAACTTTACTTGCTTTTGTGCCATGGAAAACAGGAACATTATTCTCACAAAGGATGTTATCCAAAAGAAAATAGAACGCATTGCGTATGAGATTTATGAACACAACAGCGATGGCACAGATATAATCCTGGCCGGCATCTGGGATAGAGGACTTATTGTTGCCCAGAAAATTGCTGCGGTACTGAAACAGATTTCTCCGCTCCGGATCAGTATCATAGAACTGCATCTGGATAAACAGCATCCTGGTGAGGTAAAAGTTTCTGAAGATGTAGACTTCAATGATAAAGTAGTAGTGGTGGTGGATGATGTAGCCAATTCAGGCCGCACGATGTTGTACGCCTTGAAGCCTCTGCTGGCTTATCTTCCGAAGAAAATACAAACAGCAGTACTGGTAGATCGCAGGCACAAATCTTTTCCGTTGTCAGTTGATTTTGTTGGCTATTCGCTGGCTACCACTATGCAGGATATGGTGTTGGTAGAAATGAATGGTGAAGAAATAGTATCTGCTTATTTTGAATAACCCGATCAGAAATATACTGCATGTAATTTCATATAGCCCTGAGAGTTGAGTTCCAGGGCAGGGGCAGGAAACTTCAGCATATTCAGCACCTGTAACATAACCCTCACGCCTTTCTTCTTTGTAGGTATCTTAGTAAAATCAACATCCGGCGAAAGATAGAACTGCCGGATACGTGGTATATTACTATAGTCGTGCCGGATGCCTTTACTGTCTTTCCAGGTATTATCATCTCCTCCGTACATATTATCTGCGCCGTAGCCCACAGCTATATTCAGCCATTTGGGAAGCCAGGTATTATGATTGAAAGAATAGATATTCACGGACAGCCAGTATGTCTGTCCGTTGTAGTCCTTTAAAGTCCTTTCCCAGTATGCATTTCCGAAGAGTTGGTCAGTTTTCTCCCTGATTACCGGATCGTCGTATTTACGTGGATGTGCAGAGAATTTGAGTTGAATCCGTTGTTCATTCCAGGCGAGTTCCTGGCTGATGAGCAATGCAGAACCCACTGCATTGGCAGCCATATCGCTCCAGGAAAATCCCCATTCTTTGGAGAAGCCGTCCAATACTTCCACTACAGACTGATAGGCTAACCCGCTCATGCCGCCGATCCAGATCTGTTGCTTGCGGGGAAGTCCTGACCAGCGCCATAGCTCACGGCTATACTTGCCTTCAAAGTAAGCGCTGAAAACATGACCTGCTTTATCCATCTGGTTCCATTCGCCGGCATCATTGAAGAAGTGGAAAGTACTTTTAGGGTAACCTTTGTACCAGGCGGTGTTCAATGCAACAAGGCTGGCGCCGTAAACAGCTGCTGTAGCACCGCTCAATACCCATATACGTTCTTTTATGGTGGTATCCGGGATTGAGAACAGGGGGACCTTGTGTTGCGCCTGTAGTGAACAGGTGAGCAGGAGCCATAGCATTGTCAGCCCGGCCCATCCCTTTGCAGGAATGCCGACCGGGCTGTTATGCAATACTGTATTATTGATGATTGTTAGTTTTATGGGTATCCACTTACAGTTTCAGATCTGCGATGATGCCTTTTATTTTTTCATCCAGTTCTGCCGTCACTTTATCAAACCCGGAGATGCTTGCCAGGGGAGCGTTTACGCTGAAGTAGAATTTGATCTTAGGTTCGGTGCCGGAAGGACGTGCAGATATTTTGCTACCATCTGCCAGTTCGAACTGTAATACGTTGGATTTGGGAAGATCAAGCGGATTGATGTCGCCGGAGTTGATATCTTTTATCTGTTGAAGCTGATAATCGTATACGGTCACTACAGGAGAACCATTGATGGAGGCTGGAGGGTTTTCCCTGTAACCGCGCATCATTTCGGCGATTTCTTCGGCGCCTTTCATGCCCTTACGGGTGATAGAAATCAGGTGTTCTTTGTAATATCCGTATTTTTCGTAGATAGCGATCAGCAGCTCATACAATGATTTGCCCTGGCTGCGCGCGTAGGCGGCCATTTCACAGATCATTGCCACAGAAGAGATGGCGTCTTTGTCGCGGATATTGTTACCTATCATATAACCATAGGATTCTTCGCCGCCGCAGATAAATGTTTCTTTCGGTTCTTTGCGACGGATCAGGTCTGCGATCCACTTGAAGCCGGTGAGTACATTATAGCAGGTGATATTGTTTTTAGCGGCAAATACATCGATCAGGTCGGAGGTTACCACTGTTTTGGCGATAAAGTCGTTAGGCTTTGCAAGTCCTTTGCGGCTGCGGCCTTCCACAATGTAATTGAACAGCAGTACGCCGGTCTGGTTACCATTCAGCAGTATCCATTCACCTTTGAGGTCTTTAACGGCGATGCCTACACGATCAGCATCGGGATCGGTGCCGAGGAGTATATCAGCATCCAGTTCTTTTGCTTTCTTCAGTGCGAGGCTCAGCGCTTCGGCTTCTTCCGGGTTGGGATATACCACGGTTGGGAAGTTACCATCAGGAGTGGCCTGTTCTTCCACAACATTCACATTGGTGAAGCCAAACCTTTTCAGGATTTCAGGAACCATGGTGATACCTGTACCATGAATAGGCGTATATACTATTTTAAGATCGTGTTGTTGTCTGTTGATATCGGGATTGATAGAAAGGCGCTGCAGTTCCTGGAGGTAGGCTTCATCCACTTCTTTACCTATTAGTGTAATGTTGGCCTCGCCGCCGCTCCATTTTACATCATCCGGGGAAAGTACATTTTCCACTTCACGGATCACGTTTTTGTCGTGAGGTGGTACCAGCTGTGCACCATCGTTCCAGTAAGCTTTGTAGCCATTGTATTCGCGCGGATTGTGTGAAGCGGTGAGTACAACGCCGCCATGGCACTTCAGGTAGCGGATGGCGAAAGAAAGCTCGGGCGTAGGACGCAGGCTTTCGAAAAGGTACACTTTAATGCCATTGGCTGCAAATACGTTGGCAGCTGTTTCGGCAAAAAAGCGGGAGTTATTGCGACTATCGTGCGCTATAGCTACTTTAACTTCGTCGTCTTTAAATGTCTCATTGAGATAGTTGGCGAACCCTTGGGTAGCCATACCAACAGTGTACTTATTCATGCGGTTGGTACCTACTCCCATCACTCCCCTGAGCCCACCGGTACCAAATTCGAGGTTACGGTAAAATGCATCATTCAGCTCATCGGGGTTGCCTTCCTGCATTTTCTTAAGCGCGGCCTTGGTTTCAGCGTCGAAATTACCATTCAGCCATTGAGTTACCTTGTTTTGAATATTTATATCCATAATCGTGATCATTTATGAGCTGTGGCGCTCAAATGGATTGTAAAGTAAAAATAAAAAAACGAATGTCCGAAATTCCGATGCAGCTAATTCATGGAAAATCGCCGGTATTGGTTAATTTTGCGGGTATGAGGCGGTATGAAGATACTTATAAGCAAAAAGGACTACGCAAACAACTGGTTGACAGTATCCGTCAGAAAGGCATAACCGATGAAAACGTACTGGCGGCAATCGGTAATATTCCCAGGCACTTTTTCCTTGACACGGCATTTGAGAGTATAGCCTATGATGACAGGGCCTTCCCCATTGGCGAAGGGCAAACCATTTCCCAGCCATATACTGTGGCTTATCAGTCGCAGCTGCTGGAAATAAAACCGTATGAAAAGGTGTTGGAAATAGGTACCGGTAGTGGTTATCAGGCCTGCGTACTGGCAGAGTTGAAAGCCAACGTGTTCACCATTGAGCGCCAGAAGAAGCTGTTTGACCAGATGAAGCAATTCCCTTTTAAATCGAAGTACCCCAATCTTCGCCTGTTTTACGGTGACGGCTATGAAGGATTATCTTCCTATGCGCCGTTTGATAAAGTATTGGTGACTGCCGCAGCACCGCATATCCCAGAGAAGTTGGTACAGCAGATGAAAATAGGCGGTAAAATGGTGATCCCCGTTGGTGGCCAGGAGGTGCAGCGTATGCTGCGCATCACCAAAGTAAGTGAAACAGAAACAGATCAGGAACTGTTCGATAACTTCTCCTTTGTGCCCATGCTGGCCGGTAAAAAATAATCGTACGCAGGTTGTGCGGGAACTTCCTGTTACAACCTGCCTCTCTCCTTTGGCTTTTCTTCCGGCTCTTCAGCTGGTTTCTCCTCTTCTTCCACACGTTTCTTCTTTTTAAACAGGTTGGGATCCATCTTACCAAAGCGGTAGCGTATATTCAGGCGGATAAAGCGTGTAGTGCGTTTGCGGTCGTAATCCTGTATGAATACCGGTGTTTCATAATGAGAGCTGAACTGTTGTGTGTTCAGCAGGTCGGAGATATTCAGTGCAATTACCAGGTTCCTGTTCTTCAGCAGTTCTTTCCGCATGCCGAGGTCAATCCCGTTCATTGCCTTAAAGGTACCCTGAGGCTGTATCCTGGGTGTTCTCAGATGACCGCTCAACTCAATGCTAAACCTGCCGGGTAAACGAAATTGCGTGTTGGCATTCAGGCCGACACTGAAGTTCTCATTGTTGATGGCTGCGCTGGAGAGCTTATTGTATTCCATATTAAGGTTAGCGCTGGCCTTCCACCATTTATAAAAATTAATGCTATAGGAGATATTAGCACCCATGTTCTGCTGTGTGGCAAGGTTCATGGGTTTGGTGGTAGTTACGCCTGTTACGGTATCCAGTGTACTGATTCGGTCTATATTATCATTAGTCTGCGCATAATATGCACTGGTGCTGAGATAATTATTGGTTTTGGGATAATATTCCGAATAACTCACCTCAAATTTATGAGAAAGTGCAGGTTTCAGTTCGGGGTTACCGGTGCGTATGTTCTGCGGATCGGAGTTGTTCACATAAGGCAGCAGCTGATCAAAGTTAGGCCTGTCTATCCTGGTAGAATAGTTGAACACGAGGCTTTGGTTCTGATTATGCGGCAGGTTATATTTCAGAAAAATGCTGGGAAACAGGTTGAAGAAGCGGTTGTCTACAGTTGTATCCCTGGTGAATGAATAGCCTTTGAGGTATGACTGCTCCGCTCTTACGCCCACCTGGTAGCCCAGATTACCTATAGCATTTGCGAAGTTGATATATCCTGCGTAAATGTCTTCTTCATAATCATATTTGTTCGATAAACGATCGCTCTTCACAAAATCCTGTTTATCCCAGTCGAACAGCATTGCCGTATAGTCGTTACTGATATGCCGCAGGGTGCTTTTTACACCGGCTTCGAGTTTACCTTTCTTACCTAATGGGGTGGAATAGTCTGACTGTATATTCCAGAAGCGGTTACCATTACGGCCGGTGTTGTGTTGCGTATTAGGGTGTGGTAAGGTATCCACTCCAGGTTTGCGGTATTGTGTGTTGTATTCACTGCCGCTGTTACTTTTATTGCCGCTGTAACTGATATAGGCGGTAAGTTCCTGGTTCGGTTTACTGAAAGTGTGCTTGTAATTCAGGCTGGTATTATTGTTATTGCTGCGGTTCCTGCTGTAGTTATCGCGACTGCCGTTGCGGATGGAATTGTTGTGCAGATCCTGGTAATCGAGCAGGATATGGTCTTCATTCCGGTTCTGGTTGTAGTTAAGGCCTTCAGCGATGGTGAAAGTATTGTGATCATCGAGGAAGTAATCGAAGCCAAAACGTGTGCCGTTATTGCCGTTGCGGTTGTTGTTATGACTGTTCTGGGAGAAGAAGGAAGTTTCGCTGCTGTCGGGCACGAGGTTACGGCGGTAGCTGAAGCCGCTGCCGCTGATGTCCTCGCGTCTGCCATTATAATTCCCGAAGAAGTTAAAGCGGCGCAGACGCAGGTTGGCATTGGCGCTTCCATTAAGCTGACCGCGGGTAGCTACGCCGGCGTTGAACATAATGTTGTAGCCAATGGCCTTGTCTTTTTTCAATACGATATTGATGATACCACCGCCGCCTTGTGCTTCAAACTTGGCGGAAGGGTTGGTGATCACTTCCACCCGGTCTATGCTTTCGGCAGGAATCATCTGCAGGGCTGTCTTTGCATCGCCAAAGGGAGAAGGTTTTCCATCCACGTAAATGGTAACGCTTTTACCACGAAGGGTGACATTATCATCGATGTCCACATCTACACTTGGGATGTTTTTTAGTATATCTGTTCCTGTGCCTCCTTCGGCATTGATCATATTGCCGGCATCAAACACCTGACGGTCTATCTGCATAGAGAATGCAGGCTTCTCCGCCTTTATTTCCACCGCATTGAGCAGGTTACCCGCTTTCTGCAGGCGCAGTGTGCCAGCCAATGTATTTTTACCATCCACCACCTTTACCGCTTTTTCCAGCTTTTCATAGCCCATGAAAGTTACGCGGATGACATAGATACCAGCGGGTTGGTTACTGAAGCTGAAGCCTCCGGCCGGCGTGGTATACATGCCGGTCACCATAGAAGAGTCTGCCTGCCGCAGTAGCACTACGGAAGCATATTCCACCGGTTTGCTGGTTACAGCATCCACTATTTTGCCTGATATCTTCCAGGCGCCGGCGGTTGTCGTTTGTGCGTTAGCGTTATACGCAGCCACAAACATGGATAAGAGAAGAAAAACGGCGCGCATCAACAATTATAGCATTATTAGCATTTTGGCTTTTCAGCGGCAGGTTTTCCTTACTGGCCGCTGAGGATCTGCAACTAAAGTAATAGCTGGATAGTTAAAGATTCACGAATTATGATGAATGGTACATTGCAAAAGATAGCCGGCAGTGCGCTTCCGCGCCACATACCGGCTCCTGGTACTTGCATTCACCCTCTTTCATAATATTAGAAAGTCTGCATTGGATCACCCATTTGCACATCATTATTATTGTTCTGTTGTTTTTTCTTTCTGAACAGCGATGTATCAAACTTTCCGAAGCGATAGCTGAAGTTGATCTTAAAGATGCGGGACTCACGCTTGCGGATATAATCCTGTTCAAACAATGGTGTGAGCTGATTCAGCTGATACTGCCGTGTATTAAAGATATCGGAAACACTGAGTGTAACAGACGCTGTCTTGTTTTTCAGGAAGTCTTTGCGGACGGCGAGGTCTACTGTGCTGAAGCCCTGGATCTTGCCTTGCGATGAAGAAGGGATCATCATAAAACCGCCACCACCGCCGCCACGTCCGCCGCCGCCGCCACCGGATTGAGGCAGCGCAATAGCAGGGGCCTGATAAGTGGCGCTCACCTGTACAGTGAAATTGGCCGGCAGCTTGGTTTCTGAGTTGATCTTGCCCAGCCAGCTGAAGCCGCTGTTGGTGAAATTTTGTCCGTTGGTATTCACCTTCATGTCTGTTTGAAACAGGTTCACGTTGGTGGTCACATCCCATCCTTTCAGTATCTGGTTTTTCATGGTGATCTCTGCTCCGTATGCGTTGCTTCTGTTGGCATTGATATACTGCGTCAGCAGTGTATCTGCACCTATAGGAGTGCTGATGGTGGAGATCAGATTGTTGGTATTGCGGAAGTATATGCTGGCCAGCAGATTGCTGTTGGCCCAGTTTTTAGCATATGAAAACTCCAGGCTGTTGGTGTACTCCGGCTTCAGGTTGGGATTACCTTCGCGCTGGTTTTGCGGATCACTGTAATCACGGTAGGGAATGAGCTGAAAGAAGTTTGGTCTGTTCACCCTGCGTGAATAGTTCAGTTGCAGTTCCTGGTCGTGTTTTAATTTCTGCGACAGGTAGACGCTTGGGAAGAAGCCAGGAGTAGCCTTTGTGGGCTTATAATGCACACCTTCATTTTCCCCTGCATAAACATACTGCTCTATACGGAGGCCAGCCTGGTAACCAAAGTTGCCAATCGTATTGGAGAAGTTGGCGTAACCTGCGTATATTTCTTCGTTGTATTTATAATTGTTGGATAAGATTGGGTTCAGAATGAAGTTGCCACTCACAGTATCTCTATCGAATACGTTGTAATTACTGGAATAATCGCGTAGCGTTACTTTTGCGCCGGCTTCCAGTTTTCCGTTCTTACCCACCGGGTTCACGTAATCTGTCTGTATCGTAATGAAAGTGGTTTTACCTGCCGATGCATTGTTCTGAACCAATGGCTGGCCGAAAGGCAGTCCTGTCAGACCTTTTGCCTGTGTGATATAATCTCCGTCGCGGCTGTTGGTGCTTCTGTTAAAGTTGAGATCCGCTGTCCATTCTTTGTTGGGTTTTGCATAGGTATGCTTGAAACTCAGTGCAGTGGTATAATTGCGGAAGGTGAACTTATTGTTGTTGATACGATCACTGAGGCTTGTTGTAGTTTTATCTTTATTGGCGAAGGTACTAAGGAGGTCTTCGTTATTTTTGAAATTGCCTGCCACAATGTTCTGCGACAATGAAATGGTGTTGCGGTTGTCGAGCGAATAATCTGCTCCGATGCGTCCGAACTGAAACAGCGGTTTACTGGTGCTGTTGCTATTCTGGAAGAGATAGTTGGTATCGCTCAGGCCAGCTTTGCCGAAGTTGGTGCGGGAGGTAGTGCCTTCTCCCCAGGAGCGGTTGGCGTTGATATTGTAGTTGGCGAATACGTTGAATTTGCCCTGTTTGACATTGATATTTCCACCGCCGTTATATTTTCCACCGGTACCTACGCCTGCCTGAACGGAGCCGTTGAAGCCGGCTTTCCTGTTTTTCTTCAGCACAATGTTGAGTATGCCCGACATACCTTCAGCATCATAACGGGCAGATGGATTGGTGATCAGTTCTACACTTTCTATGGCATCAGCAGGTATCTGGTCGAGTGTAAGCGTAGAAGGTTTTCCATCCACGAAGATGTTGGGGGTGGCGTTGCGCACGGTTACATTTCCGTCCAGGTCTACGTTTACAGCCGGTACATTTTTCAATACATCTGTTGCGGTACCGCCAACGCTGACGAGGTTTCTGTCAACGTTGAATACTTTTTTATCGATGCCCATGGTGAAAGCGCTTTTTTGTCCTGTCACTTCCACGCCTTGCAGTGTTTTTACATTGGGCTGCATTTTTATGTTGCCGAGATCCTGTTCCACTGTCTGTGGAGTGATCGTTATTTTCTTCTGCAGGCTTGTATATCCCATGAAGTTGATACGGATAATACAAGGGCCGAAAGGCAGGTTTTCGAGATTGAATTCTCCGTTGGTTTTGGATAACGTGCCGGTGATTACGCTCGAGT
>NZ_DATLKJ010000215.1:0-5126 GCF_035538455.1 Chitinophaga sp.
CTACAACGTCTGACCAACAACCGTCTGAAATCCACCACGCATCGCGTTGTGAACCCGCCACGCGAACGCTGGAACACATCCAGGTACTCTATCCCATTCTTCCTGCATCCTAAATCGGATATGAAACTGGATTGCCTGGAAAGCTGTGTTACAGCTGAACATCCGCTCGCATATGAGCCCATAACTGCCGGGGAATACCTCGATGAGCGCCTCCGGGAAATTGGCCTTAAAAAGTAAGGCCGGGCGGAAATCGCCATCATACAGAACTATAACGATTGTACTGATATGAAGTCCCGGCAAGTTACGCTTACCGGGACTTTATCTTTACTCTGCAGGTCGCAGGTCAGTTTCTTTAATGGCTCACAGATAGATATGGTTATTTCTGCTGGTCTTTCAAATATGGTTATACTTTTTATCCGAACACTTTGCATGCCGGTGGGTTATATTTTAAATGCTAGCACAAAACAATCACAACGGATAAAAGGCCATATTTCGTTTACAGAGACACCCATATTACAAGGATTGTGCCTGTATTAAAAATAAGAGCTGGCTACTTTAGCAACACTGTTGTATTTTGTTCGATTATTTCGTTAATTTATTGTGACCTCCGGGATGGGGGTGTCTTTTAAACAAACTGTGTTTCTACGTCATATTCCTTTTCTGAAAGCAGTGCTATTGCATAGCCTTACCGCCTATGGTGGTCCGCAGGGTCATCTCGCAATGATGATGAAAACTTTCGTTCATCAGCGCAAAGATGTTACTGAACAGGAATTGATGGAATACAACGCATTTTGCCAGCTGCTCCCCGGCGCATCCTCCTCTCAAACACTGACCCTCATTGGCTATAAACGCGGGGGTGTTATGCTGGCTATCTTCACCCTGTTGATCTGGATTACGCCAGCCTGTTTGCTGATGGGGTCTCTGAGCTTTCTGCTGCAGTATTTCGATAAGCAAGCTCTGCAAACAGACATCTTCAAATACGTTCAGCCTATGGCGGTGGGCTTCCTGGCCTATGGCGGCATCAAGGCGTACCGCATCAGCATTAACAACCTTGCGACCTTCCTGATTATGATCGTGGCAATGTTTGCCGCTTTCTATATCAAGTCGCCCTGGACTTTCCCGGCACTGATTATACTTGGTGGCATTGTTTCCAACTTCAGCAACAAACGCATCCCCGATATTTTGGAGAAACCTAAAAAAATACAATGGGGCAATATCTGGTTGTTTGTTTTAATATTTATACTGGCCGGTGTGCTCTCTGAGTATGCACGTTCTCATCACTGGATTACGCGCAGACCCTTCAACCTGTTTGAGAACTTCTACCGGTTCGGAAGTCTGGTGTTTGGCGGAGGAGATATCCTGATAGCGATGATGCTGGAACAATACGTAACACGCGCCAAAACCCAGTTCCTGACAGCCGAAGAGCTGCTTACTGGTGCAGGTATCATGCGTGCGTTACCTGGCCCAACCTTCTCTATATCGGCCTATGTAGGCGGCATGGCCATGCGCAACCTGGGTATGGGCTACCAGTTCCTTGGCTGTATACTGGCTCCCATAGCCATTTTCCTACCTAGTCTCCTGCTGGTGCTGTTCTTCTTCCCGATATGGCATAACCTGAAAAAGTATGTGGTAATCTATCGCGCGCTGGAAGGTATCAATGCAGTGGTGGTGGGTATTATGTGGGCAGCAACCTTCATTTTGCTCTTTGCCATTCCCATTAACATGTCCAGCCTCGTGATTATACTTACCACACTGGGACTACTACTGCTCACCAGGGTTCCTTCTCCCTTTATCGTACTGGCCTGCCTGTTAATGGGATGGCTGCTATAATATGCTGATCTGATATTCCTTGATCTTGTTGTACAATGTGGTAAGACCTATACCCATCAATTCGGCGGCTCTGGTCTTATTTCCTTTCACGTGTGCGAGCACCCGGGTGATATGCCTCTTCTCCATATCCGCAAGCAACATGGAAGAAGAAATATCATCGGCCGATTGCTGCTGAAAATCGAAAGGTAGAATCGGCGCGTCCAGTATATCCGTATCCGTTAGTATGGCCGCGCGCTCTATTACATTACGCAATTCCCGGATGTTGCCCTTCCAGCTGTGGTGCTGGAGTGCTTCCAGGAAGGCAGGCGTCATGCCGGTAATGCGCTTGTTCATCTTTGGCCCAAACTGCTGAATGAACCATTGCGCTAGAACCGGAATGTCTTTCTTTCGCTCATTCAGTGAGGGCAGACGGATCTGGAACACCGACAAGCGATAGAACAGGTCCTCCCTGAAATGCCCGGCAGCAATCTCTTGCTCAAGATTTCGGTTGGTAGCGGCAATGATGCGCACATCTGTCTTTATCGGCTTAGGCTCCCCTACTTTATAGAATTCCTGTGCTTCCAGTACACGCAGCAGCTTTGCTTGCAACTCCACGGGCATCTCTCCTATTTCATCCAGGAAAATGGAGCCTCCGCGGGCTTCTTCAAAGAATCCTTTCTTATCCTTTATAGCACCCGTAAATGCACCTGCCACATGGCCAAATAACTCACTCTCCAGTATATCCTTGCCAATAGCACTGCAATTGACCGCTACAAACGGCTGTTGACGGCGGCTGCTGCCCTGATGAATGGCCTGCGCAAATACTTCTTTACCGGAACCGGTTTCTCCCAGCAGCAGTACGGTCATGTCTGTAGGCGCTACTTTCTCAGCCAAAGCCACAGCGGCATTGATCTCGGGCGATGAGCCTATTATATTGTCGAAATTATACTTCCCGCTTATTTTCCTTTCCAGGTCGCGGATACGGAACTGCAGCGCGGCTTTGTCCATCGCTTTGCTGACAAGCGGCAGTATACGGTTGTTATCGTCTCCTTTGGTGATGTAATCAAACGCACCGTTCTTGATAGCCTGAACGCCATCTGCAATATTGCCATAGGCAGTAAGTACGATGGTTTCTGCTTCCGGGTATTTTGAGCGGATCGTCTGTACCAGTTCTACACCATTGCCATCAGGCAATTTAACATCAGACAGTATTACACGGATTTCTTCTCTTTCCAGGATCTTCATGGCAGCGCGCACATTAGACGCTTCATACATGGTATATCCTTCCAGCGCCAACAGGCGGCTCAACAGCTTCCGTAACTGGTCTTCATCATCAATAATCAGTATATGGCCCTTTGACATGCTGTTATCAGTTATTTTGCTTCACCAGATAGCTATTGGTTTACGTAACTATTTGGCAAGGCAAAGTAACTAAATAAGTAAATACCGGGATTACTATTTCTTCATCACCTTTTTAAGATCGTTAGAAGTATTACGGATATCCCGCCAGATGTCACCTTTTTCGTTTAATCGTTGGAGTGAATTGAAAATATTAAAATCACTGATGTGTAAATCCTCATTTATTTCATCCCAATCCAGTGGCATAGATACCGGTGCACCAGGTTTGGGCCGCACGGAGTAGGCAGAGGCTATGGTTTGCCCCTTGCTGTTCTGTAGGAAATCGATGTATACTTTTTTGTGCCGCTGCGCCTTTGTTCTTATCACACTGGTGGTTAGCGGTAACTGCTGGTTTACCTCCCTCGCCACATACCCCGCGAAAGAACGACCTGTTTCATAATCGTATTTCGCATTCACAGGAATATAGATGTGCAGTCCGGTAGAACCAGAGGTTTTGCAGTAGCTGGTTATTTCAAGCTGATTAAGGAAATCCCGGATATAATGTGCCGTTTCCACCACATACCTGAAATCTATCTCTTCCGGGTCAAGATCAATGATCACAAAGTCAGGCCGGTCAGGGTTACGGGTGCGCGACAACCACGGATTGATTTCAATGCAGCCAAGGTTCACCATATAGGCAAGTGTAGCCTCGTTGTTGCAAATCAGGTAATCCACGTCTTTCTGCGTGGATATTGCCCTTACCGGCACGCTTCTCACCCAGGAAGGGGTTTGATCCAGGTCAAGGTCTTTCTGGTAAAAGGAATGGCCCTTTATCCCATTAGGAAAGCGGTGTAACGACAATGGACGGTCTTTCAGATGGGGCAGGATGTATTTTGCTACAGATAAGTAGTAGTCGATCAGTTGCCCCTTAGTGATCTTTTCGTTTGGCCAATAGATCTTCTGCTGATTGGTTAAAGTCACCTTTTTCCCATTGAGGATGAGTATGCGGTCTTTTTCAACTGTTGTCACCATATCAACTCATTTAATGGTTTCAGGGAACCCGCCTCCATTCAGCTATCATCCGGCAATTATTTGCGCCCCATAGTGCGAAATATTCTCCACAGTACCTGGGTATCCAATGCATTTCCGTCCGGTATCTCATCGCCTCAGTAAATTACATCCATCAAAATATTGAAGTCGGGTTCCATATTTTACAGGCTTTTCAGCTTTCGTATATTCATTGCTGTTATACTACTTTCATTATTTCATGAAGCGCGCTTCTTACCTGGTTTAGTCAGGCTGGCTTTCAGCTGATCAAACAGATCGTCGCTCTTGGTATGTACCACCTGCATTTTCTTAATCACCGGTTTCTTGCCGCTGGCTTTGGCTTTAATAATCTTCATCAGCTCTGCTTTGTATTCGTCTTTGTATTGGCTGATGTCGAATGCCGCGGAATATTGTTTTATCAGCTCCACGGCCATATCCACCTCCCGCTTTGTAAGTTTTACATTGGCAGGCACGCTGAACTCCGGGGCACGGATCTCCTCTTCAAAGCGGAGCTGCTGCAGCAGCAGGTAATTTTCACGCGGCCTGATCACAGAGAGGTGTTCCTGTGTACGTAGCACAAAGCGGCTCATTCCGACCTTACCCGTCTTCAGCAGACTTTGCAACAGTAGTTCGTATGCCTTTTCACCGCCTTTACCAGGTTCAACATAATACGGAGATTCAAAATAAATATCATCAATCTCGGTTTCTTCTACAAAAGATTCGATCTCGATGACCTTTGATTTCTTCGGGCTGGCTGCTTCAAAGTCTTCCTCATCCAGTATTACATATTCATCGTTGTATAAATATCCCTTTACGATCTGTTCCCACGGTACTTCTCTACCGGTGTCTTCACTTACCCGCTTGAATTTGATATGGGCGTGGGTCTTACCATCGAGCATGTCCAGGTCCAGGCGGCTGTCCTGGGTGGCGCT
>NZ_DATLKJ010000216.1:0-3578 GCF_035538455.1 Chitinophaga sp.
CCATCAATTACATAATACTCCAGGCCTCTCAGATAATCATCTGCATATCCAAGCGCCTGCTGGTTAACATAAGGCTGATCTGTTGAAAACTTAGCCTGGCTACGGATTCCGAGTGCTGCAAATGTCTTCCGGCGCAGCTGCCAGTACTTTGCCATATTCAGTCGGAAGCGGATGTCGCTGATATCATCCAGTGGAGGAATACCTTTCTTGCCCACTTCTGCCATAAGACTGAACCCTTTGAGAGGATATACCCAGCTATCGGCCTTGATGTAGGAAACCCTGTAAACGAAGTCCAGGAAACGCACACTGGTTCTGCCTTTGCCAAGGTAATTCGGGTTGAGGATAGCCACCGAATCAGCCACCTTTTCGTAGTTGTAATTCAGGAATACCTGATGACGTGTGTTGATGGCACGCCTGTAGCTATAGCGGAGGCCAATTACGTATACCTGGCGCTGAAACTCGTCTTTCTTGAAGAATTTCTGCTTATTCAGACTGGTGCTGTCATTCACTTCGCGGTTGCGGCTATACGAAAAAAGTATTCCCAGTCCGTGACGGTAATGCTTATCAATATAAGGCAGATCGTATTGAACAGCGAAGCGCTGTGTGTACCCCAATTGTATGGCAGCGCTCAGGGCGTCATTGCGGCCGGTGAGGTTTTCCTGGTTGCCTCTTACGCCGAGATTGATACGGTCCAGGCGGCGTCCCTTTTCCACCCACCACTGGTTGAAGTTACGGTCAGCCAGCTTGAAAATGGGGAATGCAAATGTGTACCATCGCTCCCATACCTCAAATATAAGGTCAACATTATGCCCTTCCCAGTTTTTCACATTAGCAGTAACGTTAAGGAACAATGATGTGTTGAGCAACTGTTTACGGCGTTCCTCCAGTGTTTCGGCAAGGTCTTTCAGAAAAATGGTATCACCGGGCACTGTGCTGATCTCTCTCAGGATGATGGAGGTTCTGGTTTTCTTATTACCAGTAATGATGATATTACGTACCACCAGATAATTGGTGTCCTGCACTGCGGTAACGGAGGAGTCATGCCCCCAATTGGCGCCAGCTGCCGAAAATGGCAGCATGCTTCCAAGCAGGCATAATATTCCCAGCATGTAGTAACAGCGTCTCAGCATGTAGGCCCCTCCAGATTTAGATACTTTATTTTTGTGTCCAGTTAACGGGATTGTCTTTCTCCCGGGTTTATACAGCAAAATAGGTAAATAAATGAATGCAAGTATAATAAAAACGGCGGCGCAATAAATAATTATCGCGCCGCCGTTTAAAATATTTTATAACAGTACATTACATACTCATATAGTTCATGAGCAGATCGTAATTCTTTTTCAGCATATCTTCTTCCTGCTCTTCTGAAAAGACATATTTAACTGTATAACTGAACCGTTCAAAGGTCGCAACAAGTGAATGCAATTCCTGGCGGTTGGTTTTCAGCATAACTTCCAGCTTGGCAGTGGCCGCATTCATGATGGTACTGACACTAAGCAATGTAACATCATTTGATTCAGCAATACGTGCTATTTCACTCAGGCTGTAATCCCGCGCGTCCATTTCCAGGGCCAGTATACCGCCAACTTCCTTTACACCATTGTATTGTGCGAGTGCGTACAGCAGGTTATCTTTTGTAATAATGCCCAGGTAATCATTTTCTTTAGTGATAACAGGCAGAGCAGAGAGTTTGAATTCGTAGAATAACTTCAATGCCTCGAAAAGATGGGCCTGTTCCATAATGGCCGGACGAACACCGTTGAACTGGAGGGATTTCAGCTGGATGTCCGGATCATCCATATCAAGGATCTGATCTTCTTCCACCAGCGCCACATACTTGTTATCCACTACCATCGGAAGCTGCGTAAGATGATATTCATTCATCAGTCGCAACGCCCTGGCGCCGTCGTCAGCTGGCTGCAGGATTGGTACGGTGGATATGAGTTCTCTGGCAATCATTTTCGTGTATTCTTACACAATAATAGCAAAGAATATTCCAACAGAAAAAGAAATTAAGGAACTGCCGCGTCAGCGCATCCGGAAAGTCCTTTCTATCAGGCAGCCGACTGGTTTTTTAATTTCTCGAGGAAAGCATGCAGGATCCTGTTGAATTCATCAGGTACTTCCATCATAGGCGCATGGCCGCATTTATCAATAAACTCCAGCTGAGAATTAGGTATAAGTTTCTGGAACTCTTCTCCTACCATAGGCGGCGTTACAGTATCGTTGTGGCCCCAGATGAGCAATGTAGGTTGTTTGATATCTTTCAGCTCATCGCCCAGATTATGACGGATGGCCGATTTAGCCAGGGTAATAATTTTGATTACCTTCAGACGGTTATTTACAATCTCAAACATTTCATCTACCAGCTCTTTAGTAGCGATCTTCGGATCGTAGAAGGTAAGTTCTGCTTTCTTGCGGATATATTCGTAGTCGCCGCGTTTAGGATAGGTTTCACCCATACCGTTCTCGAATAAACCGGAACTGCCGGTGAGGGTCAGGGACTTAACCGGGGCCTCAGGATGCTTGAGCAGATATACCAGCGCAACATGCCCGCCCAGTGAGTTACCCAGCAGGTGAACATTCTGATAGCCTCTGGCTTCAATGAATTTATGTACAAACTTAGCCAGCCCTCCCACAGATGTTTCCAGGATGTTTAAATCATACAGGGGCAACATCGGAATCACTACTTTATTAAACTGCCGGAAATACTCGATCATGTGCGAGAAATTGCTCAAGGCACCAAAAAGTCCGTGCAATAATACCAGTGGTTCCCCCTCTCCTTCTTCTATGAAATTAAACTTACCCTGTGTTTTGATTTTGTAATCCATTGCCAAATCTTGAAAGTCAATTTTACGCTAAAATAATTCTTTTTATTAATCTAAATAAAGTTTGAAATGGGTTACGCAGGTTGAATTTGCTGCGCAGCCTTCTCAAAAAATGACTGCAGTTGCGAAAACATATCCTTAAAAACGGGCATCACACTTCCCATGTGATCAAGTACCCAGGGGCCTATTTTCTCGATGTAGGGATATACCGCAGATTGTAATTTGGTTTCGGGACTTAACCAATATAACTGATTGGCCATCCACAGCAATACACTATAAATTATTATAAATATAATACTATAGAGCAATATTCCACCTAATTTATTGAGCCACCCGAGCATTACCAGTTCCACGAGCTTCTGCAATGCACCAGCTCCCAGCCTTACCAGTAGTACCACAACCAGGAATACACAAATAAAGCAAAGCACAGGCAACCAACGGGAATGCATATCCCAGTGTTGTTGTGCATACAATGCGGTAACTGCAGTAAGTTTAAGCGCTGCTGCCAGTCCAAGCATAACTGCCACCAGAGAGAACACGGCCACAATCAGCCCTCGTGTATATCCCCTGTAGAGGGCAAATGCCATAAGGATGGCGAAAATAATATCAATGGCCATAGCGGGAATTTTATTTAGGTATTTATTGATTTAGGTATTTAGGTATTTGAAATGCAGCGGAGATCATGTACTATCGTCTGTTCCTCAGAAAGTTCAATCTCCGCTGCATTTCAAATACCTAAATACCTAAATC
>NZ_DATLKJ010000217.1:0-25314 GCF_035538455.1 Chitinophaga sp.
CATCTTCAGGGCTTGCTGTTTCTCTTCTTCATCTGTGGCACTGCAATATTGTTCATACGCTTTGAGAGAAACTTTTGAATCTATTACCAGCTGGCGGCTTTCAGGCAGATGCAGTACGAGGTCAGGCATTCTCAGTTGGCCGGTTTCATCCCGGCGGGCATCCTGTGTAAAGTAGTGTATTCCCTTTTCAAGACCGGATGCTTCCAGTACTTTTTCCAGGATCATCTCACCCCAGTTACCCTGTTTTTTGGTATCTGCTTTCAGTGCGTTGGTGAGGTTGTTGGCCTCTTTTGAAAGGGTTTGGTTGAGTTGCAGCAGTCTTTGCAGCTCGCTTTTTAACTCAGCGCGCTGGGAGGTTTCGGCCACGAGTGATTGCTGTACGCTACTCCGGAAGCTGTCGATCTTCTCTGCCAACGGTTTCAGCAGATCATCCATCTTCACTTGGTTTTGTTGCATAAAGGTGCCGGATATACGTTGCAGAATCTGCTGGGCTGTATTTTCAAATTGTACTTTGAAGTCCTGATGCACTTGCTGTAGCCTTTCTTTTTCCCCATTCAGTTGCTGGTGCAGGTATTTGTTTTGTTCTACCAATCGCCCCTGTTCAGACATAAGTCCGGCAAACTCTTCGTTGAGGCGTTCCAGTTGTTGCTGCTTTTCCCTGATCAGCTGCTGTTTGTCATCCAGCATACTCTGCTGATATTCCAGTTTCGCTTCCAACTGATTATACCGTTCCTGCAACAGGGAATAAGACGCTTTCATTTCTTCCTGTTGCATTAAATAGGTCTTCTGTGCGGTCATCGCTCCCTGCCTGGCTGCAAATAACAGATACCCCAGCACAATGGCGACCACCCCCATGACAATCAATAAAACTAACATGATAACTTCCATTGGTGTCAATATCGTTTTTTACTACGCATTCTATTAGCGGACTACAATTTTTCCTTGATTCGTTCGGTTATTCTGATATACGAAGATTGTAAAGAAAGATAATAATATTATAAGTGTGAGCTCGACCCTAAAGAAACGCTTCTCGCTTTTCCTTAGGCCATTTCCGTGGTAGCAGCTGCTATTGATATTATTTTACCGTTTTTGATGAATAAACCAACCCAGATGCAATACATGCCGAAATAGCGGAGTATACTGCTAGTATACCGGGAGTATATGTGGACTTGATCCGTAGTTAATATAGTATTATGTGGTCCGTTATCTATTCAGGATACGATATTCATATATAGCATGGGCTGACCAAAAGTCAATTGGTCAGCCCATGTTATTATTGTCGCACATCTCTTAAATCATAGCAATCAAAGTCTACAGTCTTTCGTAAAGCTTTCTTAAACGCTCGCGGGTCATAATCTGTTGCCAGTCTTTACCCAGTGCATTTTCCCACAGCGGCGCCATGCCCAGTGATACATTTATCATGGTATCGAACTGTTCATCTGTAAGCCCTTTGGTAATGCCTTGCGGAATGGTGATGTTATGCTTCTTTACCATCTCCTTGAACTTCACCACGCCATCAGGGTAAAACTCTTCCAGCTTATCAAATACAATGCAGTTGCCAATGCCATGCTTTGTTCCCAGCAGATATGCGAGGCCATAGCTCACAGCGTGGGCGACACCCACCTGGGAATAAGCAATGCTCATCCCGCCAGCATAGGAAGCCATCATCAGCTTTTCATCAGCATCATCATCCCATTTATCTTTCTGTAGGAAAATCTCTTCGCAAAGCTCCTGGGCCTTTTCACCGTAAGACTTACTGAAAGCGTTCAGGTAAGTACCTGTCAGTGACTCCACACAGTGAATGAAGCAGTCCATTGCGGTGTAGAAACGCTGGTTGGGCTCCACTGTTTTGGTTAGCGCAGGATCCAGCACGATCTGGTCAAACGGTGTAAAGTCAGAGTTCATGCCCAGCTTACGGGTAGGACCTGTGAGAACGCAGGTGCGGCTTACTTCTGCCCCGGTACCGGAAATAGTAGGAATACCCACTTTATAGACACCAGGAACTTTTACGAGATCCCAGCCCTGGTAGTCGGCGGAAGAGCCTGGGTTGGTCATCATCAGGGCTACTGCTTTGGCCATATCCATCACGGAGCCGCCGCCAATACCTATGATACCGGACACCTCTCCAAATTCAGCTTTCAATTCATCCCGGATCTGGTCTACGTAAGTTGTTTTAGGTTCATGCGTTACGTCGATCACCACTATTTTGTCTTTTCCCTGAAGCGGTACTCTTGACAAAAATTCTTGTTTATCCTGGAAATACTCATCCACAAAGAATATCATGGGTGCATCTCCTTTACGCCTGGGAGCCAGTATTTCTCCCAGCTGATCAAAACATCCGCTGCCGTAAACAACGTAGTCCACCATTTTAAAGTTCCTGAATTTCATATATCCGTCTTGGTTAGATGTTATAAATATTTAGCTGCCTTTACCAGATCTTCCGGAGTGTCAATTTCTACGCCCATGTAGGAGGTTGTTACCATTTTCATGGGAATCCCGTTCTCGAGGTAACGCAGGCATTCTACTTTTTCTGCTGATTCCAGCGGCGTCATGGACATCTGGGTGAAGTCAAGCAACGTTTGTTTACGGAAGGCATAAATGCCGATATGTTCGTAATAAACGGTTTTAATTTCTTTGTTCCGTGGATAGGGAATTACTGAGCGAGAAAAGAAAAGTGCATTGGAATTCTTGTCCACGGCTACTTTCACGTAGTTAGGGTCTTCCACCAGCGACAGATCTTTAAGTTCCTGCATCAGGGAGGCTACCTGTACTTTTTTTCCCTCTTCGCCTTCGAACACTTTGAGTAGCTTTTCCAGTGGTTCCTTCTGGGTAAATGGTTCATCGCCCTGAACATTCACTACTATATCCACGTCCATATCTTCAACGGCCTCGGCAATACGATCTGTTCCGCACTCATGTTCCTTTTTGCTCATTACCGCTTTGCCTCCGTTATTCACGATTTCATTATAGATAATGTCGCTGTCTGTTACCACCATCACGTCATCAAAAACACCTGTTTTTACCGTGGCTTCGTAGGTACGCAGGATCACAGTCTTGCCGCCGAGATCAGCCATCATTTTTCCCGGGAACCGGGTGGCTCCATAACGGGCAGGTATCAACGCTATTTTCTTCATGTCGTCTCCTTTTGTCTTACACCACGGCCCCGTAAATTACGGGGCCGCCGGTACAATATATTACAGTGCGCTTTTTACTGCTTTGACCAGTTTCTCCGCTCTCTCCTGTACTTCAGCATCACTCCAGGCCAGGTTGATTGGTGTAGAAATGTTTCTGCTGATGATGGCGTCGGAAGCCGGGAATGTTTTTGTTTTGTAGATTTCCATCGCTTGTTTCAGACCGGGTGCGAATGGAGTCAGTACGGTTCCTTGTTTAAAATGATCCCATTGGCGGATGTAGTGCCAGTTGTTATCATAATAGTAGAACGCTGGCAGGCCGGCAGCTTTCATGGCAGCAGCTGCGTTGCGCGCCTGTGATGCTTCCGGCAGGAAGAAAGACAGGAAGGTTGCACTGTCGCCCGCTTCGTCAGGCAATCTGCGAAAAGTAACGCCAGGCAGGGTTGCCAGGGCATCTTTGAATATCTTCTTGGTTTTGCGCTGAATGGCCAGGAAGTGATCCAGCTTGCGAACCTGGGCCAGGCCCACAGCAGCATGCAGTTCAGAAATACGGTAGTTGTATCCGATGAATGGATGGAGATCTGCACCACGGTCTACACCGAGGTGATCATGTCCGTGATCCGTATAGCCGTCGCATTTAGTATATACATCTTTATTGTTGGTAATGATAGCACCGCCTTCAGCACAGGTAATCGTTTTCACGAAGTCGAAGGAAAAGGTACCGGCATCACCGATAGCGCCAAGCGCTTTTCCTTTGTAGGTAGCACCAAAAGACTGGCAGGCATCTTCCAGCAGCAACAGGTTATGCTTTTTGCAGATGGCCTGTAATGCATCCAGATCAGCCATTGCACCGCACATATGTACCGGCATTACCGCTTTGGTACGTGGGGTAATAGCAGCTTCTACAGCTTTAGGGTCGAGGGTCAGCGTATCATCTACATCGACCAGCACCGGAGTGGCACCCACGGAAAATACAGATTCAAAGCTGGCCACAAACGTAAATGTAGGCATGATAATCTCATCGCCTGCACCCAATCCCAGGGCTGCCATGGCTGTAGTGAGCGCTGCTGTGCCGCTGGAGGCAAGCTGTGTGTACTGTACATTCAGTTTATCGCAAATAGCCTGTTCCAGCTCTTTCGCTTTCCAGATGCCTTTTCGTGGACCATCAAATCCGTAACGCATCATGATACCTGTTTCCAGTACATCGTTTACTTCTTTCCTTTCTTCGGCGCCAAATAGTTCGTATCCGGGCATAAGCTGTTGATTTTAAAATATAATTGGAAGAAATGATTTAAAATAGTGGTGCAAAGTTACTATAATCAACGTTGCGTTACATCGTAAAAACTGTTTATCTTTTGCTAAAAATTTAATATGCGTTTTATACTGTACCTGATTACAATAGGTTGCATTATTGCATTGCCGACCCGCTCTCTCCGGGCACAACAGGCCGACAAAGAGAAAATTGAGGCCCTCATGTCTGTTCAGACATCCGCCTGGAACAAAGGTGATATCAATGCTTTCATGCAAACCTACTGGAAGTCTGACTCCCTTCTGTTTGTAGGTAAAAATGGTGTCACATATGGCTGGCAGGCTACCCTGGACCGCTACAAGAAGGTTTATCCTGACACCACTGCCATGGGCAAACTTGATTTCAAACTGCTGGAATTCAAATCCCTGGCGCCTGGCGTCTTTCTCGTAATAGGCAAATGGCATCTGCAACGCAGTATCGGCGACCTCCAGGGCCATTTCAGTCTGGTATTGAAAAAGATCAGCGGAGAATGGAAGATCGTAGCCGACCATAGCTCATAAAAAAACCATCCTAAGAGTAGGATGGCCGCTATACACCACAACATTAAAGAAGAATTTTATTACTGTTGTACTCTTCTTCCATTCAAGAACTCGTATATCAGGTTTTCATGTGGATATGGTAATGATATTGGTTATAGAATGGCTGTATGAAGATTACAAGTATCGGGTGTCAAACTTTATTCCAACAGGGTTTGACCCCCTTTTTCCCGGAAAGCGAGCTCGTATACGTGGTGTCAGCTCCACATACCTTTCGTGCACAGTGTGCAAGGAATCCTACAGGGTGATGCAGAAATACAGCAGTTGTCATTAACATTAGCTTCACAAACTACCAGGTGTTTTTTTGCCGGCATCACATTATCTTCGTGACCTCAAAAATAATTTTAACCTCAACCAATGAAACATTCCGTGTAGTAAGTTTTAATCCTGATCCTCCCAAAAGCCTTTCTGTTAATCATTTTAATCAAAGTCCTGTTTAAAGCCCGGTAACTGTTTATCAATAACATTTAGAATCGTTATGCCCGGGAAAATCGTATGGGCCGGCCTTACTATGCTGGCTGCAATATTCGTCGTAAGCTGTACCAAAGAAACCACAGTCTTGCCCGACCCTATCAAACCAGGATCAGACAGTCTTACTGTACCTGAAAATCATGTAGACAGAACCAGTCTGCTCACGTTGGTCAATGGGCTTCGCAGCAAGGGCTGTAAATGTGGCGGCACCACTATGCCTCCCGTTGGCCCGCTCACATGGAGTGGCCTGTTGGAGAAAGCTGGCTATGACCACAGTAAGGACATGTCAGTCAAAAATTATTTTGCCCATGACGGACTGGACGGCTCCACACCCGGCGCCCGGCTGGATGCCATTGGTTACCATTGGAACTCTTATGGTGAGAATATTGCGATGGGTAACATGGACGAGCAGGCCGTGATACTGGGATGGCTCAACAGTCCCGGCCACTGCAGAAACATGATGAATCCCGATTTTACAGAGATCGGTGTAGGGCGATATGATAAATACTGGACGATGGAGCTTGGCCGCAGAAGTAGCATGCATTGATCAGGGTGCATCCATTTTTTTACGCCAGTAGCGCCACATCATATACAGGTAGGCTGCCAGAGAGAGAACGAACCAGGAATAAAAAAAGATCATCCGGCCCTTCGTGGATTCTTCCGGTACGGCAAATCCAAGATACAGACCCAGGAACACGTTGATCAACATCCAGAACATACCTACAAATATGGTACGCATGATCTTGATCAGAAAAAAGAAAAGCTCCCTGTCCAGCTTGTTCGGGTCTTCATTTTTTTGTTCCGGTTCTTCTGCCATTCGTATTAGTTTGACAATACTAAGGTATGCATAGTTTTGCGAGGTCCGTGCTGTCGCCTTTAAAAACATTGAAGTCCACAGTGGTTCTGATGCCATTCACCCGGCCTATATCACTGTGTTGCCAGAACAGCCATGGCCTTTTGGATGCAGGCCGCTCTTTCTGGTAATAGTGAGCAATCCAGAGTGGGTAATCATCAAACTCGTTGCCAAGATATGTTTCGTAAAAGTGTATGTTGGTATAAATGATGGGCTTTACTTTATAGGCTTTCTCCATTTCTTCCAGCCAGATCTTTGCTGTGCTGCGTATCACCGCTGCGGGCTGGTTGTTACTGGTTTCTATGTCCAGTACAGGAGGCAGGTCGCCACTGGTAAGATCTACTACGTTTCTGAAATTGATGGCCTGTTTAATGGGGTCCCTCGTGGAATAGAAAAAGTGATAGGCACCTCTGATCAGCCCTGCTTTTCCTGCCCTCTCCCAGTTTTGCTTAAATGCTGCATCCTGGCGGGTGATGCCTTCGGTAGCCTTGATAAAAGCAAATGATATACGGATATTATCTACCTGCATCTGTTTTACGGCGTGCCAGTTAATGTCCTTCTGGAATTTTGATACGTCAATGCCATGAATATCGTAATTAACGGGCATGTCTATCCCAAACTCTTCATAGCGTACAAACTGAACCCGTTTTTCGCGTAAATACCACCACAGAGCGGCTCCCGAGGCCAGTACTATTAATATTATTAATCCAATCCAGATTCGTTTCACGTTGTTACAGTTAGTTGCAGGAAATGATACCTGTATGCTGCAAATAATGCCGGCAGACCTTTTTTTACAGCAAGTATAGGTTATAATTTGTGTAAAGAAGCTACTTTTACAAAGGCCAAGTAAAATTTGTATGCCCGATTTTAATCTGAACGATACACGGAACCTGCTTTCAAAATTCACATTGCGTCGTGTGTTGAATGCAGGAAAGGTGCTTAGCAGCTACTTTGTGAGCAAATGGACCGGTAAGCCGGTACAGTGGGGTTACCCCATCTCTGTGTCTTTTGAGCCAACCACCTCCTGCAACCTGCGATGCCCAGAGTGCCCCAGCGGCCTGAGGGCTTTTACGAGACCTACGGGCATGCTGAAACAGGATTTTTTCAGACAGACCATTGATGAAATCTATAAGGAGCTGTTATACCTGATCTTCTATTTCCAGGGAGAACCTTATCTCAACACCGGTTTCCTGGAAATGGTAAAATATGCATCCGCGAAAGGGATCTATACAGCCACCTCCACCAACGCTCACTACCTGACAGACGAAAACGCCAGGAAGACTGTGGAAAGTGGGCTGGACAGGCTTATCATCTCTATTGATGGAACTACCCAGGACGTATATACGCAATACCGTGTAGGTGGTCAGCTAGAAAAGGTGATACAAGGGGCGAAAAACATTGTGAAGTGGAAGAAAGAGCTGAATTCAGCCAAACCCTTTGTTTTCTTCCAGTTTCTTGTGGTAAAGCCCAATGAGCACCAGATAGAAGATATAAAAAGGTTGGCGAAGGAGGTTGGTGTGGATCAGGTAAGATTTAAAACAGCGCAGGTATATGATTATGAAGAAGGAAACAAACTGATACCTACCATCGATAAATACTCCCGCTACCATCGCAATGAAGATGGTACTTATGCGATCAAGAACAAACTGAGTAATCACTGCTGGCGCCTTTGGCACTCCCCGGTGATCACATGGGACGGTCTCGTAGTGCCCTGCTGTTTCGATAAAGACGCACAGCACCGCCTTGGTGATCTGAAGAAGGAGTCATTCAAAGCGTTGTGGCACAACAAAGAGTATATCCGTTTCCGTAGTGAGATCATGGAGTCGCGCAAGAATATAGATATTTGTGCCAATTGCAGTGAGGGCACCAAAGTGTGGGGGTAACAGCGATAACGTTTACGTACATACGTTTATACAATCAGATATTAAAAAGGGCAAATGCGGTGTTGCATTTGCCCTTTCTTTTTATCCTTCAGCCGATGGAGCGGTCTTTTTTTTCTTTCTGCGGTGAGCAACCTTATTAAAAAGATTAATGCCCAGCTTCACACCAACGAATTCAATCGCGGTGATCAGTAATCGTGTGGTAAAGTCTTTGAATTTTCCGCTGCCCAAGGCAAACCTGGCCACATCACCTGCGATCCCCAGCACATTGGAATGTTTGCCGCTACCGGGAATCACCGCATTCAGGGCCATTTTTTTATAGTTGTCCCTGAAGTGGTCTACTCTGTTGCCAAGCTCATCTTCCAGCTGCTTTGACCGCATCTTCAGCCGGGCAATTTCCAGTTCCAGTGTTTCGAAACTGGTGACTTTTACCTTACGCATGTGTAAATGTTTTTTTCATTTTTTATGCCTTTGTGGTATTTTCTACGGCTTCATCATTAGGAACGTAGCCATAATCCTTTTCCTTATTGCTGCGCTGATTATGAATGTGCCCGGAGTTCTCATCATTTTCTGCAATCTCCTCTACCAATTCTGTAATCAGCAGCCTGGCCAGCGGACGTTGTATCAGTTGTTTGCGGAACAACAGAATCACGAGGAACAACAGGACAAACAGCCCGGCAGCACAGGAAAATCCTATTGTGAAGCTACCGGTCATCTCTCCAATCCAGAAGCCCACCACCATGCCCAGGAAAACAATCACGAAAAAAAACAGCAGGAAAGCCATCGTAAGAGAAAAGAAGAGGCCCAATGCCTTCGATAACTTTCCTGCCGCCTGGAGCTTTATCAGGTCCAGTCTGGTTTCCAGGTACTCCCTGGCTACTTTACCGGTCTGGTTAAAGTAGCTGCTGAAATTATCTTCCATGCAAAATATTTTTGGTGCTGAGGTTATGCCAACTCATTTTCCAGCTCATCGTGGAATTGGTCTTTTTTCTTCCTCAGCTTTACTCTGAGCCTTTCGGTCTGGTCTTTCAGTTTTCCAACCAGCTCGTCTTTCTTATCTGAATTGAGAAAATATCCAACGGCAACACCTACAGCAGCACCCACGATAAAGGAAACAACGGCTTTTGAACTATTACTCATAACTAAGGTTTTAAAGATGAGAAAAATAAAGTTTTCGTTTTTGGTATTTAAAGGTCAACAAACATTATTCCATAATTAGGATGAAACAAAATTTTAACCATCCTTATGCATTTTAAAAAACAAGCGTTGAGAGTTTTTGTTTAGGTAACTGTGGCTCCGGTGCGCTTTTTGCCGATATCAAATAAATATACGATAATTTGTACTATGAGTTATTTAGACAACGACCGCCTCAAGCAAATTGGCTTTCTGCTGTTAATCCTATTTCTGGCCGTTCTCCTCTTTATGGAGCTGTATACGTTTTTCCCGGGATTCCTTGGTGCTGTAACCTTGTATGTGATGTGCCGCAAATGGATGTTCCGGCTGGTAGAGAAACGGAAATGGAAGCCCACCCTGGCTGCAGCATTACTGATGGTATTGTCTTTCCTGATTATACTGCTGCCTGTAGGCATGCTGATAAATATGCTCACTGCTAAAGTGGCCTATGCGGTCAATCATTCGTCGGAATTAATCTCTGCTATCAAGCAGGTCAACCACCAGGTACAGGAAAGCATGGGCATCAATCTCTTATCTGACGGTCGTTTGCAAAAACTACAGGAGAGCATCACATCTTTCCTTCCGGGGTTCCTTGGCGCTACATTCAATACGCTGACAGCCATCGCCATCATGTATTTCATTCTCTTTTTTATGCTGGTCAACGGGCATAAGATGGAGGCTGCACTTTACGAATACATTCCGTTGAAAGAAAAAAATGTGGAGCGGCTGGGTAAAGAGTTCAACACATTGGTGTTTGCCAATGCACTGGGAATACCACTGATAGCGGTGATACAGGGAATCGTTTCTCTTATCGGGTATCTTGTCTTCGGCGTACCGCAACCATTCTTCTGGTTTATAGTAACCTGTTTTACCGCTATGCTTCCTGTTATTGGTGCAGCGGCAGTGTATGTGCCAATGGGCATTTACCTGTTGGCAACAGGCAATACCTGGCAGGGATTGGCCGTCCTTATTTATGGATTTGGTGTGGTGGGTATTTCAGACAACGTTGCAAGATTTCTGCTGGCAAAGAAGATTGCCGATGTGCATCCACTTATCACCATCTTTGGCGTGATCATAGGTGTTAGCCTCTTCGGCTTTATCGGCCTGATTTTCGGCCCGTTACTGATCTCCATGTTTATACTCCTGCTGGAGATCTATTCCAACGAATATCTTGTAAAAAGAAGAGACATCAGCGGCAGGGAAGCTCCGGCCGCAGCACATGACAGGGAAAAAAATCAGCGGTAGTAATTGTTGTCTGCAATATAGTTGATTACATTATCCGGTACCATATACCGCACGGATTTCCCTTCCTTAATCCACTTCCGGATACTGGTGGCAGAAATGTCGAGCATCGGAGCATCGAGTACTTCCAGCTTTGCCCCGAAGGTATCTGTGATTTCGTGTCCTGGCCGGCGATATACATAGATAGGATAATGCGCAACGATGTGCTGATAATTCTTCCACCGAGGCAGGTTTTGAAAACTGTCACTGCCCATGATGATGGCAAATTCCTGTGTGGGAAACTTTTCTCCCAAGTATGCGAGCGTATCTACAGTAAAAGATGGTCTTGGAAGTGAAAACTCGATATTACTAGCTCTGAGCCGTGATTCATCTTTGATGGCCAGTTCCACCAGGTGAAAACGATCATGCTCGTTGAGCAGTGCAGAAGAGGGTTTCAGCGGATTCTGCGGAGAAACCACCAGCCAAACTTTATCCAGATCTGTATTGTACGCTACGTAATTGGCAATAATCAGATGCCCCGTGTGTATAGGATTAAACGATCCGAAATACAAGCCTATTCTCATGTTTCATTGTATAAGTAGCCAATGGCTTCACAAATAATGCGTGTAAAAATAGGTATTTCCGTCGATAGCCATTGCGGCAACATGAAAACAGGGGCAACTATTCAAGGGGTTTGAACTGCTCAAATACCTGACCACATGACTTACAATAATGAATAGCCCTGCAAAGCGTAGATCCAAAAGGCGACCGGAGGTAAGTATGCTCACTGCCGCAATGCGGACAGGGCGTATTGAGCATGATCTCAGCTCTCACCTCACCCTGTAGCAGCTGTGGCGGCGCTATGCCAAAGTTCTTCAGTTTCTCCCTGGCGGTATCCGTCATGCGGTTGCTTTGCCAGTGTGTGTTTTTATCTACTTCAACAGTAACGGATATACCTAGTTCCTTTTCCACAGTTGTTTTGATTCCCTGCTGGATGAAGCTTACAGCCGGGCATGCAGCGAAAGTCGGGATCATCTTAATATGCACTTCGTCATCTGACGTCATCTCTACTCCGGTGATCATACCCAGGTCCATGACGCTCAGTACGGGGATCTCCGGATCCATCACATGTTCCAGTGATTTATATACTGCTTCCAGTGAAGTTGTTGCAGGCATAATTTTTACCAGCTGGCCTCCGTATCCAGGTTAAACACTTCTCCCATTTCTTTCAGCAATGGCGCCAGGTGCGGTGTATGAAATCCTTGCCGGCCGCCCAATACAGGCTGTATAGTGTCCAGTGCAGGCATATTAAGTGCAGATCTTACCAGTACCGGGTAAATACGGTCCAGCCAACGCTGATACAATTCTTTTTCACCAGGATATACCTTTTCCTCCATCAGTATTGCTTCGTATTCCTGCGATGGTTCAAAGACGCCTGCAGCCAGGGCAATAGTATCATTAAGTGCGGTTTGCATGCGTGCATAACTTTCCTCGCTGGCGTTACTTAACTGAATGATCCAGGCATTAGCATGCAATGTATGGTACTTCAGTTCTCCTTTCAGTTTTTTGCTTACCTGGCGGAATGGTTCATAGCTGCTCTCCTGGAGACTTTCATACCGCACGGTTTCAGCATGGTCAAACAGGAAATGACGCATCAGGCTGAAATCGTATTCACCATTGGGCATTTCAGTAAGGTGTGAGCATTTGAATTCCTTTTCTGCCCGCATGAATGCGAAGCGGTCGGGGTCCTTGCCTCCGAGCTCTTCATGCAATATGCGATACAACGCCCAAGCATGGCCAATTTTATCCTGTGCCATGGAAGAAAAGGCAATATCTTCTTCCATTACCGGGCCAAGGCCGGTCCATTCTGAATTGCGATGTCCCTGAACCAGTTCATCGTCACCCATTTTTATGATCAGATCTGTAAGTGCTGCTTGGTGGATCATTTAGTCTGTTTGAATTTATTGATCTTTTCCATTACTTTAAATCCGCTGGCATCGCGGTAAGTCTTCTCCAGGTTGTTGGCAAACATATCTTCATCTTCCACATCAAATGCAAGAATGTCGGCGCTTTTCACAACCCACAGGTTTACACATTTCTTACGGCGGGCAAATTGTTCTTTGGCAAAAACCAGTGCCAGCTGAGGATCAGGGGCATGTACACATCCCACGTGTTCATGATGGGCGCCTCTTTTTTCCTGGTGGAACACTTCATATACGTTCCAGTTCTCCCCTTCTTCTACCTTTATTACTTCTCCCGGTGCTCCCAGTTTCAGCCGGTTCACACGTGGGTCAAGAGATTCGTTGAGCATGAATTTTTACGATTGATTTATACGGCCAGCCATATGAAAATGCTGACCGACGTTTATGGATATACGATTCTATGCAACGGGTAATACGCGGCGATCCTGCGGATTCATCAGTGCTTTACGTACCCAGCGCCCCTGCTCTTCTGCCCATTTACGCACCTGCAGCCGTTCTTCGTTGCAGGGTCCACCACCATTGATCACCTTAAAGAACTCGTTCCAGTCGGGATCGGTATACTCCCAGCGGCCGGTGTCAGGGTTCTTACGCAGTGCCGGGTCCGGCAGGGTTAATCCCAGTTCCCATATTTTAGGCACATAGGTGTCAAGGAATTGGTTACGCATATCATCATTGCTGGCCATTTTCACCTTCCATTGCATCAGTTTCTCACTGTGTTGCGACGTTTTATCAGGAGGGCCGAAGAAATGCATAATTGGCTGCCACCAACGGTTCAGGGCATCCTGCAACATCTGTTTTTGTGCAGGCGTACCGGTTGCCAGTTCTATGAAGGCATCATGACCTTGTTTGAGGTGGAAGCTTTCTTCATAACAAATACGTTCCAGCGCCCTGCAATATGGGCCATAGGAGCCTTTTGAGTTGGCCACCTGATTCACGATCGCTGCCGCATCTATCAGAAATCCGATGACAGTCACGTCTGCCCATGTCTGGGCCGGATAGTTAAATACATTGGAATATTTGGACTTACCACTAAGCAGGTCATTGATCATGGCCTCTCTTGATTTACCAAGCGTTTCTGCCGCATTGTAGAGTAATTGTCCATGGCCTATTTCATCCTGCACTTTTGCGATGAGCGCCAGCTTACGTTTGAATCCCGGTGCGCGGGTAATCCATGTACCCTCAGGCAGCGCGCCGATAATTTCTGAGTGGGCGTGTTGTTCTATGAGCCGGGTCAGCTGCCGACGGTATTCTGTTGGCATCCAATCCCCTGGTTCGATCTTCTCTCCTTTGGCTATGCGCTCTTCGAATGCAGCCAGTTTTTCAGGCTCATCATGAAGTTGTTCTTCCCACAACTGTTTCTTGTTGGGTTCATCGAAAATATATCCGCCGCCGTACATAATACGATTGTTTTGGTCGAAAGTAAATTACGGAAAAAAGCCCGTTTATGACGGAAAATGATTGTTAAAACGGGAGGTATCCGTCATTCCTCAAATGTTATAGAATCCACAATTTTTTCCCCGGAGGTTCGGATAGTTGGTCATTTTGGTAATTTTAATTGTCGATGTTCCGGTATGTCTTCACCTTTATCCATACTACATTTGCTGTTGATGCCCTTCGGGCAGATGACCAGCCGCCCGGCGCCTCTGCGACCGGAGAATATAACCGTTATACAACTGGTCTTCGAAGAGCACCAACAGGCCGATTCCAGTAAGTCCGACACCCTTTTTTATTCTCCTGCCCGCCGGCTGCAATGGGACGACTTTCATGGGCATATTCCATCTTCCGGTTCCAGCGCTGCCGTATCCTACACCAGTTTCGCCTACGAAGGCAGCAGTCATTTGGTGCATGATACGCTGAAGATTACGCTGTCACTACAAGTATTTTTTGTAAAAAGCGCATCGTGGGTGCGGCCTGATTCACGGACTACCTATGCGCTTGCGCATGAACAGCTGCACTTCGACATCACCCGTCTGATAGCAGAACGTTTCAAACAGAAGTTGTTGCAGACAGCGCTCAACCGTGACGACTATGACAGTATTATACAATATCAATACCTTCAGTCTTTCCGGGAAATGAATCGTTTCCAGTATGCTTTTGATCAGGATACCCGTCACGGCGCTGATCCTGCGGCACAGGCACGCTGGCGCGACAAGGTAAATCTGGGTCTTAAAAATAAAGGTGTGATACCGGAAGAACTTGGCTTTGATTTGTTTGGTACTTTTAGGTCTCTTTAGCTGATTCAAAAATAAGATGTCATGAAACTGTACCACACTTACAGGTGCCTGATACCAGCTGTACTGCTGGTTTTTCTGGCTTCTGCCTGCAAAAAACATGATTCGCCCTCCCAGCCTCAGCAGGGCAATATCAACGACAGCATCTATTTTGTATTCAAAGACATCTATCTCTGGAATGACGCCATCCCCGATTCGGCGACATTCAAACCAGAGAGCTACGGTAGTGTGAACGCGATGTACGAGGCATTGCTACAGTACAAGAAATACAGTACAGGCAGGCCAATCGATAAATACAGTTTCCTTGACGATGGCACCACTTCCCGGACACTGCAAGGTGCGGTGGCCGGCAACGTCGGCTTTGAGGTTGGCTTCCAGACGAACACATCTATTTACGTGGTATATGTGTATCCTGGCTCACCTGCCGATAAAGCAGGCATCAGGCGCGGCTGGCAGGTTACCAACATTAATGGTGTAAGCAGTTTCAGTTACAGGGACCCTGCCACTAATAATCTGCTGAATCAGACATTGGGAGGAACCAACAACAGCAGCAACTTCACATTCAGAAAGCCTGATGGCAATACACAAAACAATGTACTTCAACCATCTACCTATAGTCTGAACCCCGTTTTGTATTCACATGTGTATGATTTCAACGGCACGAAGGTGGGTTATTTTGTATTCAACAGTTTTGTTGCATTGCGTGATATAAAAGCTGAAATAGACTCTATTTTTGATGCCTTTACTGCTGCAGGCGTCACCCGGCTGGTGGTAGATCTGCGCTACAATGGCGGTGGGCTGCTGGAAACAGCCGAATATCTGGCCAATAAAATGGTGCCTGCGTCTAAAACCAATACGGTTATGTATACGCAGTCATTCAACAGCAATATACTTAACAAAACATACAGCCGATATTTTGCCAATATGAAGGCAGTACCTTATTACCCCAATGTCAACTGGTCAGAAATCTTCTATGAGGAAGCCACTACTTACAGCACGGTGAAGTTTGCAAAGACCGGCTCGATGGCCCTCACCAACCTGAGCTTCCTGGTAACCAGGAACACAGTTTCTGCAAGCGAGCTGCTGTACAATGTACTCAGGCCATCTTTAAGCCCACGTCTTGTCGGTGATTCTACTTATGGTAAACCTGTTGGTTTTATCAATATTACCTTCGGCAATTATGATATGTATGCTGTTTCCTTTCAGACATTCAATGCATCCGGGGAGGGTAACTATTTCGATGGTTTCAAGCCGGATGTTGCCGTGCTTGATGACTATTCCAAAGACTGGGGAGACCTTGGAGATCCGCTACTACGAGGCGCGCTCACTGATATGGGAATTCCAACCAGCCTTCTGGGAAGAGCAGCTACAACGGAGAGCAACCGACTGGGAAGAATGTCGACCAACCTGAAAGGCAATAGCTTCAAGGGTATGATACAAACTATCAGACATTAACTGTCTGTTGCTTACTGCATTATCCTTACTTTATTGTATTTATTTTCAGGCAGAGAGCTATCGAGATCTCTTGCAACGTCCAGGATAGTTTTTACGGCGTTGTAGTAGAAAGAGTGATTAATTCGTGTATACTCATCCGTTACTCTGTGGTAGTCCGGATGATCCTCCACTCCGAAATACAGGAAGGGAATACCTGCTTTATGGAAGGGGCCCTGATCACTCTGGAATGTCCAGTCATCTCCTCCGGAACCGGGCTGGTCGTGTCCGGCGATTAGTTTGACCTTACTCCTGGCGGCTACGCTGTCAATATAACTTTTCAGTTCAGGGTACAATGCGGTCCCACAGGCATACAGTTCATTTTTATCGTTGTGGGAGACCATATCCATGTTGGTGTTCTGGCGAATGTTGGCCAGCGGCACGGGAGGTTGTTTGACAAATGCCTTGGAGCCCTGCAGGCCTTCTTCTTCTCCGTCAAAAGCGACAAAGATCAGTGTGAATCTGGGTGGATGCTGTTTAAAATAAGTGGCCATGGCCAGCATTGCGGCCACACCGGAAGCATTGTCGTCAGCACCGTTGTAGATGGAATCCTGCGAAGTGCCTGGCTGCCGGCTGATCCCGAGGTGATCATAGTGAGCAGATATAACGATCGCCTGGCTGAGCTTTCCCGGAATATAGCCGTAAAGGTTAGTTCCCATTACCTGCTTAGTTCCGTCCTGAAAGTAAAATGGATATTCGTAAGTACCATGATAGGGAGTTATGCCTATCTTCTTAAATCTGTCTATGATGTAGAATTGCGCCATCCTGTTGCCACGGGTACCGGTTCTACGTCCTTCAAATTTGTCATCTGAAAGTGTCCGGATATCAGTCATCAGGGAAGAGGAGTCAACCTTTATCTGCGCCATGGCTGGTGCAGCAAACAGTAAGCATAAGCCGAAGAAGAACCGTTTCATGGTACATTGCATTTAGATAAAGATAACGCAACGCATGGCAGTTTTACCGCACGTTGTATTTATCACAAAGCATTACTGCAATGTACAAGATATTATCTGAAGACAGAGAAGATAATGAGACTGCACAGGTAAGCCAGGCCTGTCATGTAAAACATTTGTATTACGGGTATCTTCCACGATTTGGTTTCGCGTTTTACGATTGCCATGGTACTCATACACTGCATGGCGAAAGCATAAAACAGCATCAGTGACAACCCGGCGGCGAGTGTATAAACCGGCGACCCATCGGGACGTTTGGCTGAAGCCATTTTCTCACGGAGCGTAGCATTATTGTCATCCGGATTTTCGCCTACGCTATATAGCGTAGCCATAGTCCCAACAAACACTTCTCTTGCCGCAAAAGAGGTGATCAAAGCGATACCTATTTTCCAGTCGAAGCCCAGTGGACGGATGGCAGGTTCAATCGAATGTCCCAGGATGCCGGCATAGGAGTTAGCCAATTTTTCAGAACGGAATTGTCTGTCCAGTTCATCTGTCTGTTCTTTTGCGCCGGGTGCATCTTTATGTACTGCCGCCATTAATTTTTCATGCTTCGCATGTACCGGCTGCATCCTGCCGGCGGGCCCGTAGGATGCCAGGAACCAGAGTATTACTGAGATCACAACAATTACTTTACCAGCATCGGTAATAAAGATCTTGGCTTTTTCCACCATCGTTGTACCCACATTCTTCCAGCGCGGCGCACGGTATACAGGCAATTCCATAATGAAATAGCTTTTCTCTTTGATCTTTACAAAAAGCTTCATGATTGCAGCAATCATTATAGCCATAAAGAATCCAAGCAGATAGAGCCCCATCATCACCAATCCCTGAAGACCCAATATTCCCAGCACACGTTTATCGGGGATTACCAGCGCAATCATCATGGTATATATCGGCAATCTGGCAGAACAGCTCATCAAAGGCGTTACCAGGATAGTGATAAGACGTTCTTTTTTGTTCTCAATAGTTCTGGTGGCCATGATGGCGGGCACGGCACAGGCTACTCCGCTGATCAGCGGCATCACTGATTTTCCGTTGAGGCCTACCTGGCGCATCAGGCGGTCTGTAAGAAAACTGATACGGGCCATATAACCGGTATCCTCCAGTATGGTGATCAGTCCGAATAATATCATGATCTGAGGCACAAACACTGCAAATCCACTTACACCGGCCAGTATCCCGTTGATGAATACATCTGTAAATTTTGTGTCAGGCAGTATTGTTGTGAGCCAGCCGCTCAGCTGTCCGAATCCCTTCTCGATCCAGTCCATGGGATATGAGGCCAGCCAGAAGATGCTCTGGAACAGGAGGAACATTACCACCAGCAGGATCACGTATCCCCAGAAGCGATGCAGCAGGAGGTCGTCTATTTTCTCAGACCTCAATTGCTTCTGTAAAGGATCAGCCTCGACTACCGCCGCTTTCATGATATGCTTGATGCGGGCGTAGCGTTGCATGATTTCTTCCGCTTGTATCTTGGTTTTATTGAATTGATGGGTATGCAGGGAATCCTTGATAAACTCCCGTTGTCTTTTGTTGAGGAACTGAAGTTCTTCTGCATTTACTGCGATATGAAGGGCAGCATAATCACTTTTTGCAGTAACTTGTTTTTTCACATCTTCTATTACATCGCCTGCAAGCTCATTGCTATTGATGAAGTCCCGGGGAGGTGCAGGAAAGTTTCCTTTTGCGGTGAGCTCAATTGTCTTTTTCAGTTCAGTAAGCCCTTTGTTCTTACGTGGGTTGATAGCCACTACCGGAACGCCCAGTTCTCTCTCCAGTCCATCCAAATCTATCTCCACTCCTTTCCGGCGCGCTATATCCATCATGGTGAGGGCAATGATAACTGGTATTTTCAGGTCTATAATCTGGGAACAGAAGAGCAGGTTACGTTTGAGGTTGGAAGCATCCGCCACGATGATGACGAGATTGGGCAGATCGGCATTCTCTGCGTTGATAAGTACATCGTAAGTTACAAACTCATCGGCGCTCTTGGGATACAGGCTGTAGGTGCCTGGCAGGTCTATAATATTGGCCGACAACCCGGGAACAATCAGGGCTGTTCCTGTTTTCTTGTCCACTGTAACACCGGGAAAGTTTCCGACCTTCTGGTTCAAACCGGTGAGCGCATTAAAGAGTGAACTTTTACCACTATTAGGATTTCCTACCAGCGCGATGTTTATTGGTGCCTGCATTCCTTATCTTATCCTCTTTTTTAATAATAAGCCGAATATGCAAAGTTAAACATTAATCACGCCGGGTAATGATCAAATCGGGAAAATCGTATAAGTGGCAATAAAACTTAGGGGGCCAGCCTTTAGCTTGATTTTCTAAAGACTGTCCCCCTGGAATGGCGGCTGATTTATTGTACTGTTTAACTACAAACGGAGAGATACAGATGGCTAAAGAACAAAGCGGCTATATCCTGTACAGGTTGTTGTTGTTCTGATGATCTTCCGGTACGGAGGCTTACAGCTGGGCTGTCGTTGCCTTTATAGCGGTAGTTCTCTTCTGAAGAGTCCCGGTTGCTCTTTTCATGTACCGGCGGATGAGGGTGGGTATCTTGTGAGCCGTCGGGTGTCATTTTCAATTCAATGGGGCCGTTATTGTCGTCATAATCACCATCCCTGTATTCGAAATCGTCGTCACTGCTGCCCCTGTTGACAGAGTGGTTGCGGTAAACCTCCCTGTCTATCTCAATATGCTTGCCAACTGGTACCCTGATGATCACTGTAACGCGCTGTCCTCTGTAGGGGGTGTTTACTGGTACTGTGATTCCTTCAGGCAGGTAGAGGACAGAGTCCTGCTGATTCAGGTGGAACTGAATTCCTTTCGCCAGCTCTGTTGCCTGCTGTATGGTACGTCCTTGTGAGTAACGTACTATTGCTACCTCAAAGCTATCTGTCTTACTTTTTTCAACTTTCACCCTCACGAAATTCACGATCACTGTGTCATCGGCTACCATCAGGTGATCATCAAACCAGGTGATGAAATCATCGTCGTTAGTGAGGAGAGAACCAGGCTCTCTTTTTACGATCAGTTTACCTTTGGATGGCTGGGTGATCGTCATTTGTGTGACATCAGAACCACGTCTTCTGAAATCTTTCACTACAGAAGTTATAACAATCATGGAGAATACCAGTCCCAGTAACCAGAGGAATACCAGTGCATAGCTCGCATAACGGTTAGCCTGTTTAACACCGGTGAGCTTGCGTACGATAAAGATCAGCAGTCCTACAACCGGGATACCTATTACCAGGGCCAGGGCCGGCCAGAAGAAATAGTTCTGTACGGGGCTTGTAAGCAACAGGTTTTTTAGTGGCATCAGGGCCGCGGAAGAAACAGCGAGCAGAATACCTACCGTAATCAGGCAGATAAGCATCACTGCGGCGAAGAAGTAGAGGAATCCTTTGGTTACGAATACCAGTACTTGTCCGAGCCCTTTTGCAAGATTTACAAAAAAGCTTTCCAGGTCATTACCAACCTGCCTTCCGCGGCCCTGCGAAAAATTTTTAATATCGCTGCCTACGTTCTTCATTTGGTTTTTCATGCTGCTCAGCTCTTCCTGGATAGTGGCCTTGATATTGTTCAAGTCCACCTTTTCCCCTCTCATTTCCAGTTTCTCCGTTGTTGTTTCTGCGGCAGGAGTAGCTATCCAGAGAATAAAGTATACCAGGATACCAGAGCCGAAACCACCGATGGCCAGCAGGGCAAAGATGATACGGAAGATTACGGGGTCAATGTTGAAATAGGCACCCAGACCGCTACATACACCACTCAGCACCTTATTGTCCGGATCACGGTACAAACGCTTGCGGGGACGGGGGATATAATCCTCGAAGGAGTCTTTCTGTTCATTCTGGGTGTTGCCTTTGGGCGCGTCATCAAATTGTTCAGGTGTGCCCATAGCGGCTTTTACGGCAACTACATCCTCATCTGTAATGCAGTGTGCGCCTTTCTTCAGCTTGTCCTGGAATATTTCAGCGACGCGGCTTTCAATGTCTGACACAATTTCATCTCCCCCCTCCTCGTTTGCAAAATATTTCTTGAGGCTGTCCAGATACTGGCGGAGTATCTCGTATGCACTATCCTCAATGGGGATAAGCCGACTCGACAGGTTTATGTTGATTATCTTTTTCATTTTGATTCTGCTTTTATAGGTTTAGATAAGGAGTCGTTTAAAGTGGAGTACTGTTTTGTGTTAATTGGTGTACCGCATTGGCCAGTTCGTTCCAGGTGCTTTCCAGTTCGCGGTAAAAGGTTTCGCCTTTTTCTGTCATGGAAAAATATTTCCTTGGAGGGCCAGAACTGCTTTCCACCCATCTGTAAGTAAGCAATTCTGCGTTTTTGAGTCTCGTAAGTAAGGGATAAAGTGTGCCTTCGAGGATGTCAAGCTTTGCCTCTTTCATCTTTTCTATGATGTCTGACGGGTAAGCTTCTCCTTGCTTTATCACAGACAAAATGCAAAACTCCAGCACGCCCTTCCTCATTTGCGATTGTGTGTTATCTATATTCATGGCAAGTGAGCTTTAAAAACTTTTTGCTAATGGTTGGTCGTTGATTCCGGTTGTCTGAATAACCGTTTCTTCAACCTTACGACACAAAAGTAGGGATTATTTACTACTATGCAATACACAATACCATACAAAACAAAATAACTTGCTTTAAATATTACCTCTAAATTGCTCCTAAATGCAATACAGGTAAGTGTTTCATACTAACTTTCAGAGATCGGTCAATTAACGATAAATGTGATGATCGGTCTAAAACAGGGATAATTGGATTTTTGTATCTTGAGGGTATTTTATTTGCTGAGATGGGGTTAAATCTCTTTAACATTTTTTTAATTGTCGTATTTTAGAATAAATGATTTTGCTCCTTTACTTTTGTAACACACGGTGCTACTCATGAAGAAAATTATCGGCATATTCCTATTGAGCCTTATGGTCTCACAACTCCTTCCGATAAAGGAGGTGGGGAAGCTGCTGTTTAATAATCAGATTGTGGAAGAACATCCTGTGGATGCCTGCGGGGATCATATCAAGATTGCGAAGGAAATAAAATTCTTCAATATCTCTGATGAGCTTGCGCTGAATGCACCGCTGCTGATCTCAGAGCAATATCTTCAGCTTTGTGAGGATATCCCGAGCAATCCTGCCATGGAAATCCATGCTCCCCCACCCAATATTCATGTAGCGTAATCACACCCCTGCTGCTGTTTACCACAGTGGCATATCGTTTCCATCATTTAATTCTTAAAAAACTATTTGCTGGTCCTGCACAGGAAGACGTGTATCTGTATGTATCTCTAATACCTGATACAAATAATCTGTACCGTGCGTAAGGCATATAGTATCCATGTAATTGTAATCTTCCGCGGTTGCTGCTGTTGCGGCTATCCAGGGAAGCAATCCCTGAACGGAAAAGCTTAAATCTATGAACAAGCGAACTTCATTATTCTCTAATATCAAGGGCGATTTTTCAGCGGGCCTGGTGGTTTTCCTCATTGCTGTTCCGTTGTGTCTGGGTATTGCCCTGGCCTCCGGCGCCCCTCTTTTTTCCGGTATGATTGCCGGTATTGTGGGGGGATTAGTAGTAGGTTTTCTCAGCGGCTCACAGTTGAGTGTGAGCGGACCAGCAGCGGGCCTTACCGCTGTAGTGCTAACGGCCATTACAAAACTGGGAGCATTTGATGTTTTCCTGCTTTCCCTGGTGATAGCCGGCGGACTGCAATTATTACTGGGTACTATTAAAGCTGGTACTGTTGCCAATTATTTTCCATCCAACGTTATTACGGGGATGCTGACAGCCATTGGTATTATCATCATTCTGAAACAGCTGCCACATGCGTTTGGCTACGACGCCGATTCTGAAGGAGACTTCACTTTTATCCAGACTGATGGCAACAATTCAATCAGCGCATTGTTTTCTGCCCTGAACCATATTAATCTCGGCGCTACTATTATCACCATCATATCCATTTTCATTATTCTGTACTGGAGCAAGATCCCGAAAGTAAGTATAGTGCCGGCACCCCTTGTAGCTGTAATAACGGGCATATTGTTAAATATGGCCTTTTCTGGTAGTGCGGTGCTGGCACTGGGATCTAACCATCTGGTGAGTCTTCCGGTTCCTACCAGTTTCAATGACTTCATCGGGCAGTTCACCACGCCCAACTTCGGAGCCATTGGCAATAAGGAAGTATGGATTACGGCCATGACCATTGCGATAGTAGCTTCGGTAGAAACGCTGCTCAATGTAGAAGCCACTGACAAACTCGATCCGCTGAAACGCTATACGCCGCCTAACCGTGAGCTGAAAGCCCAGGGTATCGGCAACATTGTGAGCGGACTTATCGGCGGCTTGCCTGTTACCTCGGTGATTGTACGATCCAGCGCCAATATCAATGCCGGCGCCAGAAGTAAAATGTCGACCATGATCCATGCGGCATTGCTGCTGGTGTGTGCGGCTCTGATACCCTCTGTACTGAATAAAATCCCGTTGGCGACACTGGCTGCGGTACTGTTGGTAACCGGTTACAAACTTTGTAAGATTTCCATCTTCAAGGAAATGTTCAAGAATGGTAAATACCAGTGGGTACCTTTCATTGTAACCGTCCTGGCTATCGTATTTACGGACCTATTGATTGGTATTGCCCTTGGTATGGCAGTAAGTGTAGTGGCCATCTTAAGAGGTAATATGAAAAGCTCTTACTTTTTCCGCAAGGAGAAATATCATACAGGCGACAGCATCAGGCTGGAACTGGCGCAGGAAGTTTCTTTCCTGAACAAAGCCAGCATCCTCCTCACGCTGGATCATCTGCCAAACGATACAACAGTAATCATTGATGCACACAAAACAGCCTATATAGACTTTGATGTGTTGCAGACAATTCGGGAATTCAAGGAAATCAAGGCACAGCAAAAAGATATTAAGGTGATACTCACCGGTTTCAAATCTGTATATAACATCCAGAACACACCAGACTTGTCTCAAGAAGAGCAGAACAGTTTGTCTAGCGGAGAAGTGTATACGATTTCTACCGGTAATCATAAAGATCTGCTGAAACAATTACAGTTAAACTAACGACAGAGGTCAAAAGAAGCAAGGAGAGAAAAAGGAAACCATGCTCCCTTCTTATTCCTGTCACAAAAATTTAAAACAGAACAGTATGAAGACACTCAATAAAGCATTACAGAATAAAATAACTCCGCAACAGGCACTTGAACTTTTAAAAGCGGGTAACACCCGTTTCGTGGAGAACCTCCGCATCAACCGCAACTTGCTGCAGATGGTCAATGAAACGTCTGATGGTCAGTGGCCAATGGCTGCTATTGTCAGCTGTATGGACTCCAGAACTTCAGCAGAGCTTATCTTTGATCAGGGGCTGGGAGATGTTTTCAGTATCCGCCTGGCTGGCGCCATCATTTCAGACAATGTGTTGGGTAGCCTGGAATATGCGTGTAAAGCTGCTGGTTCCAAATTCATTGTGGTGCTGGGACATACCAAATGCGGCGCTATCAGTGGAGCCTGTGATGCAGTAGAAATGGGTAACCTCACTGGTTTGCTCAACAAGATCACTCCTGCTGTTTTTGCAGAAAAGACGATCGGTGAAAATCGCAATTCAAAGAATCCTGATTTTGTAAATGCTGTAACCAACATTCATGTTGAACGTTCTGTTCAGGCAATTATGGAACAAAGCAATATTTTACGTGAAATGATCCTGAAAGGCGAGGTTGGTATTATCGGGGCCATATATGATGTGGTAACGGGGCAGGTGAGTTTCATGGAACACACACTTATTCTGAATAATAAGAGCGAAGAAATCCCGGCAGTAGCTGTGTAATTTTTTCAGGTTCACTGACGTAGATCAGAGGTTTAGGAATTGAAATAAATTCCTAAACCTCTGATTATTAAATAATCTTCAGTCTTTCTGCTGCCAGTTCCAGTGTACTGTCTTTTTTGGCAAAGCAGAAACGGACTACATGGTCATCTTTCCCATCCTGGTAAAATGCAGACACCGGGATAGCAGCTACGCCAAACTCTTTGGTAATTCTGGTGGCAAAAGCCTTATCCCCCT
>NZ_DATLKJ010000218.1:0-41129 GCF_035538455.1 Chitinophaga sp.
AACGCCCTTTAATGATATTGTTGCTGTTTCCAAAAAAATCCATTCTTCTGAAGAAAGAAAGAGGTTGCAGAAAATCGTGGAAGCCATCAAAACTCCTAATTTCGGAGTGATTGTGCGCACCGCCGCTGAAGGAAAGAAAACTGCTGAACTGCACGAAGATCTGACCACGCTTGTTCAAACCTGGAAAAATATCCAGGCCAATCTTAGTGGCGCCCAGGCTCCACAGAAGATACTCAGTGAGCAGACAAAGACGACCAGCATTCTCCGTGACCTGCTTAATGAGAGCTTCAACCGCATCGTTATCAACGATAAGAATATCTACACAGATACCAAAACATATATTCAGAAGATAGCTCCTGAAAAGCAGGACATAGTTAACTATTATAATAATGGTTCGCCCATCTTCGATAACTTTGGTATCACCCGTCAGGTAAAAGCTTCTTTCGGTAAGACGGTGAACCTCGACAGCGGTGTGTACCTTATTATTGAAGCTACAGAAGCCCTGCACGTAATAGATGTTAACAGCGGATATAAGAGCTCAAGTAATAACCAGGAACAGAACGCTCTTGCCTCCAACCTGGAAGCTGCTGCTGAAATAGCCCGCCAGCTTCGTTTACGTGATCTCGGCGGCATCATCATTATTGACTTCATTGATATGAAACTGCCTGAAAATAAAAAGACAGTTTTTGAAGCAATGGAGAAATTCATGGCGCAGGACAGAGCCAAACATACAATCCTGCCCATCTCTAAGTTTGGTCTCATGCAGATCACCCGTCAGCGGGTGAAACCAGAGATCACCATTTCGGTTGCTGAAGATTGCCCGACCTGCAAGGGAACCGGCAAGATCGGAGCTTCCATGCTCATTCTGGAAGATATTGAGAAAAATCTCCAATATCTCCTTAATCATCAGCATAAAGGATTAACCATCCGCATACACCCCATATTACATGCTTATCTGACAAAGGGCTTCCTCACTTCCAAACAGTGGAGATGGTATTTCCAGTACAAAAAATGGATCAAGCTCAAAGCCGATAATAACTACCACCTTACAGAATATCGGTTCTTTGATGCCAATGATGAGGAAATAAAACTTTAGTATTTTGGGATTTGTGAATTTTGAGAGTTCGAAATTCCTAAATCCCAAAATATTTTCTACCTGTAATCATCTCTAGGAGGGCTGAAGCTATCTATAATCTTACAGTCTTCTACTGCGCGCCCACCATGTGGTACATTGGGAGGAATTACCAATACATCATGCTGTTGCATCATGTACTTTGTACCATTCATCTCCATTTCAAAAATACCTTCAGCGATATACGTAATCTGCTCATGAGGATGCTGATGCTGTGGAGATACAGAACCAGCTGTAATTTCCCAGAAAGCCAGTGTACTTTGCTCACCATGTACAAAACGGCCGTAAAAGCCGGGAATCGTATTTTTTGCAGGCATATTGCTTAATGCTTCAGGTTTGGTCATATGGGATCAGGTTTTGTTGTTTATCCAATATAGTCCACGAAATAGTTTTTCGCAAATGGTAACAGGATAAGTGTATATATTTCATACATTTATATCCAAAATGCAGTTTAATCCCAGCACTGTATACCTGTCATGTATGTTTTCAGCATAAAATACATCCATTACGCATATGAATATACGATTTTACACTCCCCTCGTCTTACTGGCCTTTATCATATTTGCTGCCTGCCAGCAGCAGGGCAAGGCACGTCGCAAAATGAAAGTCAGGGACACGACCCATTACACTAAACAGGAGTATATTGACCAGTCACTTGACAGCAATTACATCAACAGTTTCCTGGCTTCGAATCACTCGTTTGATTCTTATGATGAATACATCCGCAATTTCTATCGTAAACGAGATTTCCATTATGCATGGATAGACAAAGATAGCCTCACAGAACAGGCAGGTAACTTTATCAACATGATGAAGAATGACGCTTCTTATGGTATCAAGGACAGCAGTCTCATGAATCCGGAACTACAGCAGCTGATTGATACCCTGCTGATTAGCGACGTGAAGCTGAAACGTGGTGACACTTCCATCCCCCGGCTTGAAATGTTGCTTACGGCTCAGTTCTTTGCTTATGGAAATAGGGTATGGGGTGGTCTCACGGCAGATTCGGCAAAAGACCTGGAATGGTTTATTCCACGTAAAAAAATAGACATGGAAAGCCTGCTGGACTCCATGATCAACAAGAAATCAAATGCTTTTGAAGCTGATGAACCCGTAAACAGACAATACAAACTGTTGCGTGAGCAACTGAAGAAACTGGCTAACCTTGAAGCATCTACGAAATGGGACTCCATTAGAATTGCGCAGAAAGCCACTTACAAAAAAGGTGACTCTGCAGCGGTGATAGCTGTCATCAAATCAAGGTTGGAAGCTTTCGGTGATCTGCCGGGGAAAGACAGCAGCACCCGCTTCAATATGGCCTTGGATAGCGCTGTACGGTACTTCCAATCGAGAATGGGACTTAAAGAAGACGGGATTATTAAACAAAGCGTAGTAGACGCACTCAATACACCGCTGGAGGCGCGTATTCGTCAGGTACTGGTGAATATGGAGCGTTTACGTTGGGTGCCAGTAGAGCCGCCTGCCAGTTATATCCTCGTGAATATCCCGGAATTTAAAATGCATGTGTACGACAGTGGTAAGCTGGCCTGGAGCTGCAATGTGGTGGTAGGAAAACCGGGCGCCAATACAGTAATCTTCAGCAAAGATCTCCGTTATGTGGTGTTTAGTCCTTACTGGAATGTGCCTCCCGGTATCCTGGCGAAAGAAGTGCTGCCGGGGCTGAAACGTAGTGGTGGTGGGTACCTGGCGCGGCAGAACATGGAGATTGTAGGCGCTAGCGGAAAAGTGATCCCTGCAGGGTCCATTAATTTTAGCAAATATTCCGGCGGTAATTTCCCTTATATCGTAAGGCAGCGTCCTGGTGGCAGGAATTCACTGGGTAAAGTAAAGTTCTTGTTTCCTAATGAATATAATATCTACCTGCATGATACGCCTGCACGCTACCTGTTTGGGGAAAACAAACGGTCATTCAGTCATGGATGTATCAGGGTCGCTGAACCCAAACATCTTGCTCAGTGGCTGCTGCGCCATGATACAACGTGGACAGAACAGAAGATAGATGATGCTATGAATGCGGGCAAAGAGAAGTTTGTGACATTGAAAGAGAAGGTTCCGGTATACATCGGTTATTTTACAGCCTTTGTGGATAGTCAGGGCAAGATGAATTTCCGTGATGACGTATATGGGCATGATGCAAGACTGGCGACTACTTTATTTGGAACGAAGTAAGAACGCAGTATAAAACAGATAGCTTTTAGTTTCACTGGGAAAAGTAATTCCCAGTGAAACTAAAAGCTATCTGTTTTAAGCAACAGCTTAAAATTATAATGCGATCACAGAGATCTCTACGTTCACGCCTTTAGGCAAACCCGCCACTTCTACGGTTTCACGGGCAGGGTAATTGCCGGAAAAGTAACTGCCGTACACTTCGTTTACTTGTGGGAATGTGTTCATGTCAGTCAGGAAGATGGTGGTTTTTACCACATTGTTAAAGCTAAGGCCTGCTTCCTTCAGGATGGCTTCCAGGTTTTTCATTACCATATGGGTCTCATCCACGATACCTGATTTAACAAGCTCGCCGGTGGCCGGATTCAGGGGAATCTGTCCGGATACGAAGAGGAGGTTACCGGCTTTTACAGCCTGATTGTAAGGCCCGATAGGAGCGGGTGCGTTATTGGTATTGATAATTTGCTTTTCCATGAAAGCGAAAATAATTAATAATTGAGAATGGAGGAAGGTGGGAAGATGCAGATGTGCTATTATTAATGATTCTTTATTAGGTTTGCCGAAATTTATTGCATGAATATCCTGGTAATAGCAGATGCCCAGCGGTATGAAGAACTGCAGCAACGTGATTTGTCCAAGCATGAAGTGCAGTGGAAGACCAGTCTGGAAGAAGTATTGTCTGTAAAGGCGTTTGATCTGGTGATAGATCTTTTGTTTGACGACAGACCGGAGCACGCAGCCGTGTACGCGAAAAGTCCGGGTGTGCCGGTGCTGGCAGGGACGGTAAAGACTACTTTATCGGAGGTGATGCATCAGTATGCCTTTGAACAAGGATTCAATATTATCGGCTGTAATTTTTTGCCAGGGTTTATCAGTATGCCCGTACTGGAAACAACAGTGATGGATGAAGGGCAGCAGGAAGCACTGGCAGATATTATGCAGCAGCTTGGCTGGGAATATTCGCTGGTGGCCGACTCTATAGGAATGGTGACACCACGGGTGGTATGCATGATTATCAATGAAGCATATCTCACCGCGGAGGAAGGTACTGCCTCCCGCGCAGATATTGATACATCCATGAAGCTCGGTACCAATTATCCTTTCGGGCCTTTTGAATGGTGTGAGCGGATAGGTGTAAAGCATGTTTATGAAGTACTGAAAGCTGTGCACGACATTACTGGTGATGACCGTTATGAAGTAGCTGCACTGCTGCAAACAGAATACGAAGCGATTTAGCATTTATTATGGCACTTATACTTAGCATTGATACAGCTACAACTACCGGCTCTGTGAGTCTGGCGCGCGATGGAAAGGTTTTGCAGACCCTGGTGAATGAAAAACAGCAGGATCATGCAGCTACGATGGTAGTGTTTGTGCAGCAGCTGCTGGAAACACAGCAATTGCTGGCTGCTGATATTGATGCAATAGCCGTGAGTGCAGGTCCGGGGTCTTATACTGGTTTACGTGTAGGCGTGGCCACTGCTAAAGGGTTATGCTATGCCTGGAATAAGCCGCTGCTGGGTATTTCCACATTGCAGATGATGACGCAGGGGGCTAAGGATGCAATACATGATGATAGCGTTTGGTATTGTCCAATGATCGATGCGCGCAGGCAGGAGGTTTTTACCGCCGTATATGATTCAGCGTTAGTGCCCGTAATAGAGCCACAGGCAATGATCCTGGAAGCTTCTTCGTTTGATTCGCTGCTGGCGCAGCACAAGATTGTTTTCTTTGGTGATGGTAGTGCCAAATGGCAGCAGTTACTGCCTGTCAATAGTAATGCTGTCTTCGTTCCGCACGTAATGAGTGCAGCTCACATGGCGCCACTTGCCGAGCAACTTTTCAATAAAAAATCCTTCGCGGACCTCGCATATTTCAGTCCTTTTTACCTGAAACCCTTCTTTTTTCCACAAAAACCCTGACACATTTGTTTATTTTGTCATAATACTGTCAAATTACATCTAATTTGCAAGTATCCCCTGATTATATATGATAAAATAAGGTATAGAAATTTTTTTTATTGTGACAGATATTATATTTTTGTATAAATCGATAACCGCATTTGTTGTCTAACTGTTTTGCGATTACTGTCCGTTGATCCCTTTCATTTCATCATTTTTTAAAAACTATTATGCGATGGAAAAAACATTATTAACTACCTCTTCTAATACTCTTATTATTTCTAGAGGTAACAATGAAAAAGACCAGATCAAATTGGATTACATTGCCGTGAAAAAGGCCGCTATGGTTTTGCGGGCTATCAATCATAAGTTACGCCAGCAGATGATAAAGCTGCTGGAAGACCATAAGAAAATGACTGTGACAGAGATTTATGTGAAGTTGCGCCTCGAACAATCAGTAGCATCCCAGCATCTCGCGATATTGAGACGCGCGGGCATTGTAATCACAGAGAGAGATGGCAAATTTATCCACTACACTATCAATAAACAGCGTATAGCTGAGGTAGCGAAGTTTGTGGAAGAATTGGTAGGTTAATTTTATCAACTTTTTTAATACGAGTAGTATTATATAAAAAAGTAGCCATACGGCTACTTTTTTATTTTGGTATAGATTTTATCCATATCCCCCGGCAATGTATAATTCGTAAATTTGTGAAAATCAAAAACCATGTTCGTAAAGCAATTGTACACGAACTGCCTTTCTGAGGCGGCTTATTTCATTGAAGCCGGGGGAGTGGCAGCGGTAATAGACCCACTGAGGGATATAGATGTATATCTTGACCTGGCAAAAGAACAGAATGCAGTTATCAAATATATTTTTGAAACACATTTTCACGCTGATTTTGTTTCGGGGCACCTGGAGCTGGCGAAAGCCACTGGTGCGCAGATCATATATGGCCCTAATGCGGAAACCGGATTTGAAACCTATGTAGCCAAAGACAATGAAGAATTTGCTATTGGTCCATTAACGTTGAAAGTATTGCATACGCCAGGACATACACTGGAATCTTCCTGCTACCTGTTGCTCGACGAACAGAAAGCTCCATATGCTGTATTTACCGGCGACACTTTATTTGTAGGAGATGTAGGTCGTCCGGATCTTTTCAGCGGTAACCTCACCAAGGAGGAACTGGCAGGTCATCTCTTCGATTCTCTCAATAACAAGATTAAAGCTTTACCGGATAACGTCATCGTATATCCTGCGCATGGTCCTGGTTCCGCCTGTGGAAAGAACCTCGGTCCTAATACGTACAGCACCATTGGTGATGAAAAGAGTAGCAACTATGCATTGCTGGCGACCGATAAACAAAAATTCATTGAAGAAGTAACGAGTGGGCTTACTACGCCTCCTTCCTATTTCCCGATTAATGCGAGGATCAACAAAGAAGGCTATGATGCGCTGCAGGCTGTAATGGATAAAGCTCTGCAACCACTGACTCCTGCTGAGTTCAAGAAGCGCACTAAAGAAGGGGCATTGATACTGGACACCCGCCCTGCCACCGAATTCGGAGATGGTTTTGTGCCAGGTTCCATCAGCATAGGCCTGGAAGGCCGCTTTGCAGAATGGGCGGGCAGCTTGCTTCCGTTTGACCAGGAGATTATTCTTGTAACCACTCCAGGTAAAGAAGAAGAAACTGTGGTAAGACTGGCACGTGTTGGTTTCGATAACGTTAACGGCTATCTGAAAGGTGGTTACCCTGCCTGGGAAGCTGCTGGCGAGGCCAAGGATTTGATCATCACTGTAGAGCCGGATGAACTGGCCATGGACATTCCTCACGATGATCACCTCGTTATTGTGGATGTGCGTAAGCCGGCAGAGTACGCAGACGGACACATCAAAAATGCTATCAGCCTGCCTCTTGGCGATATGACAGATCCCGGTAAACTCGCAGATTTTGATGACCATCAGAATCTTTATGTACATTGCCAGGGCGGTTATCGCAGCATAATTGCCTGCTCTATCCTGAAGAGAGAAGGTATTCACAATCTCCGTAACGTGGATGGAGGATATAATAAAATGAAAGATGAAAAAGGTCTGGAAGTAGTACAGGAAAAAAATGTACTGAACTAATCCGATTCGTTTACACTAGCATAAAGCCTTTGGCTTTCAGCTCCCCGAAGGAGGAGACCGTTGAAAGTCAAAGGCTTTTTACAATTTGTTAATTCAAAAAAAATTGTCTGTTAACTGGTTATTCGCTAACTTCTTACACTAAAACAGTTAGCTATGAACAGAAAATCCTTGGCACTTGCCCTTATTATGCTCATGGGCATGTTCTTCTTCGCCTGTAAACCTTCGGATAGTAAGATACAGCAGGCAGTGAATGAAAAACTGAGTACAATTCCAGGCATCACTGCAGAGGTGAAGGGAGGTGTGGTAACTCTCTCGGGAGAAGTAGCAGACGAAGCGGCGAAAACATCTGCTGAAGAAGTACTCAAAGGTGTATCCGGCGTTAAGTCAGTAAGCAATAACATTACTGTAAAGGCGCCAATGCCTGAAGCACCAGTAACTATCAATCCTGATGATGTACTCAAGAAAACATTGGACTCAGCTTTTGCTGCAACCGGATTCTCGACTGTTACAGTATCCGTAGCCAATGGGGAAGTTACGCTGGAGGGCGAAGCAAAGAAAAGTGACCTGCGCAAGATTATGCAGACAGCGCAAGAATCAAAACCCAAGAAGGTTAATAATAAACTGAAGCTGAAATAATTTTCCAGGCAGATATTAAAGAGGCATCGGAAAAATAATCTCCGATGCCTCTTTGTATCTGCCTACATAGAAAACTTTATTGTTGATCTTCCTGATATTTATGTTTCCATCTGCGATGGCTCCACACCCACACTTCCGGTTGCTCCCGGATATTTTTTTCGAGGAAGTTGACAAAGGTTTCGGTGATCTTTCCGGGAGGTTCATTCTGCGGCTCTTCAAACATTACTTTCATATCGATGGTATAATAACCGCGCTTTACTTTCCGTATATCCACAAATACTACCGGTGTATTACTGCGCCTGGCACTCATTTCAGGCCCTTTGTAAAAGGGGGTCATCTGGTTCAGGAAAGGATACCATAAACAGCTTTTGGGATTGCCTGGGTTCTGATCTGCTACTAATGCAATGAGGTGTTGTTTGTGGTTCCAGTCTTTCATACTGTTGGCCATGTCATTGGCTGGTATGAGAACTGATCCGAACCGCTCGCGGAAGTAACGGAAAAGGCGATCCGCAGGCTTGCTGGTCAATGGCATATACACCACCAGGAAAGGAAACTTTACGTCCTGCATGCAATACAGATTAGCCCACTCCCAGTTAAAGTTATGGCCAAGGTGCAACTGGCAGCTTCTGCCCTGATCGTAGAGGCGGTGTAGCGGAGAGAGATCGCAGATAACATGTTCCCTTAGCTGTGCTTTCGTCATGGAAAGCGATTTGAGGGTTTCCACCATCATATCGGTGAGGTTGCGATAATATTTCTTAGCGAGTATTTTTATTTCTTCTTCAGACTTCTCAGGGAATGCCTGTTTCATATTTGCCATCACCACAGTTTTCCGGTATCCGAATACATGGTACACCAGCACATAGCATATATCGCTGATGAAAAATAGTACCGGGAATGGCAGCAATGAAATAACATAACAAATCGCAAACAGCAGGTAGTACATATTCCGGACAATTGTAATTGCAGCGCAAAGGTAACGAAAGCGCGCGCGCTTACAGTACGATATTTTGCACCAGATTACTCTTGTCAGGGTAATCGGTGTTGTAGTGGAGGCCTCTGCTTTCCTTACGGAATGCGGCGCCCTTTACGATCAGGTATGCAGCTGTGATCAGATTGCGCAGCTCGCAGAGTTGCGGCGATACAGCTGTTTTCTGATACAACTCTTCAGTTTCTTCATGAAGCATATCCAGGCGGCGCAAGGCGCGTTGTAGGCGCTCATTGGTTCTTACGATACCAACATAGTCACTCATGATCTGTTTCAGTTCCTTGAGACTTTGTGTGATAAGGATCATTTCTCTGGGAACAGTGGTGCCGCGGGCATCCCAATCGGGAACATTTTCCTTGAAATCAATAGACTCAATTTTACTGGTAGCATCCATGTAGCAGCGGTGTGCGAATACCATTGCTTCCAGCAGGGAGTTGGAAGCAAGGCGGTTGGCGCCGTGCAGCCCTGTGCTGGCACATTCGCCGCATGCGTAGAGGTTGCGTATGGATGTCTGCCCCCATTCATTGGTTTTGATACCGCCGCAGCTGTAGTGGGCTGCAGGGGCTACTGGAATCATCTGTGTGCTGACATCTATGCCTGCTTTCTTGCAGGTTTCATATATATTAGGAAAGTGATGGATAAATTTGTCGATGTCCATGTGGCGGCAATCAAGGTACACATACTCAGTACCGGTGATCTTCATCTCACTATCGATAGCGCGGGCTACTATATCGCGTGGGGCCAGTGACAGGCGAGGGTCGTATTTGTGCATGAAGTCTTCGCCGTGAATGTTACGCAGGATACCACCATCGCCGCGCACCGCTTCTGAAATCAGGAAGGAGGGGTTTACCCCAGGTTGGTGCAATGCAGTAGGATGGAACTGGATAAACTCCATGTTCTCAATACGTCCTTTGGCGCGGTATACCATAGATACGCCATCGCCGGTGGCAATGGTCGGATTGGTAGTGCTGCGATAGACCTGTCCGTTGCCGCCGGTGGCTAGTAGCGTGACTTTGGCCAGTATTTTCTCAATCTGTTTATTATCCAGGTTAAGCACATATACGCCATAACATTCGATGTCAGGTGTGGACTTGGTGACGAGATAGCCCAGGTGATGCTGTGTGATAAGATCCACCACGAAGCAATGGGTGATAAGTTCTATATTGGGACGGCGGTGAATGGCTTCCAGTAGCGCTCTTTCTATTTCTTTGCCGGTAATGTCTTTGTGATGTATTACCCTGAATACGGAGTGGCCTCCTTCGCGGCCCAGAGAGAACTCTCCGTCAGGGTTCTTATCGAAATTGGCGCCCCATTCAATAATCTCGTTTACCCGTTCAGGCCCTTCCGTGACAACAATCTCCACTATGCGCTCATTACAGAGCCCATCGCCGGCGATGAGGGTGTCTTCAATATGTTTTTCGAAGCTGTCGTTTTCCGGATCGTTTACCACTGCCACTCCGCCCTGTGCGTACTTGGTATTGGTTTCGTCTTCATGACTTTTCGTGATGACAGTAATTTTTTTATCAGGGCATTGCTGTGATACTTTGAGTGCATAGGTTAAACCTGCAATCCCTGAACCGATGACAAGAAAATCTGTTTGCTGCATAGTAAGCGAAATTACGAAGAAAAGTACTTAATACTGCCATATACCAGGCCGCATTGAGCAAGACCATAGGTAAGCATTACCCATATTCCGCCTGCCGGGAGTGGATGGTAGAATTTGTCTACTGCTATAAGAGAGTCCGAAATCATAAACAGTACCGCGCCTGTCATGCAATACCAGGCAGCCGGCTGTGTGCGGAAGTGAAAGCAGTGCAGTACGCTTTGTACCATGATGAAGATGACGGTGCAGTACACCATTACCGGGATCAGCATACTTCCAAGGTAAGGCAGCATGAACATGATGAAACCAATCAATAGTGCTGCATTGAGGAATATCAGCGGATACCTGCAAAGCACTACAGGGGGATTTGTATAACGTATCTTCAGGAAGAAAACAATGTAGCAGATATGTGCGCACAGGAATGCAATAAGCCCTGGCAGGAAAAGGTTGTTAAACAGCAATAATACATCTCCTGCAAAAGAGAATAGCAGTGCTGCAAACATAATCAGGCGTCTGTTCTGGGGCATTGGGGTGCGTGCGCTGAGAAAATATACGGCAAGTATCAGCATCAGCAAGGGTTTCGTTGCATAGCGATAAGGCTCCATCTGTAAACCGATAAGGATAAGATCGGCCAGCAGGGTAATAAAATAGATGATCAGCCATTTTGATTTCAACATGGAATAAAATTGTAAATACAATATAAGCATTCTTTAAGAATGCATCAGGTATTGAGTAAGATAAAAAACGTAGTACCGTTACCGTTATTGCCAGGGCTGCTGACTTTCAACTGGCCGCCGTGCATCTGAATAATCTGCTGGGAGAGGCTCAGCCCAATGCCGGAGCCGGTTTTTTTGGTGGTGAAGAAGGGAATAAAGATTTTATTCATGGCATCGGTGTCGATACCGGGGCCATTGTCCGTGACCTCAATGCATATCTGTTGAATATTGTTGAGATATACTTTCATGCTAATAGTGGGATCTGGAGTATGTTCCAACGCATCCATCGCATTTTTAACAAGGTTAATGAGCACCATCTGTAATTGAGATACATCCGCATGTATTTCCAGGTTGTCTGCTTCTGCGGAAAGATGGAAGGTAATGCCGGACTGTTTCATATCGGCCTGGAAAAGATGGCTTACTGAAGACACCAGGTTTCTGAGGTTTACATTGGTGAATTGTGGCTGGGGCAGGGTGGTGTAGTCACGGTAGGCATTCACGAAGTTCATGATGCCTTTGCTGCGGCTTTCCACTGTTTGCAGTGCTTCACGCAGATCAGTGATGCCTTCCTGGTTGGAGGTGCCTGGTGCGATGTCCAGGTCCACGATTTCCTGCATGGTGCCAATTAGTGAAACGATGGGGGTTACTGAGTTCATGATCTCATGACGCAGTGTTTTGGTGAGGTTCTGCCATGCTTCCAGTTCTTTTTTCTGCAGTTCAGAATGGATATTCTGAATGGAAATAAGTTTGATCAGGCGCCCTTGTAGACGCACCGTGGCGGCATGTATAGAGAGTTGTTGTTCCTGACGTGTGGCATACAGCAGCTTTGTACCGGATTCCATTTCCATGAGCATTTCGGCAAGCCCACGGTGTACTGTTTTCAGTTCATTGATGTTCCTTAATCGATAGATACCCATGAGCCGGAAAGCGGCCGGGTTGATCAGTTCTATCTTTCCGTCTATATCAAAAGAAAGTACGCCGATGCTGATATGCTGAATGATGGTATCAATGTATTTCAGGTTGGCTTCTCGTTCCGCTCTTGTTTGGCGGAAGGCTTCCAGTACTTCATTAAACTGATGGTTGAGCATACTAAAACTCTTGCCCAGCTTATTGTCTGCACTGAAGCGGATAGAGAAATCCTCATACCGGATAGACTCGAGGAATAGTGTGAGCTTGCGGTTGATCCGGTTCAGGTAGTGATAGATCCCATATAGCTGCAGTAGTACCAGTGGAATCAATATCAGTGCAAATAGCAGCATGTCATGCATAGACACCCACACGGTGGCGGCCAGTGTAAGTGCAAGTAACAGTACTCTGAGACTGATATTGATGCTGAAACGATTCATGGAACGGTGTTAACTGACGTCTATATGTTGTATTTTTCCAGTCTTCTGTAAAGGGCAGCTCTGCTCAGGCCTAGCTCTCTGGCTGCTTCGGTGATATTGCCGTTACATTTTTTCATGGCCTGGGTAATGATATTTCTTTCCATTTCTTCCAGGTTGTAACCGGTATCCATGGTTTGTTCGGCGTGATTGCTATTGCTTTTTACAAATACGTCTTTAGGCTGAAGGGTCTTGCTCTGGGAGAGGATCACGGCTCTTTCCATGGCATGTTGCAGCTCACGGATGTTGCCAGGCCATTCATATCGTTCCAGTTGTTGAACCAGTGAGTCGTGCAAGCTGTTTACCGGGCGCTTATATTTTTCGCGGTACAGCTGAAGGAAGTGTTCTGCCAGCGGAATGATATCTTCTCTGCGTTCACGCAGGGGAGGAAGATGTACTTCAATAGTGTTGATCCTGTAGAGGAGATCCTGTCTGAAAAGGTGCTGCGCAGCCTGTTGCTGGATATTACGGTTAGTGGCGCATATCAGTCTTACATTGATAGGAATGCTTTTATTGGAGCCTACTTTGGTAACGGACCTGTTTTGCAGTACTGTCAATAGTTTGGCCTGGAAAGGGATGGTGATGTTTCCGATTTCATCCAGGAAGATGGTACCACCTGATGCTTCTTCAAAGCGACCGGTGCGGTCTTCGCGGGCATCGGTGAATGCGCCTTTCACATGTCCGAACAGTTCACTTTCAAACAGTGTTTCACTGATGGCGCCAAGATCCACGCTCACAAATGGTTTTTCGCCGCGTTCAGAAAGCTGGTGTATATGTCTTGCCAGCATATCTTTACCGGTACCGTTTTCTCCGAGTATCAGGATATTGGCGTCAGTGGCAGCTACACGTGAGACAGTATCGAAGATGGCTTGCATAGCAGGGCTCTGACCTACAATGAGGTTCCCGTGATTGATCACCGGCCCCGGCCTTTCTGTTTTAGCAGCCCGTTTGTTATAGGCGGATTGTATGGTAGCGAGGAGCTTTTCGTTTTCCCAGGGCTTGAGCACAAAGTCAACAGCGCCGGCTTTTATTGCTCTTACGGCCATTTCCACATCACCGTAGGCGGTGAATAATACCACCGCAGTTTCTGGCTTAATATCCAGTATACGGTCCAGCCATTCGAAGCCTTCTTTGCCGCTGCTGAGATCACGTGTGAAGTTCATGTCCAGCAGTATCACATCATAATCAAAATTTGTGACCAGATAAGGGATCTTCTGCGGGTTCTTTTCAAAATCCACTTGCTCGAAATGTCGTTTCAGTAGTAATCGTGCTGCACGTAATACATCTACATCATCATCAACGATCAGGATTTTTCCAGGTTGCATTGTACTCATGGTAAACAAGATGAATGGGACAATATTACATAAAGATTCATATACATCCACGCTTATTTTCGGGCTGGTTGTAAAGTGTCCGCTTATGAACACCTGTTGTCCGCCAAAGGACATTTTCAAAAGGGTAAAACCTTTTGAAATGAGCTGTAGTAAAGGATTATTGGCTTTGGCATATGGATTGGATTTACCTGTTCAGCAAAATTTTTTCGCTCATAATATGGATAGAAAAATAGAAAAGAGGTTCTGGAACAAAAAGCGCATCCTGATGATAAGCGGAGGCGCGCTGATAGCTTTGCTGCTGTTATATACACTGATCTTTGCTGATCACAGGGCTTCGCTGAACGTTGAAAAAGACAAGATCACGATCTCCGCTGTCAAGAAGGGGACCTTCGATGTATACATCGCAGTTACAGCCGTAGTTATGCCGCTGAAAACTATTCGCCTGGATGCGATTGAAGGTGGTTATGTGAGCCGCAAGTATCTTGAAGGCGGCAGCATGGTGAAAGCAGGAGACTCTATCCTGAAGCTGGACAACCAGCATATGCAGATGCAGTTTGTAACACAGGAAACAGAAATCTACAGATTACAGAACGATCTGCAGAATACGCGTTTGAAGATCAGGCAGGACCGCTTTTCCATGCAACAGGCGATATATGATTATGATGCTAAAATAGCTGCGGCGCAGGATCTTTATGATCGTAACAAACAGTTGGTGGATGAGAAGATCGTGTCAAGACAGGAGTTTAATAAGAACAAGATCGAACTGGAAGGGTTGGTGAAACAACGCAATATCCAACTGGAATCACAACGCTATCAGGAAGAAAACGCGAAAATGCAGATTTCGCAGCTGGAAGGTACATTGGCCCGTACGCAGCGTAACCTCACGCTGATGAAGGAGAACCTCAACAGCCTCATTGTGCGCGCCCCGGTATCAGGACAACTTTCATCTATTGATGTGGAAGTGGGCTCCAGCATACAGGCTGGCCAGAACATTGGCCAGATCGATGACCTTAACGGTTTTAAATTACGCGCAGATATAGATGAACATTATGTTTCACAGGTATTTGCAGGACTGAAAGCGACATTCGAATTCGACGGAAAGTCATACGAAATGGTAGTAACCAAGGTATATCCGGAGGTGAAGAATGGACGTTTTCAGGCCGACATGAATTTTGAAAAAACTACGCCTGAAGGAATCAGACGTGGACAGTCCTCTCCTATCCGCCTTGTATTAGGAAAGTCCGCAGAAGCCCTCCTGTTACCACTGGGCGGATTTTTCTCCGATACTGGTGGTAACTGGGTCTATGTGGTGGACAGAGGTGGTAAGAAAGCCATAAAACGGAATATTACGCTGGGTCGCAAAAATCCATTATATTTTGAGGTGCTGGATGGGTTGCAGCCGGGAGACCAGGTGATCACTTCATCCTACGAAAACTTCGGCAACAAGGATGTGCTGGTGTTTTAATCTTCATCCATAATTTTATATATCACAACTTAAACAACATCTATGATACGCACCGTTAACTTACAGAAGTTATTTACAACCGAAGAGGTAGAGACTACGGCCCTCAATGGCATCAACATGGAAGTGCAGGACGGGGAGTTTGTGGCCATTATGGGACCCTCCGGTTGCGGGAAGTCGACCCTGCTGAATATACTGGGGCTGTTGGATAATCCAAGTGATGGTGAGTATCATTTCTGGGGAAAGGAGGTCGCGAGAATGAGCGAGCGGCAAAGAGCCCAGCTCCGTAAAGGCTCCATAGGCTTTGTATTCCAGAGCTTCAACCTGATTGATGAGCTGACAGTTTTTGAAAATGTGGAGCTGCCATTGCTTTACCTGAAAGTACCTTCAGCTGAAAGAAAGCAACGTGTGGAAGAAGTGCTGGAGCGTATGAATATTATGCACCGTCGCAACCACTTCCCACAGCAACTTTCCGGTGGTCAACAGCAAAGAGTGGCTATTGCGCGTGCTGTGGTAGCCAAGCCTAACCTGATCCTCGCCGATGAACCTACCGGTAACCTGGACTCCTCAAATGGTGAAGAAGTAATGAAGTTGTTGCAGGAGCTTAACAACGCCGGTACTACATTGATTATGGTTACACACTCGCCCTATGATGCGGGCTTCGCGCACCGTATCATCAACCTGTTTGACGGACGTGTGGTGACAGAAAATATCAAAGAACAATTTCACGTGTGATTTTATTATCGCTATTCTAAAACCACATCAATACCTGAGTAATATATTTCGTATATGCTTTTTCGTTATATACATATCGCATTCAGGAATCTCCGTCGTCAAAGGCTGTTTGCATTCATCAATATTGCGGGACTGGCCGTGAGCATTATGGTTTGCCTGATAGCGCTGATGTCTGCCAGAAAGAACCTGAGCTATGATCTGTTTCATCCGGATATAGCGCATACCTGGCGTATTACTTCCAAAGTACAGACACCGGATGGCCGTAAATATCACATGGCAAGCGCTCCACTGGCCCTGGGAGAGGTGCTTCGCAGCAACTATTCCATGGTGCGCGAGGAGGTAAGTATTTATGCCGCTTTATCTGGTGAGGTGATGATAGGCAGAAAGAAGATGAACATCTATGCTGCCTATACAGAACCTTCATTCTTTGCCGTGTTCGGATTCCGACTGAAAGCCGGTGATCCGCGCACGGCGCTATCTTCACCTAACAGTATTGTTCTTAGCAGCGATGCGGCGCTGAAATTCTTTGGTCACAACGATCCTATGGGCAAGGTGCTTCACATACCCTCACGTGGAGATTATACTGTGACCGGTGTCCTGGAACCTGCTCCCGGGGCATCTCATATCGACTATGAAGCTTTTGCTTCCTTGTCTTCTGTACCATCGCTTGAGCAAAGCAAGACACTGCCGGAGAGGCTACACAACTGGGACATCTTTCAGGATGCCTATACTTACGTGGTATTACAGCCCGGCGTGACGAAGGATGGCCTGGAGCAGGCACTTATGGCAGAGGTCCATCGTTATGACACAGGGCCTGTTGAGAACAGGACAAAGATCGAATTTGCACCGCAGGCATTGAATAAGATCACACCTTCGCAGGAATTGTATAACGACATTGGTGATGGCGCGCCCTGGGGTAAAGTGATAACAGTACTGGCAGTAGCCCTCACTATTCTGTTGAGTGCCTGCTTTAACTACACTAACCTTTCTATTGTGAGATCGTTACAACGGGCGAGAGAAGTGGGCGTCCGCAAAGTAAACGGAGCACTGCGCTGGCAGGTGTTTGCGCAGTTTATAGTAGAATCCGTAGTGATCTGCCTGTTGTCGTTGGTAATGGCATTGGGGCTACTGGTATTGCTCCGGAGTTATCCTGTACTTGGGATACCGGTAAATAATGACATGCCACTGGATGGGCCTATGATAGGAGGTTTCCTGTTATTTAGTATAGCCACTGGCATTATAGCGGGTATCATCCCGGCATGGGCTATCTCGTCTTTTCAGCCGGCAAAAGTGCTGAGGAATATGGTAGATATTAAGTTGTTTGGTGGCCTGGGGTTGAGAAAAACACTCATTGTTATTCAATTCAGTCTGTCACTGATTACCGTGATATTCTTTGTTACCGTATACCGGCAGTTTCAACTCAAAGCGAATATGGATATGGGGTTTCACAGAGACGGTATTTTGAACGTGCCACTGGCCGGAGCTGATTACCAGCTGATGAAAGACCGGCTGGCGCAAGTGAAAGGAGTGGAGACAATCACCGCCAGTTCTGGTACATTGGGAATGCCCAGGGAGACGGGCTTCTGCCATATGAAAGCAGAGAATGGTAAAGAAGCGCTGGAACTGGGGTATTATGCAGCCGATGCTGATTTCCTGAAAGCCATGCAGCTGCAGCTCGTGGCAGGTGAAGGATTCCCGGCATCTGTTACGGGAGGGAAGGAGAAGTACATTATCCTCAATGAAAAAGCTGTTGGGGCAATGGGGATCAAAACACCTGCTGACGCAATCGGAAGAACTGTCTGGTTGTCAGATTCAACACCGGTAAGCATTACAGGGGTAATTAGAGATTTTAATTATCAGCCTATAGAAGTATCTATCCGCCCGATGGCGATACGCTTTGTTCCTGACGAGTTCCGGCAACTTCAGCTGGTAACGTCAGGTACGCATAAAGAAGAACTGGTGGCTGTTGTGAGAAAGGCATGGGAGGAAATGCATCCGGGAGAAATATTTTCATCCGGGTGGATGGACGAGGAACTATACAGCCGCAACAGTGGTGAAGATACGGTATCTGTGCTGGGCTTCCTGGTATTTATGATTACCATGATTGCCGTTATGGGGTTGCTGGGAATTGTATCCTATACCACATTTACACGGAGAAAGGAAATTGGTATCCGTAAAGTAATGGGGGCCACTGTGGCCAACCTGGTGTTCATGCTGTCGAAAAATTATCTGAAGCTGATCATAATAGCGGGCTGTATTGCATTGCCACTGGGTTTTCTGGGCAGCAGCATGTTCCTGCAGATCTTTACCTACCGGGTGAGCATCGGCGTATTTACACTGTTGGGCAGTTTCCTGGCATTGTTGGGTGTGGCATTGTTGGCTATTATGTCGCAGACCTGGAAGGCTGCCGGCATCAACCCGGCGATCAGCTTACGAAATGATTAAAAGTTACGAGTAGAATAACAAGTGAACAGCAAACCGGAGTGTGTATCTACGCGCCCTGTTTCCTTAAAAAAAATCAATTGAATTATGATCAGGAATTATCTCAAAATCGCATGGCGTTCATTATTAAAGCAGAAAATATTCACTGCTGTCAATGTGCTGGGAATGAGCGTAGCTATCAGCGCGGCGTTGATGCTATCGCTGACGGCTTACCGTGAATGGTCGTTCGATAACTTCCATGAGCATGGCAAAGATATATACCAGGTTTACCGTAAAGACAGAGACCAGCGACGTGGATCGCGGATGTTTACCAGCGTAGCAGAGCCATTCGCTGATGTATTGCGGAAGGAGGGACAAGGTGTGAAATATGTGACCAGGGTGGCAGGGGGAGATATGCCGGTGAGATATGGAGAGAAGCTGGTATATTTTAGTGTACAGATGACAGACCAGGATTTTCTGAAAATGTTCAGCTTTCCGCTGCTGAAAGGAAATCCGGAGAATGCACTACAACAGCCTAATCAGGTGATATTGACACAGAAGACAGCGGCGGCCCTGTTTAAGGATCAGGAGGCTGTCGGCAAAACCATAGAAATAAATATTAACAACAGTTGGCACCCGTTCATTGTATCGGGGGTAGCGGCTGATATTCCGGATAATTCCGGTATCTATTTTGAAGCGCTCACCCGCTTTGAGAATGCGCCTGACTATGCAGAATCTAAGGGGAACTGGGACGCTTCCCATTATCCGCTGTTCATGCAGCTGGAACCGCGTATGACAGCTGCGGCCTGGGAAAAGTCCATTATGCCGGTTTTACATAAGTACTACGCACCACAGATAGAAAGCATCAAAACGAGCGGTAATACGCCAGATGAAAACGGAGAATGGCTGATGATGAAGACTATTCCATTGAAAGACTTTCATCTCACACCCGGAAGCACTTTCGGCAATGGGTCCAATCGTTTCTATCCCTGGCTTATGCTGATCCTTGCCATTATGGTGATCGGTATTGCCTGCATTAACTTCATCAATCTTTCTGTGGCAAAATCGTTTATCCGTGGCAGTGAAGTAGGGCTCAGAAAGGCGCTGGGTGCTATGAACCGGCAGCTGATGATACAATTCTGGAGTGAAGCCTTCCTGCTCTGCGCAATTGCGCTGGTGCTGGGTATCATATTTACAGTGCTACTGTTGCCATACTATAATGCATCCTTTGGTCAGCAGATCGGCCTGAGACTATTTGCGGATGCGAAATTGCTGATAGTGGCGCTGGTAGCGTTTTTTGCGGTCACCCTGCTCGCTGGCGGTTATCCTGCCTGGCGGGTATCTGGTTTCAATATTGTGCAGGTGTTGAAAGGAAGAGTAAGTCTTAGCAGTAAGAGCACACTGCGCAGCAGCCTTATTCTGATACAGTTTGTTGCAGCAGTAGCCCTGATCAGCAGCACCGCCATTATCTGGCAGCAAATGAATTTCGTACGATCTACACCGTTAGGGTATAACACAACCAGTGTAATCAGTATACCATTCGATAATGCCCCCTTGCAGGCTCTCACTGCTTTACGGAACAGGCTGAGCGCCGTGCCGGATGTAGAAAGTGTTACGGCGGGCTTACAAAACCTGGGCATTGGTAATGATGATAACTCCGGCAACTGGAATCGGGGTTTCACTTATAAAGGCCGCCAGATCAACTCACAGTGTATTGTGGTAGACTATGACTTTACCCGTACACTGGGTCTACAAGTGCTGGCTGGTCGCGACTTTTCAAAGAACTATGGAGCAGATAGCTCGGCGGTAGTCATCAATGAAACGATGGCAAAACAGCTGCAGGAGAAAGACCCGGTAGGTACAGTGATCAACCTTGGCGACGGCAAAATGCGTGTAATAGGTGTTGTAAAGGACTATCATTATGAGTCTTTACACAGAAATATTGATCCGCTCATCATGACAATGAAAGAGCCTCAGGCACTTAATTACATCTTTGTAAAAGTAAACACTCCCAACCTCGTAGGTGTCATGCAAAAAATAGCAACTGCCTGGAAAGAAATAAACCCGCTGGCCAAAAATGATCCTTCGTTCCTGGATGAAAATGCACGCCGTCAGTACCGCCAGGACCAGCGATTTTCAAAGGTATTTATGAGTGGGGCACTGCTGGCAATATTTATATCCTGCATGGGACTATTTGCCATTGCGGTATTGGTGATTACGCAACGGAAAAAGGAGATAGGTATAAGAAAAGTACTGGGTGCTTCCGTAAGCAGTATTGTGGTGCTGCTGTCTGGCGATTTCCTGAAGCTGGTGCTGGTGGCTGTATTGATAGCCACGCCATTGTCCTGGTATTTAATGCAGCAATGGCTGGACGGGTTTGAATTCCGTGTAAGTATCCACTGGTGGGTGTTTGCGCTCACCGGCCTGTTGGCAACAGCAATTGCATTTATCACTATCAGCCTGCAATCTGTAAAAGCGGCTCTTTCCAATCCAGTAGAAAGTCTGAACTGCGACTAAACGATAAAGTATCGAGTATGTGGAAGAATTATCTGAAAATAGCTGTAAGAAACCTGCTGAAACGCAAATTGTATACAGCTATCAACATCTTCGGCCTGAGCACTGGCATTGCCTGTTTCATTCTCCTGGCCCTATACCTGCAAAATGAATGGACCTATGACCGGTTTAATCAGCATGTAGATAAGCTGTATCGTATACGCCTGGATTATGGCGAAAAAGACCAGCCGCTTACACAAACTGCCATGAATCCCAGTGCGCTGGGACCTCAGTTGAAGACTTTCCCGGAAGTGAAACAGATGTCCAGGGTGTATTATTCTCCGATTACCGTCAGGTATGGTGATAAGGCAGCTAATGAAAAGCGGTTTATATACGCAGATGAAGCGTTTTTCAATATGTTCTCTTTCCGGTTGCTGCAGGGCAATGCAGCAACGGTGCTCAAAGGTGCCGGCACAATGGTAGTCTCAGCAGACATGGCCAGGAAGTATTTTGGAGATGTTGACCCAGTCGGTAAAACCATGCGTATCGGAAAGGATAAAGACTTTCTGGTAACCGGTGTAATGGCCAATGTACCTTCTAACTCTCATCTGAAATTCGACTTTGTAGCCAGCTACGCATCACTGGGTATTGCAGATACATGGAATGCCCCCAACTATTATACATATGTACAGCTCGACAGGGTACAGGATACAGCTGCCTTGCGCAGTAGTCTCCGCCAGATGCTGGTAGCGCGATTTGGTAACGAGATGCGCAGGAGCGGCGCTACATTTGATTTGGTACCTGAACCTGTCGCTGGTATTCACTTGTATTCCCAGGCGGGCAACTCTCCGGAAGTGGGTGGAAATAGACAATACAACTACCTCTTTATGGTAGTAGCTATGCTGTTGCTGGTAATAGCCAGTATTAATTTCATGAACCTGGCAACGGCGCGTTCTGCAGAAAGAAGCCGTGAAATAGGTGTTCGTAAGGTACTGGGAGCTCAGCGCATACAGTTGTTCAGGCAGTTTATTGCCGAATCAGCGTTGATTACCTTCATTGCAATGATAACAGGAGCACTGAGTGCATATCTATTATTGCCTGTCTTTAATAAAGTTGCAGGAACGGGACTGGGAATGGCCGTAGCAGGAGGACTTCGCATTATCGCTATATTGGCAGGCATCTTTGTAGTTACTACACTGATGGCTGGTATATATCCAGCCCTGGTACTTTCCGGGTTCCGGCCGGTACAGGTATTGAAAGGCAAAACATCGGGCGCAAAAGGCGGCGGTTTAAGGAAAACATTGGTGGTATTTCAGTTTGCAGCTTCTGTATTCTTTATTATCTGCACTATCGTTGTTGAACGCCAGCTGCATTACATCCAGCACAAAAAACTGGGACTTAACAGGTCACAGCTGCTGGTACTGGAAGGGCGGCGGTTCAATGCGGAAACGCTGGCATCATTTAAAAGCAGGGTAGTGGAAGATAAGGACGTATTGGGGGTAAGTGCCTCTTATGATTCACCTGTAGCTGTGGGCGGAGGATATGGTATTGGAAATATTGAAGGAAAACCTGCTGAATACGGTATGGATGTAACTGCTATTCCGGTAGAGAAGGATTACCTGAAAACAATGGATATGAGCCTGATCAGCGGAGAAGACCTCACCAATGCCGATATACAGGATATACTGAAACAAGACGACAAGGCGCGTGTATATCACTTCTTTCTGAATGAAACGGCTATACGGCAATTGGGATGGTCGCCGGAAGATGCTCTGGGTAAGCGTCTTTCTATGAATGGACGAAACGGCACGGTGAAAGGGGTGATCCGGGATTTCCATTTCGCTTCCATGAAGAATAAAATTGCCCCCATCATTGTATTTCCGGAATATGACTGGTTTGGCGAGGTTATAATCCGGCTGGCCCCAGGTAATGAGAAAAAGGCAATAGAGCATATCGGCGCTATCTGGCAAAACTATCTTCCCGATATCCCTTATGAATATCATTTCATGGATGATGAGTTTAACAGTTTATATAAGCAGGAGTACAGAATAGCAGCTGTGTTGAGCGCTTTTGCCACAGTGATCATCCTGGTGTCCTGCCTGGGTTTGTTGGGACTTGCTGCTTTTACAGTACAGCAACGCACGAAGGAGATCGGTATCCGTAAGGTGATGGGCGCATCTGTAACTAGTGTGGTAACACTGCTTTCAGGCGATTATATTCGCCTGGTGCTGATTGCCTTACTGATTGCAACTCCGGTGGCATGGTATATTATGCACGGATGGCTTGGCGGCTTTGCTTATCATACCAGTCTTCAATGGTGGATGTTTGTGGCAGGCGGCGCGGTAGCCTTGCTCATAGCAATGCTTACCGTAAGCATACAGTCGATAAAGGCTGCAATGATGAATCCTGTTACCAGTCTTAGGTCCGAATAAACTGTGATAGGTATGCTGAAAAATCATTTTCTTGTTGCTGTCAGAAATATCTCACGTAACAGTGCTTTCTCCCTTATCAATATCCTGGGGTTGGCATTGGGAATCAGTGCTGCACTGGTTGTATTTCTGCTGGTGTTTTATGAGAACAGCTTTGATAAATTTCAGGCTGCCCAAAGACGAACCTACAGGGTGGTATCACACATCTATTTCAGTGGGGACAGCGTTTACAACAGTGGAGTATGTGTACCGCTTGCTGCGGCCGTGAAGCAGATTCCAGCAGTAGAGGATGTAATACTATTTTTTGTGGACGATATTACCGGCAGGATTACGGTAAATGGGAAAGACTTCAGAACCAGGGAAGGAGATATTGTTTATGCGGACAGATCTTATACAGATCTTATCGGTTACAGGTGGCTGTCCGGTTCGCCGGAGTCTGCGCTACAACAGCCAGATGCCATCGTGCTTACCAGTAGCCGCGCCGAAAAATACTTTCCGGGGCTGTCACCGGAAAAGATAATGGGTCGGGAAATCCTTTATGATGACACAATTCGTTTAACCGTTACCGGTATAGTTGCAGATATACCGCAGCAGACTGATTTCGGCTTTAAGGAAATCGTTTCCTCATCCACCATCTATACAAACAATTACAAGAAATATTATAATGTAGACAACTGGGATAATGTTTCTTCTTCTGTACAACTGCTATTGAAGATGAGGCACGAGGTAGATATAGATAGAATTAATGCAGCGCTTGACGCTATCAGGTATCAGGGAAAAACCAAGGATAAGAATTTCTATACAGACCAGGTTTTGCAGCCTTTGAGTATGATGCATTTTGATACCCGCTATGGCTCTTATGCACGGCTTGCAGAAACTTCGAAGCTTCGCGCGCTTGGCTGGGTCGCATTGGCATTACTACTGCTGGCCTGTATCAACTTTGTTAACCTTACCACTGCTCAGACTGCGCGCAGGGCAAAGGAAACCGGTATCCGGAAAACAATGGGTAGTACAGCAGGGCAGTTGATGGTGCAGTTTTTAAGCGAAACATTCCTGCTGACACTGCTCGCTGCGGTACTTTCACTTATAATGGCGCCATTGCTTATTTTCTTTTTTAGGTCTTTTCTACCTGAAGGGTTTTCTCACATACAATTATATCACTGGCAGGTACCAGTATTCCTTTTACTGATGGTTATTGTGATAACACTTATATCAGGTATTTATCCGGCGGCTGTACTAACCAGGTTTCAACCGGTAACGGTACTGAAAACGCAGACCAATTCCACCGGAGGGCGGTTATGGGTACGCAAAACGCTGACTGTTTCGCAGTTTATGGTGGCCCAGTTTTTTATTATTGCTACACTGGTGGTGAGTAAACAGGTACATTTCTCACTGAACACGGATCTGGGTTTCAGGAAGGATGCGATTATTACGGTTAAGACGCCATTTCGGGATACAAATGAGGATAAACGTAGGACACTGAAGGAAAAAATAGCCAATATCCCGGGGGTGGAACTTGTGAGTATGGGGAATCAATCGCCCATAATAAGCGGATTTATGACATCTATATTTAATTATAAGGATGGTAAAAAGGAGTTTTCCAGGAACCTGGAAATGCGTTATGGTGATAGTAATTATACAAAGGTGTATCAGCTCAGGGTTATAGCGGGTAGAAATCTGCAAACGCCCAAAGACAGCACAGGAGAGTGGCTGATGAATGAAAATGCCGTAAAAGCCTTTGGATTCAGCAATCCACGGGATATAATAGGAAAGGTGATTGAGAGTAACCCTGTTGTGGGGGTGGTGAAGAATTTTAACTCCACCAGTATGAGTAAAAGTATACCTGCGCTCGCCATTGGTAATGGCCCTGTAAATAAATACCAAACCCTGCATATCCAGCTTGGGGGGCCTGGTAAAAATGCTGCTGTCTGGAAAGAGGCAATTACAGGGATGGAAAAAGCCTGGAATGAGGTGTACACGAAAGAACCATTCAGTTATAATTTTCTTGATAAGTCCATCGAAGCACTTTACGAAAGTGAGCGAGACACGGCAGTGCTGCTAAACTGGTGCGCTGGTATTGCATTTTTTATCAGCGCGCTGGGGCTGCTGGGGTTGGTAATTTATACTACTAACCAGCGTACCAGAGAAATAGGTATCCGTAAGATACTGGGAGCTACTGTCTGGCAGATGATTACACTGCTTACAAAAGACTTTATGAAGCTCGTAGGTATTGCTTTCGTACTGGTGATACCGTTAGCCTGGTGGGCCATGCATAACTGGCTCCAATCATATGTATATCGTACCTCTCTCAGCTGGTGGGTGTTTGCCGTAGGTGGTATGAGCATGACACTACTGGCGTTGGTAACGATGAGCTTCAAAACAGTAAGGGCGGCATTGGACAATCCTGTTAATGCATTAAAGTCAGAATAATTTTCCGGCCATTTGCAATTATATTGCTTACCGGTTCATGAAGACATAAAGTAAAAAGTTAAGAAAAAAATAATAAACATGATTGAGTTGCAGAAAATATCCAAACATTACCCTGTGGGATTTGGTAAGAATGATATACTGAAAGATGTAGACCTTACTATAAAAGAAGGGGAATTTGTTTCTGTGATGGGGCCATCAGGTTCCGGAAAATCCACACTGCTGCATATTATGGGCTTGCTGGAGGAGCCTTCCGGCGGGGAGTACTATTTCCAGGGCGAGCGTGTGGATAAAATGAATGAGAAAAAACGTACGCAGCTTCACCGTGGTGCTATCGGTTTTGTGTTTCAGGCATACCATTTAATAGATGAACTGACCGTTTATGAAAATATTGAAACCCCATTGTTGTATAAAAATGTTTCTTCTTCAGAAAGAAAAAGCCGGGTTGCCGATGTACTGGATAGGTTCAATATAGTAGCCAAGAAAGATCTCTTCCCCAATCAGCTTTCTGGCGGGCAGCAGCAATTGGTAGGTATTGCGAGGGCTATCGTTGCTGAGCCCCGTGTAATACTGGCTGACGAGCCAACCGGTAACCTGCATTCAGACCAGGCCAAGGTGATCATGGAGCTGTTTAAACAGCTGAATCAGCAGGATAATATCACCATTATTCAGGTTACACACTCTGATGTTAATGCTACTTATGGCAATCGTATCATCCGGATTCATGACGGGAGAATCATGGAATAATAAAACGGTTCTCTTTTAATCAAATCTGTAAAAAAAAGAGTATGTTGTACACTCGATTGGTAAGGTATGGTGCCATACCTACTAAAATTTTGCCTTTTATCACGAAGGGTGAAAAAGTATCATCACAATTATTATATTTTTGGCATGTTATGAGAAAATCCCAAATTACAGGAGTGATCCTGTTCTTATTCATGTTTGCTAACATAACACCGGCTGTAGCGCAGGATACGTGGAGTTTGAAACGTTGTGTGGATTATGCCTTGCAAAATAATCTGACAGTAAAACAACAGGAAGTGCAGAAACGCCTTGCTGATCTTACGTATCGGCAAAGCCTTCTTTCTCAGGTGCCAGGAGCGAATGCGAGTGTATTCGCAGGGTACTCTGACGGTCGTGCTCCCAGTATCACGGACAATACCTATGTTAACCAATCTATTTTTAACTCAAACGGTAATTTAAATGTAGGGGCAGATTTGTTCAACTTCTTTTCCAAAAGAAATACGATAGCGGCCAACAGATATGACGCAGAGGCAAACAGTTTCCTGTTACAGAAAGCGCGTAACGACCTCGCCTTTAATGTTGCAACAGCCTTTCTGCAGATTCTGTTGAATAATGAAACAGTAAAGATCAACGAGAACCAGGTGAGTACCACCCGGTCCAACCTTGAGAACACAAAGAAGCTGGTGATTGCGGGCTCTGTGCCTGAAAGCAACCAGGCTGACCTGGAAGCCCAGCTCGCACAAGACAGTACGAGCCTGGTAACTGCTCAAAACAACGTAACGTTGTCTATCCTTCAGATGAAAGCGTATCTTAACCTCGGTTTTGATATTCCTTTCCTGCCGGAGGTTCCTGAGAACGTAGGGCAGCTGGCTCTTACCCCGTTGGCAGAGATGTCACCTGAAATGGTTTATAGTGCGGCGCTCACTTCTTATCCTCAGACGAAATCTGATGCCCTGAAGATTAAAAGCGCTACTAAAGCGTATCAGTCAGCCCAGGGGCAACTTTATCCTACGTTGAGTATCGGAGGTGGACTTTCAGCGGGCTATGCCAATAACTTCTTTGAAAGAGATCCATTAAACCCTACCGCTCCTCCCAAGTTGGTACCTTTCGGCAAGCAGCTCGATAATACTTTCAATAAGAATATCGGACTTACGCTGAAGATCCCTATTTTAAGCGGCTGGCAGCAACGGACCACTGTGTCGAAAGCTAAGATCAACATTTACAGCCAGGAACTTCAAAGAGACCTGAACAATCAGAAACTCAGGCAAGATATCTATACCGCTCATACCAATGCCGTAGCTGCGTTGCAGAAATTCATCGCTTCCTCCAAAGGCGTGGATGCTGCACAAAAAGCCTATGACTTCGCCACCAAACGGTTTAACCTCGGCCTCATGAACACCATTGATTATATCACGACCCAATCAAAATTGTTCAAGGCACAAACAGAAAAAGTATCTGCTCAATACGATTATATCTTTAAAATGAAATTGCTGGAATTCTACAGGGATCAAAAAATATCTTTGTAGCAGCTCCAGGAAATACAACTGCTTTATGAAGAAGAAGAAACTTTATTGGCTCATAGGCATTCTTGGTTCACTCGTTATTTTATTCCTCGTATTAAAAGCATCGGGGGTTATTGGTAAAGAAGAAGGGCTGAATGTTGCTGTAGATAAAGCCGCAAGAAAAAACATCACAGAGGTAGTAACCGCCAGCGGAAAAATTTACCCTGAAATTGAAGTAAAAGTAAGCTCCGATGTATCCGGTGAGATTACTGAACTCAACGTACTCGAGGGCGACTCCGTAAAGAAAGGCCAGGTATTGGCACGCATATACGGAGATATTTACGGCTCTATGGTGGATAAAGCCATGGCTTCTGTAAGTCAGTCGCAAGCACAGCTGGCCAATAGCGCCGCCGGCCTCAATGCATTCAAGGCTAAACTTGAACAGAACAAAGCAGCCTACCTTCGTAACAAAGAGCTGCTCAGCCAGAAAGTAATATCCAGGGTTGAGTTTGAAACTTCAGAAGCTGCCTATCTTTCCTCGCAAGCGGATTACAACGCTGCTGTGCAACAGATCAACAGCGGAAAATATGGCGTACAGAGCGCCCAGGCCAACCTGAATGAAGCTAATAAGAATCTCGGCCGTACTACCATCATGGCTCCCATGAACGGCATCGTATCCTTGCTTTCTGTTAAGAAAGGTGAACGCGTGGTAGGTACTGCACAGATGACCGGTACTGAAATGCTTCGCATTGCTGATCTGAGCCGGATGGAAGTTCAGGTGGACGTTGGTGAAAACGATATTCCTAAAGTAAAATACGGAGATACTGCCCTGATAGAAGTAGATGCTTACAATAACCGTCGCTTCAAAGGGATAGTAACACAGATAGCCAGTTCCAGTAAAGGTGCTGCTGCTGCCACCGCCAGTGGTACTTCCGGCAGCTCTGCGGAGCAGGTGACCAGCTATATTGTGCATATCCGTATTCTGCCCGATAGCTATAAAGACCTGATCACTTCACAATCATACAAGGCATTTCCTTTCCGCCCCGGTATGAGTGCCAGTGTGGATATTCAGACAAGACATGTAAATAATGTTCTGTCTATTCCTATCAATTCAGTAACTACCAGGGATACCACCAGCAACGAAAAGAAACCCGCACAGGAAGAGGATAACACTACGCCCGGCTCTTCAGCCAACACGAAACCCGACCTCAATGAAGTGGTGTTCGTGTTGCAGAAAGATAATTCCGTGAAGATGGTGTCAGTAACAACCGGTCTTCAGGACGATACCAATATCCAGATCCTCTCCGGCCTCAATGAAGGCGACCAGGTGATCAGTGCACCATACAGCGCTGTATCACGTACACTGGCCAATGGTAAGAAGGTGAAAGTCGTGCCTAAAGCACAGCTCTTCGAAGGACAATCCAAATAAAATAAATCATTAGCAGTAAGGTGTCAGCCATCAGTTATATCAACTGATGGCTGACACCTTACTGCTAATAGCTATTTTTGCTACCTTGCGTTAAATTTTGCATTGTGAGCAAGGAAAACAGTATCGGTATTATCGGGAGTGGCAGCTGGGCCACTGCACTGGCTAAAATATTAACTGACAACGGTCAGCATATCCACTGGTGGATCAGGAATGAAGATACCATCCGGCATATGCAGCAGCGTCATCACAACAAGCATTATCTTACTTCTGTCTATTTTGATACCAGTTTATTGTCGCTTAGCAACAACCTTTCATCAGTAGTAGAGGCTTGCGATGAACTGGTCCTGGCTGTGCCTTCGGCCTTCCTCGAAGATGTGCTGGAGCAATTGCCTGCAACAGCATTACAACAGAAGAAGATCATTTCTGCTATCAAGGGGCTGGTGCCGGGTAGCAACACACTTATTAATGAATACCTCGCAACACGTTTTGGATTACCGTTAACTCAATACTTTACTATTACAGGTCCGTGTCATGCGGAGGAAGTGGCGAATGAAAAGTTGTCGTACCTTACTTTTTCAGGTGTGGAGCAGGACGTAGCACAACGTATAGCCGACAGATTTACAGGTAATTACCTGCAAACTATTGTAAATACAGATGTGATAGGAGTGCAGCTGGCGGCAGTGCTGAAAAATATCTATGCGTTGGGCGCCGGTATTGCACACGGACAGGAGTATGGAGATAACTTTCTCAGTGTGTTTATCACGAATTGTTTTCGTGAAATGCAGGCTTTCCTGGAACAATATGAGGCATATAAGGCCAATGTGCAGGGAATGCCGGCAATAGTACATAATTATAGTGCCAGTGCATACCTCGGCGATTTGTTGGTAACCTGTTATTCGCTGCACAGCCGTAACCGTACTTTCGGCAATATGATCGGGAAGGGGTACAGTGTAGTAGCGGCTCAACTGGAGCTGAATATGATTGCAGAGGGGTACTATGCCAGCAAGTGTATGTACGAGATGAACAAGGCCATAGGAGCCTATATGCCGGTTGGCCAGGCAGTGTACAATATCTTGTGGCAGCATGTGCATCCTGCAGAAGCATTTATGGCGCTGGAGAAAGGCTTCATCTAACGCTTTGCGGAACATACCGGGGAGTATTCCCCGGTATGCAGGAGCATGATACTGTTTTATAAAAGACTATGGAAAGTAGTATTTATCAGCAATCTTCGTAATCATCGTAATTATCTTCTCCCGTTTTCACAATTGCCTTCACATTGGGAAAATATTGTTTGATGAGGGACGTGATCTTCTCAGACAGATAATCATTTAATACCGGGCCCTCATAGTATTCTACTTCATTGGTTACATCAGAAATAATATATTCTGTTATCGTTCTGTCAATAACCGCCTGGAACCTTCTCTCCTTATTTACTTTTCTGAGATTGATTTTGGTTGGAATGCCATCGACATTCAGAGTACAAGCAATGTTACGCATAAACACCTGTCGTTTTTGAGTTGAGAAATGTGGACACTAACTGGTTAATGGCTTTTTGTGGTTTACTTGAGACTTAGATATGGTTTGTTCTCGCTAAAATAAGCAAGATTGAACAATAAGCAAAATTGTTTATTAATGTATATTTATTGTGTGATAATTGCGCTGCGAAAAGTAACGTGTATATAGAATGGTGAATAATATCGAATCATTTTGACGAAGCCCTTCTTTCTCGACTGTAATAATTATTATTTATTTTTTTTGTTAATCAAATCTTAACAAGGGTATTTTCTGGAAAAAAATAGTGACATGCCGCCAGATCCTTACTTTTTGCAATCCAGTTGGGATATTGCATGAAAAAAGGGGGTTCCGGGTAAGAAATGACCATGATAGAACCAGCATCAGTATTGGATTAGCGGAGTATAGGTGGACTTGATGCGGAGATGATCCGGATATGATGTTGCCGAAAACAGGGGGAATCGGATCTGGATAAGTTTCAATTTGAATCCTGGGGAGCCCGGCCAGAAAACTGTAGAAATTAATCCCCGGTTTTTATCGACCTCTGAGCCGGGCGCCTGTATGCACTGTGTTGGATTGATATTTGAAATTATCCCATGTCCCGGCCTGGTTGAAATTGCCTGGAAATGATTTGTGTACTAAAACCGTGACCCATGACTAAGACGTTGCTTTTTGTTGCATCTTACCCCCCAAGAGAGTGTGGTATAGCTACTTTTGCGCAGGATTTGGTAAATGCACTACTTAAAAGTTTTGAAGGTAGGTTGAAAATTAAAGTCTGCGCATTACAGGAAGCTGGAAAACCTCCACAACAGAAGCAACACCCTATAACTTACACCGTTGATCCATTCGATATAGATAGCTGCATTGCTTTTGCTCACCGGGTGAATGAAAGTCTTGAAATAGATCTGCTTTGTTTTGAGCACGAATTTGGCCTCTATGGCGGAGAATACGGCCATAATCTCCTGGCTATGCTGTCACTGCTGGATAAGCCTTTTATAGTGCGTTTTCACACTGTACTTCCATTTCCTGATGAAAAATGCAGGAAGGTAGTAAGCCTTATCAGTACACTGGCGGCCAAAGTAACAGTAATGACACATGCCTCAGCCAATCTGTTGCAGGAAGTGTATCATGTGCCGGCAGAAAAAATTGTGCATATACCTCATGGCACACATGCGCATATTGTGGAAGATAAAACAGCGTTGAAAAGACAACTTGACCTTGAGGGTAAAATAGTACTCAGCACCTTTGGGCTGATCAGTGAAAACAAAGGACTGGAAACGGGGATCAGGGCAATGAAGGAAATCGTGAAACATTATCCTGATGTTATTTATCTGGTACTCGGAAAAACACATCCTGTGATATTTGCACGTGAAGGAGAGAAATACCGTGAATCACTGGAATCACTGGTGAAAGAATCCAGCCTGGAAGACAATGTAAGATTTGTAAATTCATATCTTACGCTCGATACACTGCTGGATTATTTATCTGTTACAGATATTTATCTTTTTACGTCGAGAGATCCGCACCAGGCAGTGAGTGGAACCTTTGTATATGCCATGAGCGCGGGTTGCGCTATTATCTCCACCGCATTTGTACAGGCCAGGGAAATGCTGGAAGCCAGCAACTGCGGATGTCTCATTGATTTCAACGATGCAGCACAGCTGGCTGTAACTGCCATTGACCTGCTCGGCGACCCAGAAAGAAGGACGGCCATGAGCCTCTGTGCCATTGAGAAAACACGTAGTTCTATCTGGGACAATGTAGCGCTTGCCCATATGTCTATGTTCAGCGAAGTGCTCTCTGAAGAAAAAGTACTGATGCCTAACTTACCACCTCCTTACCTCGATCATATAGACCGGATGACAGATGAATTCGGGATGCTTCAGTTTTCGAAGCATGATATCCCCGATCCGGCTTCCGGCTACACACTTGACGACAATGCCCGGGCATTAATAGTCATGTGTATGTATTGTAATGAAATCAGGCCTAACAGCTTTGTAAATGCGCTTCTGCGCAAATACATCAACTTTATATCATACTGTCATCGCCCTTCCGGAAGATTCTTAAACTATGTAAATATAGAAGGAAGCTTTACGGAAATGAATGAAGAGGTTAACCTGGAAGATGCCAACGGACGTGCGTTGTGGGCATTGGGATACGTGATGTATTCTCACCGCAATCTCCCGTTTGATATTGTGCAGGAAGCATTTGCTATGTTCAGGCCATGTATGCGCTGGGTGATGGAGCTATCGTCTCCACGCGGCATTGCCTTTGCGATCAAGGGTTTATATTATTTCCTGCAATACCGGAAAAATACAGAGGCAGAACAGCTGCTTCGCAGCCTGGCGGAAAAATTGTATGCGTTATACCAGGTGGAAGCTGACGAGAAATGGGAATGGTATGAATCCTACCTCACCTACGGTAATGCTGTACTGCCTGACGCAATGATGCTGGCCTATGAATTGACCCGTGAGGAAGCCTACCGAAAGGCTGCAGAACATAGCCTGGAATTTCTGTGCAGCAGAACATTTACCGATGGATATATGAAACTTATCAGTAATAAAACATGGTTCCATAAGGGAGATCCGGATTTGCAACCAGAAACAGGAGGTGAGCAATCTATAGAAGTAGCTTATACAATGTTGGCATTCCACACATTTTATAATACCACCAAAAATCTATTGTATCTTGAAAAAATGCGTGTTGCTTTCAGTTGGTACCTGGGTAATAATCACCTGAAACAACTGATCTATAACCCACTTACCTTTGGATGCTATGATGGTCTGGAGCAGAATAACGTCAACCAGAACCAGGGAGCCGAATCTACAGTGTGTTACCTGATCGCCAGGCTTTTGATGGAACAATGGAATAAGCACAAATACATTTATGCTACAACGAAAAAAGGCAGCCTGGAACCCGAAAGGGTCAGCTCCAACTGAAGTTAATAGTAAGACGATGAAAGATCCCTGTATACTGATCATTGACGACGAACCAGACATATGCAGGTTATTGCAGCGTAGTCTTGTTAGGCATGGATACAATGTGAAATACGTTCATGCACTGAATGAAGGCCTGCAATATCTTCAGAAACAACAGCCTGATTTGCTGTTCCTGGATATTCACCTGCCTGATGGTTCTGGTCTGGATGCTCTGCCAGCAATAAAACAAAGCTGCCCTGGCCTGCGCGTGATAACGATAAGTGCATATGACAATGGGCTGGAAAAGCAAAAAGCACTCAACGCAGGGGCTATGTATTTCCTTGCTAAACCCTTTAGTGTAAAGCATGTTGATGCCCTCATCGGGAACATAAAAAGTTGAGCAGACGCATTATTATTAGTAACTTTAAATTGTGTAACGGAACGCCACGAATATTAGAGAAATATGAAAAATATCCTGATCGTTGATGATGAAATAAATATCTGTACGCTCCTGAGTAAATTTCTGGGCAAGCATGGCTTTGACGTGGAAACGACCATGACCGGAAGTGGTGCGTTGAAACTGATGAAAGAGAAGAAGTTTGATCTGGTGTTGTGTGACTACAGGCTTAAAGATACTGACGGTGCACAGTTGCTGCAGGATATCCGCCAGATCAACCCTTATACGATAGTAATTATCATAACCGGTTATACAGATGTAAGGGTGGCAGTTGAAATGGTAAAGAACGGAGCTTACGATTATCTTTCGAAGCCATTGTACCCGGACGAAATCCTGAACCTGGTGCACAAAGCATTTGCACACAAAGAGTCTGAGATGGAACGCATGGCTGTTCGGCCAATAGAAACGGCCAGCGTACCTGAAGCCCGTGAAACATTACTCTCACGCAATTTGAATGATAAGAACGATAAGTATGTGTATGGTGAGGGTGAAAATTCAAAAGAACTTATCCGGCAGATTAAACTGGTGGCGCCTACAGATTACAGTGTGATCATCTTTGGTGAAACCGGTACGGGTAAGGAATCGGTAGCGCATCTCATTCACCACCATAGCAAACGTAATACACAGCCCTTTGTAGCGCTGGACTGCGGCAGCCTTTCCAAAGAACTGGCCGCCAGTGAACTGTTCGGACATGAGAAAGGAGCTTTCACCGGCGCCATCAATACCAAGATAGGCGCCTTTGAACAGGCCCAGGGCGGCACGCTCTTCCTGGATGAGATTTCTAATCTGTCGTATGATATACAAGTGGCCCTGCTCCGCGTATTACAGGAGAAGCTGATCCGCCGTGTAGGTAGCCTGAAGGAAATTCCAGTGGACGTGCGTATCATCGTGGCTTCTAATGAAAAGCTGTCTGAATCCGTACAACGCGGTAAATTCAGGGAAGATCTTTTCCACCGCTTCAATGAATTCACTATCTACATCCCGCCGCTGCGTGAACGCACAGAAGACCTGCCACTGTTTGTGGAAGCATTCATCAGACAGGTGGAAGGAGAGCTGGAGAAAAGCTGTGGCAAAATCTCACCGGAAGTATGGGAGTGTTTCCAACAGTATAACTGGCCAGGAAATATCAGGGAGCTGAAAAACGTGATTAGGCGCGCTTGTCTGCTTACGCCTGAAATGCAGGAGATTACTATGTCTGCACTGCCATTGGAAATGAAAGAATCATTTCAGCAGATTACTGAAGAAATGCCTGGGGGTGCAGATATGGCTATCATCACCAACGACAATGATCTCAAAACCGTTGCCTTGCAGGCAGAATACAATAAGATTATCAATGTACTCAAAGAAGTAAAATATAATAAAACAAAGGCTGCGCAATTGCTTAATATCGACCGCAAAACACTCTACAACAAGCTTCGTCTGCTCAACATAAATTACTGAGTTTGTTTTTATCTGGCTATCCGGAAATCAAATAGCCAGATACCACATAAAAGGTCAAATAGCGCCAAGGGGAAAGGTAATAGTGAATACTGTACCTTTCCCCTGTTCACTGTCTACGTGAATGGTTCCCTTATGATTCAGCAATATGTTCTGGGTGCTGGTAAGTCCTAACCCGGTGCCTTTTGATTTACTTGTATAGAAAGGATCAAAGAGGCGGGGTAGTTTATCCTGTGGAATACCTATGCCATTGTCCACGATCCTGACCTGCACCTTATCATGATTTTGTACGCTCGCTACTGTCAGGATACCTCTACCGGGTACCATAGCCTCTATGGCATTGATAATAATGTTCAGTAGGGCAATCACAATTTTTTCTTTGTCTGCATTTATCAGTGGATCCGGAGTTGCAAGCTCTTTGTGCAGTGTCATCTCATGAAGTTGCAAGCGGTCCTGGGCAAGTTCCAGGGCGCTTTCAATAAGATGATTGATGCCATACTGCGAAGGATGCAGCTCAATCATGCGGGTACTGTGCAGCAGCTCTGTGATCAGCTGGTTGATGCGGGTACAATTCCGTTCAATGATGTCTGTATATAGCGCAGTCTCGCTTTCCGGAGCCGTTTCTTCTTCTTCCTCTTTAAACTGGCTTACTGCCAGCAGTATGTTGGTCAGCGGGTTTCTCACTTCATGGGCAATTACCCTGGCGATACGCCCGGTGATGACAAATTTCTCCTGGTGTTGCTTTTCCTGTTCTTCTCTCTTTTTTTCTGTAATATCCTGGATAACGCATAGAAAAATCTGTGCCGTTTCATCAAGGATAGCAGTATTGATCAGGACTACCAGTTTTTTATTTTCCTTTGTTTTAAATTCATACTCTTTTGCAGAAGAATTATTGCTACCTATACAGTTGAGGAATTCAAAACCTTGTTCTGCAGACATAAACAGCTCGCTGAGATGAAGCTGCAATATCTCTTCCTTGGAATACTGCATGGTCCTTAATGCTGCAGGGTTGGCATCCACAATGTTTTTGTTGCCATCCGCAAGAATGATCAGGTCGTGAGCTTTTTCAAAGATGCCGAAATACTTTCTTTCACTTTCTTCGATGGTCCGGAGGTGGCTGTATTCATCCAATGCATAACGGATGGACCTTTCGAGCAAATCGGCAGTGATCTCCCCCTTCACGAGGTAATCGTAAGCACCAGCCAGCATTGCTTCCCGGTCAATAGCGTAGTCGCCCTTCCCGGTCAGCATAATGACAGGCATCTGATAGTGCATCTGTTGAAAGTGATGCAGGATATCAAGGCCTGTATTGGGGCCTAGCCGATAGTCGACCAGGAAGACGTCATGTGTTCTGCGGTCAATCGCCTCAATGGCTTTCTGAAAGGTTGGCGCCCACTCCAGTTCGTACTGACCAGGGGATATGTCACGCAATAGTTCTGTTACCAGAAAAAAATCATCTTCGTCATCATCTATCATTAATACTTGAATCGGACGTTCACTCATCTGAAAAAAATTGGGAAGTTGGTCAATCAGCACAATTTTCCACAGCAATAAAAATGCTAGTTTTCTCTTCAGCCGTGAATATCGATGCTGTTGCCCTGCATGAGTGGCAATATGATCACAAAAGTGGAGCCTTTACCAGGATAACCATAGGCCATGATATAACCGTTGTGGCTGTCAACAATCTTTTTGCAGATGGCTAGCCCGATGCCTGTGCCTGTATATTCGCTGATGCCATGAAGCCGCTGGAATATGAGGAAGATCCGTTCCGCAAAGGTCTGATCAAAACCGATTCCGTTATCTTCAATACTAATGCGACAGAACGGTGTATCCCAGCGGTTTTCCTTTACAAAGCCCAATTCTTTCCCTGGGAGGATCTCATGATGTATATTGATCTCCAGCAGACGATCAGGGTTGGAGAATTTAATGGCGTTGGCGAGCAGGTTCTGAAACAGCTGATGAAAGGACGTAGCACTTCCTTCAATGACGGGAAGTGTATCATATTTTACGACAGCATTTTTCTCGTCCAGCGTTACTTCCAGGTCGCTGAGTACTTCCTGTAACAGGACGTTCATATCCACGCTGGTGATGTTTTCCGGCATGATGCGCCCTGCACGTGAAAATATCAGCAGATCGTTGATCAGTACGCGCATGCGGGATACTGCGGATACCATACGATCTATCAGCTGTGTGGCGTCGGAAGGAAGCTGGTCGCGGTACTTCATCTGCAGGCGGTCGCTGAAGGTGGATATTTTCCGCAGTGGTTCCTGAAGATCATGTGATGCAACGTAGGCAAACTGTTCCAGCTCCTGGTTGCTTTTATTCAGCAGTGAAATATTCTGTTGCAGATCGCGTTGGTAAGATTTCATCTTGCTCTCAATATGCATCTGTAGCTTGAATTCCCGTGTGAGTATCACATAGGAATAAATACCGATCAGGATAGCTACCAGTGAAGAAATAAATATCACCGGCACCCATAGTACAGAGAAGAAATGAAACTGCGCAGATTTTTTGTGTATCTGTGTATCCTCAATATGCTGCATATCCAGCACTTTCCGGGCGAGGCGGTCCATAGACCTTTCGCCTTCCTTTACAGAGGTTTGTTGTTTTTCGTCAGTACTGTTGTGATTATGACTGCCCGCAATCAGTTGTTGATATTTGACCGTGAGCAGCTGGTGCAGGGTATCCAGGTGCCATTGCTGTCGGGGATTTTCAGCAGTTACTTGGCGGAGCAGGTTATATTCTGCTTCTATCTGTCTGCAACGTTGTTCCATGCTGGGGGCCAGGAAGGCGCTGTCTTTGGTGAGGTTATAACCTCTCAGCGCTGCTTCGGCTTCCTGGAGCTGTTTAGTGATTACATCAAGGCGTTTGGAGACCTCTATTGCATGAGTAAGCCGACCTGCATTGTCAAGGAGATTTTTGGCAACGAGATAAGAGAATACGGATGCGGCTATGATTACAGTTAATGCAATGAAGAAACCGACACGTATTTTTTTGTGAACTGAGAGATGCATTTATTTAACGAAAATATATTTTCAGGGAAAGTGTTTCAAGTTACTATTTATAAGGCAGATTCAAACTAAAAATTATATGATATCTGTATGTACACGATAATTACCTGAGCAACATTTTCTACATAGTGCCATTAATTTCTACGGCGCTTGCGAACGCAACAGAACACTGTTAAACGAGTACAGCGGGCGTTGGCCTGATGCGGCTTAAATCCTTTATGGGTGAGCATTTTGGTGCTTTTTTAGTGTGAGTGGATGCCTGGAACCCGGCATTGGAATGAACTTTGATTTTTTTTGGTAGTTCTTTATCTATATAAAAAACAAAAAGATTATGAGCGATTCCAATAAAAATAACCCTGGCAAGGAGCCTACTCCCGATAAGCAACAACCTGGAAAAACAGATCCTCCGCCAGTGCAACCCTCTCCGGATAAACCAGAGATAGAACCAACTCCGGAAAAGGTGCCAGAGGAAGTTCCGGACAGGGAAGTACCAAGAAAACCTGCTGACCCTCAGTCTGAGCAGGCTTTTAACAGAAAATCACCTGATTAATAATATTTACTGATCTAAAAAATTTAATACCATGCCTACTTCGAAATTCACCGGAAAACAGTCTAAAACCAGTGGCGGTAATGCAAATGAAACCAGGTTCCATAATTTGTTTATGGATGAACTGAAAGACATTTATTGGGCAGAGAAGAACCTCATAAAAACATTACCCAAAATGCAGAAGGCCGCTACATCCAGTGAGTTGGCAGAAGCTATTGCTACGCATCTGGAAGAAACCCAAGGCCATGTATCAAGACTGGAAAAGATTTTCGAGATGATGGGTAAGAAGGCACAGCGCAAAAAATGCGAAGCGATGGAAGGCCTCATTGCAGAAGGACAAACTGTACTGGAAGATACTGAAGAAGACAGCATGGTGAGGGACGCGGGGATTATTATCTCTGCTCAGGAGATAGAGCATTACGAAATAGCTGCTTATGGAAGTCTGCGTACATTGGCGGCGCTGATGGGGCACAATGAAGCGGCAAAGCTGCTGGAACAGACATTACAGGAAGAAAAACATGCAGACAGCACGCTTACTGAAGTGGCAGAATCCTCAGTAAACGAGGCTGCCTTGCGGGAATAAGATAAATGCCATATGGCAGATCCGGTTATAGTTGTTGTTAAATAGAAAACTGCAAAAAGGTTCCTGTATTAATTTCCAGGGACCTTTTATTTTTATGCAGAAGTCACAACCTCAGAAACCACAGCGTCCTGCCCGGAAACAACTGCGGCAGCCTTCACTGGACAGATACTGCATCCAAATGGGGGAGGTTGTCAGTGCGCTGAACCTGCTGGCTGATCTGGAGCCCTTTGCCACACTGACGGAGTATCGCCGAAATATTGTGGAAATTATAGACAATGTTGCGTGCAAACCGGGGAATACACGCGCGGTATGCAGAAAATATTATATCCATCCCCGAGTACTGGAAACGTATGAAAGCGGCCGCCTGACGCCATGGTTGGAAAAAGTACAGGCTGCCCGTAAAGCAGCAACCCCACCGGATGCAGGGTTGCATGCAGATGAAAAAGTGTTGTTACAATTTCTTTCAAAAGAGGCAGCATTATGTTTTTTATAGTTTTGCAAATAATAACTGGTCTTCCCGGTCTTCTACCCTTATTTTCTGAATAAATTCGTCAAAACCAGCTTCTTCATGCGAGCTATATACCCCATAAGCGTCCAGGATATAGCTTTTGTCTCCGTCCTTATCCTCCAATATGTATAAAATTGATGAGTCGGACGGATCTGATTCTCCCTCAAAGCGATATGTTTTAATGATAGTAAGATCTTCCGGATTGTAAATCTTCTGCCTGTCAGGAGACTGCATCCGGCCATGATCACTCATTTTCAGCTCATGATCATAGTCCCGTTCATGTAACTTCTCCAGTACGCGGGTTAAGGTCGTCATTTCTCCAGGTTTTTCCATAAAACAGTATTTGGTTATTGTCCTAAAAACCAAAATTTATGCCGCGGTGTTTTATATGAACAAGGCCACTATGGTATCATTTGTGTTGATTAATTCATTACTAAAACTGTTACATTATGCGTTCTATATGGTCAGGATCAATAGGTTTCGGACTGGTGAATATACCGGTGAAAC
>NZ_DATLKJ010000219.1:0-19356 GCF_035538455.1 Chitinophaga sp.
CTCCAGCTTTTCCACCGCCTGTTCAATATCATGCGGATATACATTCAGACCATTAACGATGATAATATCCTTCACCCTTCCTACTACGTAGAGATAGCCATTCAGCAGGAAACCAACATCGCCGGTATTCAGCCATCCGTCCGGCTTTATCACGGCACTGGAAGCTGCTTCATTATTATAGTAGCGGGTAGTGACGCTGGGGCCGCTGATCCAGATGATACCAGCATGACCGTCTTCCAGCGTATAACCCTTCTCGTTAGTTATCTTCAGGTACATGTCATCTATCACATGTCCGACATTCACCACTTCCAGCACACCGGCAGATTCCTGCCCTGTGTTCACTGTTTTGATGGCATGGCCTATCGTCAGTGATTCCCTTTGTATAAAGAGGCTCTTAAGCGAAGGAATATCGCGTGTGAAGGATACTTTCAGGGTGGCTTCCGCAAGGCCATAACCCGGCCTCATGGCTGATTCCCGCAGATTATATACGGAGAGTTTATCCATGAAGCGGCGGCACAGCAAGGCCGCAATCGGCTCAGCACCGTTATAGATAATACGCAGATCAGAGAGATCCAGTCCTTTCACCTTTTCTTCCGAAAACTGGTCCAGGCAATACTTATAGCCGAAATTGGGAGAGCCCGTAATAGTTGCGCGGTGTTCACCAGCCTTCTGCAGCCACAGCATCGGGTGACGGATAAAAAGATCTGTTGGCATCAATGCCTGTGGAATGCCTGCGGCCAGCGGATACAGGTGGAAGCAGATCAGGCCCATATCATGTGTGAGCGGCATCCAGCTCAGCATGCGGTCTTCATTGGTACATTCATTGGCAGCCAACGCACTGTATATATTTGCAATCAGATTGCTGTGCATCAGCACCACCCCTTTCGGGTTACCGGTGGAACCGGAAGAGAATTGCAGGAAAGCGATCTTCTCCGGTGTCGCCGGATGAATAGTCCCCTGGCCTTCCGCCACTTCTCCATCTTCAATAAACAATATCTTTTCAAACTTTCCCACTACGTCCTGCTGCTTGCCCAGCTTCTCATAATATGCGCGGGAGACCATCAGGAACGGATGTTTCAGCACAGCGCTGATATTGAACAGCTTCTGTGCATTCTCTCCCTGATGTGTCACTGCTACCGGAACGGGAATCATCCCACCCAATATACAGGCCCAGAAAACCTGCAGGAAAACCCTGTTGTCTTCTATCTGTAATATCAGCTCATCACCAGGCTGCATACCGTTATCCTGCAGGTGGCCCAGCCACCTCAACGCGGTTTCATACAACCGGCCATAAGAAAGAAATTCTTCCTTATTACCAGAACTGATAAATGTGATACCTTTTTCCTGTTCATTTTTCAACCTGATCAACAGCTCGTTAAGGGTGATGGGGCGCTGCGCTGTTTTCATATTACGAGATTCTCTTTTTTGCATTTAATGAAGGAAATATGAGGGCAAAACAATTCCACTCCCATAGCCGGGAAGGCTACAGGTCATATGAACCTGGTTACCGGATCTGCACACGATGTGCAATGAGGTGATGCCGGAACAGATTAAACTGCTCCGGCATTACCCGCAATACCTTATAACCAGGGTATGATGATGATTAATAATTACGAGAGTGCCGGTTCTGCTGCCGGTACGTGCTTTCTGCTATATAACAACTCTTTTTCACCATAGAGTCTTTCAGCAATAACGCCTCTCTCCTGGCATAGTTTCACCAGTTTGTTGGACTGGATGATAGGATTGGATTCGTCTGTGTATTTGATGCTGCTGATGAATTCGAGCCAGGGCTCCATGCCCATTGCATATACGTATGCTTCCTTAGGATTGAATATATCAATCAGGGCCATGCCTTTTGCGCAGTCAGAACCGGCCAGCCTGCGGCTGCCATCCTGGTCCCTGGTGAGCTTCTTGGTAATCAGCGGACCATACAGCCAGGTGAGCGGCGCGCCGTCGCATTCCATGCCGAGGAACATTACATCCACGTCGCCGATCTGTTTGTGTATATGTTTGTACAATCTGGATTCCACAATTCTGGAATCTGCCAGGAACAAGAGCTTAAAGCCACTGATCTGTACGAGGTAACAAGATTTGGTGAGGATATTGAGATCGCTGTGCTCACCGGTGAACGGTAGTGCAGTGATAGTACTGTCAATAAATTCGATCGTTTGCATTTCATCCATCCCGATTACATTCTTAAAGCCGATGTTGTCGAACATCTGCTTCAGATCAGGGTCCTCGATCTTGCCACTGTTGGTACGCGGTACAATGAGATGTTTGATCTTATGGCGCAGCGGCAGCAGTGTCTCAAACAGGATATGATCCTGGTGATTGTGCGTGATCAGTACGTAGTCGATCACATCGGGCAGGTCTGCGTCTGAGAAGTGCTCCAGGTCTGAATCATAGCCGTAGTAGCTAACCAGCGGATCTACGAGGATGCTGACATCTTTTGTTTCCACCAGGATACAGGCATGGCCGAAGTAACGCATACGGATCTTGTCGCCGGTGTACTTTTTATAAGATGGCGGCGGCGTTTCCGTGAAAAAGGTTTCAAACAGCGCCTCTTCTTCCGGTTTGATGCCCAGGATCTGTTTGATCTCAGACAGCGGACGGCCAGTTCTCTTCATCCGGGAGAGATCATCGATACCCGGATGCTCGAAAGGAATATTGAGATGCAGCACATCCGGCTCATTGAGACGGGGTGTACTCAAACAGAAAGGACGGTGGTCATTGTCGGTGGTCCACAGGGCTATACTCTGCGCATCTCTGTTATAAAATTCACTGTTATATACCAATGTTTCAAAGAAGCGGAAATCAGCGTTATTATTACGATCATAGTACAGCTCTACGTAGCCTTTCAGTACATCCGGCACTTTATCGTAAAGTGTCTCCAAACCAAAACCTTTGGCTTCTGCCACCAGGATTTTGTCCAGCTCTTTCACCGCCTTTGCAAACTCAATTGTTTTTGCCTGGCGTTTCAGTATTTCATCTTTCAATGCGTTTACTTCATCTACTCTGCCACCACCGAAATCCATGAAGGGGCCACCTTTCATTTTAGGATTCAGTACAGCTTCAGCGTGAATAGCAGGGTCGTCAAGATAAGAATCCATGATGGTCAGGTGCCGTCCGATAGTGTTCATTGCAGCGGTAACTGGAGAAACAAGGTGGCTCCATGCGTACCATCTGTCATACAGCGGTTCCAGCACTACGTTGGGCTTCAGATAAACTTGTGTGTCACTCATGATTGAAAGGATTTGGAATGAATTACTAACTTCTTTGCGATGATTTGAACAATTTCGAATGGGTATTTATAAATAAAAAAGTGATGCCCCGGCATCCGTCTGAAATCCACCTTCACGCTGGTTTCCCGTTGCCAGAGCTGAATGTCTTCAGCTGTCATGTCTTCTCTCGTTCCGGTTATAACGGTCATCGGTATATTGAGTTTTTCACCTGGTGTATAGATATAGTTCTCTGTTACCCTGAAATCATTCCGCAGGATGGGTTCGATATAGTCCAGTAATTCGTCATTACTCAGAATTTCTTCCGGGCTGCCGTTCAGGTCTTTCACTTCCTGGATAAAATCCGGTTTGTTAAGCAGGTGTCTCTTCTTTTCTCCACGCGACGGCGCCGAAGGACCACTGGTACCTGTGACAAAGAGATGCAACGGTGTGCGGTGTTGACAGGCAATCAGTTTTCTGGCGAGCAGGCAGGCCATCAGGCCCCCCATACTGTGCCCGTAGATAGCGTAACGGACATTGTCCACAGATCCTTTTATCTGTGCATACAGATCTTCTACCAGCGCATTGATATCTCCCACCAGCGGATCTTTTGTTCTGGCGCCTCTTCCGGGATATTCGAGCGGAATAACATTGATGAACGGTGGCATGCTTTCCTCATATACACGATATGAATACCGGCTTCCGCCGGCGAAAGGTAGGCAATACAGAATGAGTTTATCCATCAGTAGAAATTTTATAAAAAAAGAATAACAGGAACACTTCTCCCGTTTAACCCTGAAAACGGGTTTGAATATTTGTCTGCAACAGTCGCATATAACGCTTACGTATAAACGCATTTACGTGCGGCTGTGGTATGCATAACAGGCAATACTTCCCCCCTCAAGCGGGAAAGGCCCTGCGTGCATATGCTGAACGTCAATAAAATTTTCTGCTAATTTACCGGTAACGAGGTGGAACACACCGGCAACTCCGGGTTATACCAAAATGGGCTTACACAGAGTGGTTTTCAAAATGGATAATAGAAGACATAATGGTGGAGACATTATATCAGGCTGTAATGGCAGTCACGTATTCACATGGAACAGTGACCAGTATGTTTGTTTTCAACAGATTTACACGTACGAGGATTTTCTGCTCCCCTTGTACTTCAACAACTTCACCGGCAAGACCATTGAGAGCGCCATCTTTTATCAGCACCTGCCTGCCGGGCCTGAAGTAACGATCTGATATTTCAATATCGCCTCTGTCTATTTCGCTCATGATCAGGCGAATACTATTGATAATATCCTCGCTCACTTTGGCCACTTCCTTCCCGGACCTGACATAATAGAGTACGCCATCCAGCGTCAGCACACTGTAATACTCCTCCATCGTTTGCAGATAAATGAAAACATATGAGGGAAATAAAGGAGTATCAATGAATTTTTTCCTGTCTTTCCATATCCTTAACTCGCGTGTTGTAGGTAAAAAATAACCGATGTCGGTCTCCGATAACTGATGTGCTACTTTCTTTTCATGTCGTGGCCTGGTATAAACAACATACCATCCTGTGATGGGAACACTCATTTTAGGAAATTTCAAAAGATATACTCAAATAATTACTGTGACAATTAAAAATCAGCTGGCATACTACTCCTGTGCAATTAAATAAGTTATCCTAACGACTTATAACCACGCCATTCATTGCTGAAAACGCATAGCTGTCGCTACTGTGGATACAAATCCAACACATCAACCTGATTTAAAACATTATTTATTGGTTAAAAACACAAATGGCACGTAACTACGTAGATGGTGCAAGCACAATTATTATGATCCGTGTTGATTTTTCATAAAAAAATGCTGAGATGATTCATTACTAGGGTCATACTCGGATTGCTGAGGTTACGTAAATCAAGAGTTTGTGTTTATTTTTTTACTTCCTATTGTTGTCAATACTTTGCTTCCTTTGACCTTGGATAATCGAATTTAGGAAACAAATTCAATTCAACAAAAAATTACTTGTCCAGCTAACGAAATCCGCCTTTACGAAAAACGTTTTTGCAATAATGTCGAAAATATTTAAAATACAATCCCACAGAGCATTCCATCATATACCACTGAAATAATAAAGCACTACAAGCTCCCGCTGTTATTAACGGTAAGATAATATTACATACATGCTGTAATTTCAATTTTAAAATCCGATATATTTGCTGCGGTAAAAAACACCCGCGTCACTTATCCGGCAGGTTATACGTTGCACCACTAATATAATATCAATCCGAAACTTCCACCTGCAGCAGATTTGCCGGAGCGCATCAGTCCATATTGTTTAATCATTCCCAGTAATCTTACATGAAAATCCTTTCCTCTCATCACACTATGGCCAACAATAAAAACAATACTTCTATGCGGAAAATGCTGCGCATTGCATCCTATCTGAAACCGCACTGGCTGCTATTCACTGCCGGGATGATCTCCCTGCTGATTTCCAGCCTCGCCGGCCTCGCCTTCCCCAAACTCCTGGGAGACCTTGTCAGCGGTGGTAAATCCGGCATCGGCATTCACACTACCGGCACGCTCCTGATTGGAATACTGATCATACAGGCGGCATTCTCTTTCCTGCGCACAATACTGTTTGTAAACGCTGCCGAAAAAGCACTGGCTACACTGCGGCAGACGATATACAATCACCTGATCAGGTTACCGATGCATTTCTTCCTCACACGCCGCGTAGGAGAACTTAGCAGCCGTATATCCGCAGACGTTGCCCTGCTCCAGGAAACATTCACCTCCACCTCCGCTGAATTCATACGCCAGGTGATCACCGTTGGCGGCGGACTCATTCTCCTGATGACTATCTCTTCCAAGCTCACCGGCTTCATGCTCGCCATACTACCCATCATGGTCATCATTGCAGGTGTATTCGGCCGCTTCATCCGCCGCTTCGCCAGAGAAGTACAGGACCAGATCGCCTCATCCAACACCGTAGTGGAAGAAACACTACAAGGGATCTTCAGTGTAAAAGCATTCGCCAACGAATACTTTGAAATAAGCCGCTACCGCGAAAGTACCAACAGGGCCGCACGATACGGTATAATTGCCGGCAGGTACAAAGGCGCACTCTCCTCTTTTGTAATACTAGGCATATTCGGTGCACTCGTAGCAGTAATCTGGCGCGGAGCCGCCATTGGCCTGGACAACGGACAACTGTTCTCCTTCGTATTATACTCTATTAACATCGGCGGCTCCATCGGCGGGCTCGCAGAAATATATACCTCCCTGCAAAAAAGTGTAGGCGCCACCGAGAACCTGTTTCAACTGCTCGACGAACCCGCAGAAGATATTACACCACCGGAAACCATTGCCCCCGAACATCAGCTAAACGGCAATATCAGCTTCAGTCAGATCTCCTTCCACTATCCTTCACGCGAAGAAAGTACTGTGCTGAAAGACATGAGTTTCCAGGTAAGCACCAACCAGAAAATAGCGATCGTAGGTCCCAGCGGCGCAGGCAAAAGCACCGTGGTATCTCTCCTCATGCGCATGTATAATCCTTCCGGCGGGCATATCCTGTTCGACAGCAAAGACAGCAACCATATCCCCCTGACAGCGCTGCGCTCACAAATGGCCGTTGTACCGCAGGACGTATTTCTCTTCGGCGGCACCATCGGAGAAAATATCGCCTATGGCCGACAGGGCGCTACTGAAGCAGAGATCATCGAGGCCGCCCAAAAAGCCAATGCCTGGGAATTCATACAACGCTTCCCACTAGGGCTCCAGACTATCGTTGGCGACAGAGGCGTACAACTCAGCGGCGGCCAACGGCAGCGTATAGCCATCGCGAGAGCCGTACTGAAAGAACCCCGCATACTCATACTCGACGAAGCTACCTCTGCACTCGATGCCGAATCAGAAAAACTGGTGCAGGAGGCGCTCGACCGCCTGATGGAAGGCCGCACCTCTATCGTCATCGCACACCGCCTGGCCACCATACGGCAAGCCGATAAAATTATCGTGTTAGACAGAGGCGCCATCGTCGAAGAAGGCACCCACACAGAATTAGTAAACGTAAACGGCGGATTGTACAAGAATCTCAGTGAAATGCAGTTCACACAATAATTACGACCCTCCTCATATAAAATGCTGCACTTCAGAACTGTGCAGCATTTTTTAAACCCTTTACCCCGCTGGCGCTCGGCATACCGTGTTTTTCCTGTAACAAAGAAAACCGGTCCCAACCCGCAGCTACAGCATTAAAAACAGAAAAGACCGTAGCATACATCCTGCTACGGTCTTTTCGTATATCCGTATAAGTCTGATCACTTCTTCCTGATACGGTAATTACCTGTATCGTCCTTCTGCAACTCATATCCTTCGTTCAATACCAGCTCCCATCCTTTGCCGGTGGCCTTCCCGGCCGCAACATTATCCGGCAGCCCGATCGTAACCTTATCCCAACCATTACTCATCAGCGCCGCACGCGAAACAGTAAGTATACCCCACGCATCTGATACACGCATACTTGGATATACTGTACCATAACCCTCCAGCGGCATAATATTACCCGGATTAAAAGAGATGCTCATTTTCACCAGTCGCAGTTCTGTATGTGGCTGACGAATAAACTCTTCTACATAGGCAGCCTGCAATTGTTTTATCTTTTCTTCCCTAACGCCTTCTTCCTGCTCTGCTTCACCGATGCGATACTGGCTCCCGGCAGCTGTCACAGCAGTTTTCAGGTCGGCCGGCAGCCGTATGCCAAATGCCTTGATAAAATAGTCCGTGAGCTGCGTGTTACTTTTTACCTGCCGGTTCCATTGCGGTTGCTGCTGACTCAACAGGTAACCATACACCGGAGTAGTCTGGTAAATAAATGACCTGACAAAAGACGGGATTCCCACAAACCAGTTGATGTTATGATCAAAATGCCGGATCATCTCCTCCTTACTTCTTCCACTCATGATCATACCGGTATACTCTGCCATCCCTTCATGCAACTCCAGCGCATTCTCTGTGGTATCGGCGCCGGGATAACACTGATAGCGGTATTTCCGGAAAGAAAATGCATCGGTAATATATTTTTTCCTTTCAGCAACACTGCCGGCATGCACAGCTTTCAGCAACGCTGCCAGTTCCATACGCAACCATATCCTGCCCACCTTTTTATCGAGGTGGTTATTGACAGGGTCCGCCTGGCTAAATCCCAGCTCCGGTTGCGCCTTATGGAACAGCTCATGCATAATGAGGTTCACGCGGTCCCCTTTGTCTTCCGGTAGCGGAAGCATCACCATCGCCCATGCTGTTCCCTGCCACCGCAATGCAGTATTGGCAATATTGATCTTTGCCGGCAGCTGGCCGGTGTATATACCCCCCTCCTTCTTCAGGGTCCCCGCACTATCCGGATAATTGGTATAGATGCACCTGGTCTCCGGATTCACCAGCATCAGAGGGCCATAAAGATCACGCCCCCACACCGCCGTGTGCTTCGCGCCGGCCGTTGCGGCCTCCTTAAAATATAACACTGTCTTGCAGGCAATAGTGTCGGTCTGCTGCGCCTGAGCAGCAGCACAGGCAAAGGTCAGGGGAATTAGATACGACGGTTTCATAGTGGAACAGGATTTACGTAAAAATAGAAATAATCAGGCAAAAGAAGTAACCATCCATTTTCGTATAGCCATTCAGGTGGCATTCACATATCTTAATTTCCGTACTTTTGACAGAATTACACACGGGTATGCAGGAATTTAAAGAACAGATACAACGGATAAAGGATAAACTAACAAAAGCGGGAAAGGCCGACAGAAAAAGAAAAGTTTTCGGGGCTAACAGTCATCAGTATAAAATCAATCAACCGGTAAGCCTACACGAAGTAACAGATTTTGAAACCCGTTGCAATGTCACATTACCAGACTGTTTCAAAGCCTTCCTGCTGGAAATAGGTAATGGAGGACCCTCTCATGAAAACTCTGCTGCCGGACCATTCTATGGCATCTATCCTTTGGGGGAAAATACAGGTGAACTGTTGGAGAATGGAGAACAATACTTCGCGTCTCCGGCAAAGCTCCATCCCGGTATCAGCAAAACGGAGTGGGAAGAGCTAACGAAGCAACTGAACAGCGATGATATAACTGACGAAGACTATGAAAAGGAACGTGGACGGCTATACGGCGGTATTCTGCCAATAGGTTCCCAGGGATGTACCTATCTGCATGGCCTCATGCTGAATGGTCCCCATACCGGAAAAGTAGTGAACCTTGACCTCGATATGCAGCAGCCGCAGTTCACCTATGAAGCGAACTTCCTCGACTGGTACGAACGCTGGCTCGATGAAATTCTCTCCGGCGATCTCCTCGCCGATGGCCCGTCCTGGTTTGGCTACAACATAGGCGGCAGCGTGACTGTTCTGCTGGAAAAGTATCATGCTACAGCGCAGATGGCAGACAAACAAACCTGCATATACGGCATCCTGAATAAACGGCTCGTTGAGCGGGAAGAAATCCTCCGGTTCGAGCAGGCATACCTTGCGGCCCCGGAAGCACTCAAAAAACCCTGGCTGCAAACGCTTTCGAAATTCAACTATGCCATTGCCCAACCTCACCTCTCAGCCTACTGCGATGTTGATCTCCTGACAGTCCTCCAGTGTGTTCACTGGTATGCTAAAGATAAAAGCCGGGATTGGCAGGATGTTATCTCCTCCCGCATGCACACGATCGACAACGATGAAACATTTACGTTCGGCATGTACCTGCTGGAAAAAGCAAAAGCCAGCTACGGCGACCTTATTACGCCGATGGCCGCCCACAGCAATGAACGAATCCGCGCCACCACCATGTACTCACTCGGCAAGCTGAAAAACAAATCAGTCTATACAAATGTCTTCATCCGCGGACTGCAGGACACCTGCAACAGGGTAATCCTGTATGCATTACAGGCATTGTCAGGCATCAGGAACAAACGGTTACTGCCCGTATACAAACAATTGCAGGAACGTTTCCCGGTAGAAGAAGATTATATCCTGTCGAACCTCAAACAACGGCTTTCCGAATATAAGATGACGATGGAAGATCTCAGACAGATGACATTTTCAGAAGAGAAGTAAAATAAACAACAACAGGATAGTACCTTGTATTAATTTTACCGACATCACTGCAAACCTATTAGCTATGAAATTAACGTTTACCTGTACACGAATTTTCCTGCTATTGCTGTTTATCGGCAGTCAGGCAGTTGCGCAGCGGGCTGTCCCCACCCTGGCAGAACAGGCCGCTGAAATACACTCCATTGATCCGGCAGATACCAGCTACACAGACCTGCAGGAACTGGAAAAGGCAGTAGGCAATGCGCGTATCGTGATGCTCGGCGAACAAACCCACGGAGAAGGATCTACCTGCCTCGCCAAGATCAGGCTGATAAAATTCCTGCATGAAAAGATGGGATTTGAAGTCCTCGCCTTCGAATCCGGCTTGTATGACTGCGCACGCATCTGGGAAAATACCCGCAACGGCGGCGACCTTAAAAAAGAAGTGATAGGCAGCCTCTTTTATATGTGGGCCACCAGTAAACAGATGTATCCGCTATTTGACTACATACAGGCACGCACAAACCGGCCAGACTCCCTCGTGATAGCCGGCTTTGAAAGCCAGCACAGCGGACTCAAAGCACAACAGGAACTTTTCAAAGACTTTGAAACATTCCTGAATACACGGCAAGTTCTCTATGACGACAGCACCTGGGCTTCCTTTAAGCGCATCTCCGTCGCAATGTTCGCTTCCCCCGCCTACCGCCCCTCCGCAGCTGAACAACAACGCTTCTTCTGGCAGATCGATGTGTTAAAGCTCTCACTCACCCCCCTCGATACCACAGCAGGCGGACATTTCACACAGTCGCCCGGCTTCTGGTACAGAATCACCTGCAGCATCGAATCGCAGGCAAAGCGCTACTGGCAGCTGGTAAGCGGCAACGAAGTATCCGTGCGTGATTATCATATGGCACAAAACCTGATCTGGCTGGCCACCAAAGCATATCCAAAAAAGAAAATCATTGTATGGGCGCATAATGTACACATCACCAAAAATACCAATACTCTGCAACCTCTCACAACGGGTACGCCGCTTTACTTCTTCAGCACTTATGTGCCAATGGGTAGCATTATCCATGAGCATTTCGGGAAGAAAGCATACGCCATCGGCTTCAGCGGTGCTAAAGGAAGTTATATGGACTATACCAACGACAAGATCATTCCGGTAACTACGATCACCCCAGAAAGCATCGAAGGACAACTTTCTTCTTCCGGGCATCCATACCTCTTCCTGGATTACCGCCGTATTAAAGGGGAACGACGTCAGACACAGATCTCCTGCCTGGCAGATTTCATGCCGCTCAAAGCAACCTGGGAAAATATCTTCGACGGATTATTCTTCATCGACAAAGTATTTCCGGTAGACAGGTAATCATAAAAAAAAACTGTATTACAAGAATGTAATACAGTTTTACGCTGAATTCTGCTGAAATATAACTGATCTGCCAGTATATTGCTGATGATAACGGTGTGACCCGACAAGGATTAATGATACAGATAACCTGCGTATACTATCATTCAGTACACAAAAACGGTAACGCCAATTACTTCTTTATCTTTTAATCCTGCTCATGATTACTATTCCTGGGGAAAGACCACAGATTTGGGGTATCTGTCAGCACAAACTAACCTGACAAGGACAGCATCAGACATTAACGGACCTGTGATCACAACCTGGAATTTTAAGATGGGAGAATATCATTTATAATTACTTTGAGGTTATAAACATATACATTCCTGTACTTTTTCTTTCAGTGTAACACAGCAATAACAACAGCTAATTTCCATTTGTTCATTTTAGCATAAAATTTTTCAAAGTAAGGAAACCTAACAACAAAAAAGGAGGCACATAGCCTCCTTCGTTCAATGACAAAGATCACCAAAGCCATAAGGAATTACCTCAGCATGTGCTGGTACCGGTGCAGACGGCGCCGTTCCATGTACAGCTGCACAAAACGCATAAAATCTGGGAAACTATACTGCTGCAGGAAAGACGATGCATACCATGCAGTCCTCCATTGATCCTCTTTAGCTCAATTCTGCTGAGTACTTTACCAGTTGTGATTACCTTTTTCATAACTAAAACATTAAGGTGGGTAATAAACAAGCTACCGTCATGCTTCTCATCTATTCCTCAACTATCCGGACGCTCGATGTGAAATTACATCGTAAAAATGGGTGATCTCACTGCTGCCAGAATACTAAACCCTGACACATGCTGGTTAAAATGAGCACATACATGGTTAATTACTGCAAACAACATTCTGCCAAACAAAGGCATATTTGATAAACCACTGTTAAATTCATTACTATGCCAGCTTCCCGCCAGATATCTCACCCCAAAGGGCTTTACATCCTGTTTGCAACAGAAATGTGGGAACGGTTCAACTATTACGGCATGCGGGCCGTACTGATCCTGTTTATGACCAAAGCCCTGCTGTTCAACAAAGCATTTGCTGCCAACCTGTATGGCAGTTACACAGGCCTTATATACCTTACGCCATTGCTGGGCGGTTACATTGCAGACCGCTATTGGGGCAACAGCAGATCTATCATCGTCGGTGGTATCCTCATGGCGCTCGGTGAGCTGATCCTGTTCTTCAGCGGATCACTCTATCACACTTACCCGCAAGCTACCCTCCTGCTGTTCTTCAGCGGTCTAGGCTGCATGATCACCGGTAACGGCTTCTTTAAACCAAATATCTCTTCACTCGTCGGACAGCTATATCCGGAAGGCGACAAACGAAAAGACACCGCATATACAATCTTTTACATGGGCATTAATACCGGCGGCGCACTAGGGCCTATTATCTGCGGCCTCGCCGGCGATACCGGTGATCCTGCCGACTTCCGGTGGGCCTTCCTCGCAGGCGGCGTCAGCATGGTGATCAGTGTTATTGTGCAGGCTGTGTTTCACCAACGCTATGTAACGGATCCTGCCGGCCGTGAATTAGGACTCCCACCTGAAAACAAAACTACCAGTACATTTCAGCCGTTTCAAACAACGGTCAAACTACTATTGCTTACACTCGTTATGATCGGATTGCTGTACCTGGATGCGGAAGTAGTAAACTACCTCTCCTACCTGCTGCTGGCCGCAGTCATACTGATTGCCGTGATCATTTTCAAAGATACTTCACTCACCAGTGAGGAGAAACAGCGCGTGACGGTCATCTTCATTGTTTCTTTCTTCGTGATATTCTTCTGGGCTGCTTTTGAACAGGCTGGCGCCTCGCTGACATTCTTCGCAGATGAACAGACCAACCGGAAGCTGAACTGGGCAATCCCCGTATGGAGTATACACCTGGTCTCCGGCATGTTATTATATGTTTTATACCGGCTCTTCAGAAAAACGAAACAACAGCTATCATCCACAGACGACCGCCGGCTGCGCAATACCTTATACGGCCTGATAAGCGGCGTAGGCATACTGCTGGCTGGCACCAATCTGTACCTGTTGCAACAGCAGCAACCAAATCTATCGCTGGATGAAATCCCCCCCAGCCTGTTTCTTTCCTTAGGTTCTATCTACGTCGTATTGTTCGCGCCATTCTTTGCATGGCTGTGGCCACGGCTTGGCCGCTATGAACCGCCAGCCCCCGCGAAAATGGCAATAGGACTGCTGTTCCTGTCACTGGGATATTTGTGGATCGCCTTCGGCGTAAGAGCAGCGGGTCCGGGTATAAAAGTCAGTGTCATCTGGATCACCGGAATGTATGCCCTGCATTCTTTCGGAGAACTCTGCCTCTCTCCTATAGGTCTTTCGCTGGTAAATAAATTATCACCTGTTAAATTCTCTTCCCTGTTGATGGCAGTGTGGTTCCTTGCTGCAGCCGCCGCCAATAAACTGGCCGGCGTATTAAGCAGCCTGTATCCCGAGCCCGGCAGAACAATAGTACTGGGAGGCTACGCTATCCAGTCGGCCTATGATTTCTTCCTGCTCTTTGTGGTAATCGTAGGTGTGGCAGTGCTGCTGCTGTTCATGCTCTCCCGGTGGCTGACCGGCATGATGGTAGTACGTAAATGAAGAACCCTTGCAGACAAACTATCTGCAAGGGTTTTATCTTATTTTAAGACATATAGTTATTTGTTAGCCGCTGCCCTAATCAGATCATCTGGTGTGATCTGGTTGCTCAACAGGTAACCAAAAGCGTCCCACCTTTTTTCCGGCTGACCCGCCGCGGTTTTGGCATTGATATAGTTTCTGATCAGATCCTGCCCGTAATTGTAATTGATCACATAACTGCGGTTCTTCCGGATGAATTGCAATCCTTTCGTAACAGACTCGTGGTTGAGCAGCGTATAATCCAGCAGCCACTGCACCGCAGCGGAATCAGACATACTGCCGTTCACCATGCCTCTTGCCACTTCATTACGTGCGTAATTAAGACGGCCCTTTATCTCAAGCGCCTCGAAATAAGTAGTGATACCCGTTGTATCAAGACCCGCCAGCGGCAACAACACTTCTTTCACATAAGTTGTTTTCTCCTCTCCCGGGAAAGCTATTTCAATGCCGTAGTTGGCGCTCCCCTCCGCAATCAGCGACTGTGGGCTAAAGAGCGGATATAATGAGATCTCCACCCGGCCTTTGTCGTGATACAGATGTTTTTCAAGCAGCATATTATACACGTGATGACCAGGATAACCTTCATGGCAGCCCAGGTCTATTGCCTTCTCTATGAAAATCTGCAGATCGGCACTGATCTGTATGAGACTCTGGTAATTTCCCTTATACCAGTTGTATCCCATCCAGGGCTTGCCACTCACGTACTCCATTGTAAAGCTCTCGCTGCCAGGCAGATCATAATGCTGCAAAGTACGCTTGCGGGCTTCTGCAATAGCCGTTCTGAAAACAGTATCCAGCTTATCCTTCGGGATAATGAAGTGATGGGCCAACTCCTGAAAACGCGCCGCTACCGGACCTTTCCCAGGCAGCAGGCTATCCAGCTCTCCTAACAGCGAACGGTAGTGCGCTTCCGGATACACCGGCGCCACCGCGCCAAACAACTCTTTTGACTCTTCGTCAAACGGTTTATACTCACCGGAAAATATCCTGATGCGGCGGCCGAAGGCGGTGAGCTGCTGCGTAATCCAGTTTGCGCGCGTACGAACAGTATCATTGTTCGCACCCGTGCCTACGCCCTGCAATGCTTTTTTCAGTGCATCCACTTCTGCCAGGAAGCTGTCTTTCGGGAAAGATGCCTGTTTCGATGTTGGCTTCAGCGAATCAGGCCCGTAATAGGCATCCACAAAATCAGGATCATACTGACCGATATTCAATCCGAGACGCACATATCTCTCTGCAAGCCGGTCCAGCTGTTCCTGTCCGGAATCCTTTGTCTGACCATTATGACAGGCGAACAATAATAAAAGCGGCAGCATCCGCAACGTATTTTTCATGTATAACAGGACGTTTCGTTTATTAAGCGATCAGGTTTTCGATTTCCGTGGCGGTTCTGGCAAACGGACGCCCCAACATCCGACTGCCATCAGCAGTTACCAGAAAGTTATCTTCCAGACGCACGCCCCCGAAATTATTATAGGCGCCCAGTTTATCATAACAGATGAAATCCCGGTGACGGCCTTCTCCCTGCCAGGCGGCTGTAAGCAAAGGATTGAAGTAGATGCCCGGTTCAATGGTAAACACGAAACCTTCTTCCAGTTCACGCCCGAGACGCAGTGATTTCAATCCGAAGACAGTGCTCTTCGTCAGATCATCTGTGTATCCTACATACTCTTCTCCCAACCCTTCCATATCATGAATATCCAGCCCCAGCATATGCCCGAGGCCACAGGGAAAGAAAAGCGCGTGAGCGCCCGCAGCTACGGCTTCTTTCGCATTGCCTTTCATCAGGCCCAGTGCAATCAGTCCTTCCGCGATCTGTTCGCAGGCCAGCAGATGCACGTCTTTAAAACGTATACCGGGCCTTACTGCATCCGCGGCGGCCTGGTAAGCCAGGTACACAATGTCGTAAATTTCTCTTTGTGCAGTACTGAATTTTTTATTAACGGGATGTGTGCGGGTAAGATCACCCACATAGCGCATAGCGTTTTCCGCGCCACAATCACAGAGCACAAGTTGTCCGTCCTGGAAGGCAGTTTTATGTGGATGGTTATGGAGGAATTGCCCGTTGGCAGTAAGGATAACAGGAAACGAAATATTACCGCCCGCTGCGATAGCCACCGCTTGTAAACGGCCGGCAATCTCTGTTTCAGTGACACCCGCCGCCGCCAGCTCCATCGCTTTGAGCTGCATATCAATAGTGGTGTTCACTGCCACCTCTATCTGCTCAATCTCTTCCACAGATTTGATAGCGCGCTGACTGATCACGGCCTTTATAAACTTAACGGATACACGCTGCTCCACTACTCTTGCCGGAATACCCAGCCAGGCACTAAGTTTAAGCGTATGCTCCGGCCTGTACGGCGGCAGATAATGCACGGCGCGCTGCTGCTCCACGGCATGCGCCAGGAAATCCTGCAACTGCGACAACGGTCTTACGTCCGAAATCCCTGCCCGGGATGCATGTGAAGCCAGTGAATCTATGGGACCAGTCCACATGATCTCTTCGATAGTCGCCTCGTCACCAAACAATATCTCCCTGTTGTTATCAACATCCAGCACAAAGGTCAGCCCCGGCCTGTCGATCCCTGCAAAATACAGGAAGCTGCTGTCCTGCCGGAACGGATAAATGTTATCCCGGTAATTCATGCCGCTGTCATCATTGCCCGGCAGTAAAACAATACCGCTGCCCATATCCGATTGCAGCCGGTTTCTTCTTCTGGTATAAGTCTCCTTTGAAAACACGCGTATATGATTTATTAGTTAGCAGTTATTATCAGCGCTAAAAATAAACAACAAACACCGACAACAGCTCACCAGGTTAAAATGAGCAGATAGGTGGTTAATAATTGCAAAATGAAAAAACCGCATCACGCAACGATAACTACAACCGGCCCTCCGTCATCTGAACCGGCTCAGCTTATAGGTTACAAACAGCAGCAGATATCTGCCAGGTACGTTATACTGGTAATCTGTTACATAGTTATCACGCACCACCCGGTTATAATTCCAGGTAGAGCGGTTCAGCAAATCATTCACCGACACCTTCACCAGCAGGCGCTTCGTCAGGCTCCTTTCTACATAGGCATTCATCAACCATATAGTATTACCGGAGTGTGGCAACAGGTACCCCGATGGAATGATTAACGAAAGGTCAGTACCGGCTTTCCATCCTGTAAAGTAAAAACTGGTGCGCTGCGTAAAAGAGAGGTCAGTAACCGGCTCTATACGCTGTTTAAACAGGAAGTGCTGCGTATTCAGGCCGGCGCCAACTGTAAATTCAGCCCGGTCTCTGTTGTAGGCAAACTCCAGTCCCTGGTTTATGCGGAAAGTATTGATAACGTGAGTACCGTTGTTATAAAAGGCATATCTCGACGTGCTGATATTACCACCCCATGTTATTTCAAATGTTTTGTTGAAGAAAGGCCGGGAGATATTATAATATATGCTGATATCCCTGTTATATGCAGTATTAACGAGCGATACCAGTGTTTTCCCATCGCTGCTTAATTCCACCGCGGGAATAATTTTGTTGAGTACATGCACATAAGAGGCATGTAATAACAATACCCCTCCGTCAATGAAGCTGAAGCGGTAATAGGAAACATGGAGAGAGTTGGTGAATTCAGGCTTCAGCCGTATGTTTCCTCTGAAAACAATCAGTGGATTAGAAGTATCCGTTACAGGCAGCAACTGTGATGGATCTGCAGGACGCACCATCCCATTGTAAAGTACCTGCAGGGCAGCGGTACCTGAGATCTTGTAATCCGCCTGCAGTAATGGCAGGAAATTAACCGTAGTTTGATGATAAGGCGGCAGCATATCACCCGTTCTTTCGAAACGATTAGTTTGCACGGCTGCGCCAGCCGTGTAAGTTGTTTTACCTGCCAGTAGTTTTAACATCGCGCCACCTGTATTCGTACTGATAACAGATATAATGTTACCACTATAAGCTTTGTTTGTCTGATACTTGCCGGTTGTGTTATCAAAGAATGCTGTATTCCTGCCTGTATTACTCCGGGAATACCTGTAGCTGTAGTATACCTGGTACATCAGCTTTTTCGACAACGGGGCAGTAAACAGCAGTTTATTATCATAGGCACTGTAACTCCCCTCGTCTGTAATCCGCTGCAAACTGGTATCCCGGAAGGCAGGCGTAAAAAAGATGTTCTGATTATGAGCCTCACCATTATTATTTCTGCTTTCAAACACCGATTCAAAAAAGAGGCTTCTTCCGGTTTTACCAAACTTCTTTTTGACTACAAGATTAAGCGATAATTGGTCCTTACGGGTACTGATTTCATTATCAGAGGCGGTAGCATTGATTTTGGTATTGGCAGCCAGGTTTAGCGCCTGCGGTGATGCGTTCATATTTTCCTGCGACCATTGCAGGGAGGGAATCAACCGTACGGAGAAAGATGAATCCGGTTTATATGCCACATTCATAAATGCACGGTGTGCACCGGTATTAGTGGAGCTGGTAAGCGTTTCACGCTGGTCAATAATCTGCGGCGGGTCGAACAATTCCTTTCCGGCCGCCGTATAATTAAACTGGCGACGGCTATAAAAATACAGGTAGCTGCCATAAAAACTGAATCGCTTGCTACGGTCAATGCTATATCTGACGCCAACCGATGTGTTGTCGGCCGTACCATTGCCATAATCCGGAACGGCATTCAAAAAGCCAAAATCCTGGTTGTTTACTAATGATGATGCGCCGCCTGCTCCCCCCAAGCCCTCTACGATATTCTTGTTGGTGCCCACCAGCCTCGAAAGGTTGCCAAAATATGGGCTGTTAAGGCTTCTGGACAGGCCGCTGTTATTGACGTTATTACTGTTTACAAAAGCAGACGCCTGCTGTGCATCGTCGAAATAACTGAACGCATTGGCCAGGTCGTAACGCTGGTCTGTACCGATGCCGTTCTGCAGTTTAACAAAATATCCGTGGCTCGCATCCTTCTTTAATTGTATGTTGATGATCTTCTGGGCCT
>NZ_DATLKJ010000220.1:0-8519 GCF_035538455.1 Chitinophaga sp.
ATACAGTAACGAATCCCTGTAAGTAAGCAACTGCCTGTATTGCAGATTCGTTATTTCCGACTGCCAGTATGATCAAAATGACTATCCTGGCCGAAGTTTTTAACAAGATAAAGGGGGGTGAGCTGCAATACAGGCAGTTGCTTACTTACAGGGATTCGTTACTGTATGAAGGAGAGGACATATTGGGATCATTTAAGGATAGTGAGAAGATTTACCTCGATAAGGTGATGATGCTGATGTTGACGATGAGCGACAATACGGCCAGTTTGTGGTTACAGAAGCTTGCAGGTGGTGGTATACAGATTAATCAGTGGTTGCAGGGAAATGGATTTGAATATACCCGTGTGAATTCAAGAACACCTGGGAGGGAGGCGGACAGGAAGCGTTTTGGGTGGGGGCAGACGACTCCGAAAGAGATGGCCGGACTGATGGAGATGATATTCAGGGGGGAGGTGGTGAGTAAAGCCGCCAGTGAGCGCATGTACCGCAATCTTACCCGTAATTACTGGGATACCGAGGGCTTGCTGATGGTGCCGCCTTATGTACGTACGGCCAGTAAGAACGGAGCAGTAGATGAATCCAGATCGGAGGTGATCATGGTGAATGCGCCGCATGGCGACTATGTGTATTGTATTGCTACCAAAAATAATGTGGATCAGCGCTGGAGCAGGGATAACGAAGCGTGGCAACTGTTACGGAAAGTTGGAGCGATTCTGTGGCAGTATTACGAACCTGACAGCAAATGGAACCCTGACCCCGGGGTGGGGCAGTTTTAAATCCACATTGGACCTGCTAAACACTAGATGAACAGATCTCTGGTAGCGTCAAATTCATCCTGTTTGATGATGCTGTTTTTGATAAACGGAATCAAAGCTAGTCCAATCGTAATAACCACTAATAAAACGTATTTCTTTTTCATATCCATGCTAATAAGAATTTCACGACTATATAACTAAATAACGTGCCAAAATGTTACAGAAATACCATTAAAATGTTAAGTCCCGGAAATTTTTTTTGATTATATAGATGCCAGCTCAGCGTCTACCCCAGAAAGCCCTGAAAACGTACATATATAGAGAATCTCAATGTCGCATTCTAAAAATCTATTTGATTAATAATGAAGGTAAAGTGATCTTTGCGCCGGCAATTAAAACATACGCTAGACTGTAAATCAAAAATTGATATTGTATTATGAAAAATGTTATTTTATCCGTAGGGTCAGAGTTTCCCGAATTCAAAAAAACGGCAGTAGTATCTATCGAGAAAGGCAAGGAGTTTTACGAGCTGTCTTCTGAGGAGCTGAAAGGTTCCGGCAAGTGGATGGTAATGTTCTGGTGGCCTAAGGATTTCACCTTTGTTTGCCCTACAGAGATTGCTGAGTTCAACAAACATGCACAGGATTTTGTTGACCGCGATGCTGTACTGATCGGTGCTTCTACTGACAGCGAGTTTGTACACGCTGCCTGGAGGAGAGATCATGAAGATCTGCGCGATCTGAAATTCCCTATGTTGGCTGACACTTCCAAATCCCTTGCTACTGAGCTGGGTATCCTGGAAGTTAACGAGAAAGTTGCTTACCGTGCCACTTACATTGTAGACCCTCAAGGTATTGTACGTTGGGTTTCCCTGTACGACTTGTCTGTAGGCCGTAGCGTAAAAGAAGTACTGCGTGTGCTGGATGCACTGCAGACAGATGAGCTGTGCCCTTGCAACTGGAATAAGGGTGAGGCTACACTTGCAGTTTAATTCAATCTGATTTTATTATCATTTCCCATCCGGGGCACTTATTGTCCGGTTTATGCAGCTAGCAGTTGAAAGCCGGGCAATAGGTGTCTCATGGAAAAACTTTTACTCATATGTTCGCAACAACTAATCAGGATACGGCAGTTCAGCTGCTGGAGGCGGTGGGTCTGAACGGGGCTCCGGTTTCGGCGCGCCTGCAATCGCTTGTGAATGCTGATGCCCGTTATCTGAAAGATGTAAAAATAAATGTGACCAACTCCCTGGGGGCTGCTACTTTGACAAAAAAGGAAGCCTATCTGATAGGGGTGGCCGTGGCGGTGAATGAAAAACACGCCGCTTTGCAGGAGTCGCTGGAGAAGCTGGCGCAGCAGGAAGGAGCAACGGAGAAGGAGATTGCTGAAGTGATCAGCTGTACTTCTCTGATGAACGCCAATAATGTATTTTACCGTTTCAGGCATTTTGTGGATAAGGAATTTTATACGGCTACGCCGGCAGGTATCCGTATGAGTATTATGGCTAACCCGGTAACGGGGAAAGAGTTTTTTGAATTACTGAGCCTGGTGGTATCTGCGTTAAATGGCTGTGAGATGTGCGTTACTTCTCATGAAGAAGCCCTGATAAAACATGGCACTGATCAGCAGCGTATATTGGATGCTGTTCGTCTTGGAGCTGTTTTGCGTAGTCTTGTGGTGTTGTTATAAAAAAAATGTTTTACAGGCGACAGATGAAAATTTGTCCGATAATTAATTGATTATCATTATTTTTGCATTGTGCTTATTAGTTAGGTGGTGTCCTTTGGGGCATGATTTATCCACTTTGTTAATAAATTCAATTAATAATATTTGCAAAATCCATAAAAAAATTGGACTTTTGCATTCCAAAATTTTAAGATCATGGCAAGAGTATGTCAGGTGACAGGAAAGAAGCCGATTACAGGTCACCATGTTTCCTTCTCCAATATCAAGACAAAGAGAAGGTTTCTGCCTAACCTGCAGAAAAAACGTTTTTTCCTGGCGGAAGAAAACAAATGGATATCTTTAAAAGTATCTGCTGACGGTTTAAGAACCATCAACAAGAAAGGTTTGTATGCAGTAGTCAAAGAATTGCGTGCAGCTGGTACGGAAATTTAATTCTAAGGACTCACTTAATTGTAATACACAATGGCAAAAAAAGGTAATAGGGTACAGGTGATCCTGGAATGTACAGAACATAAAACTTCTGGTCTTCCTGGTACATCCCGTTATATCTCTACTAAGAATAAGAAGAACACTCCTGAGCGTCTGGAGTTGAAGAAGTTCAATCCTATAATGAGGAAAGTAACTGTTCATAAAGAAATTAAATAATTGTTGATGGTGAATGGCTGTTAAGCATACCAGCCATATAGCCATTAGACCATAAAAACAATATAATAAAATGGCAAAAGCAGCAAAAACCGCGATCAAGAAAGACGCAAAAGCAGCCGCAGAAGCGAAAGTATGGACTAAAGTGATTAGGGCGGTGCGTTCTCCTAAAACCGGTGCCTATACTTTTAAAGAGGCTATCGTGCATAAGGATAAAGTGCAGGAGCACATTAACCAAAAGTAATTCGGCTTTACTAATAATACTGAAAAGCTGTCCTGTTAAAGGACAGCTTTTTGTGTTTGGGGACTATGATTATTGATGATTTGAGTGATTGTCCTGATGTGTGAAGATAAAAGCGTATGTTGATGAGTGAAGATGAGTGAGTATGTTGATGAGGCAGGTTTTATGATCTGATGAAGTTTGACGGGAATGATTGATATTTAATGTATTATACCAGACCTGGTGATGTTTCCCGGAAGATATGATTACCCTGCAGCCTTGATCAGTATTGGAATACCGGAGTGTAGGCGGACTTGATGCGGGAGTGTTCTGCCGATGTGGTGATTCCTGGACCGAACTGCTAATCTTACTGGAAATAAAGTACTTATTATATTTTATATTATACCTTCGTTCGTCTCCTATTGGTAAGCGGTATTCAACAAAAAAGGGAGCCCTGTTTTAATCTCAACTCATCAGTATAATCATACAAATCACATAAATCATAGTCCAAAGTTGTATTTTAGCACTTGTTTTATTGACGGCGTTGTTTCTGTGCCGGATTACTCAAAAATGGAATCGGTGGATTCCTGACCCAATTTGAACGAATTATGAATTTTTTTAGCAAGCTGTTTTCCAGGGAAAAGAAGGAAAGTCTGGATCAGGGTTTACAGAAAACCAAAGAAAGCTTTCTGGGTAAAATTGGACGAGCCATCGCCGGTAAGTCTACCGTTGATACGGAAGTACTGGATAACCTGGAGGATGCCCTTGTATCGGCTGATGTGGGCGTAGATACTACTGTGAAGATCATTGACCGTATCGAGCAACGTGTAGCTAAGGATAAATATCTGGGAACCAGTGAGTTGAACAGGATATTGCAGGAGGAAATTTCAACTATTCTTGTGGATGCGCCTGATAGTGGTTTTCGTGATTTTGAGACGCCGGCGGATAAGAAGCCTTATGTGATTATGGTGGTGGGAGTAAATGGTGTGGGTAAAACTACGACCATTGGGAAGCTGGCCTATAACTATAAGAAAGCGGGAAAATCTGTACTGCTGGGTGCTGCAGATACATTCCGGGCAGCAGCGGTAGATCAGCTGACTATCTGGAGTGAGAGGGTGGGGGTTCCCATTGTGAAGCAGCAGATGGGTTCAGACCCCGGAGCGGTTGCATTTGATACTGTACAGAGTGGTGTTTCTAAGGATGTGGATGTGATTATTATCGATACGGCGGGCCGTTTGCACAATAAGCTGCACCTGATGGACGAGCTGAGCAAGATCAAGCGTGTTATGAAGAAAGTGATCCCTGACGCACCGCATGAAGTACTGTTGGTGCTGGACGGTTCAACTGGACAAAACGCGGTGGAGCAGGCGCGTCAGTTTACGGCTGCTACAGAAGTAACTTCTCTTGCTATCACCAAACTGGACGGAACAGCAAAAGGTGGCGTGGTACTTGCCATAGCTAACCAGTTTAAGATACCGGTAAAGTACATTGGAATCGGGGAGAAGATGGAAGATCTGCAGGTATTTAATAAAGAGGCTTTTGTAGATTCTTTGTTTAGTCTAAATAGCTGATTTATAACCGTTAGTGATAATTGTTTGAGATTATAAACAAAACCTACTTGATATTTTACTTTAAATAAACGAATGCTTATGCCCGGGCTTCCTTACGAGGTCCGGATTTTTTTCACCTGATGGCACTTTCTCTTAATTTATAAGATTATAGCTCTGCATTCGTTACATTTGGATTTGGATTATTGTATCTTCATTCCTTTAACAATTCGTAGTTATGAATATTGCAAACATAGACCGAGTTGACAAGATTACGCCAGAAGAATTCCGCAAAAACTACTATGAACCACGTAAACCTGTAATTATCGCGGCAGGTGGGCTCAGCAAGAACTGGCCGGCTTATGAAAAATGGACCTGGGATTATTTCAAATCAATTGTTGGAGAAAAGCAAGTAGGTGTATATAACAACCAGCGTGCAGGGGCCAAAACCCTGGTAAACGGCGCGGATGATTACATCACTTTTGGTGAGTACATTGACATGATCCGTAAAGGCCCTGTTGAGCTTAGGATCTTTTTATTCAACATTTTTCAACACGCACCACAGCTGGCCGAAGACGTTGTATGGCCGGACCCTTTTATGAAGGGATTTCTGAAGAAATACCCGATGCTCTTTGTGGGTGGGGCCGGATCGGTAGCGCATATGCACTACGACATAGATCTCTCCCATATTTTCCACACCCAGTTCCTGGGCCGTAAGCGGGTGCTTTTACTGGAGAATAAACAATCGCCTTTCATCTACCGCATGCCTTTTACGGTAGAAAGCGCCGCCAGCTTTGTTAACTGGCATGAGAACCTTGACACGGAGCGTTTCCCTGCGCTGGAGTATGCCAGAGGTTATACAGCTATCCTCAACCATGGTGATACGATGTTTATGCCTGCTGGTTACTGGCATCATATGGAGTATCTGGACGGTGGCTTTGCCATGAGCCTCCGTGCGTTGGATCAGACTATCACGGGGAAGCTCAACGGCCTTTATCATATCGTTGGCCTGAGGGGGATGAACAACCTGCTGATCAAGCTGGCGCCCGAATGGTGGTATCATTACAAACGTAAATTGGCACAGCAGCGGGCAGACAAAGCGCTGCTCACCCTGCAGGGATAAATTGATTATCAAAGCGGTTGCGGTACACTTCCCGCAGCCGCTTTTTCTTTTAATTTCATAATTATCATTTATTTTCATACCTTTGCACCTTCCTGAATCAACCCCCACTAAGACTCAAAGTCACATACAGTAAGTCTGCTGTTTTATTCTATCAGTGTCTGTGTGTCTTCGTGGCGGTAAGCGGCTCAAAACAAAGATGAACCGCGAGCTCTAAAACATTCGCCCTTGAAGACGAAAACTTTAAAGAAAGATAAGGTTAACATTATTACGCTTGGATGCTCCAAGAACATGGTCGACTCAGAAGTTCTGAGCGGACAGCTCATGGCTAATGAGATTGATGTAGTTCATGAAAGCACCAAACGGGACCATAATATTGTGGTGGTGAACACCTGTGGGTTTATTGATAAAGCCAAAGAGGAATCTATCAATACTATCCTGGAGCAGGTGGAACTGAAGCAGCGCGGCAAACTGGATAAAGTATATGTTACCGGTTGCCTGAGCGAGCGTTACCGTGGTGATCTGGAAGCCGAAATTGGCGGAGTGGATGCCTGGTTTGGTACGATGGAACTGCCGCTGATCCTGAAAAAATTTGATGCTGATTACAAAGCTGAACTGGTGGGAGAACGTTTGCTGAGCACTCCATCCCACTATGCATACCTGAAGATAGCTGAGGGGTGTAACCGTACCTGTTCATTCTGTGCGATTCCTCTGATGCGTGGCGGGCACGTTTCCAAGCCTATTGAGGAATTGGTGAAAGAGGCAGAGAAGCTGGTGCGTTTCGGTGTAAAGGAGATCATGCTCATTGCGCAGGAGCTTACCTATTATGGTCTGGATCTTTATAAAGAACGCCGCCTGGCAGACCTGATGCGGGCGCTGGCAGGTGTGGAAGGACTGGAATGGATTCGCTTACATTATGCATATCCTACCAAGTTCCCGATGGAGATCCTGGATGTAATGAATGAGTTCCCGAACATTTGCAATTATCTGGATATGCCGTTGCAGCATGCATCCAATGCTATGCTGAAAGCGATGAAGCGCCAGATAACCCGTGAGGAGATTGAAGACCTCGTGCATGCCATCAGGGCAAAAGTGCCTGGCATTTGTCTGCGTACTACGCTGATTGCAGGGTTTCCGGGTGAAACTGAAGATGATGTAGAAGAACTGAAAGGATTCCTGGAAAGGATGCGCTTTGACCGTGTAGGAGTATTTACCTACAGCCATGAAGAAGGAACCAGTGCTTACCAGCTGGAGGATAATGTGCCGGCAGAAGAGAAAGAAAGAAGAGCACAGGAAATCATGGAAGTGCAGCAGGAAATATCCCTGGAGAAAAACCAGGAACGGGTAGGAAAAGTATATAGGGTAATAGTAGATAAAAAAGAAGCAGGACGTTATCTTGCGCGCACGGAGTTTGATTCCGTGGAAGTGGATAATGAGGTGATCATCAATACCAGCAAGCGCCTTAAACCCGGGGAGTTTGTTAATGTCCGTATCACCAAAGCATTTGACTACGACCTGGAAGGGGAAGTAGTTTAAAGAGCCGTCAGCCGGAAGTTTTTTGCTTTCAGCCTAAGATCTTAAAAATATTTTTAACAGCCGTGGCCTAACGCCTATGGCTATACGTAAGGCTCCCGACGGAGCCTGATTAATGCAAATCAATGACAACATTTGAATCTCTGGGCTTACAAGAGTCCATTTTGAAGGGAATTACGGACCTGGGTTTCGTTTCCCCAACACCGATCCAGGAACAGGCAATCCCCGTATTGTTAAGTGGAGACCGCGACTTCGTGGGACTGGCCCAGACGGGCACCGGTAAGACGGCTGCATTTGGCCTCCCTTTATTGCAGCAGCTGGATCTGAAGGTTAACAAGCCGCAGGGTCTGATCCTATGCCCCACCCGTGAACTGTGTCTGCAGATTACGAATGACCTGAAAAATTTCAGCAAATACCTTGGTGATGTAAGTATTGTGGCCGTATATGGCGGTTCCAGCATTGTACAGCAGCTGCGCGACCTGAAAAGAGGGGTACATATTGTAGTGGCCACTCCGGGCCGTCTGCTGGACATTATTGACCGTGGCGCCATCAATTTTGAAAACGTTCGTTATGCCGTACTGGATGAAGCAGATGAAATGCTGAACATGGGATTCCAGGAAGACATCAACAGTATCCTTTCCAATACGCCTGAAGAAAAAACTACCTGGCTGTTCTCTGCAACGATGCCACAGGAGGTTCGTCGTATTGCCAAGAAATACATGGAAGATCCGTTTGAGCTGACCGTTGGTACAAAGAACAGCGGTAATGCCAACATCGAACATGAATACTACGTGGTACGTCCGCGTGATAAATACGCTGCGCTGAAACGCATTGTGGATTTCAATCCTGATATCTTCGGTATCATCTTCACCCGTACCAAAATAGAATCACAGGAAATAGCTGAGTCACTGATTAAGGATGGTTATAATGCCGACGCCCTGCATGGCGACCTTACCCAGCAGCAGCGTGATAAAGTGATGAAACGTTTCCGCGAAAAAGCATTGCAGGTGCTGGTA
>NZ_DATLKJ010000221.1:0-36568 GCF_035538455.1 Chitinophaga sp.
TAAATACCAAAATACCTTTTGATGATTCTCAGCTTATGCGTTCTCTCCCCGGTGTCCGCATTGATGATTCCCTGATTATCTATCGGATCAACCCTTACCTTCCCGGATGAATGTATGATCTCATGATCGTTGAGCAATATGCCCACATGCGTAATCCGCCCCTCCTCATTATCAAAAAATGCAAGGTCCCCGATCCTCGCTTCCAGCAGAAAGTCGACACCTGCCCCCTGCGTTGCCTGCTGATAAGCATCACGCTGCAGCCGGATACCCATAACTTTGAACACATTCTGGGTAAAACCCGAACAGTCAACCCCGAACACACTTCTGCCACCCCACAGATAAGCGGTATTGAGATAAGTAAAGGCGGCGGCTTTGAGACGGGAGGCATCTACCGGTTTGTCTGGTTGCCACGGCTGCGGCTTGTCTTCCAGCACCACTCTTACGTCTCCCCATTGTGTTGAAAGATCGTTGTTATTCTTCAACAGGCAGGTAAAAGGTACCATCATCTTCTGACCATTCATCATCACGTGGTTTACCCAACCTGGCATATACCAGTTTGCAGGTGCGTTGTACAGTTCCCCGTTAATTTCCTCCAGATGTGAGAGGGAAACCCAGCCGGCATATCCGTCATATTGATTCTTTATCTGTACCCAGCCCCCCGACGCGGTGTCAGTGATTTCCACACATTCGCCCCACAGTAACTGGGAGATCATTTCGCTTCTATGTGCGGCCTCAGCACGTATTGGCGCAACTGGCACAATTGTAATAGCATATGGCATATTAATTGTATAAATCCGTTTTATTATTCAATTATCCGTTGTACGAGTGAACTTTTTCGGCTTTCATACGTAAATATAGAGTAATAAGTTTATGCACCAACAGTTAACCAATTTATCAGATAAGGAACTCATATCCCGGGCCAGAAAACAAAAAGACCGGGAGGCTGAAGGCGTGTTGATGGACAGATACAGCCATTTGATGGTTGCCGTCACACTTCCTTACCTGAAGAATAACCCCTCTCTTGACCCTGGTATGATATTCCCCGCCTTATTGCAGCGACTAAGCGCCAGCCTTAAAACGCAGACCATTTACAAAGCCAACGAATGGATACTGCACACACAAAAAGGATATTTGGGCAAGCCGGAGAGAAACACCCCATTCTATCCGTCGCGCGATGGCAGAGATCTTCTTCATATTGAAAACAAAGTGGAAAAAGCCTCTACTAATATTATCGACCAGCAGGACCTTGCAGTCAGGCTGGAACAGGCGCTTCAGCGAATGAGCGCTGAAGACAGAGAGCTGCTCACTGCCTTTTATATAGAGAATAAATCATTTGCTGACCTTTCAGCCGCAAAAGGAATATCTCGCGATAAACTGAGGAGCCAGCTGAAAACCGCCAAGGGGAAACTTGCCAAGCTATATATGAATCAGGGATATGTTTAACAGCAAACAGAATAATGAGAAACTACTGAAAGTCTTTTCCGGTATCCGATGCCTCAACAAGGACCAGTTGCCCCGTTATCTGGACGGAAGGCTGACAGAGGTGGAGAAACACCTTGTAGAGCAACATCTGGCGGATTGTGATCTGTGCTTCGAAGCCTTGCAGGCCTTGGAACAGGACAATAATGCCGACAAATACCAGGAACTGACCGGACAACTGCAACGCTATATACATCAGAGCATAGAGCCTGTATCACAAGTGCAGAAGATAGCACAGTATACCCGTAAGGAACGGAAAAAGGAGAGTCTGCTGGTATACTTCTGGCTGCTGGCTTTTGCCGTGCTCGGCGTGAGCAGTATATACGTACTGCGCGGTCATATGCGCAATCAGCCGGCTCCCAGGATCATGGCGGCGGCTGCGCGACAGAAACAGGACAGTACCGATACGCTTGCTACAGCGCAGCAACCCATTGTAACACCTGTGCCGGACAATCAGACTACATCACCGCGTAATACTCACACCGGGGTAACTGCGAATACCACCAAACCTGCAGACGCTGCCAAAGTGCCTGCTACTCCCGTTGCACCGGTTGTCCGTAATACTGCTGACTCCATCGCCAAAGCCAAGGCAGCAGCACTGAAAGCCCAGCAACGCAGAGCAACTACAGACAGTATCCGCAGGGCGAATCTGCAAAGGCAACAGGATTCTGTGAGGAAAGCAACGGAGAAAAAAGAAGCTGAAAAGAAAGAAGAAAAGAAACCTGAACCCAAACAGGACCCTAAACCTGAAGTGAAGGACCCACCAGCCGAACCTAAAAAAGATCCCGGTACAGAGCCTGTCAACAGCGATGAATACCTATACAAAGCCGCTATGGTTTATCAGCAGCAGGGCAACCTCAATGAAGCCATAGACCGCTATAAAAGGATTACCTCCATCAGCTCCGGTAAATATGCTGAGATGGCACGCTATCAGCTCGCGATATGCTATCGCAGCAAAGGCCAGATGGGCAAAGCACGCCGCATGTTCAGGGAAGTGATCCGTATGGAAGGTTCCATGAAAAATGCAGCCCAGCAAGCATTAGACAGCATGTAAATTATTTAGGGATTTAGATATTTTTTTATTTTGGTATTTATAAATGCAGCGAAGATCGGTTACAGTTGCCCACACAGGATCTCCGCTGCATTTATAAATACCAAAATAAAAAAATATCTAAATCCCTAAATTTTTATGGAGTTTTGTGAGCGCATGCATCTAACATGCAGCATTCCATTTTAGCCTGTGAATAATCCGGACATACAAAAACTAACAGACCAGGAATTACTGCAACGGTATAAAGCTGACAAGGACAGTGAGTGGATAGGTGTGCTGTTTGACCGGTATGCCCTGCTGATGCTGGGTATGTGCATGAAATACCTGAAGAACGAGGAAGATGCACGCGACGCCGTGCAGCAGATCTTCCTGAAAGTATTATCAGATCTGCATAAACATGAGATACAGTTTTTCCGTGCCTGGATCTACCAGGTTACCAAAAACCATTGCCTGATGCAGCTGCGCCAACACCATCTGAAATACAAAGAGGAAATCACCGACAGAAGTATGGATATGGCGGCCGAACAGACGGATACCAAAGCCCACCAGGAAAAAGATATCCTGCTGGAGAATATGGAACACGCGCTTTCACAGCTGAACGGCGAACAGCGAACCTGTGTGGAACTATTCTACCTGCAAAAACAATCTTACCACCAGATCGCTGATAAAACCGGATTCTCCCTGTTACAGGTGAAGAGCTATATACAAAACGGAAAACGAAACCTGAAGTTGATACTGGAAAAACAACAACGCGCAAAAAGAAGTTAATTTGCACCATTGGATATGAACGAGCATTTCAACGATATATTTGTAACTACCGGTTGCCCTTCGCAGCAACAGCTCCTGGACTATGTACAGGGAAGGCTGACTCCTGAGGAGCAACACGAAGTGGAAATGCACCTGGCTGATTGTGAGCTGTGCAGTGAAGCGCTGGAAGGACTTGCAGCCATTAAGGATAAGCAGAAAATTCCCGGATGGCTCAGCGAAATGAAATGGGAACTCCTGAAGAAATTACGTAAGCGCTCACATACCAGAAGAAAACCTGAGATCTATCTATACCTTACATTGATCATCGTCTGTATCATATTTCTGCTGCTGGCTCTTTTCTGGGGTTATCATTTTGCTATTCAACACCGGTAAAGATTTAGGTATTTTGTGATTCAGGTATTTTGTGATTTATAAACGCAGCGGAGATGGACATTTGCTGTTTGAAATAAAAAATAACAAAATAGAAAAATACCTCAATACAGTGTTTTATCATTCTTTTCCTTCCACTGCCGGAACACCTCTCCTGCCTCAGGATCAGGCATTGCAATCAGTGGAATTTTCTTTTCGCTGTGCGGTACGTTTATCTCCCGGTAAATAAATGAATCATCAAATTCAATAGCGGCAGCATCCTCTTTTGTATTAGCGTAATATACACGCATCGGGCGCGACCAGTAAATAGCGCCAAGGCACATCGGGCAAGGCTCACAGGATGTAAATATTTCGCAGTCTGATAACTGGAATGTACCCAGCTTCTGGCACGCATTCCTTATGGCCATTACTTCCGCATGTGCTGTAGGATCATTGTTGCATAACACCTGGTTCCAGCCTTCACCGATGATCTCGTTTCCCCTCACCACCACAGAGCCGAAAGGCCCGCCTTCCCCGCTTTCCATTCCTCTCCGCGAAAGCGCTATCGCATGCTGCATAAACCGTTTTTCTCTTTCCCCTATCATTTCGTTAGTTATTTTGATTCATTCAAATGTAACAAAAAAAACCCCGCGAAGAATCGCGGGGTTTATCGTTAAACTTATGTATCGTCGTATTTAGAGTTACTTGTTTCTTATTACTACAACACCGTCAAACACATCAACCAGTACGGGTTTGGATTTATCAATATCTCCTGCGAGAATCTTTTTACTCAGCAGGTTAATGATCTCTTTCTGGATAAGCCTTTTCAGCGGTCTTGCACCAAACTGAGGATCATAGCCCTGTACGGAGAGGTATTCAAGTGCATAATCAGAAAATTCCAATATCATGCCACTTTTAGCTACCAGCTCTTTCAATTGTTGTAATTGAATGTTAATAATTCCCTTAATCTCGTCTCTCATCAGCGGCTGGAACATAATCACTTCATCTACCCTGTTCAGAAACTCAGGACGGATCGTCTGACGCAGCAGTGTCATCACTTCTTCCTTGGTACGGTCTACTATCTCTTCCCGGTTGCTATCGTTGATATTTTCGAAATTCTCCTGAATGATATTGCTACCCATGTTGCTGGTCATGATGATGATGGTGTTTTTGAAATTCACCACACGGCCTTTGTTGTCTGTAAGACGGCCGTCATCGAGTACCTGCAGCAGGATGTTGAATGTATCGGGGTGCGCTTTTTCAATCTCATCAAGCAGCACTACTGAGTAGGGCTTGCGGCGTACGGCCTCTGTCAGCTGACCACCTTCATCGTATCCCACATATCCCGGAGGCGCACCTACCAGGCGGCTTACGGCATGTTTCTCCTGGTACTCGCTCATGTCTATACGGGTCATCATTGATTCATCGTCAAACAGATATTCTGCGAGCGCTTTTGCCAGCTCTGTTTTACCGACACCGGTAGTACCGAGGAAGATAAATGAACCAATTGGCCGTTTCGGGTCCTGCAATCCTGCGCGACTCCGGCGGATTGCATCAGATACGGCGATGATGGCTTCTTCCTGGCCTACAACACGCTGGTGCAGTTCATCTTCCAGGTGCAACAGTTTGTCTTTCTCGCTCTGCATCATCCTGGCCACCGGGATACCTGTCGCTTTAGCAACATTCTCCGCGATGTCTTCTGCATCTACTTCCTCTTTAAGAAGGCGTTTGTTATGCTCGGATATTTTATTCAGTTCGTCGGTCTGATCCTGTACCAGTTTCTCCTGCTCTTTTATTTTACCGTAGCGGATTTCAGCTACACGTCCGAAGTCGCCGTTACGCTCTGCCTGTTCTGCCTCAAGTTTCAGATTCTCGATGGCTGATTTGGCATTCTGTATTTTGTCCACCACTTCTTTCTCTGCCTGCCATTTGGCTTTGAAGGTATTTCTCTCTTCACCCAGTCTTGCTATCTCTTCACCCAGCTCACGCAGTTTCTCTGCGTCATTCTCTCTCTTAATTGCTTCTCTTTCGATCTCCAGCTGACGTATTCTTCTTTCCAGTTCATCCAGTTCTTCGGGCATGGAGTTCATTTCCAGGCGGAGTTTTGCAGCACTTTCATCGATCAGGTCAATGGCCTTATCGGGCAGGAAACGATCGGTGATATAGCGGTGCGACAACTCCACGGCCGCGATGATAGCGTCGTCTTTTATCAGTACATGGTGATGGCTTTCGTATCTTTCTTTCAGTCCGCGCAGGATAGAGATGGCGTCTTCCACGGACGGCTCATCTACCAGCACTTTCTGGAAACGGCGTTCCAGCGCTTTGTCTTTCTCAAAATACTTCTGGTATTCATTGAGTGTGGTAGCGCCGATTGCACGGAGCTCACCGCGGGCCAGAGCGGGCTTAAGGATGTTGGCCGCGTCCATAGCGCCTTCCATAGCACCAGCCCCGATCAGGGTATGTATTTCGTCGATGAACAGAATGATCTCTCCATCGCTGTCTGTTACTTCTTTCACCACGGCTTTAAGTCTTTCTTCAAACTCACCGCGGTACTTCGCGCCGGCCATCAGTGCGCCCATATCAAGCCCATAGATGGTTTTGGATCGCAGGTTCTCAGGCACGTCTCCGTTGAGGATACGGTGCGCTAACCCTTCTACAATGGCGGTTTTACCAACACCGGGCTCACCTACCAGGATAGGGTTGTTCTTGGATCTGCGTGAGAGGATATGCAGCGTTCTGCGGATCTCTTCATCACGGCCGATCACCGGATCGAGCTTGCCTTCACGGGCCAGTTCATTCAGGTTCTTTGCATACTTCTGCAAGGTATTGTACTGGGCGCCGCCTGACTGCGAATTAACAGTATCACCTTTTCGTAGTTCCTTGATAGCTGCCTTCAGGCCTTTCTCCGTGAGGCCTGCGTCTTTCAGTAATTTTGCTGTATCGTCGCTGCCGGCCAACAGGGCCAGCAGGAGGTGTTCCACGCTTACAAATTCATCTTTGAATTCTTTGATCCCATTGCCTGCGCGGAGCATAACATTGTTGGCGTCGCGGCTCAGTACCTGACCGGCTTCGCCGCCCGCAATGCGGGGGTATTTCTGCAGCTGTTCATCCAGCTTGCTGTTTAAAAAACTGGTGTTTACCGCATTCTTCTTCAGCAGGTATTCAACCGGACTGTCATTGTCGTCCAGTAAGGCCTTCAGGATATGTCCTGTTTCTATGGCCTGGTTCTGGTTATTGAAAGCCAGCTGTTGTGCCTGTTGTAATGTTTCCTGTGATTTTATAGTGAAATTGTTGAGATTCATATGCCTATAATTTTTCTCTTTTTTGCGTTTTCAAACGCGTATGAGTAACAACAAACCCTGATCCAATGTTCTGGCACCTGAAATTTTGACGTATAAGGATTGTATTTCCTGCATTTTTAGCAGAAAATTAGCTTAGTAACTGCTAATTTTTCATTAAACTGAGTCTTAATGCTGTATTAAATTAGTGTTCATATGAAAGCAGTGAACCACTTTTTTTTGTATGTATTGTTCCTAACATCAACGCATATACTATTTGCCCAGCGTAAAACAGCGGGGCATGAAATAACTGTCCGTCCAGGAACCGGTGTTGTTGGAACATTGCCGACCGCTATTCTCCGCTACCGGACCCTTCACCCGGAAGAGGATATTATAGTGAAGTTTACCACCGGGACCTACTACCTGGACACTACACTCCTGATCACTCCCGCCATGACCACCGGTAACGGGCATATTATTTTGTGCAAGGCATCCGCCGGCGATAAAGTCACGCTGAGCGGTGGTAAACCACTTCAGCTGAAGTGGAAGCCCTGGAAAGACGGGATATACAGTGCACAGATTGCAATACCATTTGATTTTGACCTGTTGTATGTAAATGATGAACAACAGATCAGGGCACGGTATCCTAACTACGACAGCAGCGCGAAACACTATAACGGCAGCGCTGCAGATGCGCTCAGTCCTGCAAGGGTAAAGACCTGGAAGCACCCCGAAGGCGGCTACGTACATGCACTGCACAAGGCTGAGTGGGGTGGTTACCATTACCGTATCACGGGTGTGAACAACGACGGTACACTACAGCTGGAAGGCGGCTACCAGAACAACCGGCAGATGGGAATGCACGCCCAGCACAGGTTTGTGGAGAATATCCTTGAAGAGCTGGACGGTCCAAGAGAATGGTATTACAATAAAGCTACCCAAACATTGTACTATAAACCACTTCCGGGCACGGATCTGAACAAGGCCACCATAGTGGTTTCCAGGCTACCGCAGGTGATAACGCTGAAAGGCAGCAGCCAGGCGCCGGTGAAAAATGTGAAAATAGAAGGCTTCCGCATTGCGCATACGGCGCCAACGTTTATGGATACACGCGAACCACTGCTTCGCAGCGACTGGACCATCTACCGCGGCGGCGCCGTGATGCTGGACGGCACACGCAACTGCAGCATCCTGCAATGCGATTTCGACCACAACGGCGGCAATGCCGTATTCGTCAGCAATTATAACAGAGGCGCAATGATCAGCGGATGTAACATCCATGATGCAGGCGGCAGCGGTATCTGTTTTGTTGGCAACCCGGCTGCTGTGCGCTCTCCTCTTTTTGAGTATAATAAGTCGCAGGAATTTACGGCCATTGACACCGTTAGCGGCCCTAAAACGCCCGATTACCCCGACTCCTGTACAGCCAGTGATAACCTGATACACCACACCGGGCGTATTGAAAAACAGAGCGCAGGCGTGCAGATCTCTATGGCAATGGATATTACCGTATCACATAACACCATATACAATGTTCCGCGGGCAGGCATCAACATCAGCGAAGGTACCTGGGGCGGCCATGTCATCGAATACAACGACGTGTTCAATACGGTCCTGGAAACCGGCGACCACGGCGCCTTTAACTCCTGGGGGCGTGACCGCTACTGGCACCCTGACCGCGAGAAAATGGATAGCCTTGTGCAGCTTTACCCCTGGCTGGTGAAGCTGGATGTCATCAAAACGATTGTACTGCGCAACAACCGGTTCCGCTGCGATCACGGCTGGGACATAGACCTGGACGACGGCTCCTCCAACTATCATATCTACAACAACGTCTGTCTCAACGGCGGACTCAAACTCCGCGAAGGTTTCTACAGAACAGCAGAGAATAATATCATCCTTAACAATTCCTTTCATCCGCATGTATGGTTCGCCAACAGTCATGATACTTTCCGTTACAACATCGTGACCGCTGGCTATAAACCAATAGGTATCAGATATTGGGGCGATGAGATCGACTATAACTTCTTTCCGGATAAAAACAGCCTGCCTGCTTCTACCGACGCGCATTCCTTATACGGTGATCCCCAATTCATCCATCCGTCAACCGGAGACTATCGGGTAAAACCAGGCTCACCTGCGTTGAAGACAGGCTTCCGCAACTTCGCTATGGACTCCTTTGGCGTTGTATCTCCCGGGCTAAAACGGGTGGCTGCACGGCCTCCCCTGCCTGTATTACAACAACAACAGCAGCAACAAGGCCTCATCATTACCTGGAAAGGCGCCAGGGTGAAGAATATTGAAACCCTTGGAGAACGTTCCGCTACCGGGCTTCCGGACAACAACGGCGCCTACTTTGTTGAGGTACCTGCCGGATTTAAAAACTGTATAAAAACCGGAGATGTGGTGCTGAAAGTAGGCGATGAAGCGATACGCAATGTAAACGAGATGATCAAAGCTTTCGAGAAGAACAAAACGAAGAAGGTAAAGGTCACCATTTTCCGCCACCAGAACTATGATTATTGTGATTGGTATGATGCAGATGATGAGCGGAGATAAGCGGACTGGGATTATTTGTAATTTCCCGTGATCATTAAATTCTTCAGGCTTTGCCCAAACTATACTGCATAATTCCGGTTATACTGTTGCTGCTTGCCAGCGGCCGGATAATGGCCCAAAGCACACTATCCGGCACAGTAGCTTCCACGGAGGATAGCCTTCCTGTAGCGGGAGTGAGTATCCTCAATAAGCAAACCGGCCGTTCGGTGGTGGGTGATGAACATGGTAATTTCAGTATAGCCGCGCAAAGAGGCGATACGATCCTCCTGAAAATTTTAGGGTATACTCCCCTGTTATATCTTACCAAAAAGGAAAAAACCGATGTCCGCCTATTCCTGAAGCCGCAGCCGCTGGAGCTGAATCCGGTAACCGTTCTGCATTATGGCTATCTCAAGGACTCTGCACGGTTCCGGGAAGAATTCCGCAAGTCATTTGACTTCAGGCGGCCACGCTGGAATGAAGTGGTACCCATGATAGGACTTGGCTTTGCCGTAAACATCAATGCCCTGTACAGGGCGCTGTCTTTTAACAGTAACCGCAAAAAGGACCATTTCAAAAAAATCCTGCTGAGTAAGGAGAAAGAAAATTACATAGAACGCATCTTCACACCTGAAGTGGTGAATCAGCTTACTGGTCTTGAAGGCGACAGCCTTTCGCAGTTTATGTTACGTTATGAGCCTACTTACGAATTCGTTAGAAACGCTACCACGTATGACTTGTATGAGTATATCAAGCACCGCTATGCGAGATATGCCAGCGGCGCAGATACCACAGCAACGAAATAAAATATAATAGCTTCTTACCCCAACAGATCTTTCCTGAATGCGGGCGCCTGCCGCTTATGTGTTGCCTGTTCAAAGGCATAGGCTAACCCGATAAGTGGCCCTTCTTTATATGCCGTACTAAAGAATGATAATCCGGCCGGAAGTCCATGTATAGAGCACATTGGCACCGTAATATGTGGAAAGCCTGCAATAGCTGCGGGTGTGGACATAGAAGGCTGATTATAATAATCACCATTCACCAGATCGATACAACCGGCGAGGCTATTGGTAATACCAGCCAGGGCATCCAGCTGGTGCTGTGCCATCATGTCTGTGATGATCTGCCGGGAGCTAAGTGTTTTCTTCAAGGCATCCTTATAATCCTGGCTGTTCAGATCCCCCCTGCTGTTGCTTTCTATCAGTGTTTCCTGTTTAAAAAAGGGCATAGTGGCAGATGCATGTGCCTTGTTAAAGGCGATCACATCATTCAGGGAACGGTTTTTTCCATTTGTGCCGGCGAGATAGCGGTTCACGCCGTCCTTGAATTCATATAACAGCACCTCGAATTCAGCATTTCCGCCGGTTGGCTCCATCGCCTTCATCAGGTCTACTTCTACGATAACGGCGCCCTGGGCCTTCAATACATCAATGGCTGTACGAAACGCCTGCGCAAGATCTTCGTGCACGTGGAAGTGGGATTTTTCAATGCCTATACGTTTACCTTTCAGGGCATTTTTATCCAGGAAGGAAGTGTAATCCCGGTGCGACTTTCCCTCACTTTCTTTAGTGACAGCATCAGCAGCATCCACACCGGTGAGGGCGCCCAGCAGTATAGCGGCATCCGTAACAGTACGGGCGATGGGACCAGCGGTATCCTGTGTAGCGGAAATCGGGATGATACCGGAGCGGCTCCACAGGCCTACTGTAGGTTTGATTCCGACCACGCCGTTTACAGAAGCCGGTGAAACAATGGAGCCGTCGGTTTCTGTACCAATGCTCACTGCACACAGGTTGGCGGCGGCGGCTACCGCTGAGCCGGAGCTGGAACCGGAAGGATTTCTGTCGAGGATATACGGGCTTCTGGTTTGCCCGCCGCGGCTGCTCCATCCGCTGGTTGATCGGTTTGACCGCAGGTTAGCCCACTCGCTGAGGTTGGTTTTTCCAAGTAGTACTGCTCCTGCGTTGCGTAGCTGGCGGATGATGAATGCATCGGTGGCAGCCTTGTTTCCTTCAAGCGCCAATGAACCTGCCGTGGTCATCATCTTATCTCCTGTGTTGATGTTGTCTTTTACCAGTATCGGAATACCATGCAATGGTCCCCTTATCTTTCCCTGTTTTCTTTCATTGTCGAGTGACGCTGCAATGGACAATGCATCAGGGTTTAGTTCTATTACTGATTTCAATGTGGGCCCCTGCTGGTCAATTGTACGGATACGGTTGATATAGGCACGTGTAAGAGCTACGGCGGTGGTTTTACCGCTACGCATCTGCTCCTGTAGTTGCGCTATGGTAGCTTCTTCCAGCGGGTCTGCCGATCCTGAGATACTCATACCTGGCAATGATGCTGCAAGAAGGCCGAGGCCCGTCAGTGAACCTGTGTGCAGAAAATTTCTTCTGTCCATAAGGGTTTAGATTAGAGGAAGGAATTTACAATAAATGCTGCAGATTTTATTTCTGTATAGCATTTATAAATAAAAAATGCTGACCGGTATGGTCAGCATCTCTATATCTTTTCTTTCAGGAACATTACAGTCCGAATGATTGAACCAGGGTTTCATTTTCTCTGATCCAGGTTTCTACTGCTTCATTCTCTCTGCCGTCTGCATCAGCGATGGCTCCCATGAGGGCTCCCAGCTGTTCGTCATTCAGTTTAAATTTGCGGAAGAAGTTCACAGCTACGGTATCGCGCACACTAAATTCATTGTTGGCTACTGTCTGTATCTTTTCTGTTTCACCGAATACTTTTTTGGGATCTTCCAGGAAGCGCAGTTTATAACGGGAGAACATAAAGTGGGGCGCCCATCCTGTTACCACTACCGGCATTTTTTCGTCGATGTTTTTCTTCAGGGTAGCGAGCATGGCTGCTTCGCTGGAAGATTGCAGCTGGTAGTCGAGGTTGTATTCCCTGACAGCATCTTCTGCTTTCGACATGATACCTGCACCCGCATCAATCCCAACAATATTACCGCCGAACTTAGCTTTGGCGGCATTCAGCTCATCTATAGTTTTGATATTGACATAATCAGGTACAACCAGTCCAATTCTGGCAGCATCAAAGTTGGTATTAAGCAGCGTAAGTCTGTCTCCGAATGTCTCCATATAGGATTTATGTGTAACAGGCATCCACACGTCCATAAATACATCGGCATCGCCGCCGGCAACAGCTGCGAAGATTGGCGCCACGTCTGCGTTCTTCAGCACTACCGTGTATCCTTTCTTTTCCAGCAGGTTCTTTGCAAGCTGTGTCATCGCGATACCTTCTGCCCAGTTAACGTAACCAATGGTAATCTTCTTTGTCTGCCTTGGCTTGTCCTGGTTACAGGCGGTGAAGCCCAGCGCTGCTACGGCAGCCACCAGGGTAAGGATAAAGCTCTTTCTCATATTCCAGGTTTTAAGATTTTGCACGTTGTTTCTTTTTTCCGAATGATTGTGTAATGCGATCCAGTATAATAGCAAGTATCACTACGGCGATACCACCTTCAAAACCAATACCTATTTTCAGCTGTGTGATACCTTTCAACACAATCTCGCCCAGACCGCCTGCTGCAATCATGGCGGATACCACAACCATTGAGAGCGACATCATAATAGTCTGGTTCACGCCGGCCAGTATGGTGGGCAAAGCCAGGGGCAGTTCCACTTTAAACAGTAATTGCTTTGTGGTGGCGCCAAAAGAACGGGTTGCTTCGACAATATCCTGCGGCACCTGGCTGATACCCAGTGTTGTAAGTCTCACCGCAGGAGGCATCGCAAAGATAATGGTAGCAAACACACCAGGCACTTTTCCCAGTCCAAAAAATAACACGGCTGGTATCAGGTATACGAAAGCCGGCATGGTCTGCATAAAATCCAGCAGCGGGCGCATGATGCTACCGGCTGTTTTATTTCTTGCCGCCCAGATACCCAGCGGAACACCTATGAGCAGGGCGATGAAAGCTGATACCAGGATCAGTGACAATGTTTCCATGGTGGGCGCCCAGTATCCCATTGCGTAAATCAACAACAAACCCAATACCGTTACTACACCAATACCCCACCCTGCACGTTTCCAGGCGAGCCAGCCCAACAACGCAATCACCACGTAGAAGGGCATGAAGGTAAAGACCCATTGCACGCCATCGGCCATTGCTTCTACTCCGGTCTTTATCATTTTGAAAAACGGACCAAAATTATGCGTCAGCCAGTTAATGAATTGTTCAATATATTTTCCTATTCTGATCATACTCTCTTTTGATTTGTATTAAGCCGGCTGATTACCGGTAGTTTCAATTATCAGGGCTGTCTGTGAAATGAGTCCCAACAGCTTGTTATTTTCGGGGTTAACCACTGCCACAGGCTTATCCGTTTCTGCAATGAAAGGCAGCATCTGTTCAACAGTTGTCTCAGGATATGCTACGGATACATCCCGGTGGATGGCTGCCTCAATAGTCTTATCGCCCCGTTTTTTTACTTCCAGCACTTCATGGAGATACACAAATCCCAGGAAATGCTTGTCTACCGTAACAGCGGGCAGGATATTCAGGCCGGTGGCGCGCATCTTACGCAGGCTGCCCTCCGGACCATCTTTACGGAACACTGCCATGGTTGGCTTGGTATCCATCAGTGAAGAAGCTGTGATAATAGATTTACGATCTACTTTCTCCACAAAGGAGGTCACGTAATCATTAGCCGGTGACGTGAGGATCTCTTCCGGGGTGCCTACCTGTATAACTTCTCCGTCTTTCATGATGGCAATGCGGTCGCCGAGACGGATAGCTTCGTCGAGATCATGCGTGATGAACACGATTGTTTTATGCATCTTCTCCTGGAGATCGAGCAGCTCATCCTGCATCTGTGTACGGATCAATGGATCGAGGGCAGAGAAAGCCTCATCCATCAGCAATACTTCCGGATCATTGGCCAGGGCCCGTGCCAGCCCAACGCGCTGTTGCATACCGCCTGATAATTCTGACGGCAGCATATGCCCGTAACCTTTCAGACCGACGAGATCAATTACGGTATTGGCTTTGGCCAGTCGTTCTTCCGCAGGTATGCCCTGTAGCTCAAGACCGAAGGCAACATTTTCCAGCACGCTGCGATGCGGCAACAGCGCGAATTTCTGAAAGACCATTGTTATTTCCTTGCGGCGCACCTGCTGCAATTCGTGTTCCTTCAATGCGGTGATGTTGGTACCGTTCAGGATCACATTACCCGCGGTAGGTTCTATCAAGCGGTTCAGGCACCGCAACAAGCTTGACTTTCCACTACCTGACAGTCCCATGATCACAAAAAACTCCCCTTTCTCTATTTCAAACGACGCTTCCTTTACCGCTACTGTACAGCCGGTCGCGCTCAGAATTTCTGCTTTGCCTTTTCCCTGCTTCAATAGCTGCAATGCGGTATGCTGCTCGCGGCCGAAGATGAGGGTAAGATCTTCAATTTTCAGTTTTGCCATAGATTGAATATGTTTTAAGCTGAAGCCTTCAGCTGTTAGAAATAGTAACCGATGTTGATGTTGAAGCGATGATGCCATTTTTCACCGGGCGTTCCTGCCGCCAGCGCGTCTGTCCATACGGGACCTAGCCAGGGCTGGTTCTTGCCGGAGGCCCAGTCGATATATGTGAATATGTGTCCGGCTGTAACCATGCAACCCAGTACGTTCATTTGTGTATCGTTGAAAGCGGCAACCGGCTTTTTCATATAGGAGTAATCGTTATAAAAAGTAAGCGTACTTACTGGTCCCCAGTGAACTGGCAGTGTGTACGACAGTGATGCCGTGTGCAGGAATGCTTCTGCTGCTACTTTATAAGAGGCGCCGTAAGCGGCCATATCAACATAGTTGTTGAACTGCGCAGAGTCGGCAGCGTTGTAACGGTAGTACATTGATTGCAGCTTGAGGTTCCATCTGCGGTGGTTCAGGTCTGCATGTAAAGCAGCGGCCCAGTGGCTTCCCATATTACCGGTGGGAATGTTATAAAGCCCGCCGAGCATAACGGAGGCGCCTATACTGCTGTTTTTGTGGAGGAAATATTCTGCACGGGCATTACCCTGATTTACCTCTTTGTTTCTTCCGGCCACATCATACGAATAGCGGCTGTGGCTTGTTTCAGATTTATCACCGAAGGTAAGCTCTTCCGCATTTTTATAGAAAGCAAGCTGGTATTGCCATTTGGGCTGCCTGCGAACAAACTTGATACCCATGTCATAATCATCTTCCTTACCGACATAGTATGGCAGATTAAAGAACCAGCTATGGGAATTGTATGTCTGATTACCAAAAGGCGCCTGGCTAAGGCCAATGTCGATGTGTGTACTATCGTTGAAGTTATATCGTACATAACCTTCCTTCAGCATACCGCCTCCGAAATCCTTAGAGTAGAAGCGGTATTCAGCATGCAGGGATAATTTTTTCCATGCGGCGTCCGCGTTGATACGGAACATATCAAAGCCGAAATCACCACCGCGTTTCACCTGTTCCTTTTTCCAGGAAGAGAGGTTGTAGTTAAAGCGCAGCGCGCCGCCGATATGGAGCGTTGGCTTATCTTTTCTGGTTTCAGTACTATCCTGTGCAACAACAAGCATACAAGGCAAGAGGAGCAGTAAGCATAGCAACAACCAATGCAATGACGTTTTAATCATAGACATCAATTATTTAATATGTTTAAGCTGATCTTATTCCAGGCGACATAGGGAATTTCTATGTGCATTGCTACTGCGTAAAACAGCGAGCCGGAACGGAAACCGGGCACGAAGCGGCCCGACAAATGATCAAATTACCAATAAATATTGGCTGTTATAGCGTATTGCATCGCGCTCGGAAGGCGCATTAAACAGCCGGAATTGCGTTAAGCACAGCGAAGGTACGAAAAAACCTGCGGGGGACCAAACGAAAATTAATTAAACAGGATCAAACAACTAAAGTGATGTATTTGTTATACAATTCTTGAAACCTCCAAAAAGCAATTATCATACTACATATTCTTCATCATTAAACCCTACAATTATGTCATTTGACTTATTAGAAAGTGCAAAAAACCTTTTTAACAACAATGTCATTAGTCAGGCTTCCTCACAATTGGGAGAGAGCGAGGGAGGAATACAGAAAGCCTTAGGTGGTATTATCCCGACCATTTTCGCCGGTTTGTTGAATAAAGCCGGATCGGGGAATGCGGGGGGATTGCTTGATATGATCAAAGGTGTGGCCGGAGATGCGAGTCCTTCTGCTATTACCGGTGCGTTGCAAAGTGGCGGCGGCGGCCTTCTTGCCAAAGGAGGAGATCTGCTTCGCCAGCTTTTTGGCGACAAAATTGGCAGCATTGCAGGCTCACTGGCATCATTTGCGGGCATTAAGGAATCGTCGGCCAATACATTGTTGCAAACCGCTGCCCCGGCTGCCCTGGGTGTTGCCGGCCAGCACGCAATACAGAACAATCTTTCCGCCGACGGCTTCGTTTCCTATCTGAATACACAGAAAGACAAGATCCTGGGCGCGATTCCGGGCGGTTTCAATCTGGCTGGTATCCTGGGTCTCGCCAGTCTGGGTGATCTGGGCAAAAAACTTGGCAACATTGCTTCGGGAATAGGTTCCGGTGCTGCCAATGCTGCCAACGCCACTGTCAATACCGTGAAACAGGGAGGCGGAAGCCGCTGGCTTTGGTCGCTCCTGCTGATACTCGTAGCCATTATCCTGCTGTGGTACCTGATGAAAGGTTGCGGCGGTGGTAAACACGACAATGCTGCTGCTACTGATAGCGTTACTACCAGCCAGCTGGCAGATTCAGTAAATATGAATGCCAATGGAAGCGCCAGCACTCCAACCACCACTACAGAAACACGGGAGAGCATCCAGGTAACACTGCCCGACGGCTCCGTGCTGCAGGCTTATAAAGGCGGTATTGAAGACCAGGTTGTGAACTTCCTCAAAGATGATACACGTAAGGCAGGTAAAGATGTGTGGTTTGATTTTGATAATCTCAATTTCAAAACAGGTAGTGCAGAACTGACGGAAGACAGCAAACAGCAGGTAGGCAATATTGCTGCAATCATGAAAGCGTTCCCGAAAGCGAAGATCAAGATCGGCGGCTACACTGACAGAACAGGCGACAGCACACTAAACCTGAAGCTCTCCGGACAGCGTGCCGAAGCAGTGGTGACAGCCCTCAAGAAACTGAACACAGATGTCAACCAGCTGCTGGGAGCGGAAGGTTATGGCTCTCAATTCGCCAAAGCTGCCGCCACCGCGCCGGATGAAGAACGTAAGAAAGACAGGCATATATCTGTAAGCATCAGGGAAAAATAATCCTACTCTTTCACCAGTACCAGCCTGTTGCGGTCTGATCTGTAGATGGTGTTGTAGAATTTTACCAGGTCCGCGAAGTCTGTTACAGGAAAGGTTCCCGCCTTATGCTCTATTTTCCTGATATAGCTGATGGTATTACCTTTCATCTCAGTAACAGCTGTATAAACGCCGAACTGATTTTTCAACGATACCGGCGCAGGCAGCGACTCCAGTCTGTAACCGGCTGGTACGGTGATTTTCACAGTATCAATATCCCTGTAGGCATGATTAAAGCGGATCGGCGATTTACGGGCGGTTTCCTCTTCCAGCCTGAGGCTGTTCCTGTTAAGAATGTTAGGCGCCACAAACATCCGTTTACCCGTTACCGTTGCGTAGTTATGCCCGTTGATTTCCAGTTGCTCTTCAATGGCAGGCTTAATCCCCGGCTCCTCTTTGTACTTATGGCTTACAATATCATAGCTGGCGAGGTCCAGTCCTTCTCTCAGTTCCTCCAGCTGTTTTTCTTCACTCAGTGTATGTAATCTCTCGTGCAGGCCATCCTGCTGCATACCCGTGCGCATCGTATGTGAGTTCACATGGATATTTCCGGCTTCGTCTATTGTGGCAGTAATGCTGGTCTGTTGCAGATTATAGTCCATATTGTAGTCAGGTGTACGTACCAGCTTGCTGGCAGCACTATCTATCACCAATACAGGCCTGTTGGCTGTGAAGGCGCTGAGATAGCCTACGGGCAGGGTATTGCTGGTACACTCCAGCCACATCGTGTCTTTGGCGCCGGGGATGCAGAGGATCTCATGATCGAATTGCGGGGAAGGAAAATCCTCCCGCAGGGATGTCACTCCATCTCCCGATTTTACCAGTACACAGTTCGATGAAATACCGGCTTCCTTCAACATAGCCATCATAAAATTAGATAAGGCCTTGCAGTCGCCGTAACCTTTAGCTGCCACCGTGGTTGCATCAAAGGTCTGCCAGCCGCCAATACCCAGCTGTATGCTGATATAGCGGTAGTTTTGCTGCATATATTTATACAGGCTGTTGATTTTATCTTCACGGGCAGGCAATGCATCTGTAAGCTGGTGTACTTTCTGCTTTATATTATCAGGTAATACATCCCTTCCCTGGTTCAGGTGGTAAATAAAGTTGCCAAAGTCTTTCCAGGTATTCATGCGGCCCTTATAGTCCTCTATTTCAAACTCCCCGGGGGCAAGGAATACAGAAGGTGTGCGTTTATAGAATTCTTCTGCGAACGCTTCTTTCTTCATGGCCGGTATGTCTTTTACCTGCCAGATATAAGTTTTAATACCTTTATCAGATGATGTGGCCGGCTCGCCGTTATACAGGTATGTATGATAACGCAGCTCAAAACCTGCGGGTGCAGTAACGGTGAGACTGCTTTGTTGTACGGTACAGTCATACTCTTCCTGCGGCACCCATACCGGTAACTGGTTGGTACAGTTGTAACGTATCTCCACCCGGTATTCTACGGTAAACGGATACACGCTGTGGAAGAAAGAGTGGAATTTCTTCCTGGTATCTGTCATGAGGCTACCGTTATCCACAGCGCTGAGATCTTTTACATCCGCTTGTTTCATACGCTTCACCTGTTTACCGTCTGCATCATACAAGATACCTTCTACAGACCTTATCTCACGCAGCTTACCATAGTATTCCAGCATGATGGCATCATCAGCGCCGGCGGCATCCAGCACAGTATATACATAGTGTTTGGTAACGCGTACATCACGCAGGTCCCGGATATCCACTGTATATTCCTCTGTTCTTTTTACCACATGCGCATTTTCCTTTAATGCAGCAGGAATAGCACAGACGGGATATACAGGATCGCCCGCTGATGCTGGTAAGCTGAAGGCTGTCAGTAATAAGATAGCAGTCGGTTGGAGGAATTTCATCATGCTTTACTTTTCTTTTTTAATACAATCTGTTCTGCCTGTTTCTTCACAATCAGGTCGAAAAACTCGCGCAGGGAGGCATATTCTTCCGGCTGGAAGTTAGCTTTGGTGAGCTTTACGCGACATCTCAACTGGATATGATCCTGCTGCTGTTGTATCAGGTACTGGAAGAGTCCTTCCTCTTCATTGTATTTTGCAATGGCTGGCTTAGGCATTTCATCCACCACATATCCTTCGGGAATTTCCAGGTTGAGAGAATATACTTCATCGTATACGGCCTCCATCTCCACCGGAAAACTACGTTCCATAGATTTGAAGGGGTTATGTTTATATGCTTCACCGAACAGAGGATTAATATAGAGTACATCACTATTGCCGGCGTTCAGTTTGAAGCTGTACTTCACCATCAGGGGGTTTCCCAGGTCAGTAAGTCCTTCGATTTCCTTTTCAGATAATGATATTTCACTGGTATATCCTTTTACAATCTTCTTAAAATATTCGTCCTGGCTTTTTTCTTTTATCTCCTGTCTTATCCTGTAAGATTCAAAGTAGGTAGGGCGTTGCTGGAAAGAGCCTTCTATGTTACCGTCTGCGATTTTACTGATAAATACGCTGGTAAATTTCTGTTCTTTCAGTGAATCGGTAGCCAGCGGCATTACCGTACCCTGTTCATCCACTACGCGGGCGTCGCCGTTATAGCAGCTGGCTGGCAGTCTGCCAAAGCCAAGCAGCGGACGTGAGGCATCCAGACGGGTTAGTTCACCATCTGTCATAACAGCGGCAATGGTGTAGTTGAAGCGGGAAAGCAGCGGGTAGTACGGGTATACGTAGCCGTTATCCCTCGTACTGAGGATAACGGGATAAGCTTCCAGTCCGGCTTTCTTCAGCATGGCAATCAGCAGCAGATTTATCTCCGCCACATTGCCGCTCTTACTGTTGAACAACGTTTTGAGCGTCCGGTCGCCTTCACACCACAGCGCAGTATGATCTGTACAGGTGTAATTGTCGCGCACCCAGACATAGATTTTTTCCGCTTTCTCTTTGTCTGATTTCGTATCCTTTGTCAGCTCTGATACTTTATCGCTGAGGAAGTTGTTGTTGTTGGTAAGTTGTTTTCCGAAACTTTCAGATTTCTGAAGGTCTTCCATCAGTTTGGCCCAGGTGGTTCTCACCGGTTTGGATGGCTGCCCTGGCCAGTTGTAGGCCGAGAGCTGAAATTCAATTTTTCGTGTATAGTTATCCGTTGTAGTGATAAAGCTTTCATCCCGGATAGGCGGAACATCTTTCAGCGCCCATTTGTAAGTGGTAATGCCGGGAGAAACAGAGAATATTTCTGATGTTTTTCCGTAGGCAGCTTCCTTCTCTCCTCTCAACGTAAAATGTCCGATAGACGATTCCTTTGTCTGTATCACAAATTTCTCATAGCCCTGGTTAATGAACACATAATCGAAATACTCCGGAATGGTAACCGTGTATTCACTCCAGAGTGCAGGATATTCTCCCTGGAATTCCCAGGAGCGCAGGTACTGGTAGTAAGGTGATGAAATAGTGTAGGTATACTCAATAATAGTACCTTCCTTCACTGCCGGTATGGCGAATTTTTTGGTGACGATATTCTTGCTTTGCTTATCTGTGAAGATACTCTTGCTGTCGATCTTCGTTTCCACGATCTCGCCATTTTCGAGGTTGTAGGCAGCAGCTTTTACGTTGGAAAGTTTTTCTTCCTCCGATCCGTCTTTATACAGCCAGACCTTAACAGTGGCAAGATCATAGCCATTCTTATCCACAATCTTTATCCTGCGGTGTACTTTGTAAACGAGGCGAAGTTCGGCGCCATCGCTTTCAAATGTTGATGATCCGATCGCGGAGAGCACAATAGCGTGAGCGCCGGTATCTTTTTCAAACCTGCCGAGTGCAAACTCAGACTTATCAATCTTACCAAATTTGATCTTGGTTCTGTCCTGGGCAAAAATGGTTACAAACAAACAGCCCAGAAGAAGGGTTAGCAATGCGCGCTTGCAATACATATTCATAAATGCATAGGGATTATATGCCGGTGCAAGATAGGGAAAATTTGAATTGTGTTACTTTTGCAGGATGAATCATACTGCATTTATCAAGCAGCTATCACGTGAGCTGGGCTTTGACTATTGCGGCATTGCGAAGGCGGTGCAGCTGGAGGACGATGCGCGCCGCCTGGAGACCTGGCTCAGCAAAGGGATGCATGGCACGATGCAGTACATGGAAAATCACTTCGACAAACGCATCGACCCCCGCAAACTGGTGGACGGCGCCCGCTCGGTGATCACGCTCCTTTTCAATTACTTCCCGGAAAAGCAGCAACAGCCGGATATGCCGAAAGTTGCCAAATACGCTTACGGTCATGATTATCATGAGGTGATCAGGGCCAGGCTGAAGACCATGCTGCAGCGGATGCAGGAGCAAATCGGCGAGGTGCAGGGCCGCGGTTTTGTAGACTCTGCGCCGGTGCTGGAACGCAGCTGGGCGCAGCGCAGCGGCCTTGGCTGGATTGGAAAGAACGGAAATATCATCCACAAAGGGGCCGGCTCCTTTTTCTTCATTGCCACCCTGATCACTGACCTGGAACTGGAATACGACGGTCCTGTGGGTGACTATTGCGGGTCCTGTACCCGTTGCCTGGATGCCTGCCCCACCGGCGCACTGGTGGCGCCTGGCGTAGTAGACGGCAGCCGCTGTATCTCTTATTTTACGATTGAGCTGAAAGACATGCTGATCCCGGATAAGATGAAAGGGCAGTTCGATAACTGGATGTTCGGCTGCGATACCTGCCAGGACGTATGCCCCTGGAACCGCTTCGCAAAAGCCCACCAGGAACCGGAGTTTACTCCAATCCCCGCCATCCTTAACTTTAATACGCAAGACTGGGAAGACCTTACCGAAGAGGCCTTTAAAAACATCTTCAGGCATTCTCCGATGAAGCGATCCAAATATGCCGGTATCCGGCGGAATCTGGAGTTCCTGAAGCCACGCTAACGTTTGGCAGTTAAACGCTGTTTGATGGCCCACTGCGTGAGATTCACAGCCGCTGCATAATTCCGGTATTCCGCCGGTAACCTTTTACCATCCGTATATTCATTATAAAACCAGGGGTCTCCTACGGCAAACACAGCGCCACGGCCAACGTGCGCTACGGCCATGATCACGTGCCCATCTGCTTCATACACCACCTGTGCCGGCGATTGGATGCTCAGGGAAGAAAGCTCCTTGATGTATACTTTTCCTGCATCCGGAAATATTTCATGCCCCGGCGGGATCACGAAAGCGCCCTGCTCCCAGTTACGCCCCTGTACACGGTTACGGCTATCGCCATTAAAATGGATACCGAATTTTTCACTGAGTATATTGAAGTGTGCGAAGTCTGCATTCAGCGAGTCATTTTCCAGCAACAACAATACCCCACCCGCTTTCACCCAGTTATAAATAGCCGTGGCGTCTGTTGTAGTCATATAATGCGGTGAGGGGGATTCTTTGTCTGTATCAGGATCTATAATGATGTAAATATCCGTATTACGAAGATTGACCGTGGTGGGGGCTTCGTGCAGGCTATCCCTTTTCAGGCCCAGTGAATCCATAATACCGCCCCATACAGAGAGGCCGCCACTGTCCTGTTCATCCCAGATATAGTGCCAACGCGCTGTAACACCGGCTTTATTGATACGGTGCTCATAGTTATAGTAGTAGTCCAATGTTGCTTTCAGACCTTTTGCTGTCTGCTGCGCCGCAGTGGATGTGAAGACACAGGATAGCATCAACAGGGTAATGATACGTGGCATATGCAGGGATTAAAGTAAAAAAATACATATTAAAATGCAGAGATCATAGCCGTGAACTTGTCGAGCTTTAAAATCAGCTGGCATGGCGGTTTTGCCTGGATTATGAAAATATTGTATGCTAAATACTTGCGAATAGGTTTAGCATCTCCTACTTTTGTACTAACTTAAGGGCGCATTTAATAACGCCCGGTTAAAATTGACTTATTCAGTTCGGAATATATATCACTGATTAACTTTTTATGGACCTGAGTGCCATAACGTGGAATTTTTAGAACAAAGGTCGAATTCTTTCGACCTTTCTCTTTTACTACTGATTTCACTATCTTTCACTACCAACCCAGCGATCGTCATGGAAACAAAAGTTCTGACCGCGCCGGGGCTTAATGGCTCCGGACCATTACATTGGCAAACGCTCTGGGAACAAACTATTCCCGGGACACAACGTATTACCATGCCAGACTGGGACGCACCTGTGTGTGCTGAATGGGTAGCTGCCATAGAACAAGCCGTGGCTGCAGCAGGGTCGCAGGTAGTGATTGCAGCGCACAGCCTTGGCTGCATAGCCCTGGTACACTGGGCACAGCAAACGAAGCTCCCGATTACCGGTGCCTTGCTGGTAGCGCCTGCTGACGCGGAGCGCCAGGGATTTCCAGCAGAAGCCCGTGGCTTCTCTCCTATCCCTATGCTTCCTTTATCTTTCAAAAGCATTATAGTTGCCAGTACCAACGATGAATACTGCACGATTGAACGGGCAGGCCACTTCGCTGGGAAATGGAACAGCCGCTTTGTGAACGCCGGGGCCAAAGGCCATATCAACGCCACTTCCGGGCTGAAGGACTGGCCGGAAGGACAAAAACTACTGAAAGAACTGGTGCAAAACTGGCCCACACTTTAAGAGATATTTCTGCCGCCATCCTGTTACCGGTATATTACCTTTATGTTAAGCCGCTATGAAGAAAAGTATATTAACATGATCTTTGCGGCCGGTTATAAAATCTGATCTACGTGAAATATCTACTGGCACTGTCAGGCTTGTTCCTGATTACTAACGCGAATGCACAAACGAAACCATACACACTGGCCAACGCCCACTCCCACAACGATTACGAGCGCAGCACGCCATTTTACCAGGCTGCCTCTTTACAATTTGGTTCCATTGAAGCAGACATTCATCTCAGAGATGGTGTAATTTATGTTGCACACGACGACCGGGATATTAAGCCCTTCCGCACCTTTAAGGAAATGTACCTGTTACCCGTAGTAAGACAGTTTGCGCTGTACAACGGCAAGGCATATGCCGACGGCGCTCCTATGCAGCTGTTGATAGATATTAAAACAGCAGGTGCTCCTACGCTCAGAGCTTTGCAGGAACTACTGCTGCCTTATCGTCAATATTTCGACAGAACGGTGAATCCGGATGCCGTTAAAATTGTGCTCTCCGGAAATGTACCGCCAACAGCCACCTGGCAGGATTACGATGCCATGTTCTTCTTTGACGGACGACCTGACAGCGTATATCCGGTAACGTTGAAGAGCCGTGTAGCCATGATCAGTGAAGATTTTCACAAGTACAGCAAATGGAACGGTAAAGGCACCCTGATCCCCACCGAACTGCAAAAGGTAACCGCCGCAGTAGACCGCGCCCATCAACAGGGCTTCCCCTTCCGCTTCTGGGGTACACCTTCAGCGAGAACCTGCTACTATAAACTGATGGACCTCGGCGTGGACTTCATCGGCACCGACACTCCCGCAGAACTGTATGACGTCATCCATAACACCGCTAAAACCACTGCCGGCAACCTGCCCGTGCATAAGATATATACACCGGAATACAAGGCAGACGCTACCAACGTGCGTTCTAAAAATGTGATCCTGCTGATCGGGGATGGTACTGGTCTCGCTGAAATGTTTGCCGGATACACCGTCAACAAAGGCGCACTCAATATATTCCAGATGAAGCAACTGGGATTGTCTAAAACCCAGTCGGTCGATAACTACCACACCGATTCCGCTGCTGGTGGCTCCGCTATGGGCACAGGCAGCAAGACCAATAACCGCGAAATAGGTATGGACAACACTTACGTTTCTATTCCTGTACTCCCGGAAGTGCTGGCCCCTAAAGGTATCCAGAGTGGTGTAGTAGTAACCGAAGAGATCACCGGCGCGACTCCCGCTTCGTTTTATGGCCATACCGAAGACCGCGACAACACACGCACGCTCGCACAGCAGCTACTGCAAAGCAAGCTGCAGCTCGCAGTTGGTGGCGGCAGGGCTGAAATAGAAAAAGATCTTGGCGATCAGCTTACCAAAGCCGGCGTACAACTGTACGACAACCTGGATACCTGGAACGCTGCTACGAAAAACCGCACCCTCGTAATCCTGCCGGATAACGTAGTTACTTCCATGCGCGACGGCCGTGGCGCTTATCTGAAGCAGGCCGTTAAAAAAGCGCTGCAGCAGCTCAATGCATCCGGCAAAGGGTTTTTCCTGATGATAGAAGGCTCCCGCATTGATCACGGCGGCCATATGAATGACCTGGACTACCTGGTGCGTGAGATGCTGGATTTTGATGAAGCTGTTGGCGAAGCACTGGAGTTTGCAGATAAAGACAAACAGACCACCGTTATTGTAACTGCTGATCATGAAACAGGCGGTCTTGCACTGATGGATGGCAACATAGCCAACGGCAGCCTGCGTGGCCACTTTGCCACCAACGACCATACAGGCATTCCCGTTATGGTGTTTGCTTATGGTCCCAACTCACAGCTTTTCAGGGGCGTATATGAGAATAATGAAATCTTCAGAAAGATATTGAAAGCATACGGACTGTAGTTTCTCGCAAAGAATGCAAAGGGAGCAAAGCCGCAAAGTTTTTTTAACTTTTGAAGATTAAGTTTGAGATCACATTATTTCCTGATACTCAAAATCAGTCTTAATCAAACTTAAAAAATCCTTCGCTGCTTTGCTCCCTTTGCATTCTTTGCGAGAAAACTACAATCGTACAAAGTTCAGAAACGCATGGAAGTTGGCGTTATATCTGCGCTTATCCAGTTTATAATAAAACGCGCCTCTCTTCGAATTAAGTTTATCTTTTTCCTTCTGTTTTAGTAAAAGTCCGGTGGATAAGACTTTGCGGCTGAAGTTACGTTTATCGAAAGTAACGTTGTACACTGCTTCGTATAACGTCTGTAACTGCGGGATGGTAAATTTCGCGGGCAGCAGCTCAAACAATACAGGGTGAATAGCCGCTTTGTAGCGGAGCTTCTCCAGCGCCATCTGTACCATACGGCTATGATCGAGTATGAGGGAAGGCACCTTGCTCAGTGGTATCCATTCTGCATGATATTCCGGGCGCAGGTTGAGCTCCGGTTGGCTGATGCTGACGAGTGAGAAGAAAGCCATTGACAGTGTGCGCTCCACCGGATCGCGGTCAGGCGCGCTGAAGCCGTGCAGTTGTTCCATGTACACATTATCCAGGCCGGTGAGCCGGTACAATACATTAGCAGCGGCTTCTTCGAGGCTTTCGCTGGGCTGCACAAAACCACCCATCAGGCTCCATTTGTTCCTGAGTGGCTCAAAGCCCCGTTTGATAAGCAACAGCTTGAGTTCCTGCCCGTCGAAGCCGAATATAATACAATCCACAGCCACCAGCATTCTCGACTGCCCGGAGTATCGTTTCATACGAGTAAGGTTTAAATAGTTGCTCAATTTAGGCTACGCTGCGGATATTTGAAAATATATCCCGCTTAGCGGAACAGTAGTTGCAGTGCGGGGTCCGTGTAATCGTGGATGAACATCCGGATATTGTTATACCCATTGAACTCCTCGCGCGTATGCATAGTAGTAACTGCTACTGCCTCCATACCGGCGTTCAGTGCAGCTTCCACCCCTTTGGGTGCGTCTTCAAACACAATGCAATCCTGTGGTGATACACCAAGTGCAGCAGCGCATTTCAGAAATACTTCCGGATCTGGCTTGCTGTGTATTACATCTTCAGCGCCTATTATCGTCTTAAAATAGTGACGCAGGTTCAAATTATCCAGCACAAAGCTGATATTGAAATCGTTGGCAGCAGAGCCGATAGCCATCGGGATACCGGTATACGCTGCCTGCTGCAAAAATTCCGGCAGGCCGCTGATCAGCTGCAGATGCGGGCGGAAGGCCTCCTGATAAAGCACTTCCTTCTCATGCGCAATGTCGTCCATCTGTTGCATAGTGAAATGATCTTTACCAAATACGCGCATCAGCAGTTCTTCATTCTTGCCGTACATATGCCCTCTTACTTCTTCCCTGCTGAGGCCAGCCCCTAGCCTGGTCAGCATATTGAACCATCCTTCCAGGTGATATTCCATGTCGTTGATCATGGTTCCGTTCATGTCGAATAAAAACGCTTTCATGCTGCGAAGATAGTCAAAACAGCTTTTAGCTTTTAGCATTCAGGTACTTCTGCTAAGTGCCAGGCGCCAATCACTAAACAGAGATGATCTGCGTTGATTGGTATTAAATCATTATATTTGATTGGTTACAATGATTGTCACTATGAAAGTTACTGGCCGTATGAATATTCCGGAAGATGTGATTGTTGTGTTTAATGACCGGAGTACACTATTTATGAATGTTTACCCGTCAGGAATTGCGTATAGTCATTCACGTTAATACCAACCCAACCGGGAAGTAAATTAATTGCTGACATTTTAATTCTATCGACGTGACCTGGGAACGTAAAGCATTGCATTTTATCAATCAGACGAGCAGATGGGACAGAGATAAGCACATATCATCCTTTCTCTCCTTCAGCATCAAGCTCGCCAAGAACCTGCTGGATGCGGATATCGCCTTCCAGACCGATATTGAGAGTGAGACCACTGCCAGGGTAAGGAATGCAACCCCTGCATACCTGAATGATTATATACTGGAACCAGGCCCTTTGCGGGAGCTGGCGTTCAGGCATGCTTACAAGAATATCTACTGGCCGGAGATACCTCCGCCTCAGCTGCATCCCTTTGAAGGGCAGCTGGAGGGACACAGCTCTGCCGTGGTTATTCCGTTGAATGTAGAACCAGGCAATAGCCTTATTGTACTGGGCTGGAGCAACCCGCAAACCTTTGAAGCGCCCCAGCGGGAGTTCGTGGAAACTATCCGGCTCCGACTGAAGGAGATACTCCTGCAAACACAACAACAGCTCTATTTTCAGGGCGTAGCCATGCGCTTTGCCGCTATGTTGCATACCATGCCGCATGCCGTGATTTTTACCAACAACGACGGGCATTCCGGTTGGGTGAATCAACGGGCCGCCGATATGCTGCACCTTACAGGTCCCGGGGAACAGCTTCCCTCCATCCTCTCAGACGCCCTCACCAGCTTCCGCAGCAGGGCACTCAATGAACAGGATATTTATACAGAATCCATCCGGCTCTTTACCACAGCCGATGACAGCATCGCCAACTGGGAATGGCAGATGCCGGAAAAGGTCATCCGCGTATCTAGTCTCCCTGTTATAACACAACAGATTAATGGCCGGTTATGGATCTTTGAATCGTAGATTTTCCATTTCCCGAAAAAATATTTGGTTAATAAACACTGTTTAGTAAATTTGCACTGTAAACATTCTTTACATGGGGATCGCAGAAAGAAAAGAAAGAGAGAAGGCCGACATGCGCAGGCGTATAGTAGATGCAGCCATTAAGATGTTCGTAGAGGAAGGTTATGAGAAAATATCGATCAGGAATATTGCAGAAAAGATAGAATATAGTCCGGCTACTATTTATCTCTATTATAAAGACAAGGATGAATTGTTGCATGATATGCAGGGAGAGGCTTTCATAGCGTTAGGAGTGATGTTTGAGCAAAAGCTCACCGCCCGTGACCCACTGAAGCGTCTGGAGCAACTGATGCAGTTGTACCTGCAGTTCGCATTCGATCAGCCGGAGTTGTACGACCTGATGTTCATTATCAAAGCGCCGATGAACACGCTGAAGGAGTCTGAAGACTGGATGAATGGCCTTGCCTGCTACCGCTTCCTGGAAGAAATCATGGAGGAGTGCGTCACTCAGAAACTGATCCGCATGCATGATGTAAGACTGGCCACATTATCTGCCTGGGCGCATGCACATGGGTTCGTAAGTCTTTACCTGCGGTGCAGACTTAAGATCTCCGGATTTGACGAAGCTGACATTCCGAAGGTGATTGAGAAAGCATTGAAGGACTACCTCAAACTGCTCAGAGCATAGTCACAAAAAGCCCGTAACGGCTTTTTTTAATCATCCTTATTAAACACCGTTCATTATATAAACAACGACAACATAAAAGCCGACCGGCTTTATTTTTTTCGACCTTAATAAACACTGTTCATTATGTCAACGTTCATCATCAAAAAAGCGTTGTTAATACCCTTGCTATGCCTGGGACTCAGCGCTGCTGCGCAGGAGAATGTGCTGGATCAGTACATACAACAGGCGTTCAGCAATAACAAGGGATTAAAAGATCAGCACTTCCAGCTGGAGAAGTCCATGTATGCATTGCAGGAAGCCAAAAGTCTCTTCGGCCCCAATGTAGCTTTCCTGGCTAGTTACACCAGGTCGTCCGGCGGCCGTACTATTGACATGCCACTGGGCGATATGCTGAACCCCGCATATAAAACCCTGAACCAGCTTACCGGACGTCATGATTTTCCGCAACTGGAGAACACTTCCTTCCAGCTGAACCCGGATAATTTCTATGACGCCAAATTCAGGGCCAGCCTGCCTTTGATTAATGCGGAGATCTATTATAACGAGAAGATAAAACGGGAACAGATCACCCGCCAGCAGGCCGCCCTCAACGTATACAAACGGCAGCTGGTACAGGACATCAAAACGGCGTACTATCAGTTCTACCAGGCATCCCAGTCAGTAGCTATCTACAACAATGCCATGGCACTGATCAACGAAAACATCCGTATCAATGAAAGTATGGTGCGTAACGGGTTGCGTAACAACACCGCCCTTTACCGCTCCCAGACTGAAAAAGAAAAGACTGACGCTGATATCAGCAAGGCCATGAATGAACAACGCAATGCAAAGGCTTACTTCAATTTCCTGCTGAACCGGGACCTGAATGAAAACATCACCCTGGACAGCGCATTACTGATCGTACCGCAACTGGCTACAGGTGGTGACATCAATGGGCGCGAAGAGCTGCAGCAATATAAAAGCGCAGCCAATGCCTACCGGTTAAACGAACAATTGCAGCGTTCCTATCTCATACCTAAACTAAGCACTTTCATAGATCTCGGCTCACAGGCAACCGGCGCGCGGTTCGATAATCAGTCGCGCTACTACCTCTGGGGCGTCAACCTGGAATGGACACTATTCTCCTACCGCAAGAATACCTACCGCATAAAACAGGCAGGCATTGATCTTCAGGCTATTACCAATGAAACGGAAAAAACCGCAGATGCATTACGGTTACAGCTGTACGAAGCTGTCAACAACTACCAGACAGCCATCCGCAACTTCAGTACAGCCCAAAGCCAGTTATCATTCTCCGAACGCTACTACCGCGATCAGCTGAAAGTCTACAAGGAAGGACAGCTGCTCTACATCGAACTGCTGGACGCACAGAACCAGCTTACACAATCCAGATTACGCATCGCCGTTACACAGGCCTCCGTACAAACCGCTTATGCTGCCGTTGAACGTGCACAGGCTTCTTACAATATCAACACTAACAACTAAATAAAGTCTCTCATGAAACATACAGCCTTGCTTCTTCCCCTCACCCTGTTATTGTTCTCCTGCGGCAGCAAGCCTCAGCAGGAAGGCATCGACAGTACTTCCATCATCCCTGTGAAGGTGATGCCACTGGCCAGACAGGGCGGCGCCCTTTCCATCACAGCTTCCGGGCAGTTTACCACAGACGATGAAGTAAACCTCTCGTTCAAAACAAACGGTATCATCAACAACATACTGGTAAAAGAAGGCGATCCCGTACATACCGGTCAGCTGCTGGCTACGCTCAACCTCACCGAAATAGATGCACAGGTGCAGCAGGCACAGCTTGGCTTTGAGAAAGCGCAGCGTGACTATCAGCGCACGCTGAACCTGCATAAAGACAGCGTAGCCACACTTGAGCAGCTGCAGAACAGCAAGACAGCGCTGGATATCGCAAAACAACAACTCAGCACCGTGCAGTTCAACCGCAGCTATTCCGCCATCAGGGCTACACAAGACGGTTACGTACTGCGCAAGCTGGCCAATGCCGGCCAGTTCGTCAACGCCGGAGCATCTGTATTACAGATCAATGGCGCCCGCAATGCACACTGGCTGCTTCGTATAGGCGTGAGCGATAAAGAATGGGCAGAAGTAAAAGCAGGCGACAAAGCAACTGTTGAAACCACTTCCCTTCCCGGCGAAACACTCCCGGCTACAGTGGTACGTAAATCAGAAGGCGTGGACGCACAAAGCGGAACATTCATGATTGATGTACAGCTACAGGGGCCTAAACCCGCAGCCATCGCCACAGGCATGTTCGGCCGCTGTCGTATTACCAGCGGCAATACCAGCGGCAACGGGGCCTGGAGCATCCCCTATGAAGCACTGCTGGACGGCAATGGCAGCACCGGTTATGTATTCATTACCAACGACAACAAAACCGCACAGCGCATACCCGTTACCATCGCCGGCATGGAAAAAGACCAGGTACTGATCAGCCAGGGCATGGAACAAGCCAGGGCGCTCATTATCTCCGGCAGCGCCTACCTGAAAGATCAATCCTCTATCCGTATCATTCAATAACAACTACTGCCATGAAAATATCCGGTTATGCCATCAAAAACTACCAGTTCACACTGGTGATATTCCTGATGATCATCGCGCTGGGCGTTACCACTATTCTGAACATGCCCCGCTCCGAAGATCCGGAAATGCGCGCCCCGCAGTTCAACGTAGTGGTGATATACCCTGGCACCAGTCCCAAAGACATGGAAGACCTGGTAGTAGATCCGCTGGAGAAGGAAATATACGCCCTCGACGATATACAGCGCGTGCGCACCAACATCAGCGACGGCGTAGCCGTAATGCGTGTGGAATACAAATACAGCTCCAACGTAGACAACAAATACCAGGAGCTGGTGCGTGAAGTAAACAACAAAAAGAAAGACCTTCCCTCCGACATTTACAGCATCGAAATAAAGAAGACAGAACCTTCTGATGTGAATGTATTACAAGTGGCACTGATCTCTGAAAATGCTTCCAGGGATAAACTCCGCTACTATGCTGATAAATTGCAGGACAACCTGGAGAAAGTACCCAGCCTGAAAAACGTGAAGATACACGGCCTTCCTGAGCAACAGGTGCGCGTGGAATTGCTGCTCGATAAAATGGCGCAGCTTCATCTGCCCGTTAACGTTGTAACCAGCGCCATACAAAGTGAGATGGCCAATATCCCCGGCGGCAGCATAGACGCAGGCCAAAAGAGTTTCAACATCAAAACCAGCGGTAATTACCAATCCATCAGTGAAATCGGTAACACCATCGTTACCGCTGTCAACGGCAAAAATATCTTCCTGAAAGATGTAGCCACCGTGTACTATGGCTTTGAAGATGAAAAGTATTTTACCCGCCTGAACGGACACCGGAGTGTGAGTGTATCCGCAGCGCAAAAAGCCGGTGAGAACATCAGCAAAACACAGACCGCCTACAAACCGGTGATAGAGAAATTCAAAAAGACATTGCCTGCAAACATTGACATGGTGCAGTATTTCGATCAGGCCAATGCGGTGAACAAGCGGCTGGGATCACTGGGTAAAGACTTCATCATCGCCATCCTGCTGGTAGCTATCACGCTGCTTCCGCTGGGACAACGCCCTGCGTTGATCGTGATGATCTCTATCCCATTATCGCTTGCCATTGGCGTGGTACTGTTGCAGTTCTTCGGTTATAACCTCAACCAACTGAGCATTGTAGGGCTGGTAGTAGCACTCGGCTTGCTGGTAGACGACAGCATCGTGGTGATAGAGAACATAGAGCGATGGATGCTGGAAGGGCACAGCCGAATGGAAGCTACACTGAAGGCTACTTCGCAGATAGGCATGGCCGTAGTAGGATGTACCGCTACATTGATCATTGCCTTCATGCCACTGGTGTTTATGCCGGAAGGCAGCGGCGATTTTATCCGCAGTATGCCGCTGGCCGTCATATTCAGCGTACTGGCATCTATGGCGGTATCGCTGACTATTATCCCCTTCCTGGCCAGCCGCCTGCTGAAAGAGCACAGCAATCCTGAAGGTAACATCTTCATGCGCGCGCTCAAAAGATTGATACATGGCAGCTATGCAAAACTGCTGGACAAAGCGCTGAACCGTCCGGTACTCACAATTATCGCGGCATCTGCCATCTTTGCCGCATCGCTGGGCATCTTTAAGATAATAGGTTTCACCCTGTTTCCTGCATCAGAGAAACCCCAGTTTCTTATCAATGTGATAGCACCCCCGCAATCCAACCTGAACTACACCAATGCGATTGTGTTGCAGCTGGAGAAAGAACTCCAGCAGGAGAAGAGCATCAGGTATTATGCCAGCAATATTGGCAAAGGCAATCCCCGTATCTATTACAACGAGGTTCCGGAAAATGAGCACAGTGACTATGCACAGATATTTGTTCAGCTGGATGAGCATACCAGCCCGGATGATAAACTGGCGTTGATTGAGTCGCTGCGTAAAAAATGGACGCCCTATCCCGGCGCCAAAGTCGAAGTCAAGAATTTTGAACAAGGGCCGCCTATCGTTGCTCCGGTGGAAGTACGTGTGTTTGGCGACAACCTGGATACCTTACGCATGCTTGCGGGTAATGTGGAAAAGATGCTGGAAAAGACAACGGGCACCATCTACACCAACAACCCGGTAAGCAATCAGAAAACAGATGTACGAGTGCATATAGATCGTGAAAAGGCACAGCAACTGGGTATTCCCACAGCCAATATCGACAGGGCCGTTCGCCTGGCCGTAGCCGGTATAAACCTCGGAAAGTACAATGATAATAATGACAACGACTATGACATTCTACTTACAAAATCCAAAACCGGGAAACCTACGCTGGATGTATTCCGTGACCTGTATGTGAATAACAGCCAGGGAACAGCGATACCGCTGTCGCAGGTAGCTGATCTCCGCCTGGAAACATCCCCGCTAAGTATTCGCCATCAGGAAAAGAACCGCACGGTGGCAGTAAGCGCCTTTGTAAAGAAAGGATTCCTGCCGGACAAAGTGATAGGAGACGTCATCAAACAGATGGATGCCATGAAACTTCCTGCCGGATACACGTATGAGATGGGAGGAGAAATTGAAAGCAGGGAACAGTCGTTCGGTGGTTTCCAGACTATCATCATTGCAACAATATTCCTTTTCATTGCAGTATTGGTACTGGAATTCAAGACCTTCAAAAGCACGCTGATTGTATTGTCTGTGATTCCGCTGGGTATTGTGGGCGCGGCTGTGGCGCTGTGGCTGACCGGTAATCCGCTATCCTTCATCGCTATCATCGGGTTGATTGCACTGGCAGGTATTGAAGTGAAGAATACGATCCTCCTGGTAGATTTCACTAACCAGCTGCGGGCGCAGGGTAAATCACTCGAAGCGGCTATACGTGAAGCCGGTGAAGTGCGCTTTCTCCCTATCGTGCTCACATCCCTTACAGCTATTGGTGGGTTAATACCTATCGCTATATCATCCAATCCGATGATTGCGCCATTGGCAATAGTATTGATCGGCGGCCTTATCAGCTCTACCCTGCTATCACGTATTGTAACCCCAATCGTGTATAAGCTGATCCCGCCTGCCGTTGCTGTAGATAAGAAGACTACGCACCATGAAGTTAGGAGTCATGCCGAAATGATAATGTAGTTGTTTCACGCAAATGTGCAAAGATGAACAAAGAGCGCAAAGGGCCATTTTAAGTTAAATAAGACTGTTTTGTGATACCAATAGTATTTACGGGCTATAAAACAGTTCTTTGCTGGCTTAAAATGGCCCTTTGCGCTCTTTGTTCATCTTTGCACCTTTGCGTGAAAAATTTTACCTAAATTGCGCCAAATCCATTTCCTCTGAAAATTTGATTTATGAAAAAAACCATCCTGGCATTTACCGCCATGCTTTTGACAGTATGTGTTAGTGTGCAGTCATCACAGGCACAATTGAAAAGGTTTAGCATCGGACCTTATCTCGAAGCAGCCTTTCCTACAGGCGACTTCAGTAAAACCCACAAGCCCGGTGGCGGCATTGGCCTTGGCGCTGATGTGAAACTGATAGCTGGTCTTACAGCAGTAGGCTCTGTAGGTTTTATGTATATGAAAGGTAAGGATGTTTCTTCTGTAAAAGCCATCCCCGTTCGTCTGGGTCTGCGGTACACGCTTGTTTCTATCCTGTATGTAAAAGCAGAAGGTGGTACCGTTAATTTCCTCGGTGATTACAACAATGGTACCGGCGCCTTGTTCGCTCCGGGTATCGGTATCCGTTTACTCGGACTTGATGTGGAAGGTAAATATGAAGCCTGGTTCAAAGATGGCACCCACGGCTTCTGGGGCCTGAAGGCTGGATATAATTTTTAAGGTCTAAGACTTTAGCAGTTAGCTTTTATTAATAAAAGCTAACTGCCTTTCTATCAGAAAAAAGTTGCCGTCCACGTTCTCTCAAATGTTTCCGCCGGCGCCAGCCTGTTGATCCCTTCTTTCTCTTCTAACTTACCGGTCGCCGCTACACTGTCTGCAATACCACACCATGGCTCAATGCAAACAAAATCTGCATCTTTGGCGGCCCATATGCCCATATAGGGGAATCCTTCAAACGCCAATGTGAGTCCATGCGACGTATGATTACTTCTGATGCTGATCGCTGTAGACTGCAGTTGCTTGAACACAAGCGCATCTTCATAAAAAAGCGATTTCTTCAGCGGCAATTCCTGTGTATGTTGCAGTAGCGGAATAGTAGTGAGTTCTATTTGTCCGCCAGGTGAAAGTGGATACCTGCCTGCATTTTCTTCTTTATTAAAGTGGAGATAATAATCTTCATACGTAGTGCCATTTATCAGCGGTACTTTAAACGCCGGGTGCCCGCCCACTGAG
>NZ_DATLKJ010000222.1:0-47179 GCF_035538455.1 Chitinophaga sp.
TATGCAGGCGGCAGGAAGACAGTTCTCCGCGGATAAAGGCTATTATCCGCTGCCGCTGAAGGAAACACTCAATAACCCGCTCGCCAAATAGTCCTGTTTCGTTTATCATAAACCACACTAATGCCGGTGGCTATAGGCCACCGGCTCTATGTTCCGGTAACCATGAAGAGAAAAGCATTGTTATATCTGTTGTTGCTGCCCGCTGCGCTCCGTGCGCAAATTCGCAACGACTGGGAGAATCCGCAGCTGGTTTCCCTGCATACCCTGCGCCCGCACGCGCATTTCACTCCTTATCCTGATGCGCTGAAAGCGCTGAAAGCGACTGCTTCGTCACTGGTGCTCTCCCTCGATGGTACGTGGCAGTTCCACCTGGCCGCCAACCCGGATTCCCGCCCGGCCGACTTCTTTAAGCCAACCTATAATGTAAGCAAATGGAAAACCATCCAGGTGCCTGCCAACTGGCAGACTGCCGGTTACGCCCCTTATATTTTTACGGATGTGGAGTACCCGTTTCCTCCCAATCCGCCATTTGTGCCAAAAGACAATAACCCTGTAGGCTCCTACAGACGCAACTTTCAATTACCTGCTGCGTGGAAGGGCAAACAGGTGTTGCTGCATCTGGGCGCAGTAAATTCATTCTTCTATGCCTGGGTTAACGGGCATTACCTCGGCTTCAGCAAAGACAGTAAAACGCCTGCTGAGTTTGACGTGACGCCTTTCCTGAAAGCGGGGGACAACACTATTGCTGTGCAGGTTTTCCGCTTCAGCGATGGTTCTTACCTGGAAGGTCAGGATATGTGGAAGCTCACCGGTATTGAACGCAGCGTGTTTCTCACCGCCCGCGAGCCGCTCAGTATCTACGATTTCTTTGCAAAACCACAGCTGGAAAACAACTATAAAGATGGCCGGCTTGATCTCGATCTCTCATTAAATAAATTACCCGCTATAACGGACAAGGCTAAACGTATCCGGGTACAATTACTGGATAAGGAAACTGCCTTGTTCACCGAAAGCCTGCAGATAGGAGCGGACAGCAATTTCCATATGACCCGCCGTTTGCCTGGTATCCGTACCTGGAATGCCGAACATCCTCATCTCTACCGCCTGCAGGTAACCTTGCAGGATCAGCAGGGCAGGGATCTGGAGAGCTTTGTGCAACAGATCGGCTTCCGTAATGTGGAGATCCGTCACGGGCAGCTGCTCGTGAATGGTGTGCCTGTGAAGATTAAGGGCGTGAACCGCCATGAACATGACATGCACACCGCTAAGGTGATCAACAGGGAGGGCATGCTGCGTGATATTCGTGTGATGAAAGAGTATAACATCAATGCGGTGCGTAACAGTCACTATCCTAATCGGGAGGAATGGTATGAGCTGTGCGATCAATATGGTATTTATGTGGTGGATGAAGCTAATATAGAATGTGATGGTATGAGCCTGCACCCGCTGCAAACCTTGTCCGACAAACCGGAATGGAAGGACGCGTACCTGGACCGTACCTGCCGTATGATAGAGCGCGACAAGAACCATTGCAGTATTATTACCTGGTCGCTGGGCAATGAGAGTGCCTTCGGAGACAACTTCATTGCTACTTACCAGTGGGCAAAGATGCGTGATAAAACCAGACCTGTTCAGTATGAGCCGGCCCGCAATACACCGTATACGGATATTGTCTGTCCTATGTACAAATCAATCGGCTACATGCAGGAATATGTACGTGAGTATCGTGACAGGCCCATGATCCAGTGCGAATATGCGCATATGATGGGCAACAGTGGCGGCAACCTGGCGGATGACTGGGCGCTGATGTATAAATACGATCAGTTACAGGGCGGTTTCATCTGGGATTTCTCTGATCAGACTTTCCTGCAACATGATTCCCTGGGAAGGGCTATCTGGGCTTATGGTGCAGATATGGGCACCGTGGGCGCTACCAGTGATACGAGCTTTTGCGCGGATGGTATGCTGGCGGCAGACAGGTCGCCGCATCCGCAGGCATTTGAAGTGAAGAAAGTTTACCAGCCCATACATATTTCCCCTGTTGATATGTCGGCCGATTTAGTGCGGATTGATAACCGTTATGATTTTAGCGATTTGGGTAATGTGGTAATAGGATGGGAGTTAAAGGGAGACGGAAAGACGATTGCAACAGGTGTTTTACCGGATACGAAGGTCCTGCCGCATCAGTCGGAGACTATTCGTGTATCCCTTCCTGCTATAACGCCTCAACCGGGTGTGCATTATTTCCTGCATCTGCATGCCAGGCTCAAAAACGCCGTGGAGCTGCTTGCTGCCGGGCATATACTGGCTACGGAGCAATGGGCGTTGCCTTACTTCCAGCCGGTATCCCCGGCTAGTGTTACCGGACAGCCGCTGAATGTGCAGAAAGGAAAAGATGGTTATCTCATCGCCAATGATCGTTTTACCGTAAAATTCACTGGCGGCTGGCTCAGTCAGTTCTCGTCCAACGGGAGTGACTATATGCAATCTCCCTTACAGCCCAGCTTCTGGCGCGCTGCTACAGACAATGACATCGGCAACAGCCAGCAGCTCCGTTGCGCTGTATGGCAGCATGCAGGAGATCATGCCCGGCTCTTATCGTGTGACGTAACCCAGCGGGATGAGCAGCATGTGGAGGTTGTATCAAGGCATTACCTGCCGGATGTGATGGCACACTATAACACGTATTATACGATACTTTCCAACGGCGACATCCGTGTCACCGCTCAGTTCCTTGCCGGAGATACGGTGATGCCTGAGTTGCCGCGTATGGGCATGCGTATGGAACTGGTTCCTGCATTAAACCAGGTGAGCTGGCTTGGTCGTGGCCCGTTTGATAATTACCAGGACCGTAAGTATGCTGCGGATGTGGATTTGTATGCACTTCCGGCTGACTCGCTGTTTCATCCCTATCCACGGGCGCAGGAGAGCGGCTACCGCTCCGATGTGCATTGGATGGCGCTGCATGATGCCACAGGCAAAGGATGGATGGCCCGCACCGATTCACTGTTCAATACAGGCGTATTGCATTTTGATATGTCGCGCCTGGATTTCAACCGCAAGGAGAACAGGCACGGAGGCTCTATGTACAACGAGCCGCTGATCTGGTGGAATATCGACTACCAGCAGGCCGGCCTCGGCGGCGACAACAGCTGGGGCGCTAAACCACACGCACCCTATACGTTGGTGTATAAAAATTACCAGTACAGTTTTACATTAAGACCACTCCATACCGGCGATAGGGCTACCGAAAAGGCGAAAGAAAGATATGAATAGATTTAAATGGATAGTATGCGCGCTGCTGCTACAGCAGGGCGTGTCGGCCCAGCGGCGGGAACAGTTTCCCGATGTGCTGGACCTGCGTTACACCGTAAAGGATACCGGTAACGTTACCGCTTCCTTCTTTTCAGATAATGGTGCATGGCACGCCTATGCGCTGCCGGAGAACGGACAGGATGCAGGCTTTACCGGGCCGCTGCTGATGGATATGAAAGGAGAGTGGCTGTCTGACCGTATTGCACGGTTAGGCATATACGAACATGATAACCGTATCACCTGGCAGGAAACAACAGCGCATTATTATCCGGGTATGTTGCGGCTCACTTGCAAAGGAGAGGGGCTGGTAATGACACAGGAGCTGATTTTCTCCGGTAACCGGGAGGCGCTGCTGTATACGAAGCTGACCAACACCACCGGGCGTGAACGGAAAATACGCGTACAGTATGATGGTAATATAGCACTGCAAAGAGGAGCACTGACCACCGGAGAGAACAGTATTCGTGTAGCGATAACTGGTACTGAGCAGGTGTTTACCATCCGCTATCTGTCTGCCGAACCGTGGAGTATCAGGACCACGCCTCACCATTACGAAGCGACGCGCAGCATTGTAATATCCGCTAATGATACCTGGAAGGGTACGCAGTTGCAGGCATATCATCTGGAACCGCATACCACTCCGGATACCAGTGATGCTGATTTCGGTGCAGCCATGCGTGCGAATGAAGAGCGCTGGAACGGGTATATGAAAACATTGTTCAGTCGTATGCCCTTCGCCGTTAGCGATAAGATGCGCAGCCGCCTGGCGGTGAAGAGCATGATTACCCTGCTCACCAACTGGCGCAGCGCTGCCCGTAGTATCCATCACGATGGGTTGTTTCCTTCTGCATCCTACCAGGGTTTTTATGGTATCTGGTCGTGGGATAGCTGGAAGCAGGCAGTAGGTCTGACTTATATTGATCCTGCATTAGCTAAGTCGAACATCCAGGCACTATTTGACTGGCAGTTGCCAGATGGCATGATACCGGATTGTATCTACACTGACAGTACTGAGAACAATCTGCGCGATACCAAGCCGCCGCTGGCTGCATGGGCTGTGTGGAAGGTGTTTGAGGCTTCACATGATACTGCGTTTCTGCGTAGCATGGATGAACCATTGCGTCGCTATCATGAATGGTGGTATACCGCGCGGGATCACGACAGGAATGGGTTGTGTGAATATGGCTCTGCTGACGGTACGCGTATCGCGGCTGCGTGGGAAAGCGGAATGGATAACGCCGTACGCTTTGATCATGCTACTATGTTGGATAATGGCAACGGCGCCTGGTCACTGAATCAGGAGTCGGTGGATCTCAATAGTTATCTCTTTAAAGAGAAAAGGATACTCGCACAAATAGCGGAAGTATTGGAGGACAGGGCAAGGGCAAAGTGGCTGCAACAAGAAGCAGATCAGCTGAAAGCGCTGATAAATGCCGCGTTCTATGATAAAGCTTCCGGGTTTTATTATGACCGCCATCTCAGCGGAGCGTTGATCCGCATAAAGGGTGCGGAAGGCTGGATTCCAATGTGGGCTGGTATTACAGGACAGGAGCAGGCGAAGTCCCTGATAAAACACCTGCAGGATACGGCGGTTTTTAATACTTTAGTGCCTTTGCCGGTACTGGACGCAAGCGAGAAAGCGTTTGATCCCAGAAAGGGCTACTGGCGCGGACCGGTGTGGATGGACCAATTTGAATTCGCTATAAGTGGTATGGATAGTTCCGGCTACCATCAGCAGGCAACTGCGCTGACGAAGAAACTGTGGCAGCATGCAGCAGGAATGAATGATAACAAACCGCTGCATGAAAATTATCACCCGCGCAGCGGTCAGGGATTAAACGCACCTAATTTCAGCTGGACAGCCGCTCACGTACTGATGCTGCTGGCTGCCAAACATTAAAAGGTTATTTATGCTATATACTTTCACATCCGCAGGCATTGAGAATCTGATGCAGCGGCACTTCGGCCTTACAGCGACCGTCAAGGAACTGGAAGGTTATGACGAAGCCAATTTCCTGGTACGGGATGCTAACGGTAACGCCTATATCTGCAAGGTAGCCAATGCTTCCCATTCCCCGCTTTTCCTGGATGCCCAGGTAAAGATCCTCGATCATCTGGCGAAAAGCCCGGTGGCCGGACGGCTACAACAGGTGGTGAAGAGCGTGGCTGGCGACGCCATCACGGTAATTTCCCTGCCGGAAGAAGTATATTATCTGCGCCTTTACACCTGGCTGGAAGGACAACCTGCAGCAACGGTAACAAATACACAGGAGCTGAATACTGCCCTGGGCAGGTTCCTCGGAGAGATGGACAGCTCCCTGGCCAACTTTGCGCATGCTGCTATGCACCGCCATATCAGCTGGGATATTGCCAATACGCTGGAAGCGCGCGACCGCCTGCATCATATTACGGATCATGAAAGAAGAAGGCTGGCGGCTTACTTCCTCCTGCAATTTGAGATGGAAGTGCAGCCGCAGTTGCACCGCCTGCGCAAAGCATACATTCATAACGATGCCAACGATTATAATGTACTGGTGAATAATGGCACTATCAGCGGGTTGATAGATTTCGGCGATATGGTACACACGGCGCTGATCAACAATGTGGCGATTGCCTGTACGTATATGATGCTGCTGAGTGAAGAGCCGCTGCAAGCCGCTGCCGCAGTGGTATCCGGCTATCATAGCGCTTATCAGCTCACCAAAGAGGAGACGGACCTGTTGTACTATCTTATTGCCGGACGTCTGTGCATCAGCGTTACCAACTCTGCGGCACATGCTGCAGCGGGCAGCAATAATGAATTCCACTTCATTACGGAGAATGCCGCCTGGAAATTACTGACGCACCTGATCACGGTGAATCCGCTGGCAGCGCAGCAGGCTTTCCGTGAGGCATGCGGGTTTGAAGACATTATTCATAAAGGTGAAGATTATAAAGAACTGCTGGACGAGCGCAAGGATCGCATCGGTCGTAATCTCAGTATCAGTTACAAGCAACCGCTGAAGATTATAAGAGGTGCGTTGCAGTACCTGTATGATGATAAAGGCCGCACATTCATTGACTGTGTGAATAACCCCAGTCATGCCGGTCATTGCCACCCTACTGTGGTGAAAGCTATACAGCGGCAGGCAGCACAGCTGAATACCAATACGCGCTATCTGCATGACCACCTGGTGAATTATGCGGAGATACTGACCGCAACCTTGCCGCCTTCACTGGAAGTATGCTATTTCACCAACTCCGGCAGCGAGGCCAATGACCTGGCTATCCGTATGAGCCGGCATTATACGCAGCAGAAGGATGTGATTGTACTGGATCATGCCTACCACGGTACATCCACTGTAGCGATGGAATTAAGTCCGTATAAATTTGATGGGAAGGGAGGCTTCGGGAAGCCTGCTACCACGCATAAAGCGCTGAATCCGGATATTTACCGCGGTCCTTATCAGGCTAATGATCCGGAGGCTGGGAGCAAGTATGCTGCTGATGTAGCTGGTATTATTGCGAGGCTGCAACAGGAAGGCAAAGGTGTAGCCGCTTTTATCTGCGAAACCCTGCTGGGGGTAGGCGGACAAATACCTTTACCGGATGGTTATTTGCAGGAAGTATATAAAATTGTGAAAGCAGCAGGCGGGGTGTGTATCGCGGATGAGGTACAGGTCGGCTTCGGCAGGGTAGGAGACGCATTCTGGGGATTTGAATTACAACATGTGACACCCGATATTGTGGTGATGGGTAAACCTATTGGCAACGGGCATCCGCTTGCGGCGGTGGTTACCACGCGGGCTATTGCTGATTCATTTAACAACGGAATGGAGTACTTCAATACCTTCGGCGGCAACCCGGTATCAATGGCTACCGGTCTGGCGGTATTGCAGGTAATCCAGGAAGAAGGGTTACAGGAACATGCCCGCGTAACCGGCAACTACTTCATGGACGGATTACGCAAGCTACAACAGAAACATGCGATTATCGGGGATGTGCGCGGCCACGGATTCTTCATCGGCGCCGAGCTGGTGCGCGACCGCGAGACAAAAGAGCCGGCAGTGCCTGAGATTGATGTGATTGTGGAAGCGATGAAGAACAGGGGGTTCCTGCTTAGTACCGATGGACCGTTGCATAACGTGCTCAAGATAAAACCGCCGATGGTTTTCAATAAAGTTAACACGGATGACCTGCTTACCCATCTTGATGAGGTGCTGGCATCGTTATAGTACGCCTTTAACAGGGCTTTAACAGGGCTTTGATACCTGGTTACTCCCTACGATCATCAAAAGACAGGCGAAGGAGAAATGAACGATAGGCAGATTTGATGTTACAAGACAATTTAAGAGCAGGGGACCTGGTACCAGGTTCCCTGCTCTTATATTTTTAAAGATGCCCTTATATTTGCGGCATGCAACAGGATTTAGCCAAGAAAGCCGCCGGCGAAATGGCGGCTACATTTATACAGCCGGGTATGACAGTTGGCCTGGGTACCGGCAGCACTGCCTATTACACCATTATGCGTATAGGGGAGCTGGTTAGAGATGGTTTACAACTGCAGGCCGTCGCTACTTCAGAACAATCGGAGCAGCTGGCCAGAGAGCAGCAGATACCTATCGTGTCTTTCTCCGAAGTAAGCCGCATTGACATCGATATTGACGGCGCCGATGAAGCGGACGAGCAGCTGCGCCTGATCAAGGGTGGCGGTGGCGCTTTGCTTCGTGAGAAGATTATTGCTGCCGCCGCCAGTGAAATGATCGTGGTGATGGATGAGTCCAAGCTGGTAAAACAGCTGGGAAAGTTTCCGTTGCCGGTAGAGGTCGTGCCTTTTGCCTGGGAGCTTACCTTCAAAAAGCTCACTGAGCTGGGCGCAGCACCCGTTATGAGAAAGAAAGATAACAAGGTCTTCATTACCGATAACGGCAATTATATCCTCGATTGCCATTATGAAAAAATCAGTGATCCGGCCGTCCTTCATCAACAATTGAACAGCACGCCTGGTGTAGTAGACAATGGTCTGTTCCTGTCTTATGCCAATAAGCTGATCATTGGCTATGCCGATGGCTCCGTGCGGTCCTTATCCAGGTAAGAAGTGTACTTGGTGTCTTTGGCAGTGATATATACCAGTAAGGAAATAAATATGCATACGGTCACGTACCAGTAATACCATGGTTCGTGGCCGATTTTTTTGAAGTACAGCGCGATTGATTCAGCCGTTCCTCCGAAAAGCGCTACTGTCATGGCATACGGGAACCCTACTCCCAAAGCCCTTATCTCCGCCGGAAACATTTCCGCCTTCACTACCGCATTAATGGAGGTATAACCGCTGACGATCACCAGGGCAACCAGGATCAGCATAAAAGCTGCCGATTCGGTAGTTACGTGGCTTAGTGTGGTCAGGATAGGCACGGTCAGCAATGTGCCGAATATGCCGAAACCTATCAGCAGCGGCTTTCTCCCGTATTTATCTGACAAGAGCCCGAATAATGGTTGTATACCGGCGTAAATGAGCATCAGCAGGAAAGTGAGTACGGTAGAGCGTTCTATGCTGAGGTGCACGGTGTTCACCAGGAATTTCTGCATGTAGGTGGTGTAGGTATAGAAGGCAAGCGTACCGCCCATCGTGAGCCCCACTACGGTGATTACTGCGCGGGGATACTGGCGGAACAGCTCTTTTACAGAGCCTTTTGCGGTTTTGTTTTCTGACTTGCTGAATGATGTGGACTCCTGCATATGTGTACGCAGGTATAGGGCAAAGAACGCCAGCAGTGCGCCGATGATAAACGGAATGCGCCAGCCCCATTCGTGTAGCTGTTGGTCGGTCAGGAATACGTATTGCAGCAGCAGTTGTACGGCCAGTGCGGTAAGTTGCCCGCCTATCAGGGTTACATACTGAAAGCTGGAGTAGAAGCCGCGTCTTTCGGGGGTGGCCACTTCGCTGAGATAGGTGGCAGAAGTGCCATATTCGCCGCCTACGCTCAGCCCCTGGAGGAGTCTGGCTATCAATAGTAAAGCGGGGGCGAGGACGCCGATACTGTTATAAGAGGGAGTGAAGGCGATGAGCATGGAGCCGAAAGACATCATCAGTACGGATAGAGTCATGGAGGCCTTACGGCCGCTGCGGTCTGCAATCCGGCCAAAGAGCCAGCCGCCGATAGGCCGCATCAGGAAGCCAACGGCGAAGATGGCCGCCGTGTTCAGCAGCTGAGCGGTGTAATTCCCTTTCGGAAAGAATACGGGCGCAAAGTACAACGAGAACGTAGCATAAATGTACCAGTCGTACCATTCCACTAAATTCCCTGCGGAGCCGGTCAATATTGCTTTTATCCGCCATGCGTTTGATTGAGTCATATGTGATAAGGATATATGTGTTTGTGGGTTGACAGCTTATAGCTTACAGCTGTCAACGGTTGATAGTGAAGGGTTAAAGGTAAAAAAAATTGGTTATTGTCAGATAAACCCATATCTTCGTTGCGCTTCTTTAGAATATTGTATTGCAATTCTGTTAGTAATCTCCTTTTACATTCAGCTTTTTTTACATTTTTTCTTCAGGTGCTCAGGTTGCCGCCTGTCTAAAAAGGGCAAACAAGTTCACTATTAAATATTAAATAAATGCAAACAGGTGTAGTTAAATTTTTTAATGAAGCTAAAGGTTTTGGGTTCATTAAAATCGAAGGTTCTGGACAAGAAATTTTTGTTCACGTATCTGGTATCAAAGAAAGCATCGGCGAGAACGACCGCGTAGTATTCGACGTGGAAGAAGGTAGAAAAGGCCCGAATGCTGTTAATGTAAGACTGGCATAACTTATTGAATAATAGTTTTGTTATCAACTGCCCCCGCTTAGCGGGGGCAGTTTTATTTTATTTGGTTATTTGATTATTTAGTTATGTTGCTATTTAAAATGCGGCGGAGATCTATAGTTGTTAAAATGACTGCAGATCTCCGTCGCATTTTAAATAGCAACATAACTAAATAATTAAATAACCAAATAAACTTATCTTAGCAAATTCAATTTGAATTATTATGCCCCAACCGGATCATACAAATTACATCTTCCACCTGGCGGCAGATTTCATTAATCACACAAACCGTCATGTTTTCCTGACCGGTAAAGCCGGTACAGGGAAGACTACGTTTCTGAAACATATAAAAGAGCATACGAAAAAGAATACGGTGGTGGTAGCGCCTACAGGTGTGGCTGCTATCAACGCCGGGGGCGTTACCATGCATTCTTTTTTCCAGCTGCCTTTCGGGCCTTTTATCCCGGGATCAAAGAGAGGTTTCGGCATTGATGAGATCAGCAGTACAGATAAGCATTCCCTCTTCCGCAATATTCGTTTTACCAACGATAAGAAAGTGTTGTTGCAGGAGATGGAACTGTTGATCATTGATGAAGTGAGCATGGTGCGTGCGGATATGCTGGATGCAATAGATACGATCCTGCGGCATTTCCGTAATAAGCCGCTGCTGCCTTTCGGGGGGGTACAGGTGCTGTATATCGGCGATCTGTTTCAGTTGCCGCCGGTAGTGCCTGAAGGTGAATGGTATCTGCTGAGGGAATATTATAACAGCTCCTTTTTCTTCGACGCCAAAGTGATTGCACAGGCGCCGCCTTTATACATTGAGCTGAAGAAAATATACCGGCAGAATGAACAGGAATTTATAGACATCCTCAACAGGGTGCGTAATAATGATGTGGAAGAAGACGACCTGATGCTCCTCAACAGCCTGTACAAGCCTGGCTTTCAGGGCGATAACGGGGAATACATTGTGCTTTCCACTCACAACCGCAAGGCGGACGACATCAACGCCCAGCGACTAGCCGCCATGCCCGGAAAAATGTTCCGGCTGGAAGGTAAGATAGAAGGGGACTTCAGTGATAAGGCCCTACCCACGGAACAGGTGCTGCAACTTAAAGTAGGCGCACAGGTAATGTTCCTCAAAAATGACCTCGCACAACCACGCCGTTACTACAACGGTAAGATAGCAACCATCTCCCATATCGATGAAAACGAGATTATGCTGGTGCTTTCCGGCTCTCATGAAGAACTGAAGCTGGAAAAAGAAACCTGGCGCAACATCCGTTACACCTACAATCAGGAAGAAAATACCATTGAAGAAGAGGAAATCGGCAGTTTTACACAGTTCCCTATCAGGCTTGCCTGGGCGATCACTATTCACAAAAGCCAGGGCCTGACCTTTGAGAGAGCCATCATCGATGCCGGATATGCATTTGCCCCGGGGCAGGTATATGTGGCGCTGAGCCGCTGTACATCGCTGGACGGGCTTGTGCTGCATTCGCGTATCGGCTACGGCAGCATTAAAACAGATCAGCAGGTGATCGATTTTGCTGAAAAGGAAAACGAGGCCAATGAGCTGGTCGTGCTACTGGAGGTGGAGCGTAAGAAGTATCAGGCATCCTCGCTGCTGCAGTTGTTCGACTGGTACCGCATGCAGGCCAATGCGCGCAGCTTCGCTGTATGGATACAGGATAAGAAAGTCCCTGATATCGATGCATCGCTGACGCTGAGCAGGCATCTGTCTGCCAGGGTGGAACAACAGCAGGAAGTGGCCGCCAGATTTGGCATTCAGCTGAATCAGTTGCTGGACACGGCTGTACAGACCGGGGAAACAGACCAGTTCGAAGAACGGGTGAGCAAGGCCATCGGATATTTTACGAAGAGTATTTATGAAGACCTGATTACGCCGTTAAGAGAACACATGGTTGAAGTGAAGAAGGGTAAGTCGAAGAAGTACCTGTTACAACTGATGGTGCTGGAATCTGATTTCTGGCACAAGTTAGAGCAGGTATGGGATGCGTCTTATGCTGATCTTAACTTCACGAAGGGGCTGAAGAATTACCTGGAACTGAGAGAAGAGGCTGGCGCTTCAAAGGCCGTCACTCCTCCCACTGCAAAAGGCAAGGTGGAAAAGGGGAGCAGCCGCAGAGGCACGCTGGAGCTTTATCTCGGAGGGAAGTCCATCGCAGACATAGCCGTTGCCAGGCAGCTGGCCGTCAGCACTGTTGAGAGCCATCTGGCCCAGTGTGTGGAGGCTGGTGAAATAGAGCTGTCCCGCTTTGTGCCGGAGGCGACGGTGAAACTGATCATGTCTCATATCCGTGAGCTGGGCGCCACTGCCGCAGGGCCTATCAAAGAGCGTGTAGGGCCGGCTGTGAGCTTTGCCGAAATCCGCGCAGTACAATGGTATTTAAAGAAACAACAGGAAGAACAGATTATGAAAGATTAATTATGAATGATTAAAAGCAAAGGACGTGAAACTAAGTGTACTGGATCAGTCCCCTGTGCGCAGGGGCAGCAACGCTATGGAAGCATTGCAGGAAAGCATACAGCTGGCAAAGCTGGCTGATAAACTGGGATACACACGCTATTGGTTGTCGGAACACCACAACACAAAGACGCTGGCCGGCGCATCGCCGGAGATTCTCATTACGAGGCTTGCCAGCGAAACCAATCATATACGTATCGGATCAGGCGGGGTGATGTTACCCAACCACAGTACGCTCAAGGTAGCGGAGAATTTCCGCCTGCTGGAAGCGCTTTATCCCGGCCGTATAGATCTCGGCATCGGACGTGCACCAGGCGGCGACCGCCTTACCGCACATATCCTCAATCCTTCCAACACCTTCGATCCCAAAGAATTTGTACAGCAATTGGTGGACCTTCAGGCCTGGCTAACTGATACGGTTACGCCGGGTTCAGCACAGGAGAAAGTAAAAGCCATTCCCTTTATTCCATCGGCGCCGGATCTCTGGATACTGACGTCCAGTGGTGAAAGTGGTTTGCTGGCGGCGCATTTCGGGATGGCGTTGTCGTTTGCCCATTTCATCTACCCGATAGGCGGGCCGCAGGCAGTACGTAAATACCGCGAGCAGTTTAAGCCGTCGGCACATCTGGCAGCGCCTAAGGCGAGTGTCGGGATCTTCGTATTCTGTGCAGAAACAGAAGAGAAGGCCGGGCAGATGCAGGCTGTGATGGATCATCGCCTCCTGAGTTTTGAAAAGGGGAGGTACGATGAGCAGGTGGTTTATGAAGAGATCAAAAATATACAATACACGCCTGAAGAACTACAACGCATACACGCTAATCGCGGCCGCATGGTCGCCGGCACGCCGGAGCGTGTGAAAGCCCAGCTGGAGCAGCTTGCCGCAGCATATGAGGTAGATGAACTGGTGATTGCTACCATTGCAGAACAACATGAAGACAGGCTGCGTTCTTATGAACTGCTGGCAGAGGTGTTTGCGTTATCTATGTAGTTATTTTGTTATTTACTTATGTAGTTATTTAAAATGCAGCGGAGATCTGTTACTGTTTTAATAACTACAGGTCTCCGCTGCATTTTAAATAACTACATAAATGAATAACAAAATCAATAAATCTTAAAATTAAGCCAGTAACCGTTAAAAATAAGGAAGTATTCCTCCTGTCACCTCCGTTAAATTTGCAGAGATCATGATCATTAAATCACTGCATCCGTGAAAGTTGGATTATTTATACCATGTTATATAGACCAGTTTTATCCGCAGGTGGGCATTGCTACGCTACAGCTGCTGCAAAAACTGGGATGCGACGTGGAGTACCCGCAGGGTCAGACCTGTTGCGGACAGCCTATGGCTAATTCGGGTTATGAGCATCTCACACATGAGTGCAACAGCCTGTTCACCCGTCTCTTTGCTGAATACGACTACATTGTGGGGCCTTCGGGCAGTTGCGTACTGCATATCAAGGAACATCTTCATGACCCTGCGGCGGAGACGGCAGCTGCCGGGATACGGTCACGCATATATGAATTGACAGAATTCCTCACTGATGTGCTCAAGGTAACGTCGTTGCCTGCACGGTTTCCCTGTAAGGTGGGGTTGCATCAGAGTTGTCATGGTCAGCGGGGGCTGATGCTTGCCCAGGCCAGTGAGCTGGTGGCGGCGCCATTCTCAAAGCCGGAGCAGCTGCTTAAAATGGTAGCCGGTGTAGAGCTGGTGGAGCTGGATCAAAAGGATGAGTGCTGCGGTTTTGGGGGTACTTTTTGTGTGGCGGAAGAAGCGGTATCTGTGAAGATGGGAAAAGACCGTATAGCCGATCACGTTAGGCATGGCGCTACGGTGATTACCGGAACAGATGTGAGCTGCCTGATGCACCTGGAAGGAGTTCTGCGCCGTAACAATGAAGCTGTTAAAGTGATGCATATTGCCGAAATCCTCAATCAGACCATCCCATGAGTAATGACCACGCAACATTATCCCAACGTTTCAACGAGAATGAGCCGCGCGTAGACTGGCACAATGAAACGCTTTGGTGGGTGCGCGCCAAGCGTGACCGCCAGGCATGGAGCATTCCTGAATGGGAGCAGCTCAGGGAGGCCGCTTCAGCGATCAAACGGAATGTGCTGGGGAATCTCGACAGTTACCTCCAGGAGTTTGAAGCGCAGGCCATCAGCAACGGCGCTGTTGTGCACTGGGCTGCCGATGCTGCAGAGCATAATGATATAGTTACTGGTATTCTGAAGAAACATAACGTGCAGCGCATGGTGAAAAGTAAATCCATGCTCACGGAGGAATGCCATCTCAATCCGCACCTGGAGGCCAATGGCATTGAGGTGATTGATACGGATCTGGGCGAGCGCATTGTACAGCTGGCGAAAGAACCGCCCAGCCATATTGTGTTGCCCTGTATACATAAGAAGAAGGGAGAGATCGGAGAATTGTTTCATGAACATCTGGGTACGCCTGCGGGCAACGCAGATCCGCAGTTTCTCACAGAGGCTGCGAGGCAGCATCTCCGGAAGGAGTTCCTGCAATCGCGTGCAGCCATTACCGGTGTGAACTTTGCGGTTGCTGAAACGGGCGAGATGGTGGTATGCACCAACGAAGGCAATGCCGATATGGGCGCCCACCTGGCAGATGTACACATCGCCTGTATGGGTATCGAAAAGATTATTCCGCAGCGGAAGCACCTGGGAGTGTTTTTGCGTTTGCTGGCACGTAGCGCTACCGGGCAGCCGATTACTACTTACTCCAGTCATTTCAGGAAACCGGCAGCGGGGAAGGAGCTGCATATTGTAATTGTAGACAATGGCCGTACGCAGCAGCTGGGCCGTGAGGACTTCCGCAATTCGCTGAAGTGTATACGTTGTGCTGCCTGCATGAATACCTGCCCGGTATACAGGCGTAGTGGGGGGCATAGCTATCATACCGCGGTTGCAGGGCCTATCGGTTCAATACTGGCGCCCAACCTGGATATGAAGCATTACGCAGACCTGCCGTTTGCGTCTACGCTATGCGGCTCCTGTACGAATGTATGCCCGGTGAAGATCGATATACATCAGCAGCTGTATAAATGGAGACAGGTATTGGTGAAAGAGGGATATACTACTGCGTCAAAGACGGCGGGCATGAAGGTGATGAGCGCGGTATTGTCGAAGCCTGGTAATTATAAGCGTGCGGGTAAGATGGGCCGTTGGGTGATGCGCGCATTTCCGGGGATGGTGAACAACCGGTTTAATCCCTGGTATAAACAAAGAGAGATGCCGGTAGCTCCGAAGCAATCATTTTCGGAGTGGTATGCAGAAAATAAAAACGAGGATACAGAAAATAAAGGGTCATGAGTAGCAGGGAAAAGATATTGGCGGCAGTAAAAAAGAACCAGCCGGAGGAAACGGGGTTGCCTTCACTGGATGGGTTGTCAGGCGCTATGCCTGCAACGCTGGAGGCATTCCGTAAGGTGTTGGAGGGGTTGGGAGGAGTGTTGTGCGAGGTCGGGAATAAGTCGGAGGTATTACCATTGCTACGTGAGCGTTATCCTGATCTGAAGCGGGTTATTGTAGCGGAAGATGCGGACCAACAGGACTGGGTACACGAAGATCCGCATGCGCTTGAAGATGTGGATATGGCTGTGGTGAATGGTCAGTGGGGCATAGCAGAGAACGGATCGGTGTGGGTTACGGAGCAGGAAATAAAAATAAGGGTGCTGCCGTTTATCTGCCAGCATCTTGCCATAATTTTGTCGCGCGGGAATATTCTGGCTACTATGCATGAGGCATATGAAAGGATAGGTGCACCACAGTCCGGGTTTGGTGTGTTTATCGCCGGGCCATCGAAGACAGCGGATATCGAACAGTCGTTGGTTTTGGGGGCTCATGGGGCCAGAAGTCTCACCGTATTAATTCTTCCTTAATTGGCACACATAAATCGCGGAGTAATGCGTTTAATTGTCTATATTTGTTCGCAAGTATAAAACTGGTATGGTGTTTGCTCCAAAAGCGTCCGTTGAAAATACTTATTAAATCGGGATTAGAAGAACCATATCGAACTTTAGTTAACCAGCATAAAATTTAGTGCCATGCATCGACTTAGTATTACTTTAGAGACACCATTAAGTAGCAGTCTTTCGGGTCCAGGAAGATTGTTAAAAGAACGTGTATTTCATTCCCGGAAAGTGAATGTTTTCATTAAAACATGTTGCAGCAAGTTTTGTTGTTGAGTTCGCCGTTTGCGTATACTCGTTCCTGTTATAAGCCCGAAAAGAAGAATGGATAAAATACAGAACCAGGGCTATTCAGAGCGGTCAGGTATAGTTAGTGCTCCTTCATTTGCAGATTGTTTATTGAGGTGGTTTTGATATGTTCTTAAATTTTAATGGATTTTTTTTTTAAATGTTTACCTTTTCATAACAGAACTTATCAAAATTTAGTGTTTACTTTGCGTATCTTTAGAAACCAAAAAAAGATATACGTTAAAGTATACCATATAATGCGAACTAGTGAATAAACGATCTGATCAGAGAAGAGAAGCGCAACTATGAAAAACCTGGACACACATGCGCAGCTTTATTGATTAGACGACTGAGTATAAATTAATCATATCTTATTATTGAAACCTATGGTGCATCGATCATCATGGATTACCCCGTCATGGCTTATATTGTTACTTGACCTTGGGTGCTCCGTTCTGGCCATTAATCTGGCGTATCTGCTCAGGTTGAATTTTGATGTGGAGGCTTTGGCTCCATATCCACTATTGCAGATCTCATTGGTTACATTAGGAGTGAATCTTGTATTATCGCTCCTGTTACGTACATACCGTGGTATTGTGAGGCATACCAGCCTTTCAGATATCGGGAATATTGCGTTGCTGAATATTATCAGCTGTTGCGTGTGTATTACTATCGGCTACTCGCATATACTGAGCGCGGATGCGCTTCTCTTTCCATTGTCAGTTATCCTTATTAATTTCTTCATCAGCTCTTTCCTGCTGTTATCTTACCGTCTTGTAGTCAAATGGATTTTTAAATACTATAACAACTTTCGTTCTGTTAACAGGACACGCGCTGCTATCTTTCATACGGGTTCTAGCAGCCTTGCGCTGCGTACGGCGCTCAGCAATGCGCCTGATTCGGAGATACGTGTGGTGGGCTTCCTGGCTGATGCGCGCACGCATGCGGGTAAATCTATTGAAGGGTTGCCAGTGTTTTCTGCGCGCAGAGGGCAGCTCTTTAAAATGGTGAAGCAGGGCAAAATATCTCTTCTGCTCATTCCTGACGATTATATCGATACCAAGCGTTTCAATGAGTTGGTGGAAGAGTGTATCTCCCTCAATATCCGGGTTAAAAAAATAGTACCAGTAAGCCAATGGATAGACGGCATGAATAACAATACCATTCAGTTGAAAGACATCAACATCGAAGACCTGCTGGAAAGATCTGTGATAGATATCAAGAACCAGCAGCTCAGCCAGGAACTCAAAGGCAAAAGTATCCTGGTTACCGGTGCAGCCGGCTCTATCGGTAGTGAAATTGTAAGACAGCTGGTGAAGTATGAACCTTCGGTTATTATTCTCTGTGACAAGGCTGAATCACCGCTGCATGAACTGGAGCTGGAGATGGCTGAAAAAACCACGGACATACCGATCATACCATACATTGGTAACGTGTGCGACAGAATCCGTATGCAGCAACTGTTTGAGGTGTATGCGCCTGTTATAGTATATCATGCCGCTGCTTACAAGCATGTGCCTATGATGGAAAAGAATCCGTCTATCGCAGTGATGAACAATGTAGTGGGTACCAAAATACTTGCTGAGTTGTCAGTAGAGTTTGGGGTAGAGAAATTTGTGATGGTATCTACGGATAAGGCAGTGAATCCTACTAATGTGATGGGCGCCTCCAAACGCATCGCGGAGATTTTCACACAATCATTCAATAACCATATCAACGAACTATATAAAAAGGCGGGTCCTGTTTACAGCGCGCCGCCCACGAGATTTATCACTACCCGGTTCGGTAATGTACTGGGATCTAATGGGTCTGTTATTCCGCGATTCAAGAAACAGTTGGAGAAGGGAGGACCTATTACGGTTACGCATCCTGAGATAACCCGTTATTTCATGACTATTCCTGAAGCTTGTCAGCTGGTACTGGAAGCCGGTGCGATGGGTAAGGGCGGGGAGATATTTGTGTTCGATATGGGTAAGCCCATGAAGGTAGTGGATCTCGCGAGAAAGATGATCCGCATGGCTGGTAAAGAACCCGGAAGAGATGTACAGATTGTGTACTCTGGCTTGCGTCCCGGCGAAAAGCTATATGAAGAATTGCTTAATAATGCTGAAAATACATTGCCCACCTATCACGAAAAAATACTGATAGCTAAAGTGAGAAGCTACAGCTTTTCAGAGGTGAATCTCAAGATCAATGAGCTCATAGAGTCAGCGCAGCAGCATTACCTGACACCCACCGTGGCCCTCATGAAGGGGCTGGTGCCGGAGTTTATCAGCAAGAATTCAGCATACGAGGAACTGGATAGAGATAAAATAAAATTGTAAAAGATTAGTCCTGTATTGTATTTACCATGGCATCTTACATGCCTGGATGGGACCTTCTTATTCAAAATCGTGCATTAAATTATGAAGCTTACCGTGGGGGAGCAGTGCTCCCGTTTAGTCAACTTTTTTAAGAGTCGCCGTGTGGGCCGTCTGGCAATGGCCGCAATTATCAGTGTGTTTTTATTTTCCTGCGCTGGTCCGAAGAATGTTACTTATTTCAAGGACATTCCGGATACCGGCAGGCTTAAAAGCGTAGCTGAAGCGAGTTACAGTACACCGCGCATCCAGGTGGATGATATTCTGCAGATTACGATCCAGACACTGGATGCCGGCGCCACTTCCGTACTAAACCAGCAGAATACGGCTGCATGGCCGACAATCGGTTCATCGACTGCTTCTGCTGCTCCCGGTGGTAATATCAGCGGATACCTGGTAGATAAGGACGGCAATGTAGTGCTGCCGTTGATTGGTAAACTGCTTGTAAAAGATAAAACGACAGAAGAGGTAAGAACAGAGGTGACTGCAAAGGCTGCACAGTATTATAAAGATCCTGTGGTGAATGTCAGATACGCCAACTTTAAAATCACGGTGCTTGGCGAAGTGGCAAGGCCATCCAGCTATGTGATGCCCAATGAAAAAGTTACTCTGCTCGATGCGATAGGGATGGCGGGAGACCTGACTATCTTTGGCAAACGTGAAAACGTACTGCTGATAAGAGAGCGGGACGGTAAAAAAGAGTTTGCGAGATTCAACCTGAACGATAGCCACTTGTTCACCTCGCCCTATTACTATCTGCAACAGGGAGATGTGGTATATGTGGAACCGAACAAATCAAAAGTAGTGGCAACAGATGCTTCACGGTTAAGGAATATTACGATCATAAGTTCTGCTATCACGCTACTGGTGGTAATATTAACAAGAGTTAAGTTCTAATCCTTTAAAGCATTTGCATGTACGAGAATACTAATTCAAAGAACCCATTTTCCGCGAACGGTTCAACACCGCCTGCACAGCAACAGGACAGTGTATTCGATCTGAGAAAAGTACTGGACGGCCTCCGGTCGCACTGGTATATTTATGTACTGAGTATCATCCTTACCGGCGTATGTGCGTGGTTATATCTGCGCTATGCTACGCCCAGTTATAAGATCAATGCCAAGATACTGGTACAGGATGATCAGAAAGGAGGAAACCTTCCCGGAGAGGAGTTACTCAGTGAGCTGGAACTCTTTAACAGTAAAAGCTCGGTGGACAATGAAGTAGAGATACTCAGTTCCCGTTCCATCATGGAAAGCGTGGTGAAGGGCCTGCAGCTGAACGTTATGTATATCGCTGACGGACGTGTGAAGAAAACGGACCAGTACAGCAATCTGCCATTCACTATGGAGTGGGTGACACTGAGCGACAGTCTTCAGAAAATGATTTATACGGTTAGGCCTATCGGGGAGGATAAATTCACCCTGAGCCGTCCGGGTCTCACGAGACAGGCTAACTGGAATGATACGCTTCATTTGAGGGAGGGTATTGTCAGGATGGTGCGCCATCCGAAATTTGTGTTGGTCAACAAAGATTATGATGTAACCGTCATCTCGGTGGATCAGGCGGTGGCGAAATACAGGGGACTTGTTACCATGGAAGTGCCCAATAAGCAGGTAAGCACTGTAGCGCTCACTATCACGGACGCGATCCCTGAAAGGGGGGAAGCGATCCTCAATAAACTGGTAGAGAATTACATGAGGGCCAGTGTGGATGATAAGAACAAGATTGCTGACAGTACCATCGCGTTCATTGATAACAGGCTGGTAGCGGTGACCAGAGAGCTATCTGGTGTAGAGAAAGACATCCAGCAGTTCAAACAGTCTAATGCCGTTGCTGATTTACAGGAGCAGGCCAAGCTATTGGTGGCTGGTACCGGTGATTTCTCGAAGCAGCTGGTGGATCAGCAAGTGCGTCTTAACATCGTGGAGTCAATGCACCGCTATATGCAGGATGAGGGTAATCAGGCCCGTGTGGTGCCTTCTTCATTGGTTGTGCAGGATCCTACTTTCCTGGGTCTTGTGGAACGTTATAATACTTTGCAGCTCGAAAGGGCAAGGCAATTGTTGTCGACCACAGAGAATAACCCGATGATTAAAAATATCGATCAGCAGCTGAGCAATCTGAGGTCGGACCTTATCTCGAACCTTGGTTCACTGAAGAGAGGTATAGAAGTAAGCATTGCTGAGTTGCAGCGCAGCTCCGGCAACCTTAATAAAAAGATCCAGGAAGTGCCTGCGAAAGAGAGGCTGTTTCTCGATATTTCGCGTCAGCAGGCTATCAAACAGGAACTGTACCTGTTCCTGCTGAAGAAGCGTGAAGAGTCGGCCTTGTCCAAGTCTTCCAACCTGGCGGTGGCGAGGATCATCGATCCTGCCAAGAGTGATCCGCTGCCATTCAAACCGAAAAGGCTGCTGATATACCTACTGGCGATTGTGGCCGGTATCGCATTGCCAACCGGCGGACTGTATGTGAAAGGATTGCTCAACATCCGCATCACCAACAAGAAGGATATTACCGGGGCTACACATCTGCCTGTTATAGGTGAGATAGGCCATACTTCTACTAAAGAACTGGTTGTGGTGAAAAAGGATGCTGTAACGCCCATTGCAGAGCAGTTCAGGGCATTGCGTACTAACCTGCAGTTTGTGCTTGCCGGTGCGCAGCACAAAACCATTATGCTGACATCCAGTATGAGCGGTGAGGGTAAATCCTTCGTAGCGGCCAATCTGGCTTCGGTTTTGGCGTTGTCCGGTAAAAAGGTAGTTTTGTTGGAGATGGACCTCCGCAAGCCCAAACTGTCTGAAAAGCTGAAGGTAGACAATCGTATCGGCTTCAGTACTTACGCTATCGGCAAAAGTTCGCTGGAAGCGGTGATCAAACCCTCAGGGATACACGAGAACTGTTTTGTGATCTCGTCAGGCCCTATTCCGCCAAACCCCGCAGAACTGATGCTGCTGGAACAGACGGAAAGGATGTTTAGCGAGCTGCGTGAATTGTTCGATTATATCATTGTGGATACCGCGCCGATCGGACTGGTAACAGATGCACAGCTGCTGGCCCGCTTTGCTGATGCTACGCTTTATCTCGTACGTCAGAGTTTTACCTTCAAGCAGCAGCTGGGAATACCTAATGATCTGTCTGCACAACGGAAGATGCCGAAGATCAACCTGATCGTGAATGATGTGAAGGCCGGCAGGAATTATGGGTATGGTTATGGTTATGGATACGGTTATGGTTATACGCAGGTGACCAAACCCAAAGGGGTGGTGAAGCGTATCCGGCACTTGATAGGAAAGTCTTAATTTATTGATAAATAAAACTCCAAAGAAAACTAATCGTTAATATGAATCAGGAAAAAAGGATTGCAGTAATTGGGTTAGGGTACGTTGGATTACCGTTAGCTGTTGAATTTGCAAAGCAATACAAAACTTTTGGCTTCGATATCAACGAAGCAAGGATCTCTGAACTGATGGCAGGCCGTGACCATACACTTGAGGTGGACACGGAGGAACTTAAAAGTGTGATCACTCCTGACGTGAATGCGGCTACTGGGCTGTATTGTACCAATAAACTGGATTTGATAAAGCCGGCTAACTACTTTATTGTAACGGTGCCTACCCCGGTGGACAGGCATAATCGCCCTGATCTTACACCGCTGCACAGAGCGAGCGAAACGGTAGGTAAGGTGCTGAAGAAAGGAGATATTGTTGTGTATGAATCTACCGTATATCCGGGTGTAACAGAGGACGAGTGTGTACCCATCCTGGAGAAGGTTTCGGGTCTGAAGTTCAATGTAGACTTCTTCGCAGGTTATTCTCCTGAACGTATTAACCCGGGTGATAAGGAACATACCGTTACCAAGATATTAAAAGTGACTTCCGGTTCTACCCCTGAAGTGGCAGAGAAAGTGGATGAGCTGTACCGCTCTGTTATCAAGGCGGGTACGCATAAGGCGGCATCTATCAAAGTGGCGGAAGCGGCTAAGGTGATTGAGAATGCGCAGCGCGACATCAACATCGCTTTTGTGAATGAGCTGGCGAAAATATTCAACCTGCTGGACATTGATACTTCTGATGTACTGGCGGCTGCCGGTACCAAATGGAACTTCCTGAAGTTCAGACCGGGTCTGGTAGGTGGTCACTGTATAGGTGTGGATCCTTACTATCTGGCGCAGAAAGCACAGGAAGTGGGTTACCATCCTGAAATTATACTGGCGGGCCGCCGCGTGAACGATGGTATCGGCGCATATGTGGCGCATGAAGTAGTGCGACTGATGGTGAAGAAGGAAGTGCCTGTGAAAGGTGCGAATGTACTGGTACTTGGTATCACTTTCAAGGAGAACTGCCCGGATGTGCGCAATACTAAAGTAGTGGATATTCTCAATACACTCAAAGGATATGAAATGAACATCTGCATTCATGATCCGTGGGCAGATCCTGCTGAGGTGAAGCATGAATACAGCTGGGACTGCACGACGAGCATACCTGAAGGCGCCCGCTATGATGCAGTACTGCTGGCAGTTGCGCATCACCAGTTCAATGACATCGACCTGAAAGCTGTATGTAAAGACAAGGCCGTGATATACGACGTGAAGGGCGTGCTGCCAAAAGAAGTGGTGGACGCAAGGTTATAAGATCAATTAAAAGACGCTATATATTTTTTGCATGTACGACGTAGCTTTTCATACAGGGGATTTGTCCCGCAGTTCTTTTCTCGTAACAGGTGGCGCCGGCTTTATAGGCTCCAACATAGTGGAGTACCTGCTGAAGTACGGAGCGGCCAGGGTGCGGGTGCTGGATAATTTCTCCACAGGTTCGAAGAATAATCTCAGTGCTTTCACTGATAACCCGGCTTTTGAACTGATAGAAGGGGATATACGCGATGCGGCAGCGTGCAGGCAGGCAGCGGAGGGGATCGATTATGTTACCCATCAGGCTGCGCTTGGCTCTGTACCCCGTTCTATCAATGACCCCATTACAACCAACGAAGTGAACATCTCAGGTTTCCTGAACGTGCTGGTAGCCGCGCGGGATGCACGCGTAAAAAGAATGGTGTATGCTGCCAGCTCCAGCACGTATGGTGATCATCCGGGACTTCCCAAGCAGGAAGACCTGATCGGGAATCCATTGTCGCCTTATGCAGTGACGAAGTATGTCAATGAGCTGTATGCGAATGTGTTTTCAAAAGTATACGATTTCCATACTATCGGATTGCGTTACTTCAATGTGTTTGGTCCGCGGCAGAATCCCAAAGGCGCCTACGCGGCTGTGATCCCGCTGTTCATGGATGCAGCCATCCATAAGAGCACGCCGGTGATCAATGGGGATGGTGAAACCAGCAGGGACTTCACTTTTGTGGAGAATGCGGTGCAGGCCAATATCAAAGCGATGTTCAGGGAAAACATTGACCACTCGGAAGTTGTCAATATCGCCTTCGGTGAAAGAACTACCCTGAATCAGTTGTGGGAGATGATTTGTAAATGTGCGGCGGTAGAAATAAAGCCGGATTACGGTGTTGAAAGGAAAGGAGATGTCAGGCACAGTCTGGCTGATATTTCAAAAGCGAAGCAACTGATCGGATATGATCCGCGTGTAAGCGTGGCTGATGGCCTTGTGCTCACGTATGAATGGTTTGGCGGCAACGGCATTTGATTTAAAAGCAAATTCTTATGACAAAACATATGAACAAAGTATTGCTGGTATTCGGCACGCGTCCGGAAGCTATTAAAATGTGCCCCCTGATAAAGGAACTGGAAAAACATCCGGGCACTTTTGACGTGAAGGTCTGTGTTACAGGCCAACACCGGGAAATGCTGGATCAGGTACTCAATATCTTTGAAGTGAAGCCTGATTATGATCTCAAGATTATGAAACAGGGCCAGGACCTCTATGACGTAACCGTGGGTGTGCTGGCAGGTATGCGCGATGTACTGGAAGATGCGAAGCCGGACGTGGTGCTGGTGCATGGCGATACCACTACTTCTACAGCGGCCGCACTTGCTGCTTTTTACAAGCAGATTCCGGTTGCCCATGTGGAAGCGGGTTTAAGAACTCACAATATATACAGCCCCTGGCCGGAAGAGATGAACCGTAGTATAACAGGGCGTATTGCCACCTATCATTTTGCTCCTACCAGATTATCAAAACAAAATCTGCTCGCCGAAAATGTAAGCGAAGAAAACATCTTTGTTACCGGCAATACCGTGCTGGATGCACTGCATATGGTACTGGGAAAAATGCAGCGCGAAGAGAATATGAAGACAGCTGTGGAAGCACGCCTGGTACAGGAAGGGCTGCCTGCATCATTGCTGGCAGCCTGGGATGGCAACAACCGTGTAAACAGGCGTCTGGTGCTGATTACAGGGCATCGCCGCGAAAACTTCGGCGATGGTTTCCGCAGTATTTGTTATGCTATCAAATCACTCGCAGAAAAATATCCTGAAGTGGATTTCGTATATCCTGTGCACCTCAATCCGAATGTGCGCAAGCCGGTGAACGAAATTCTGCAGCAGGCAGACCTTGCGAATGTCTACATCATCTCTCCGCTGGATTACCTGCCGTTTGTATACCTCATGAGCAAGAGCTGTCTGATACTTACCGACAGTGGCGGCGTGCAGGAGGAAGCACCCGGCTTAGGCAAGCCTGTGCTGGTGATGCGTAATACCACCGAACGTCCGGAAGCCGTAGATGCCGGCACCGTGAAACTGGTAGGTGTAGATGAGGAGAAGATCAAGGAGGAAGTAAGTGCGTTGCTCGACAATGAAGACGTATACAACAGCATGGCACAGGCGGTGAACCCATACGGAGACGGTAAAGCATGTCACCGTATCGCCAGGATGCTCAGCAGAGAGGCTGTTGTGGAACAGTTTATCTGATCACAGATCATTATTGAAAAATCTTTATAGCAATATCATTATTGAGAACCGTTTATTGATAAACCGTGGGCATACTTACAAAGAAATTAAAAGCACTTGTAAAAAAAGTCTACCACTGGGCTAATGATACGCCCCTGGCTTCTTTTAAGCTGGGCGAAAATGTTGTGATCGCGCAGGGTATTAAAGCCACTTTCCCTCAGCATATCCAATTCGGTAATCATATCTACATTGGACCCTATGCTTTTTTATCGAGTGAAGGGGGGTTGCATATAGCATCCGGCGTGATCATGGGCCCACATGTAAGTATTTATACGGCTAACCACCGTTACGAAGGCGCCACCGCTATTCCTTATGATGGCGCTACTGTATTGAGACCGGTACGCATCAGTGAAAATGTATGGATCGGTGGCAGTGTAATCATTGTTCCCGGTATCACAATAGGCGAGGGGGCTATTATCGGTGCGGGTGCGGTGGTGACTAAAGATGTGCCGCCTATGGCAGTAGTAGGCGGCAACCCGGCTAAGGTAATCAAGTTCAGAAATGAAGCGGAATACCAGGAATTGAAACAACAGGACTCGATCTATATGGCCCTGAAGCGCAGCAAAAAGATAGAGCATTTCTCTGTCAAAGGATAACCATATCGTGCTGCGCTGTGGACAAGAAAAACAGACATGGCAACAAAGAACACAACATTTTCCGGCAGCATCTTTCTGACCGGCTTTTTCGGCGCGGCAAACGTTGGCGATGAAGCTGTATCCCTGGCCGTTTACGAAGGCGTAAGAACACAACTGCCCGGTGCGGTGTGTAATATCGTTACACGCAGCCCGGCATATACGAGGGACTTTACCGGCATTACGGATGCGGTAGCGCTGAAGGGTTTCTATCCTTCGCAGGACTTCTGGTCTAATTTTCTGCTGCATTACAGGAGCGCCAGAAAAAGTGACCTGATCGTCATTGGCGGCGGCGGCATTCTTCAGGATGTGCATAGCTGGACCACTATTCCGGCACACCTGCTGCCTGCCTGCATCGGCATCCTGTTCAACCGCAGGGTAATGACTGTGGGGATAGGCGTGGGGCCTATTAAAAGTCCATGGCTGAAGCGGCTCACTGCTTTTACGTGCAACCGCATGGTGAAGGTGCAGGTCAGGGATGAAGAAAGTAAACGCGTACTGAAAGAATGCGGCGTTGATGCCGATAAGATAACGGTAACGGCTGATGTGGTGCCTTCACTGGAACTGCAGCAGCATGTTACGAAGCGGCCGGCGGCCCATAAAGTACCGGTGGTGGCCCTTGCTTTCCGCAAATGGCCCGACCTTGATGAAGCTGGACTAGTGGGCATTTGCAGCCGTCTGATTGATAATGGTGTGCATATCAGGATGCTGGGGTATGAGTCTGCACATGACAAAAAATTCTATGAGCAGCTCATTGACCGTTTTGATGAGCGCTACAGGGATAAGATCAGTATTCATGTGCCGGCAGACCTGGATGATGCATTACAGGAGGTCAGGCATGCTGATTTTCTGTTGTCGATGAGATTGCACGGATGTGTATTTGCAGCTGCGATGGGTATAAGCTTCGTAGCGGTGCCGTATGATCATAAAGTGAGTGAGTTCATGCGCCGTCTTTCACTGGAAGACCGTATAGTGCCGATGGATAAACTCTCTCCGGCATATGCCGACAGGATACTGGAATGCCTGCAGCAGCCGGATTTTAAGGCTCCCTGGAAAGAAGCGTTTGATAAACAGCAGCAGCTTTCCCGGAGCAATTTTACTTGTATACCGGAATTGTTGGAAACGAATGTTTCTTTTTCTGATAACGAAAGGCGGGAGGCAAAACGATGGATCAGAACATTGTTGTGGAGAGGAATGAAAGTGCAGATGAAGCGCCCGGTCGGATTTTTTTTACGAAAAATGTCAAAATAGGTTACAATGAAGGTGTTAATCACAACACAGCAGCGTATACCCCACTCAGGCGGCCTGAGTACGCATGTTGAAATACTGATAGCCGAACTCAAAGCAAATGGTCATGAAGTACGCCTGATACAGGGTGGTATGGCGCAGTCTCCGAAATGGGCCAAGGCACTGCGTTTGCTGCTGACGCTGGGAGATAAGAACCGCTTCGTCAGCCAAAACTTCAAAGCAGTGCTCCACCGTATTACACAGCTGGTGACTGCGGAGATCAGCCATTTCAAACCCGATGTGATTCATACGCATGATGTATATGCTTCCTATGCTGTGTTGCAGTGCCGTAATCTCAACGGAACACCCGTTATCCAGACCGTGCACGGGCCTGCTTTATACGAAGCGCAAATGGGCGGCGCAGATAAATTGCCTGCCTATAAACAGCTGATCATTGATTGTGAAACGCTTTCATTTCAGCGTGTGCAGCATTTCATTGCAGTAGACAGTGGTCAGGCAGCCATCCTGAAAGAAGACTATGGTGTAGACCCTACGAAAATAGATGTGATGTTCAACTGCGTCAATGTAGGCGAAGTAAGAAGCATGGCTAAGGAGACGGTGGACCTGCCGGTGAAGCAACCTTACTTCCTGGTGCCGCGCCGTCTTGTGGAGAAGACCGGTGTACGCTATGCGATTGAAGCGCTGGCGCTGGTGAAAGATCAGGAATGCCAGCTGGCAATAGCCGGACAGGGGCCGTTGCGTAAAGACCTGGAAGATCTTGCTGCCAATCTCAACATGACATCCCGGGTGGTGTTTCTGGGGCCGGTGCCCCGGAACAGGCTTCTGCCGTTGTTTGCAAAAGCCAAAGGGGTGATTGTACCTTCTGTGCCTGCGAGTGGTGTGATTGAAGCCACTTCCCTTGCCGTAACAGAGGCAATGGCTGCCGGCACAGTGCCTGTTGCCTCCGCCATCGGAGGATTGGCAGAACTGATAGAACACAATAATACCGGCCTCCTGGTGAAGCCTGCCAACGCACAGGATCTTGCCAATGCAATGGATACACTGCTGCATAACGCCGGCCGCCGCGACGAACTGATAAAGAATGCCACCAGTAAGGTAGAAGGTGATTATTCATCGCTTAACTGGATGAATAAGATCGTGAAGATTTATAAGAAATACGCAAAGTAGTTATGAGCTTTTTACGAAAAAGTATATTCGTTACCGCTGGTCAGATGAGTGGCATTATGCTGAACATGCTGGCCGGTGTGATTTACTCCAGGGCTTTGGGGCCCGGGGGCATGGGACAGTATGAGCTATTCCGTTCCGCCCAGATGGTGGTGGTAACCTTTGTTTCATTAGGGATGGGTACCGCAAGTATCTATTTCCTCAACAATCTTAAATACGATCCGAAAGATATTGTATCCAATACCGCCAAAATTTCGCTATTGCTCGGCGCCTTGCTGGTAATAGGTTTTACGGCGGCGGTGATGTTCAATCCATCTTACTTCGGCACCATACGATTTATTACGGCAACGCTCTTTTCTTTCGGATCTGCTGCGCTGCTGAATACGGCGACGCTACGGCCTGTGCTGGTAGCGCAGCTGGCCTCCAAACGGATGGTGATCATCGATATGCTGCCCCGTATCATTGTGCTGCTGGGCGGCCTGCTGATGTTGCTACTGAGTCAGCGCAGTTCCAGCTTTGCCATCACGGCATTGGGAGTTGGCAATACGCTGGCATGTCTCACCCTGTTTTATTTTCTGCGTGAGCATGTGCAGTTAAGCATGCCGCTCAACTGGAAGCTGCTCGGTTCTTTACTGAAATACAGTGTTAAATTGTCGGCGTCTAACTTCCTGTATGTGCTTACCGCCAATGTAACGGTAATGCTACTACGTTATTCGCAGCAGCAGAATTTCAGCCAGGTGGGTTTATACACCAGGGCGGTGGCTATCAGCGGTATGATTACTATGATCCCTTCCATTGTTGGCTCTATGCTGTATGCCAAATGGGCCGGGCTGAAAGGAGAAATGCTTACCAAGCAGGCACAATTCGCGATGCGCGTCAGTTCTACGGTGAGTTTCTGTATATCGGCCGTGGTCTTCATCTTCAGCAAGTATATTATTCACCTGCTGTATGGTTCTGCTTTTTACGGGGCTAACACGGCATTGCGCATACTTGCATCATCGCTTGTTTTCATCACTATCTCCAGTATCTGCAACAACCTGCTGGCAGGAGACGGTAAAGCGATGACCACCATGTATATCCTGCTCTGCACCTTTACTATTGTGGGTACAGTTACCTGGCTCACCGTTGGTAAGATGGGTATAGAAGGTGCTGCTATTGCGGTGATGTGCGGGAATGTGTTTTCCTGTATTACCTGCCTCACTATCTGTAAAAGACATTATAACCTGGATATAACGAAGTGTTTGGTGATGAGAAAGTCTGATGTGCAGACATTGATGAAATCACTGAAACCGAGATAGACATTTTCCTCCGGAGAATCATAAATACTGATGATGATGAAAGAGATGAATCAAGATGGAAAAATAAGGGTAGGCTTCTTTTTCGACGGAGGAGAAGGAGGCGGTGTTGTGGAATACGTTCGTCTTCTGCTGCAAAATATAGACAGGGATGCTTTTTATGTAGTGGGCTTTTTTCTGGGGGACGGACCAAGTCATGATACACTGAAGCGTTATTTCGACAAGACGGTGATACTCACTGGCGGGCGACTGGTGAATTATGGCAGTGGCCGCGGCAAACTGCAAAAGATAAGGCTGAACACAAAGAAGATGTTCATTGCTTTCAAAGGCGCGGTGTTGCTGGCTCGTGGTATGAGAAAGCATAAGATACAGGTGCTGGACGTGAATTATTTCCCGCATCATATCCTGGCAGGTATAGCCTGCCGGCTTACTTCGACCCCGTGCGTATGGCATTGGCATGGCGCTACGGTGTCTTCCGGGATGCGTGGAAAAGCGGTGGCTTTTGGCACACGTTTCTTCTGTGATGTGATTGTGCCGATCAGCCTTTTTGTGGAGAAGAGTCTTCCGGCGGTTGCCAGGAAGAAATCGAAGGTGGTATATAACGGCGTGGATGTGAACAGGGTGGTGAATGCTGCTGCCAACGGGCATTTACGGCACCTTGCGGGTGTACAGGAGCATATGCCGCTGATAGCGATCCTTGGCACCATATCACCGCTTAAAGGGCATGCATATTTTGTGAAGGCGGCTGACCTGGTATTGAAGGAACTGCCGGATGCGCGCTTTGTCATTATTGGCAGAGAATCTGCAGCGCAGAAGAAGAGAATCGGTTTTGAGGAACAGCTGAAAGCGGATGTGCAGCAGCTCAACAGACAACATGAAATACTTTTCCTGGGACAGGTGCCCAATGCGGCGCAGTATCTGTCTGAATGCACCGTGGTATGTACGCCGAGTATTCCCTACAGGAATTTTCTTGGCGAGGGCTTCGGGTTAGCGGCTGCAGAAGCAATGGCAGCGGGCGTTCCTGTGATAGCTACCGACATCGGTTCATTCCCGGAAATTATAGAAAATGACAAGAACGGCGTGCTGGCCGAGCCTGAAGATGCGCAGGCGTTGGCGCACGCCATCCTGTCGCTGTTACGCGATGAGCCACGGAGGCGCCGGATAGGGCTTGCAGCGCAGCATCATATTGTGCAACACTTTGATGTGAAGTTCACCACAACGAAGATGGAGCGTATTTATCAGCGTTTACTATAAGTATTTATAAAGGTATAGAATGGCGATTGTAGTTGTTTTGTTTTTTCTGTTCATGATGTACAGAACTGCAGTGAAACCAATGACAGGATTGGTGTTCATGTGGTTTGCCATTTGGCTGTATCCCAACTCGCTGTTGTATGGTACGCTGCCAATGAATATACGCTTTGACGATATCTTCGTCTTTTACACTTTCATGGTATGCGTGGTCAAAAAGCCGAATGGCGTGAAAGTATGGAGCCTGGCTACTTTCAGGCTCGCGTTGGTATGGTGGCTCATTCACCTGCTGGGAAATTTCAACGGCCTGTTATATGGCGGTATGAGTGCTGCGCAGGAGGTGGTGAAATTTCTGCTGAAGGCGGCTTACGTACCGATGACGATTGCTATTGCCGGTTGCCTGCTGCAGAGCTATGCTGATGTGAAACACTTCATTAAGTGGTTGCTCATTGCAGGTGTGGCTACCGCCTTGCTGGGAGCCGGTACGGTTATCTCGCCGCGACTCTTTGGTATGTTCCTCATCCCGAATACAGATCTCTCTGCCAATGAAGTGCTGGAGAATATGGAAGGCGCAGCAGAGCTGGCCCGCCGTGCACGCGGATCTGTGGGCACCGTGGCAACTTCTGTGATCTGTTTGTTCCTGGCGGTACTTTCATTGTATATACTTACACTCAAGAAGTTTGTATTCCTCAACAGAAAATTCATCATTTTCTCTTTTGTGGCTATCCTCATGGGGCTGGCTTATACCCAGAGCCGCGGACCGCTGCTGGCTTTTGCTTTCACTGCAGGTATCATCCTTTTCCGTTCTGAGAACAAAGGTATCCTGGTTGCGGCGGCATTGGTGTTCGGCGTCATATTGCTGACAGATAACCCCGTGCGGGAACTGATCATGGCCAGGTTTACCGGTGAAACTGGCAGTACTGCGGAGGGCGGACTGGCAAAGCGTTCTGACGTATGGAATATGTTCATCGACAAGTTTGATCCTGTACTGGTATTTAATGGTATCGGTATGGTGATGGCCAAATATATCTATCACGCTACGGCACATAATACGTATCTCGGCTCACTTATCTATAATGGTTTGTGGGGTATTGGTATGCTGTTGACGGTGGTATTCAGGTCCGTGAAATATTGTATTACCCTCACGCGCCGCAGCGATGATGTGCTGTCGAACATCTTTGGTCATTATATCGGGTTGGCCATATTGTTCATGCTGGTCATCGGTGTCAGCGTGGAAGACTTCCAGAATACCATCTGCATGCAGTTATTCTTCACGTTTATGCTGATCTGCGAAAAGCTGATCGCCGCGCATAAATCTGTGGAAGAAGCCACTGTAAAGCCTTTGGAAGTGTTGGAAGAAGCACAGCTCAACTAGTATCTCATTATAACTATCAGCTATTATGGCAAAAATATTAATGCAGGCATGGACGATCACAAAGAAAGGGAACGAATATTTCCTGCCTTATACCCATTGGGTGTACCTCAACGAAATTGTCAGGTATTATGAAGAAGTGTGTTTATTATCCCCTGTGAAGATCAGCAACGGAGAAGCGGACACCGGACTGGTGTCTATTGCCGGTTTCGGTAACGTGGTTGTGTATGAATTGCCTTATTCAGATAGTTATAAATCGGCTGTAAAGCACTACGGCGCGTATAAAAATGCTTACCGCCAGCTGACCCGCTACGATGTGGTGTACCTGCGTTACCCTACGCCGCTGGGATGGCTGAGCAAGCGTTTTCTGAAGAATAAGAAGCGCATAGTACATTTCGTGGGTGATCCCATCGATGCAGCCTGGGTGAATCCCAACTTCGGCACACTTAAAAAACTGACGCTTATTTCCTTCTTCATGCCGGAGCATATTGCCTATATGTGGGCGTGCAAGGGGGCGAAAGTGTTTACCAATGGTCATCATATCAAGAAGAAATTAAGCAGGTGGAATATCAATGCCAACGCTGTGATCTCCACTACGCTGAATGAAAAGGATTTTCATTTTGACGCATCGAGGCAATTGAAGCCGCAGGGACTGAAACTATTATACGTGGGTTATCTGCGCAAAGCGAAAGGTGTAGAAGTAGTGATAAAGGCTTTTGCCCGTGTGAAGAAAACCTACCCGGATGCAACGCTCACCATTGCCGGTTCCGGCGAGTTTGAGCGTGAGCTGAAGGCGCTGGTTCAGCATGAAGGATTGGATGGCAGTGTTGATTTCCTGGGACATGTAGATAACCGTGACCGTCTGAACGAATTGTTCCGCACGCATCACATCTTCTGTTTTGCCAGTCTCTCCGAAGGATCGCCCAGGGTGGTGCTGGAAGGAATGGCTAATGGTATCAATATTCTCAGTACGCCGGTCGGTTCGCTGCCGAATGTATTCAGCGATGGTAAGGAAATTACTTATGCCGGATTCAACGATGATGAAGCGTTTTATAACAAGATCAGCTACCTGGTACAGCATCCGGAAGAGGCGAATGCCATCCGGAGGAATGCGCATGAAAAGGTGAAGGGGTTTACGATCCAGCATTTTATTAAAAATATTTTCTCGAATGAAAACTAGGCTATCTATACTTTACTCGTGGCTGGTGAGAACGCTGACGTTACTGTTACCCAATGTACCGGTATGTATGCGTTTCAGGGGTTTCCTGTATTCGCTGATGATGAAACGTTGCGGCAGGGATTTTCAGGTAACGTCTACGGCTATACTGAATTCCCTTTCTGGTTTGTCTGTAGGTGATCACGTTTATATCGCACATAACTGTGTATTGATAGGTGTGGATATAGAGATAGGAGATAAGGTGCTGATAGGTCCTAACTGTATTATTTCTTCCGGTAACCATACTTACCTGGATGACGCTTACCGCTTTGGCAAATCGGAAGTAAGGCCAGCCAGGATAGGTAATGGCAGCTGGATTGCAGGCAACTGTTCCATCGTGGGCGGAGCGGGGTTGCCCCCTAAATCGGTACTAGGCGCCGGATCTGTACTGAACAAAGCATTCACGGAGGAGCGCGGGCTGTATGCGGGCGCACCTGCGGGCTTCATAAAAAAACTGCAATGAGGATACTTTATATACATCAGTATTTCACCTTACCTGCCGCCGCCGGTGGCACCAGGTCGTACGACCTGTCGAAACGCTTTACAGAAGCAGGCCACAAGGTGACGGTTATTACGAGCAGCTCTTTCCTGAAAAACCTGCAGCCATTTGCCAAGGGATGGACCATACTGGATCACGAAGGTGTGGAGCTGCATGTGCTGAATGTGGAGTACAGCAACAAGATGAGCTTTACGAAGCGTATCGGCGCGTTTCTGAAATTTTTGTTTCATGCGTCTTTCCGGACATTCAAAATAAAGACAGATGTGATCCTCGCTACTTCCACACCGATCACGGTTGCCGTGCCGGCGTTGACGGCACGCATCTTCAAGCGCGTGCCTTTCGTTTTCGAGGTGCGGGATGTGTGGCCGGAAGTGCCGGTGGCAATGGGTATCATCAAAAACAAACTGGTGATCCGCCTGCTGGAGCGCTTCGAAAAATATATCTATCGTAAGTCATCACATATTGTTGCCTTATCAGATGATATGAAGCAATCTATTATCAGCCGCACCGGGGTGCCTGAAAGCAAACTGTCTGTCATCACCAATATCTCCGAAACGGATCGTTTCTCCAGGTATGAACAGCCGGGTACATTGCTTTCCTCTCTGCTCGGTTATCAGCCGCGTAAGGTAGTGTTGTATGCAGGGACGCTGGGGATGGTGAATGGGCTGAAATATATGACGGATCTGGCTATTCACGCCTATAAGATTGATCCATCGGTTAAGTTCATTGTATTTGGCGATGGTATGGAGAAAGAGCAGTTGATGAAATATGCGGCGGATAATAATATCCTCCACAACAATCTCTACTTCTTTGATCCTGTGCCTAAGTCGAAGTTGTCGCAGTTGTATTATGAATGTACCGTAGCTTCTTCTTTTGTGATACCGATACCAGAGTTGTGGGCAAACTCAGCAAACAAATTTTTTGATTGCCTGGCAGCCTCCAGACCGGTGGTGATCAACCATCGCGGATGGCAGGCTGCTGTTATTGAAAAGGAGAATGTGGGGTTTGTGCTGGATTACAATACTGATAATATTCCTGCAGAGGCGAAGCGCTTCTGTGATTACATTAATAACGATGCCTTGCTGGAAACGCAGCGGGAGAATGCCGGCCGTCTGGCGCGCCGGAAATATTCGCTCGACATTGCAGCAACGCATTATCCGAAAATACTGCATGATGTTGTATCGTAATTGTTTCAAGCCGCTGATTGATTTTGTGGCGGCCCTCCTGGCGTTTATTCTGCTGCTGCCGGTTTTCCTGGTGGTAACCATTATGTTGGGTATCTCCAATGGCGGCAAGCCTTTCTTTACGCAGCTGCGTCCCGGCAGGCACGGGCGTATATTCAGGCTGATTAAGTTCAAGACGATGAACGATAAGAGAGATGCGAATGGCAACCTGTTGCCTGATGAATACCGGATGACGAAGCTGGGGATACTGGTGCGGAAAACATCTCTTGATGAAATACCGCAGCTGCTTAATGTGATAAAAGGAGATATGAGCCTGGTGGGGCCAAGGCCTTTGCTGGTAGACTATCTCGCGTTGTACAATGCGGAGCAGCAGCGCCGTCATGAAGTGAGGCCAGGCATTACGGGCTGGGCGCAGGTGAATGGCAGGAATGCTATCAGCTGGGAAAGGAAATTCGAATATGACGTTTGGTACGTAGACCATCAAAATTTACAGCTCGATATAAAAATCCTATGGATGACCGTAGCTAAAGTGTTCAGGTCTGAGGGTATCAGCCAGAGTGGCCATGTGACTTCAGAACGATTCAATGGAACGGCGTAAAACCAAACCTTAAAGTAACCATATGGAAAAACCTGAAATATACCTCTACGGCGCCAGTGGGCACGGAAGGGTAATAATCGAGATTATTGAAAAAAATGGAGCTAAGGTAGCGGGTATCTTCGATGATAACAATGATCTGACAGAGATGATGAAATACCCCGTAATAGGAAGTTTTGACCCGGAGAAATTTGATGGGGATGCCAGCATGCTCATCTCCATAGGAGACAATGCCGCAAGAAAAAGAATAGCTGCCTACCTGGATGTTTCTTTCGCCAGTGTAACCCATCCGGCGGCCAATATTTCCGCCAGGGCGGTGATTGGCCAGGGAACAGTGATGATGGCTGGCGTAACGGTAAATAGTTATGTCGAGATAGGAGAACACTGCATACTAAATACTAACTGCTCAGTAGATCATGACTGTGTGATAGCAGATTATGTACATATATCACCCAATGCTGCACTGGCAGGTAATGTGAAAGCCGGGGAGGGTTCACATATCGGTATAGGTTCCTGCGTGCTGCAGGGAGTCAGTATTGGCAAATGGGTTACAGTAGGGGCAGGAGCAGTGGTGATACGGGATGTGCCCGACTATGCAGTGGTGGTGGGGAATCCTGCCAGAATCATAAAATATAATCCGGTAACGCAATAAAAAATTAAGATTATGAATGAGAAAATATGGTTGTCGTCTCCACATATGGGTGGAGAAGAACTGAAATATGTTCATGAGGCATTTCAGTCTAACTGGATTGCTCCGCTGGGTCCTAACGTGGACAAGCTGGAGCAGGATCTTGCGCGCTACACCGGTTCGCTGAATGTGGCTGCTTTGTCGTCGGGCACTGCCGCCATACATCTGGCGCTTGTTTTGCTGGATGTTAAGCAGGGTGACGAAGTGATATGCCAGAGTATGACATTTTCTGCATCTGCCAATCCAATCACCTATGTTGGTGCAACGCCTGTGTTTATTGACAGTGAGGAAGATACCTGGAACATGGATCCGGCGTTGCTTGAGCAGGCTATTAAAGAAAGAACTGAGAAGGGAAATAAACCTAAGGCAATTATTCCCGTCCATTTATATGGCATGCCTGCCAAGATGAAAGAGATTATGGAAATTGCCGCACGCTACCATATACCGGTAATTGAAGATGCTGCGGAAGCGCTTGGCTCCGTATACAAAGGCAAGGCCTGCGGTACATTCGGAGAACTAGGCATACTGAGTTTCAACGGCAATAAGATTATTACTACCAGCGGCGGCGGCGCGCTTCTCAGCAATGATGCTGCAGTGATTAAGAAGGCCCGCTTCCTGGCCACACAGGCCCGTGACCCCGCACCGCATTATGAGCACACACATATTGGTTATAATTACAGGATGAGCAACATAAGTGCAGGTATCGGCTGCGGTCAGATGGAAGTGCTGGATAAACGTGTTGCGGAAAGACGCAGGAATTTCTTATTTTATGTTGATCAGCTGGAAGGCTTGCCAGGCATCAGTTTCCTCAAAGAACCGGAAGGTAGTTTCAGTAACAGGTGGTTAACAACAATATTGGTCAATGAAAAGGAGAGTGGTGGTATTACCCGTGAAACCATCAGGCTTGCCCTCGAAAAAGAAAATATTGAATCCAGACCACTCTGGAAGCCCATGCATAAACAGCCTGTTTTCTCCGGCGCCCCGGCTTATACAAACGGGGTCTCCGAAAAGCTTTTCGAAAGCGGGTTATGTCTGCCAAGTGGTTCCAATCTCACGGAGCAACAACTGGAAAGCGTTGTTGCGCATATCAGGAAATTATGGAAAAAACAGGTACCCGATCAACACGCTGCGAGTCTGCGGGAAGTTCATTCCTGATTCTGCTGTCGTTATGTGCGTTCAGCTGTTTCTCTTCGGAGGCGCAGCAGGCTCCTACGTTTAACTACAGGCAGGGCATTGCAGACAAGTACATCTCAAAAGATGTGGCTGCCGCCAAATCCCAGATGGCTGTCAGTACTTTCGATCTGACAACTGTGCTGCCGAAAGGCTATGTGCAGGATGGAAGTGTGGATTACACTTCCTATCTGCAGAATGGTCTCGACAAGCACAAGGATGTGACGTTTCCGGCATTTCCGGTGTTGGTGAACGACAAAGGCCTCAGTGTGGGCAGCAACAGCAACATCTATTTCAAGCCGGGCTCCAGGCTGCAGCTGCAGGCGTCTGACAAGGAAAACTATGAGATCCTGCGTGTGCATAATGTGCAGAATGTAAACATCTATTCGCCGGTGATTGAAGGTGACCGTAAGGAGCATAAAGGTAGCACGGGGCAGTGGGGCATGGGGCTTTCCATCCGTGCGTCGAAGAATGTGAATGTGTATGCCCCGCGTATTTCAGGATGCTGGGGCGATGGTATTTACATTGGCGCCCTTAATGATGTTACCAGCAGCAATGTGAATATTTACAATGCCTACCTGGATTTCAACAGGCGTAATGGTATGTCGATTGTTTCTGTGGATGGACTGAAGCTCATTAAGCCTGTGGTGGCCAATACTTTCGGGCAGTCGCCGATGAGTGGCATTGATATTGAGCCGAACAACAACCGGGATGTGATTAATAATATTGTGATGGATGGACCGGTAACACTCAACAATGCGAAACATGGTATTGTTATATCATTGTCGAAACTGATAGGTGTCAACCCGCAGGATGTGAACATATCTATCCGTAATCACCAGGATGATGGATCTTCAGTGGCTTTTTCTATGGGCGGTATGAAGCAACATTACGACGTGCCTCCGATGAAAGGCAATATTGAAGTAATTAATCCGGTGTGGAAGAATAACGTGGAGCGTCCGTTCAGAAGTTACAAGCCTAACGGTTATGCGCCTACGTTGAAATTCACCGGTGTTAATGTCCTGAAAACGGACAATAACGGAAGAGATAAACCTGATGCGGAAAAGTTTATGCTGATGCAGAAGACTATTTCTGCTGAAAGCAAGATGATACTGCAGCAATGAGGATTTAGTTATTTTTTTATGTTGCTATTTGATTATTTGGAATGCCGTGGAGATCAACAATTGTTTAAAAATATACTGGTCTTCGCCGCATTCTAAATAATCAAATAGCAACATAAAAAAATAACTAAATCCAGACTATGGAAACGCTATTTTTACCTCCCGCCCTATAACTCACTACAGAACAGAAAGACCATATTGTGTAATTGAATAACCATTTATTTGTGTTTTTAACCGGTTGTCATCCTATTTGTTTTAAATATTTTATATATTTGTAAATATTTAATATTATTTATTTGTGAAGATGTGCTATTGTGAACAATAATAGCGGAGACCAGTTGTTATAAAAAATGACCGTTACAATTATCTTATGAAGAAACTGCTATGCGTGTGTCATAGCCCGAATGTCCGTAGAGAGTGTAGTTATAGATGTTTACTGACTAAACCATATCTTATTGCGAAAGCCGTATTCATTATGATGATTTCATGGAATGCAGCGGTGAATGCGCAGGATATACCTCTTAAAAATCCGTCATTGGAAGGGGTTCCGGGTCAGAATAAAGTGCCGTCCTCATGGATCGTCGGTTCTAAGACACCAGATACACAACCAGGAATTTTTGAAGTTACGCTGCCCGCATCGGATGGCAGCACTTATATTGGATTGCATAGCGGGCCCGACTGGCTGGAAGCAATAGCGCAGGAAGTGTTTATGAAGGGGGGGCGGAGCTATGCGCTTTCATTTGATCTGGCTTTTACTCCTGAATATGCGTACAAGGCCTGTTATGGCAATATGGCTATCTACGGAGGAGATCTTCCCGGCGATACCGCTGAATTATTGTGGGTATCCGGTCGTTACGAGCATACCAGCTGGAGGCGATATAATGCTGTTATCAGACCTAAAAAAGATTACCGGTACATTTCTTTCTGGGCAGACTACTCGCTTACCTGTACGAAAAGTGCGCATGGCTCTGTAGTACTGATTGATAATATTTCATCCAGCCTGCGCCAGTATCCGCAGCTGGAGACGGCCAGTACTACTACCTGTGCGGGTATCAATACTGGTACTGCCAGTGTGAAGGTGCTCAGTGGTTCGGGACCTTATACTTACCTCTGGCTTCCGGGCGGGCAAACAACGGATCACATCAGCCGTGTGGCGGCAGGCGACTATAAGGTGAGTGTTACAGCGTTCAGCGGCCTTGTTACCACGATGCAGGTAACTGTAAAGGAAACAGACCTGAAGAGTGAGGTGAAGGTGGTGCCATCACGTTGCAACGGCGACAATCAAAACCAGATTGTGTTGCAGACTACGGGGGGGCTACCTCCTTATCGTTACTACTTTAATGGCAATGGGCATCCTTCCTATGAAGGTGTGTTTAAAGAGCTGCATCCGGGCGCCTATGCAGTACTGATAAAGGACGAGCAGGAATGCGCGGACAGCAAGCCCCGCATCAAGGTGGAAGAGCCGGCGCCACTGCAGATTGCAGCTGTCAATAAGAAGGATCTCAGCTGCAGCGATACCCGGGACGGAAAGATCCTGCTTACGGTAAACGGAGGCATTACGCCTTACCAGTATACATTAGAGCCAGGCAGCTGGCAGTCTGATGCTGCCTGGCAGAAGCTTGATGCCGGCAGGTATTATTTCCGTGTGAAGGATAATAACAACTGCGAGACCAGCGGCAATGCTGAGATCCTCCGGAATGAGCGCGCCTGTGCTGTGTATGTGCCAACAGCATTCAGTCCCAACGGCGATGGTCTGAACGACATCTTCCGTGCGAAGGTGAATGATGATGTAAGTGATTATCGTATGGTGGTGTACAGTCGCTGGGGCCAACTTGTTTTCCAGACCTCTGATCCTGCATCGGGTTGGGATGGTTCGCAACTGCCGGTAGATAATTACGTTTGGGTGTTAACCTATACAGACAGCAAGCAACAGGCGCGTAAACAGACGGGTACGCTCATGCTGCTCAGGTGATCTACTGCGCATGGGTAAGTTCCCTGTTTCTGAAAGGATATTGATCCAGTCGTTTCATCAGTTTTCTGTTTCTGGTGATTGCTTTAATGGCTGCCATATGTTTTTCATGGTGCAGATCTGTACCGATGAAGTCGATCATATTCAGCTCGAGTAGCTTTTCTGCGGTCTGCTGTATGTGTCTGCCGTAGTAGCCGGATAGCGAGAGCAGGTTTACCTGAAGCAGGCAGCCCCAATCTTTGAACTGGTGATAGCCTTTGAAATTATTGTGGAAATAATTGTACCGTTCGGGGTGGGCCATCACGGGCTGGTATCCTTGTGCTTCCAACTCAAACAGCCATCGGTGCAGCTGTGGCGGTGCAGACATGAAAGAGATTTCTACCAGTACGAGATTATTGCCGAGTGTAAGCAGCGGCTGCTGCATCAGTGTTTCGATCTCTTCATCGAGATAATACTCTGCAGCAAAGCGGAACGGTATATTTACCTTACCACTGGCAAGCACTTCCTGATAGGGAGGATCGATGGTGGTGCGGCTGTTGGGGTAGCGGTCCATCATGATGTGGGGGGTGGTGACAATCTTCTGTATACCCAGATCCTGCAACTGTTGTATAAAGGAGATGCTGGTCTCCACATCCGGCACGCCATCATCGATGCCTGGCACCAGGTGCGAGTGAATATCAGTTTCAATACCAGATAAAAACTGAGTCAGGACTTTTTCTTCGGCGCTTCGCCGACTAAAGAATGAAAACATAAAGCGATTGTCCGTTTTAAAGTTGGCAATTGTTGATTCTTATTTTACAAATTTTCTGCCAACAACATCTTTGCTTATATCGTTATCAATCTTACAATTTCCTCCAGATATTGTTGGTCAGTGCTATCAAAATGGTTCAGCGATTCGCTATCCACATCCAGTACACCGGCCACGGTGCCGTCTTTTATCAACGGAACAACTATTTCAGATTTTGACAGGCTGCTGCAGGCGATGTGACCTGGAAACGCTTCTACATCCGGCACAATCAGCGTCCGGGCTTCAGCCCAGCTGCTGCCACACACTCCTCTTCCCTTACTGATACGCGTACACGCTATTGGTCCCTGGAAGGGGCCAAGTACCAGCTGGTCTCCTTTCACCAGATAGAATCCGACCCATAGCCAGCCGAACTGTTCTTTCAGTGCTGCTGTTATGTTGGCGAGATTGGCGATCAAGTCAGGTTCACCCTCCAGCAATCCTTTGATTTGCGAAATTATAGATAAGTACTGCGTTGTCTTATCTCCCGTTATAATATGTAAGTCTTCTGCCATTATACAAAAGTAAATTATTCAATTTTCACGGTTCGCAATTATTTTGTATATTTATTTGGTAGCCACTAATGAGAACCAATATGCCCGCACCATTGATTTGACATTGAATAGCAGAGCGGTTTTCACCATTTATCCTGTTTTTTGCTGATTGATGGATGAAATAAAATATTTTTGTTACGCTATGAATTTACCTGAAGTAATACTTGTGACCGAATCAGACGAGCCTATCGGAACGATGGAAAAAATGGAAGCGCATCGCAAAGGATTGTTGCACCGGGCTTTCTCCGTATTTATTATCAATGATGCCGGCGAAATATTACTCCAGCAGAGGGCCTTGGGTAAATACCATTCTCCGGGTCTCTGGGCAAATGCCTGCTGTAGTCATCCATTCCCCGGGGAGTCCACGTTAGATGCGGCGCATCGTCGTCTGCAAGAGGAGTTGGGATTTAATTGTCATCTCGAAGAAATTTTTTCATTCACCTATAAAACCCCATTTGATAACGGCCTTACTGAGCATGAATTTGACCACGTATTTCTTGGCACTTACAATGGAGCAATCTATCCTGACAACGATGAAGTAAATGATTACAGGTATTTGTCTGCCAGCCAGATACTTTCATTAATGAAAGAAACGCCTTCACATTTTGCCAGCTGGTTCCAAATTGCATTGCCTAAAGTATTGCAGTATCTCCAACTGCCTGTAGTCACACCAGGCGGCTGATAAGACCCCCTTTACGTCCATATATTGTTGATGTCACTTTTACACCATTAACCGGAATACATTTTTTATTTGACATTCTGCTGTGCTGCTGACCACAGCCTTACGCGCTTTACCCGGTAAAAGCCGCACGGCAGCAGTATGCACGCAGGATACCTATGCATTTAAACCCTTTCACTTAACCATTAAAGTACCATCACATGACAACTATCCAGTTACCCCGGATTAGCTATCCGTTTCCTTCACGTATTAATCAATTTGCAGCGGAAGCCCAGCAACATGTAACCGACTGGGCACAACACTATGGACTTGTCCGCTCAGAGAGAGCTATCGCACGATTCAACAGGGGCCGTTTTGCCTCGCTTGCCGCGAGGGCCTTTCCGGATGCCCCTTTTTTTGAGCTTTGTGTGATCGCAGACTTCAACACCTGGTTGTTTATGCTGGATGACCAGTGCGATGAGGCGGACGCCGGAAAGACAACAGATTATCTCAGGAGTATTACGTCCGGTTTTATGGACATACTCCGTTTCAATCAGTATGTAACATCTGCTACGGCCGCGCCGCTGGCGGCTTCGCTGGGGAACATATGGGAGCGCATGCGCAGTATCAGTACGCCGGGATGGCGTCTGCGTTTTATCCGCAGTATGGAAGATTATTTTTCTTCCTGTATATGGGAAGCGGAGAACCGCGAGAGAGGGATTGTTCCTGCCGTAGCAGATTATATCAAGATGCGGCCTTATACGGGCGGATTGTATGCGGATATTGTGGCGATTGACATTATTGAGAAGATATACCTGCCGGACGATCTGCTGCAACACGCCTTACTGAAACGATTGATGCTGGCGTGCAATAACATTGTATGCTGGTCTAACGATCTCTTTTCCTGTGACAAGGAACTGAAACAGGGGGATGTGCATAACCTGGTTGTTACGTTACAGCATGCTAATCATCTCACCTTGCAGGAGGCCGTGGATGAAGCTGCGCGGATGCACAATGAAGAAGTGGCGATTTTTGCTGCACTTGAAAAGTTGGTGCCGCTTTCAGGTACGGAAAAAGACTATGAGTTACTGCGTTATGTATCGGTGCTTCGTTCCTGGATCACAGGGAACCTGGAGTGGAGTATATACGACACCGGTAGATACGGCCTTGCTGTAAACGAGGCGGCGGTAGTATAGATTCAGGTATTTTTTTATTTAGGTATTTAGATATTTTAAATGCAGCGGAGATTATTATTTATGACCTTCAGATATAACAATACACAATCTCCGCTGCATTTAAAATATCTAAATACCTAAATAAAAAAATACCTGAATATCATCTCTTCCTGCTTCTGTATTTCTCAATTTGTTTGCCTGTCCACCAGAACGACAGTGCCAGTATAGCGAAGAAGATTCCTTTGTTGGTGCGGTCCCACAGGTATTCGAAGTACCGGGTGTAGAGGTCCAGGAGCAGGAAGATAACAGCGAGGTCACGCAGCAGGTTGTCTTTGCTGCGGAGGCCCAGTAATAGTGTCAGTACGCACTGGGCAGTGTATACAAATACCCATTGCAGCAGATGTATCTGCCGCAGTTCTTCCCATTGCTGCCAGGTGCCGCAGTTGCCGAATATAGAAATGAGCCAGCCGGAGAGCAGGAACAGCAGCCAGCTGCCTGTCCAGGTAAGACTTTTCACTGGTTGAAAGACCGGGGCCTTTCGTGCGAGCCAGGCCAGCAGGATCATAGCAGCCGCCAGCAGCGCCATGCGGCAGGGGAGGTTCATGCCCAGGAAATAGGCGTTATTGTCTGTTATGTAATAGGTGAGTTTTATGTAAGCCGGTATCAGGCATAGCAGGGTGGCAGCCCAGAGCAGGCGTGATTGCAGGGACAGCGAGAGCAGGGCATAGATTATTGTGGCCAGCAGCCAGAAGAGGCCGTAGTTGCCGCCGAGATAATTCAGGCTTTTTCCAAGGTATACAACGGTAACGCCTGTACTGAGAATGGGAAGTAACCAGAACAGTTCCTGGTTCAGTGAAAATCCTGGATGCTGCTTACGCCGCTTCCACCCATGTAAACAGAGAAAAGCTGTGAGGCCGGTGGACAGTAAAGCGATCACGCCATCAGTCAGGGAGAATTTTTTCCGGATGATTTCTATCCACTTTTCATCCAGCACCAGCGAACCGAATGCCATGAGTGCGCAGGAGATGGCAGCAATGAAGATGTACAATGCGATTGTCTGCCAGTCGGTTCCTTTCTCTTCCTGCACGGTATAGCTCTTTTGCAGGGCATCAGCCTGCTCCGTACTGATCAGGTCCTGCCGTTGCCATTCCTGTATAGCCGTCTGTAACAGATGCGCGTCTCTTTTGTCTACCTGCAACATGATTTTCGGTTGATGGGTTTTCCAGAAAACGTATAGCCGTCAGGTCTGGTACATATAGCCGGCCTGACCTTATTCCTGTCCGGCTATATGTACCAGCCGGAGCGTATTGCGTTTTTTTATCCTGATCCTGAAATAGTTAATGAGCGCCAGTACCGGCAGCAGCAGGTAGCTGATACGCTGCATCATCGCGTTTTCGGGAAAGATGAAATATGCCATGGTGATACAGGTGAAACCGGTGGCCATGGTGAAGAAATTGTATTTATAGCGCTGATAAAGCAATTCCTTGTCTGTAGGGAATCCTGTAATTGCCAGGTGGGGATTGCGCTGAAAAACATAATAGCTGACCCAGAACAGCGCAGCCAGGCAACCTGTCATGTTACACATATATATAAAGAGCGGCAGCATGAAGTGGGGAGTCAGATGTAACATGGCGGAAGTGGAAAAAGGAAAGGTCACCACAAAAAACAGGAAGAAAAGATTCCTATGTATCAATCCTTCGTTGTAATTTTGAATGAACCTGTAAAGATGCAGGTGCCTTATCCACATATTTCCGATAAAACCGAAACTCACCGCAAACGCAAAGAATTCGAAGTACAGGGGTTTCATTAACTCAATATAGCCGCCGGCCGGCAGTTTGTCCGGTATGTGCGGGAGCTTGATCTCGATGATCAGGAGGGTGATAGCGATAGCAAAGACTGCATCACTGAATAATATGAGCCGTTCCATTTCAAACTCGCGGTGCACGGGTTTAGGCTCCTTGATTACAGACATAGACATAAGTAAAACGAATAGCTTTTCAGCAAGATACGAAATAGGATTTAGCTTTAAACCGTTAGTATATTGTGTGAATGCCCTGAAGCTGAGTCCTGAAGATAATCCTGTTTCTCCCAACCTTTTTAGTATTTCATTGTTAAGTACTTATCAATCATCAGATTTCAAAGGAATAAGTATGCGTTGTATCCTCTCCTTGTTTACAATTCTCTTATTGTTGAAAATACCTGTCGCTTATGGGCAGCTGGATACGATCCGCCCCGGCAACTATGCCTTCAACCTTTCTGATTGCATAAAGTATGGCCTGACGCACCATCATGACATGGTAAATGCACACCTGGACGTGAACTTCTCCCGTGAACAGGTGAAGGAAGCTACCGGTAAGCTGCTGCCGCATGCAGATATCAACGCCGGGTTCAACGACAACCTGAAATTAGCCACGTCATTGATCCCGGACATTGCCAGCGGTAACTATGACCGTAAGGTGCCTGTGCAATTTGGTACCCGTTTCTCATCCAGTGTAACGGGACAGGTGAATCAGACGGTGTTT
>NZ_DATLKJ010000223.1:0-3829 GCF_035538455.1 Chitinophaga sp.
GAATGATGGCAAGGCGAAGGTTAAGGCAGTAGCGCAGACGAGTATTTATGAATCTGCCGATGGAAGAAAGATAGGGAAGAAGATTGCATCGCTGGAAGGAGCGACAGTGAGTATTGATCCTGATAGCGCTGCTGCGGCAGATCTGAAGGTGAATATAAAGAACCCGGCACGCTGGTCGCCTGAACATCCGGCGTTATACATCGCACAGACTGTTATATCAGAAGAAGGTAAAACGGTGGATGTATACAATACCGTTTTCGGTATCCGGACCATACAAGTTACTGCCCGCAATGGTTTTCTGCTGAATGGCCAACGGGTGGAAATCAAGGGCGTATGCATGCATCATGACCTGGGTGCTATAGGTGCAGCTATCAATACTACCGCACTGCAACGTCAGCTCACCATTCTGAAGAGCATGGGATGTAACGCTATCCGCACTTCGCATAATCCGCCTGCTCCTGAGTTGCTGGAGCTGGCAGACCGTATGGGATTCCTGGTATGCGATGAAGCCTTTGACGCCTGGGTACATGGAAAACGTAAGAATGATTACAACCGGTTATTTGCTGAATGGCATGAGAAAGACCTCACAGCATTGATCCGCAGGGACCGCAACCATCCCTCTGTCATCATGTGGTCTGTAGGCAATGAAGTAATGGACCAGAGAAATGTTGCTGTAACAAAAGAACTGGCAGACATCGCGCACCGCACTGACCCGACACGGCCCGTTACCAATGCATACAATGACCCCAATGGCGGCAGAAGCAGCGGGGCTGCTATGGCCCTGGATATTATGGGCGTCAACTATTTCTTTTCAGAACAGTCAAAATGGGATAACGACAGCCGGTATAAGAACATGCCCACAATGGGTAGTGAAACATCCTCCTGCGTAAGCTCCCGTGGCGAATATTTCCTCGATACGCTATACCGTAACTGGCAGGTATCGTCTTATGATAACGCATGGCCGGGCTGGGGATGTTCACCTGATGAGCAATTCCGTATCCTCAGAAAATATCCGCATCTGCTGGGAGAGTTTGTATGGACAGGCTTCGATTACCTTGGTGAACCTACGCCCTATAATTCTGATGAAACCAACCTGCTCAACTTCAGAACAGATACAACAAAGCGACAACAACTGCAGGCAGCGCTGGAAGAACTTAAAAGGAAGAATCCGCCTTCGCGCAGCAGCTATTTCGGAATCATAGACCTCTGCGGCTTCCCGAAAGACAGGTTCTATAACTACCAGGCCAACTGGCGGCCCGACTTCCCCATGGCGCACCTGTTACCACATTGGAACTGGGAGGATAAAGCAGGAGATATTATACCGGTACATGTTTATACTTCCGGTGATAAGGCAGAACTGTTCCTCAACGGTAAGAGTCTTGGCGTAAAAGAAAAGAGACCTGGCACAGATTTCCGCCTGGTGTGGGACAGCGTTAAATACGTGCCCGGCGAGCTTAAAGTGGTAGCATATAAACAGGGGAAATACTGGGCGACGGATATTATAAGAACAGCGGGAGCGGCGAAGCAGCTGTTGCTGAAACCGGAAACAACAACTGTTGCCGGAGATGGCGTGGACCTTTGTTATATCACGGTACAGATAGCAGATCAGCAGGGTACTGTGGTACCGCAGGCTCATTCTGACTTACAGTTTAAGCTGGATGGTCCGGGTGAAATTGTGGCAACAGACAACGGTGATGCCGCCTCCCTGGTATCATTCAAAAGTCTTTCACGGCCGGCATATAATGGCTTTGCGCAGGTGATTGTGCGGGCACGGAAAGGGGCGACAGGAAATATGAAGGTGAGCGTTTCATCGCGGGGCCTGTCCGAAACAGCTGTGCGTATAAAAATCAGATAGTGTAAGCCTATAAAAAGATAAACCTCCGCTTCGACAGCGGAGGTTTATCTTTTTATAGGCTTACAGTGATGCTATTGCAGCTTTGATATTGGGTAATGGCCCTATGTGTCCGCCGGTACCCTGTGCAGTGCCGCTGTTGATCAGCACTTTCCTGATGGCCCTGGGAGCGAGCACACTGCCTCTGTTGGCCTTGTGCCAGGATTGTACGGCAATAACGGCAGATGCAACAATCGGTGTTGCGGAAGATGTGCCGGAGAACTGGTTAGTATAGGTGGCGTTCACGCCGCCGTTATACAGGTCGCCGTAACCGGAGCTGGCTACGGTCCAGTCGCCCCAGCCTTGCAGATGCACAGTGCTGCCGTAGGTGGAGAAGCTGGCTTTGTTGCGTCCTATTTTAGTGCCTGCGCCAACGATGATAGCGCCGTTATCACCGCGGGCCCTGTAGCTGGCATAGAAGGCATCATCCAGGTTCTGGTTGCCGTTGCCTGCTGCTGCTACTACCACAATACCAGAATCGGTGACCGCTTTGGTGATGTCCCATACAGCCTGGTTGTAATCCGCCGGAACATATTGTCCGCCCTGACCGCCGGTCTGCATTTCATACAGGAATACGTCGCCACGGCGGAGGTGGAGCAAGCCTTCTGCAATGCCGCCGGCTCTTCCCCTGACACGTTCGGATATAATAAAGCAGCTGTCGGCGCCATACACCATACCTGTTACGCCGAAATTGTTTTTGGCGCCCATCAGGATACCAGCTACTGCAGTACCATGATCTTTGAACTGATCATCGGGTGGTGGTAATATTTCCCTGCACCTGGTAGGAGCGAGGTCTTCATGATTTTTGTTGTAGCCCCATTCGATGTCGGCAATCCGGATGCCTGCACCGGTAACGCCGATAGACCATGCATACACGGCGTTGATGCCGCGCACATTGGGATTAGAGGAATCAGTATCATATTTATAATACTGTTTCCAGCCGAAATCGGGTGAAACGGGCGGGGGGGGCGGGGTTACGGCTTCCAGCGCCGCGTATTCCACCATATCCAGTTTCTCAAAATCTTCCGCGAGTTTCAGTACTTCGGAGGGCTGCATGTTGGCGGCTTCTTTCACATATAACAAGCCTCTGAATGCATAGCGGTTGAAAGTGCCCTGGGGTGGCGCAGCCTGGCGGCCCTGTTTCATTGCTGCTTTTTCCTGTGGCTCAAAAGGAAACACCTGGTCGTACGTAAAGGTGTTAATGCCTCCTGGTGTGCGGCCCAGTGTGGCGGCAGCTGCCCTGGCGGCGCTGTTGCCCTCAAATACGGGTTTGTTCTTTTCAATGTCCAGGATAGATGCCGCTTTGAATTTTACGAGCAGCCGGTAGCGGTCAACGCCCGGGTCGATATGGTTCTGGCCTTTGAGGCCGTTGGTGGCAGCAACCTGTTTTTCCTGATCAGGATTGCCGGCAGGTACATCCTGCACGCTCTTGGTACATCCTGCGATGATTGTACAGAGCGTAATGGCTAACAATAGACGATTTCTCATTTTTTGGTTGTTTTTGGTTTTATTGATGGATAGATAAGTGTACATGTGGGTTTTCGAATTGGTGTTGCTCACTGTAAAGGCAATAAATACCAGGCGCAAAACGGGCACAGGTATTTCCTATATACCAGGTTTCAATAAAAATGTTTAATAGCAGGGAAGATGGGTTTGAACAATTGGTACTTCGTACAGATATAGCCTTTGAATAATTGGTTGATCAATGGTTCGCTGAAACAGACTAAGCCATGCGTTTGGGTAAATGAATATACGAATTATTTGATTGTAAATCAGTATTGTCCGACTAAAATAAAAGAATAAAGCATAAAAAAAGGGGGCAAGCCCCCCAATAGTTTCTATGTTTGGGTTACCACACCTTAAACGTAAAAACTTGGATAAAGATAAAAAATTTACCGGACAGCCGATTTTATCACAGATCTTATCGGAGATTCCGCC
>NZ_DATLKJ010000224.1:0-26130 GCF_035538455.1 Chitinophaga sp.
ATAAACGCAGGTGGAAAATTGAGCGATTTTTCGCATGGCTCAATAAGTTTAAGCGAGTTATTACCCGCTATGACAGATATATCGAACATTACGAATCCTTTGTTCATCTCGCTTTTGTTATGATCTTATTAAGAAGGTATTATGAAATGAGTTCTAATATATTTGGCGTCAATAACAACCTAGTAAATGAAAAAGATTATTGTAGCACTATGCTTTATCAGTAGCAGCCTTCACGCACAGGAAGTACTGAAAGATAAGGTCCTGGAATGGACGGGCTCCACCTATGGAAATGGTTTCGGGCATAAAATTTATTCTGAAGACCCTGGCAATTTAACTTTACTCAATATTGCGGGGCGTCATAACAGCGCTATCTGGAGCAATATATTATCTATAACCAGCCAGGGGCGAGTAGGTATTGGCACTAAGCAACCCGTTGCTCCGCTGACAATTTATAACCAGGCAGGACAGGGACATCTGACCCTACAGGCAAATGATGATCCATCAACCCTTTCACGTGCTGATTTGGATTACCAGGTATCCGGCACCGGTCATGTAATAGGCCGGTTAGCCTCTTATTATCTGAGTAGCGGTGATGGAGGTTATGGAGGCCTGACTTTATGGACACGTAACGCCGGTCAATTACAGGAGCGTATGAGAATAGATCAGCAGGGTAACGTAGGCATAGGAACTTCGAAGCCCGTTGAGGCGCTCCAGATAGGTAGCTTTGGTAACAATACCAGTAAACTAAGTTTTCCGGGTACCTACAATTTTGAACGGTTTAATATTGGACAGACAAGTAATGGTAACCCCAGTATAGAGTTTGTTAATCACACCAGCCAGAGCGCTTCTTATGGTATTAAAATAGGTGCAAACATAGATCAATATGGGCAGGGATTATATATCGCAGCGGCGCCGGCAGCGGAGGCATACAGTTCTTTACAGTATGGTGCAGCTCCTGGTATATTTGTGAACACCGCAAATTGCGTTGGTATTGGTACTTCGAACACGGCCGGCTACCGGCTGGCAATCGCAGGCACTATGATTGCTGAAAGGATCAAGGTTAAACAGCAGTCAAACTGGCCTGATTATGTATTTAACGACCATTACACCCTCCCTTCTCTGCAGGAAGTAGAAAAGTTCATACAGCAAAACAAACACCTGCCTGAAATGCCGACAGCTGAGGAAGTACAAAAAAATGGGCTGGACATCGGAGAAATGAACAGGAAGTTATTGCAGAAAGTTGAGGAGCTGACCTTATATATCATCAATATCGAAAAGACAATGAAAAAGGATCAGGAGGAAAAGACTATTTTAAAACAACAAGTGCTGGACCTCTCCGGCGAAATACAACAATTGAAAAGAAAGTAACATGAACTGAAAAAGAAAACCGCTGAGGAAATCAGCAGTTTTCTTTTTCAGTTCTATATCTAACGATGCAGTATTGAAACAGCGACACCGTCGCCCTTTAACCACTATGCTACAACGGGGGCTTGTTCTTTCAATAAAAATGCCTCCACCGCGCTCATATATGCTTCAGGCTCCTCATACATAGGTGCATGACCTGAATATAGCATTTCAATGAAAGTTGCGTTGGGAATGAGCTCCGCACAGATCCTCCCTTCTGCCGGAGGATTCAGGCCATCGTATTTTCCGCTGATGACTACTGTTTGCGCTGTTACCTTATGCAGGTCTTCTCTGAAATCGAAACCCTCCAGTGCCTTGTTGGCAGCTGCAAACTGCTCCGGGGGTAACTGAGAATCAAATATCCCGATATATGCCCTCATGGCTTCCGCATCATAAGTGAAGTAGCGGAGCAGGTACAGAAATACCTCGTGCAGATTCATTCCCTGTATCTCAGCAGCATGTTCACTCATGAGCCGCTGTACGGAGGAAGTCAGGCCATTGGATTTAGGAACGGTCAGTATCAGTTTATCAATTCTATTTCCGGCGGCGATGGCCACACCCTGCGCAATGTAAGAGCCCATGGAAACACCTAATAAAGCAGTGACCGGCAACTCAAAATAGTTCATAACGCCGATGACATCATTGATGTGGTCCTGCAATGTGTATTGCGCTGGTTTGTCTGACTGGCCATGTCCGCGGCAGTCCAGTGCAATGGTTTTAAACCGGGAAGAAAGCCGGTTGGTTAGATTCTCTAAGTGGGCTTGCTCTCCACCAACGCCGTGGATGAGGATTACAGGATGTCCTTCGCCTTTGACAGATACATTCAGGTTGATTCCATTGATCTCGATTAGTGCCATATTGTTGTGAAATTTAGTGCAATTGAGCTTTGTCAGAAAGTGTGTTTTCTCATTGCTTTGACCTTGATCCTGTCTCGATTACAAAAGCTTTTAATCCGGTCATCTTTCCATCGCGAAATCGCCATACATCACAATAGGCGTAATCGATCATTTTCCCATGTTCGTTCTTCATACTGATTTTGCCTATTGCTGTGACAAATTCACCTTCGGCGATCAGGTTTTCGACCATGAACCTTGGGGGCTCCACGTATGTCTTTGCCATATACTGTCGAACAGCCTCCTTCCCTTGCAGCGTCATGTCGCCTACGAATGTCCATTCTGTGTCGTCAGTACAGAAAGACAGAAAGCCCTCATTGTCTCCTTCTGTAATAGCTGCATTTGCTTTTTCCAGGATTTCTTTGTTACTCAGATTCATGTGTATGCTTTAAGTGATGAAGTATTGTCTGCTGATACAGACATCAAGATATGAATCCTATATCGAAAATAGAATGATCTTGTGATAAGCACAGTAGAAGCTCCTCATTTCCTATATTTGGGATTTAGATATTAACAGGTATTTACTATGGATGCAAGGATCGCCCACAAGCTCTTACTGAAACAACATTGTGAGCAAATTTTCATGCAGCGTATTGCAATCACGCAGCAGGCTATGGATGATGCCCAGGCAGCGGCAAACCAGGAAAGTAAAAGCTCTGTCGGCGATAAATATGAGACTGCGAGAGCTATGAACCAGATGGAAAAAGATATGCACGCCAGGCAGCTGCTCGCACATCAACAAGACCTCCACGCGCTTCGGATGATTAATGTACAGTCCATATACGATGCCCCCGCTGTGGGAGCATTTGTACGGTCTACCACCACAAACTTTTTCATAGGTGCAGGCCTTGGCAAACAGGTCGTCGATGGGGAGCCTGTTATTTTCCTTTCGCCTGTATCACCGCTGGCACAGCAGCTAATGCGAAAAAAAGTGGGAGATGAATTTGAGTTCAAGGGAAAAAACAAGATAACAGCCATCTATTGAATGCTCTAAATTGTTTTAGTGATTACCTTTGCGGCGGTATAAATAAAATACATGAGTCAATTTACGCATATAAACCTACCGTTAAAAAACAAACTGACATTCACGGCTAACCCGGTGAACGTAGTGCCATTGCCGAATGGAGAGATACTGATGAACTTTGCAAGTCAGCCGCTGATTACAAAGCTCAATACCAACCATGAAATTGTATGGGAAAAAATCATGCAGGGACAGAATGCGAACTATGTAAGCAGCAAGTTGTCGGCCTCTTCTGATGGCCGTCTGATTGCTATTGCGGGTATGGTCGACATGCGTATTCTTGATGCAGAAGGAACCAGGGTATTACATACCGTAGAACATGGTTCCTGGGGCTTGGTCCTGGGCGCTGCCTGCTACTTCGCCAAGGATAACAAAACGATCTGGTATGTATTGCCTGGTGACGAAGATGACATGGATGAGCTACAGGTAATGGATGTTGCTACTTTTGAAGTAATTACATCTTACCCCCTGCTGGAGAGCCACCAACATGCCTATACATTTCATGCGACGCCGGACGATGACATTATCCTGCTGGAAGCGTCTGCAGGCCAGGAGCAAACCATCCTGATGCAGTTACAGCTGAACGACGGTATCATCTCCCTAACCGAACTTACCCAATGTGATGACGTCATTATGGGCAACTTTGCGCCATCCGGAAAGGAGTTTGTTATGGCTCCCCATTATGACGGACCACTGGAAATCTACTCCTTCCCTGAAATTGTAAAAGTAGCAGAGCAGGATCAGGCGGCTATTTTCGATGGCAGTAAAGACTTTCCCGCCTCCGAACCTGATAATATCAACTACAATGTATTCTTTGTAGATGATCATAACATCCTGGTGGTTTCTCAATTTGGGAGATTGTTATTGCTGGACAGGAAAGATTTACGCTGTAAGGCGGAGGTAATGCCGGAGGGTATTGAATTTACAGCATATGACCTGGACGGTCATCCTACTACTAACCCGGATTATGTCTATGATTACAGTAGCAATATCATCAATGTAATGATTGTGCATGGACAGCTATTGCTCACGACCGGTGATGGTCAGTTGCGCAGGTATGACCTACCCGTATGATAAAAAATATTAATGGTATCTAAATAAGCGGTGTTCAAGGTGTAATTTTTTAGCTTTGACACCGTTTATTTTACAGTCACTGACCAGTCAATTAAATTTTGATCCTTGTTGGCATACTTCAACCATTCGAAACGCTCAATTTCTGTACCTTCCTTTAACGCTACTTTATAACCTGGCGTATAGCATACTGTCCTGGATGCAGGTACACCAGCTCCTCATTGAAAACCGAAATATCCAAAAAAGAATTCCAAATATAAATTGCGATAATTATCTACTGTGAAGACAGTTGGCAGTAGTGCTTATTAATTTTGTATGCCTGATAAATGCATAGTATATGCGCGCCATTCGTTATCATCAACAAAATCATATTTAGAAAATATGCCGATTATCATTCCACTGTAGAACACCGGGAGGAGGTTGTTATATTAATACCGGTCCATATTGCTGTCAATTTGCGCTATTATCACGGACGCGGCTATCCTGTCAGCAGGAAGCGTCATACAGTTGGCGGAGAAAGACCTGAAATCTATCCAACGGAGAGAAATCCGATGTGGTAAATCATCGGCGGGATCAAAGTCAAACGGCGTATCACTGACCGGGACCTGCAAGGCAGTCAGCGGCTTAACGAGATAATAAATACTTATTACCTGTACATCATTCCTGAATGGGTAATTTTGTATAATGTCACTGGTATATACATGTTCAACGATGATTATATACTGGTCCAATTCTTCGTGCCATTCTCTTATCAAACAATCTCTCGTTGATTCTCCCAACTGCATCCCACCTCCGGGAAATTTAGTAAACAGCCTGCCATAATAATATTCATCGCACACAAGTATCTTTCCTGACTCATGAATCATGATTCCATAAACACGAACAGTAATTCCTGTTTCTTCCTGATCAGGGCTATTAGATTGTTTGTCTGTCATAATAAAAAGAGTATTATGATTAGAGATAGACGAGGCTGCAATCTTTCTATTTAAATATAAGAGAATCGGGTGCATTCCAACAATAACTGAAACCGTCAATATGGGGTAGTATTTCTAAGACATTTAAGTGTGTATTTTGCTCCACTACGGCCATAGGTTACATCAAGCACAAAAGCGGATTCATAGAGGTCCTAAGAGATTCAAAAACTAATACACAACCACAATTTCCAACTGCAATTCACCTTCAATTTCAGGCGACTAATTTTGCTCCGTCATACAATAGCGCGGCCTATACACAAATGCTACAGTGGATTTATCATTAACGTTTATAAAAATAAAAACATGAACGGAGCACAGATTATCGTTCAAACTTTATCAGAGGCAGGAGTAAATCTCTGTCTGGTTAATCCCGGCACTACCGAAGCACATCTTACAGAGTCCATCGGAAATCATCCAGGTATGAAATCCGTTTTAGTTTTGTTTGAAGGCATTGCTACCGGTGCGGCAGACGGGTATGCAAGAATGACTGGCAAACCGGCTTGCACCCTTCTGCATCTAGGCCCCGGATTGGCCAATAGTCTGTCCAATCTGCATAATGCCCGGCGGGCTGGCAGTCCTGTAATAAACATTATCGGCGATCACCCTCAGTATTTGCAAAAGTATGATAGCTTTCTAAGCAGCGACATTAAGGCAATTGCTTCCCCTTTATCAGATTGGGTCAGCGTTACGACAAGTGCACAAACGGTTCACAGCGACACCATTGGTGCTATATCGGCATCCATGAAATATCCAAGAGGCATTGCCACATTGATCGTTCCGGCTTCAGTAGCCTGGCAGCAGAGTTTTCTCTCGGATACCAAAGTCAGTTTTCAAAGTCCCTCCCCTGTAGATGAATCTGTAATAAAGGGCATAGCTCACATAGTGAGGTCCGGAAGAAAATCTGCTTTCCTGCTACGTGGCAATGCTGTCAACGAAGAGGGCTTAGAAGCAGCAGGCAGCATTGCTATGGCCACCGGCAGCCGCATCTTTATTGAAACCACTTGTCCGAGAATACAACGCGGCGCCGGTACCGTAGAGGTGGAACGTCTGCCATACCGTTATAATGACCTATATCGTTTTCTGGCAGACATTGAACATCTGATTCTCGTGGAAAGCAATATTCCCGGACCTCCATTTAGTTATTCAGACAGTCTGCCCGCAGTCATTCCTGCTCACTGCGCCATACATGTGCTGGCCCAGCCGCATGAAGATGGCTTGTTGGCCATGAAACAACTGGCCTCGGGCTTCGGAGCAGCAGGTAAAATGCCGCTTACTGTCTATGAAAAAACAGCGATACCGGCAGGTGCAACTCTCCATGCGGTTAGCATTATGCAAATGGTTGCAAAGTATCTACCGGAAGATAGTATCATCTGCGACGAGTCATTCAGTGGAGGATTTTCCAATTATCATATTACCACCCACGCGGCAAGACATGATTATTTACGGCTCAGTGGCGGTGCGCTCGGCAATATGATGGCGGGCAGTATCGGAGCGGCATTAGCATGCCCTGGCAGGAAGATCATTTGTTTAATTGGTGACGGCAGCGTTCCATTTTCTGTACAAGCGCTATGGACACAAGCCCGTGAACGGCTAAATATTATTACGATCGTATTTTCTGATAATGCATACTCCATTGTTAAAGATGAAATGAATCTGCAATGTAACGGCCCTTTCAATGAGAAAGTACGCGCCCTGCTGGAACTTACCAATCCTGTTATAAACTGGTCGAAAATAGCGCAGGGATTTGGGGTACAGGGAGGCCGCGCCACAACCTGCAACGAATTCGAAACCTTGCTTTTAGCTGCATTGAAAGAAGACGGTCCCTGGTTGATTGAAGCCATAATATAATTCAGATCATACGCACTCATTCTCATTTCACCTCACTTAATTTAAACTTATGAGTAGTATTAAAGCATATGCTGCTATGGCGCCAACAGCGCCACTTCAATTACATTACATCGAAAGAAAAGTGTTAGGCCCGCATGACATACAAGTTGAAATTCTATACTGTGGAGTGTGTCATACTGATCTCCATCTTGCCAGAAATGACTGGAATACTTCGATATACCCTATTGTTCCGGGTCATGAGATAATAGGCCGCGTCAGTAAAGTAGGCAGTATGGTTTCCAAATTTGTAAAAGACGACTATGCAGGAATTGGTTTCCTGTATGATTCCTGCCGTATCTGCAGTTGTTGCTCGTCGGGCAACGAACAGATCTGTGAGGAAGGTATCATAGCCACCTTTAATTCCTATGAAAGGTATACAGGCAATATCACTTATGGAGGGTTTTCATCCCAGATCGTGGTTGATGAAAATTATGCCGTAAAAATACCTGCTGAAATGCCGCTTGCACAAACGGCTCCATTATTATGTGCAGGTATAACTACCTATTCTCCGCTAAAGTATGTTGGTCTTTCAACAGGACATAAAATAGCCGTTTCAGGTTTAGGCGGATTGGGACATATGGCAGTAAAGTTTGCGGTTGCAATGGGTGCAGAAGTAACGGTAATAAGTACCTCTCCGAACAAAGCCTCAGACGCCCGGGAAATGGGAGCTCATCACTTTATTTTGTTGGGCCAACAGGATAACGGCATTCTTCCGGCCAGCCATTTCGATTATATTATCGATACTGTATCCGGCAAACGGGATTATACTTTACAACTTAATATGCTCAAACCGGAGGGCACTCTTATTGTTGTGGGGCTGCCCTCGCAGGACGCAACATTTGCTCCAGCATCCCTTGTTTTCAAACGCAGGAAGATACTCGGATCTTTTGTCGGAAGCATAACAGAAATGCAGGAAATGATAAACTATTGTGCCATCAACAAGATTTATTCCGAGGTAGAGACCATTCCTATCCAGCAAATAAATGTAGCTTTTGAACGAATGCTGAAAGGCGATGTCCGCTACCGTTTCGTTATAGATATGTCCTCGCTAAACAATGATCAATAAGTTCCTAACTCTTAAAAAATGAGGATACCCTTTTGGATATCCTCATTTTTAACTAACCTTCTCAGTTACCTAATTTACTAAAATTATTGCCGCGATGAGCTACAATCAGTGAAAGGTAGAACATGTGCCGCTCTTCCCGACATTTCTGCCGCCCGTTCTCTCCAAAGTCTGGCATTATTTGCAGTATTTGCATTCCCTAACGGGCGTCCCTGATCATCCTGCACATCGGGGTTAGAATAGTAGTTCACACTGTTGTTGCACATATGTGTTGCCCAGTGGCCATTATCATATCCCGCTGCATAAGGCCTTATACCAGGCTCACAATGGTTGCTTCCTAAATTATGCCCTATTTCATGGCGGTAAACGGTAGTCCAGTTTGCACCAGCTACAGCTACCCAACCAGGCATATTTCCGTAGCCTCCCGCTGACCCAGGTGCATTTGTAGGCTGTTGTACCAGGCATAGTAAATCTGCTCCGGTGCTGGCAACTCCGCTGGCAAACCATGTAGGTCCGTTATCGAGTGCAGCAGGAACCACGCCTGGATTATTAGGGTTTGTACCAGTGCCTACCAAACGTACTCTTACGTTGTCAACCAGGGAATTGGCAAGGCCGTTATTTACTGAAGCCACCATATCATTGGCATATGCAGTCAAATTACCGGCTCCGATACTTGCAACCGCCTGATTAGAATAGCCTACATATAAATCAATAATATAGATGCCATCACATAGCTCCCCGCTGGCAACAGCCAATTCTGTAGTGGCTTGTTTCGCGGAAGAGGATGCAGGTATAGCGTCTTTGTCATTCCTCTCAACTGGCTTTATAGCAGACAGCCGGAATGTATTATCATCTCTTTTAGATAACGTGTAGTTTACTTTATCAACACTAAAATCAGCAAAGACAGTATTATTCTTTGGGTCATCAATCAGCGTGAAATTCCGCATCTTTGAGGCCGGGCCTTTTGCCAGATCATCCTTCACTGTTCCCACATAAATATCTACTCCTCCAAATCCTTTGGATTTAGAAGTAATGGCTACCTGGTAGTTTTTACCTCCAGGCATGTTTAACTCGAAAGCGGTTGGAATCGTTCTATCACTGTTCTTATCTCTTTTAAAGCTTAACTCCACCTGGTAGGCGCTGATTTCTATCGCCGAAGGCGTTACGGATTTCATCTCTGTAAAAAAAGAAGCTCCTGCTAAGTCAGGGTTCTCGTTCTGTACGTTTTTCTTGCAGGAGTAGATGACCGCTGAAACCGTTATCAGTGCAGCCGCACTGATAACAACATTCTTAAATAGTGATTTTCTTTTCATGGTTATTATTTTTTATTAAAGGTTAGTTTACGATTGATTTATGGAGCACTTCATTCTCCACTTTGAGGAATTATCCTTCGTTTCCGACCCTGGTCCAGGTAATACTGATAGCAGTAGGCAGCCATTCAGCCTGGTATCTGTATACCGGCACTCTTGTATTTATACATACAGAATTATCTAAATAAGTGAGCTTTCAGGTGTATTCGCCTTGTGTTCTGTAGCCGCAGTTATTATCTCAATCTGACTTCGCTATTGATTACATTCAGATAATGGCTCCAGAGAGAATAAAAATCGATATGGTATTCATGCCAGTACTTACTGGTTTGCAGAAGTGATTCATATACTCACCACAGAAAAAAGAGATTTGAATAGTTTAGCTGGTTTTACTTATTGTTCACTGATTTGAAAAATTAAAATCCTGTTTTGGTCGATGGGTCTTCACTTAGTATTGCTGATTTCAGGAGGGGCGTATATAAAGGTCTTCATTTACACTACAGCACTTTGTTTTTTTCATTGCGAAACAAATTTAACATGGAATCCTTACGATCAATACACCAATATTAATTAAGGCTTTGCAAATATTAACCCGAAAAGATGAAATCGATTACATATCGAGACTTTATCGCTCTTCTTTCTATCATTTTTCCGGGTGGGGTCTATTGATATGCAGATAAGCAGTGCAGCTTCCCTGCAGGAGAGTCAGCATTCATAGAAACACTAACTGGTTCAATTACAAATCATAAATGACGAATGATGAGTGAAGTTCAAATCCCGCACTCAGCGGGTTCTTCACTCACCATTTATTTACCATCAGTCCCTGGCACTGATAATGCTCAAGGCCTCCAACAGATCAGGATCTCTTTTTGTAACAATATCCAATGGTGTCAATAACACCGTATAGTCTGGCATTATACCGTGTCCATACGTTGGGCGCCTGATTACCGATACTACGCGCAACAACGGAAAATCTATTACTACGCCGGTATTCGGCAGCGTTAAATGCTGAATGGACCCACCGCTGCATCCTTCAGACCCGCCGGCTGTTTCACGTCCGATAAAGGTTGCCTTCCTGCAGTTTTGCTTAATAACAGCGGCGGTATGAGCGCCTGACGAAAAAGTGGCCCCATCAATCAGTACAATCAGGTCACCGTTGTAATGATATTTTTTATCCAGGTTGGTTTTCTCGAGCAGATTCCCAAATGCAGGCTGAAATGCCACCGGGTAATGCTCATTCTTCTTTATGCCTGTTGGCTGGAAGCTTTGGAAAAAGCTTTCCATTCCGGAGGAATCAAAATATGCGGTAAACCTTGTTTTGCCTGGATCTGGCACCCTTGCCCACAGATCTCCTACCATTTGAAACGGGTTATCGGCCAGGTACGTCATCAACTTTGCGGCGATTCTGATATCGCCGCCTGTATTATGTCTCAGATCAATTATCAGGTGCTTTACTCCTTTTTCCCTTATTTCCTTAAATGTCTTTTCGAAAATCACCGTATCCTGATACTGGTAGCTGTGTACTTCGAAACAGGCCGCAGCCGAATGCCGGAGAAAACGTAACGGCAGGTAATCTGTGTTGACAGCGCTGCTCCAGTTTTTATAATTGTCGACCTCCTTAACGGTCGACTGTAATGATTTTCCTGTGGTATCAGCAGAAATTGTTTTTATCGCTCCCTGCGAGGTTTTAAATGTAATGTGGTAAGGTGGTTTCCACCGGTAGTATTTATTGCAGGCATCTTCAAAGCCATCGTATTCACTTAGAAAAAGCTCCTTGAAAGTCTGGTTGTTTCCATCAGCAGCATAAAGATCACCCCCATGTTTAATAATATCCGCGACCGGTACGTTGTTAATACTTAATAGCTCGTCACCTGTCTGCATAGTTGTTAACCGGCTGGTGGTTATCCATACTCTTCCATTTTGTACCAACACCTGGAAAGGTAAATGTGGCGCGCTGTATGTAGATGAAGGCTGATAATTTACTGAGTGCTTTACCTGTGTATGTCCACATTTCAGCGCGCTGACGAAAGGATAAACAACGTCAATAAACTCATCTTCAGACAAGGGCCGGGAAAGCGCATTAACCGTCGTACTGTAGAGCCGCTGTAAACTATCTCCGGAAGTATATAGTCCGTAGGCAGGATGAATCTCTTTAAAAGCGTCGCACAAAACTAAAAGGTCTTTTTGCATTCCTTCTACTGGCAATAATGCCCGGCTGGCTGCTGTCATGGTGGTAGTCTTTTCAGACTGGGCATAGCTGCCATTGCTGGCAGCAACAGCTAATGTAAGGCATGTAATAAAAAGGGACTGACGCATTCTTTATGCTTTGCTTTTATAATCGTTGTAGTGACGAAACGCTGGTTACAGTGTATAGATAATGGTTGCTGGTATCCACCGGATTCCTGCCATCTATGCGGTACCAGTAAAAACGGATTTCCTACAAAATAATACATTACCGGCAATTATGGACATCAGGCGGCAGAAGCCTCTCTCCGGATCACCGAAACGGGCAGTGAATCTCAGCAAGGGCATTTCTCTTCAGGCCATGCAAACCCTTCTCCTCCATGCAGGTATCTATCCGTCTCTTGTAAATAAAATGTATTTACTCCCTGAAGGCCGACTCCCGCATAATACAGGAATTTATCCACGTGTTCCTGATATTCACCAAACTCGCGATAGTCTCTATGTAAGGTGATCATTTCTTCCAAATCCGCATTATGCATACGGAAAGCCTCTTCACAAGCCTCTTCTAGTGACAGATGATATTCCCGTTGCAGCACAAGGACCAAGTTAAACACTTCCGTTCCCTTCGCTATTTCCTTTGGCAGAGAATGGATATCATTTTGCCATGCAACAACTCTCACAATCAAAGATATGATCCTTTGAAGAATGGGATGCTCAATAATATGGTCTGGCAGGACAAGGCCCGATTCAATCTCACCTAAGACTAAATATGGATGCATGAGAACGGAATACTCACGAATGGCTTTGTAAAGTGTAAGAGAAGGAGGCCGTTGCTTTATTTTAAAAGAATATTCTAACTCAATCCCGTATCTGAAGGATTTGTAGAAATAGTTAATGAAGCGATTCATCCATATTTCAGGCATAAAAGCCCGGAATTCGTCTCTAAGGGTCGCCAAATGTTGATAAAGTGCATTTTCGTCGGGCCCTGGTTGCTCACCTTTAAGAATAGCTGTACAGCGGATCCGTTGCTGTTGGATTTCCTGAAGGGAGGAATGTTCCAATTGATCGTCGAGGACAACATATTGGAGCATGAACCTGTTGCAGGGAATAGTTTGCTCATACGTCAAATCGGGCCACATACAAGCTGTACAGGCATGCAATCGCATCTTCTTGTATTTCTCCCGCTGTATGTCAGTCAGAAAAGTGTAATCATTGTCGATCCAGGAATCCATATCCCTGCCCATTTGCTCTATATGTGGGTTTACGAGATTGGGCCATGGATAATAATTTAAAGGAAGATAATTGCTGGATTTGTATTCTTCAGGTTTCATATTATAACTGAAGTTAAGCGATAAATGTTTCCTCCATATACCCCAAAAGGCTTTTACTTTTAAATTGAATAATCAAATTCCTGTTTCGCTGCCTGCGTGTCAGATAATCCCACATCGGAAAAGGGTAATAACCGACAGCGTATTGTTTCTCTTGTGGTATTAATAATGGTGTGGCTAATCATTTTTTTGAGTAGCGAGTCGTTGTATTATTCTTTACTATTTTATTTAAATCGTTGCTCCAAAAATAAAGAGGCTTACTGCAACAAGTTGGCAATGAGTCCATACTTTATTTTTCATCCGCTGTACCCAAGGGCAAAAAGACAACTTTAACCGCGGGTGATTTTACTGTTCATAATCCAGGTACCTTCATCTGAATATTTCCGCCAATTTATTTTCGAGCTCCCCTCCGCGCAGATTTTTGGCAATGATCTTTCCCTGTGGATCAATCAGTATATTTTGCGGAATACTCTTTAGCCCGTATAACCGGGTCACCTCTCCATCAAATCCTTTCAGGTCAGATACGTGTAACCAAGATAGCCGGTCAGCTGCGATAGCATCCAGCCACTTCTCCTTTTTATCATCCAGGGATACGCTCAGTATATCGAATTTTTTTCCTTTGTACTTATTATATGCGAGAAGCAGACCAGGGTTCTCTTTACGACAAGGCCCACACCAGCTTGCCCAAAAGTCGACCAGTACGTACTTTCCTTTTCCCACGAGATTACTGAGCTTTACCAACTTCCCGTTTACATCTGGCAATGTAAAATCAATGAAAGGCTGACCTATTGCAGTTTTTCTGATTGTTTCCAGTTTGTTTCCCAGTCTTACCCCCTTAGGAGTCTCCCTGAGCGATTTATCCAGTGCATCGAACAGTGACATCTCCTCCTCGCGGTTCAGGATTATGCCCTCGTCGCCATGTGAAATCAGCTCATCGAGGCTAATGATACTAGTGGGATGGTCAAGAATGAATGTTTTGGTAATGCGGCCCATAGCAATACCCACTTCTTCAGACTTACCATACAGGGAATTTAACATTACAGAATCCTTATTTTTCCTTGCTTTACTTATAGCCTCCCTCAGGCTATCCTCCTTTAGATAAAGCGGGCCTAATGTAGTACAGAATTCCTCGAATAATTCCTGAGTAGGGCCTCCTCCTTTAACAGTGCGATTATCAAGATGCACGAAATCACCTTCAACCTTTATATCAGAATTATCCAGATAAATGGTTGTCCAGGCATTGGGAATCGGGAAAGTAATATCCGCTCTTACAGGCCCACCTGTCCGGCCACGGAATGTAAATACTCCATTTTGGGAAGTAGTAGTGTCGCGAATAGACACACCGTTAGAGGAATACCATAGTTCTATCCGTTGATCTCTCAACCCAGTAAATTTACCTGTCAGCGTAAATCCTTTTGTTTGTGCCATCATGCTTAAAGTAAAGAATAAAAAAAGTGGTGATGACAAGAGATAATATTTAACAAGTTTGCTCATAAAATAAATATGTTTTTTTGGCAATTATTATTTCTAACGATTATGGATTAATTCTTTCAGTTTCATATTCAGGGCGCTCCCCTGGAGATTTCGGGCCACTATCCTCCCCTCAGGGTCAAAGAGCACATTCTGGGGAATTTCATATATATTATATAAATGTGCCGCCTCGTTATCGGTACCCCGTAGATCAGATACCTGTGTCCAGGTAAGATTGTCCGCTTCTATAGCATCCATCCATTTGGTTTTATCATAGTCCAGTGAAACGCTCAGAATCTCAAATCCCTTTCCCTTATACTTATTGTATGTATCAACCAAAACATTATTTTCATTGCGACAAGGGCCACACCAGCTCGCCCAGAAATCCAGCAGGAGGTATTTCCCTTTGAAATTGCTTAATTTAAGTGGTTTCCCACTGGTATCAGCCATCGTAAAATCTGTCATGTGCTGTCCAATAGCATTTCTTTTCAGGATCAGTGTACGATCATAGATAACTGCCCATCTAGCCAACCTGCGTAGTGAGCTGTCCAGCCCCTGAAGCAATTGCAGTTTTTCATCACCGGTAATACTGCTACGCTCATCTGAAGGAGAAATTAATTCGTCGAGGCTTACTATGCTGGCGGGATGCTCCCGGATAAATACCTTTACAACGGCAGCTATTCCTGTTGATACGCGCTGCTCAAAAACGCCTCCTCTATTGGCAGAATCTTTGTAAAATGGTATCAGTTGCAATTGCAATGCTCTATACTGATTTTGTATTACTCCTCCCTGTGCTATAATAGTGTTGTTATTCTCTGCGGCACCTCTTACTATTACCTCCCCTCCCTCCAGGTATAATTTTATTCGATGGCCCGAGGAAGTAATTAATTCTGCTCTTACCGGTTCAGCCACCGTTCCTTTAAAAAAGAACGTACCCCTCCTGCTGGTAGTTGTGTCGATGATATGCCCTATATCTCCTACATAATGAAGTCTCAATAACTGATCTTTCATGTCCTTTACATATCCTTTGATAATAAAATCCCTGGATTGAGCCATTACAAATGGCTGCACCATCATCATCAAAAAAAACGGCAATGCCAGACATACAACAAAAGGTTTCATTTACTTAATTGTTTATTTAAAAAACAGAGAAATAACTCTCCCGAACCCGTCAAATGATTTCACCGGTATATTCCCAGCATCCTTATCTGCTGAGAAAACGTACACCTTTCCTTTATCTCCATTATAAGTAGCAGCGTAAAGCAAGTCCCCGTTGTGGACGTCATTTGCTTTAGAGAACATAACAGCGGTAATCGTTTCTCTGATATCAAAGGTATACACAGGTATGGCCGTATTGGTCGTGTAGTCATACATGTAGAGCTGGTTACCTGCAGCATAATACAGGTATGGCTGACTTGTAGACGCTGCCATGATGCTGTCAGTGCCTAATCCCGGGGCTTTTGCAGGATCGATCCGGTTGTACCCGGCAACAACTGAGGCATCTGTCGCTCCACTATGTATAAGATAGGAATACAGGTTGCCCGTTCCGTCTTTCATAATCCATATACTGTTATCATCAGAAGATGAAGAGGCAAAGATGCAATGCTGATGAATGCTGTCCAGGTTAAAAGCACCACCGTCATCGAAAGAATAAGCATGCAGTTCGCCACGCATAAACGGGGCGTATAGAAACCGGCCATTTTTCTCATCATAACAGGTAAGTAATGCTCCTCCGGAATTGGTTGCAATTGCCAGAAAAGGAGCCAGAAAATAATCTCCTGAGTATGGGGACGAAAACCGGAGTGTTGTAGCATCAACACTGTTGTTACTGGAATAAAGGAGACCGTTGCTGATACAGAAAGCGTTTTGTTTGGTTGCCGCAAAGTAAACCGGAGCGTAATCCTTGGGCAACGGAGTAAAAAGCTTCGATAAATTCCCCATCTTCAGTGGCTGTTCAGAATAAAGTTCCACGGGATCGCTACCAGCAAACACGAACAGGTATTGCTGCCGTTTATTATTGTCTTCAAAATAACTTCCCGACAAGCTTCGTAGGGGGAACTGGAGCAACGCACCACCGTTAAATGCAGTATACTGAGCGTGATAACTGCTATCCTTCAGGTTAATAAAAGATATGTCACCTCCTTTACTGCCAGTTTCCAACAGATAAAGTCCGCGATACTTCGAATAGATGACAATATTTATTGCCCAACTGGAAGTAATACCGGTTGTTTCATCCCTTACAAAAAACTCCAGTGTATATGTACCGGGAGACTGTGTCAGCACTGTTTTCAACACTTTTCCTGAAGCGATCTCTTTGCCGGTATCTGCAATAGCAGGAGCATCAACCGGTCCGAAACGCCAGTGGTAAGTATAAGTTCCACCAGGAAGTAACCCCTGTATATCATCCGGACTTAATTGTAATGAGTCTCCCTGCAACAGCTGAATGACAGTGTCCAGTCCCTTAATGGTAATTTCATTAATATTCTTGTATCTGTAATTACCCTTATCCTTGTAGCATCCTGAACTGAGCAGTGATATTACCGGCACGAGCATATGAAAGAAGTAAAACAAAGTATTGGAACGCATCTTCATAAACAAATAAAATATAACGGTAAAAACAATCAGCGTTGTGGTAACTGCACCTTTTCACCGTTCTCATCATACATTGCCCCGTGGAGCTTTTCATAGGCCTGTAGTGCATCATATACCTGTATATAATATCCGTACATGATATCCTTTCCGGGGGAGCTGTCTGGCCAGTTTGGTTTCCCTGTTGCTTTTATGATAAACTTATACTTGGCAGCGCTATAACTACCAAAGAACGAAGCCATATAACTGTCATCGCCTTCCCAGCCATAGGGCTTTTTCAATATGTCATTTATCCTTATCACGTAATCAGGCGAATAATCATAATTATTTACATCATAAATGTATTTAAGATCCATGCTGAAATATTGATTGGCGCCCATGTGCAGGTATAATCTCACTTCCTGTTCTTTGAGGTCTGGCGTACGTTTAACCACTACCGGAAAGTTAGCAACGAAAGCATTTGCTTTTATGGCGCCGGGCAGCAATTCATAATGCACGGCTGCTTTAGCTGTACTTTTGGCGGGATCGGCCTCCAAAGGAATTGGACGATCAACTGACGCTATATTACCTGCTATGTACATGGGGAGGTAAATTGTGTCAATCACTTTATCATCCATTTGTAAAGCGAATGAATAGGTCATAGAATCCCTCTCTTCCTCAGGCAACATGCCCTTTTCAATATATACCCCACTTCCTCCCTTATACAGCATTGGCGCTGACTTTTTACAGGAGGTTACCAGTGGTATAAATGCTATCCATAGGAAACAATAGCCCGCAGAACGAATATCATACTTGCACGTATCTCTCATATGTATCATTTATTGGTTACGATATTGTATTTCATCATCAGGCAACGGAAAAACATAGGTGTCTGCGCTCATCTTTCTTGTACCCCAGGGAATGACCTCCTTATTCAATCGCTTGTAATAGTAGAATAACTGCCCTTCTGCATAAAACTCCTTCCGGTACTCTGCAGTAATTGCATCCCTGATGTTGTTCAGATCCGGGTCCAGTTCCGGCAATCCACGATGCTTACGTACGCTATTCAGATACGACCATTGCGAAACTGAATCAACGGCAGTCTCTGACGCTATATAATACATCTCTGACAAACGGATCAAGGGCATCTGGTTTTTCATTGCCAGCCTGGTCACTCCCACGCTCTGAGCGTACTTTGAAGTAAGGACAATATCTCCACTGGCTACCTGCAACTCGCGCCGGTAATCCGCCATACCATCCTTTTCCACATCATAAAGCTCATTGATCGCATCTGGTGTCTGGTAAAGCAGTTCATCAGGAAGATAGTTTAGGGTAACATCCCTTGCAAAGCAGCCGTCTGACCATGTTTTCAACTTGGAGATGCTGAGCGCGAACACGTGTTCGGTAGCGTAAGTCGGGTCCTGGCCGCGCCCGGATTGGGTTACAAAAGGGAAATAGCCTGAGTTGATAACTTTTACAGCATATTGATATGCATTACCCACGTCCCCTTTGTACAGATATATTCTTGCCTGCAACGCCAGTGTAGCCCAATAATTAAAATGATTACGACTATAGGCAGCAAATCTATCGTTGTTCTCTGTATAGATCTGCTGGCTCCCTTCCAATAATTTTTCAGCGGCTTTCACATCATCGAGGCATTGTGCAACTACAGCAGAGACAGAACTGAATGTCGTGACCGTTTTCTTGTATTTTGTTACATAAGGTATACAAGAGACAGCGCTGTTACCTACCCCGGCCGGGCCAAACATGCGCAACAGGTCGAAATGCAGAAAAGCCCGCAAACCCAACGCTTCCCCCTTTATCCGTGCATAGTGGTCTTTTGTAAAAAGATCATTATGCTGATCTATCTGCTCCAGTATATTATTGATATTGCCAATACTGCGATACATATTGCTCCAGATATCAGCAAGAACCACTTTCAATTTATCGTTCCCGTAATCATAATTGAAATAAGGAGCTAAATCATAATCACCCTTTTGGTATTGTTGTGCCAACAGATCGAGTGTTTTCATAGTAAGACTGACACCATACAGCGTATCAATACTCAGTTGCATATAAACGCCAGTCAACGCATCTTCAAACCCTGATTCACTTGAAAAAAGGTCTGCCTGTTTGATAACAGTATCCGGCCTTACATCCACCCACTTTTTGCAGGAACTACATAAAAGGATAAGAAGTCCTCCGTAAATGATAAATCTATTCTTCATTCCTTCATCGTTTTATTTAGCTATCAAAAAAAGGTGGTGCCGAACTTAAGGGTAAAGCTTCTTGCAAATGGATAATCTACTCCGCGCTCCCTGGTGATCGTGGATATGTAAAAAGGGTTTGCCATATAAAAGTCCAGTCTGGAATTAGACATTTTAAACCGTTTCAGCCAGCTATCCGGCAGACGGTAGGTTGCGGACACGCTAGCCGCTTCTAACAAATACTCTGTCTGTACAAACCGGGTGGTAGGATAGGTATCAGAATAATCATGACCATTGGAAATGGTATGCTTATACGGCGAATTATCGCCAGGCCGCAGCCAGGCATCCGTGGTACGGACATCCCTGTTCAGATCTGCACGGGCATTCTCCACAAGCCCCGCGAGTGTCTGATTATACAATTTCGCCCCTATGCGGTACGTAAGATAGAGGTTCACGCTAAAGCCCCGGAAGTCTATCCCGGTGGAAATAGTACCAGATAGTTTGGGTAATGTGTCTCCTGCGATTATTTTATCAGCATGATACCATGAATAAGTCTGTCCCCCATCTTTAGCACGGAATAGTTCCCGGCCATTCGCAGGATCAATGCCCAGGCTATTATATAACCAGAGGGCACTGAGCGAAGCTCCCTCCTCATAATCACTCTTAGGCAGATGTCCATAGTATAACCCTGTTTCTTTCAATGATTCATTTACATGTGTAATGATGTTGGTATTATGAAAGGCCGATACTCCAAGACGCCAGTAAAAACCTTTCCGGGGATCTTGCAAGACAACTCCATTTATGCCAACCTGCCAGCCTGTGTTTCTCAACGCCCCGATATTTTCCATGTAGTTGGAGAATCCCACTGATGGTGGTGTGGGCAATGGTAATATGAGATCCTTTGTGGTATTATAATAATATTCAGCTATAAAGGTCAATCTATTCTTAAACAAGGTACCATCGACACCAAGATTCCGTTTAAGGGTCTTCTGCCATCCCAGGTCAGCATTACCATATCCCACCAGGTTGGCCCCCTGCATACCCGCGTATGTTTGTGTTGTATTATACTGATAGATAGTCATACCCATATACGGTGGAAAATTTTGTGCCCCCACCGTTCCAATGGTCGCCCTCAGTTTCAGGTAATCAATCCATTTTAAAGTATGCAGGAATTTCTCCCTGTGCAGGTTCCAGCCGGCGCCGACCGACCAGAAGGGAGCAACGCTGCGGTTAGTGCCGAACTGCGATGAAACATCTACACTGCCTGAAAAATCAAGCAAATAGCGGTTATCATAAATATAGCTGACATTAAAACGTCCGCTGGCCATACGTTCCAGACCAGAAGTACCAGATGGGCGGGAATCAGGTTGATACTGCCCACCAAAAATAAAGCTGGCAGCCCTGTCATTGGGAAAGCCGACTGCCGTTGCTGTTACCTGATTACTACGGTTTTCTTCCAGATAACCATTGCCGATAACATACAGCAGGCTTTTATCAAATGACTTCCGGATATCAAAACCTATGGAAGCAGTGTAACCTGTGCTTTTGCCTGTCCCCAACGTATAGCTCCCTTTTTCTTCAGCTGGTTTTCCATCGAAATCAGTGTGATCTGCGGGTTTAAAATTATGGTCCTCTGTATTCATACGGTTATAGGTGAACTGGCCCGTGAAACGCAGCCAGCCCAGTGGCGTCCATTCTACCCTGAGGTTTTCAGATACGTTGAATGCAGTTGTATAATTTTCTGTTGGTAATGTCGCATTGTAAAGCGGGTTAGCTATTGAGGACGAGCTATCATTATAGAAATATTTCCTCACAGGCCGCCCACTCTCGTCAAATGGCCGCCAGTAAGGATTAAGCTGTGTGTAATCCCTGAACTCCCCATAAGGAGAATTGACACCCTTAGTACTATTAATCGCCAGGTTATTACTAAATAATAATTTCTCGTTCCGGTATGTTAGTGTAACGCCTCCGTTCAATTTATTACGGGCTGACCCCTTCATTACTCCCGGGATGTTCTGATAACCAAGATCAATCCCATACCTCATAACATGGTCTCCTCCTTCCAGGTAAAGGGAATGCGTGCTGCCAATAGCAGTCCTCAATGGCTGAGACAACCAGTAAGTATTCACTCCTTCCGCTGCTTCCTTTTGCAACTTACGATAATCAGCATCCAGTTTCAGCTGATCTTTCAGGCTGTTCTTCCCACTTTCACCCCGATCACCGTACATCCTGTAGCCAGTATATAATCCAACTGCTTTTTCATATGCAAGCTTTTGCTCCGTGTTCATCAACTGATAGCTGGTCAAATCAGGAATGGATACCTGTAAACCGCCTATATAACTCAGCCGGATATGCCCTTCCTTTGGTTGTCTTGTATCTATTACAATCACACCGTTAGCTGCGCGCGAACCATACAATGATGTAGCAGCCGCATCTTTCAGGATAGAGATTTTGTCCACCCGGTTCATGTCAAGGTCAAAAATCCGTTCCAGCGAAACCTGGAAACCATCCAGTATGAACAGGGGTGCATTAGGATTATCTCCATATACACTCTTCAGACTGGCGCTGGTGTTGCGCGTATCCTGAGCGGGGAAATTATTCTGCCCCCGCAGTTGCACGTTTGGCAGATGATTGGGATCTGATCCTCTATAAATATCTTCAGGGATCTGAAAAGCAGGGTCCAGTATACTGATAGCCTGAAGAATATTCTGAGGCGCTACCGTCTTTAACTCATCAGCTGTAATTGTTCTGGCGGAACCGGTAAAGCTTTCTGCCGGCCGCTTATAGATCCCTGTTATCACTACATTTTTCAATTCGCTGGACTTTGCAACAAGCCGTATGACAAGGTCTTTGTTATTCTTAACCGTAATTTCCTGTGGGTTATAGCCAATATGTCTTACATTCAACACCACACCCCCCAAAGGTGTACTTAACCGGAAATTGCCATCTTTATCCGCTACAGTTCCCTGGCTATTACCTTTCACACACACGCTGGCTCCCGGCACTGGCTCATTCCCATCCTCAGCAATGATCCTGCCCCTTATTATCCTTTGTGCGTTGGCCGCGGGAAGGGAGTCAACAGGTGTTTTTCGCTGTGTACCGGAAGCTGACGATTTTGTAATGCTAAAGGTTTTGCTATCATACCGTTGATACTGAAGACCGTGAGGCCGGAGGATAACTGTAAGCGCCTGTTCTACATCCATATGTTCGCCGGCAGGCAGCTTATAATCCGAATATTTGCTTGTCACCACCTCCTCCGAATAAAGGATATGCACCCTGCATCTACTTTCCACCGCTTTTAATACATCTTTTAGCGTTGTTTGAGATTGCCGGCAGCTCATGGATAACAATTCAGGCTGATTTACCGGGATGTCAGCGCTGGCTTCACTCACAAGATGGCATAAGAAGACCAGTAGCAAATAGTTTTTGCTCATTAAACACAGATTATTTGGTTGGATTAATAGTAAAAGGGGGGCTATTTTCTGCTGATACTTAACTTCTTGTCATTCTGTTGTATCCTGATATTCAACACGCTTGCAATTACCTCTAACAGCAGCTTACCATTGGAGGCATCAAAAGTACCGCTTAGTTCTTTTCTCAAAATAGTATCATCATTCACTTCTACCTGGTATCCATAGTTATCTTCCAGCAGTTTCACTACAGATGAAAATGGAGTACGGTCAAACTCCAATACACCATTTCTCCAGGAAGCATATTGCATAACATTCACATTTTCTTTTGTCTGTTTGCGATGTACATAATCGTATGTGATCATGTCTCCAGGCGACATGTCCGCCGGCTCAAACAAAGCTTCTGACTGTCTATGCAATCGCACTTTTCCCTTTTCCAGGACGACCTGCGTAATACCTGCCCTGTCCTTTACATTGAAAGAGGTACCCAGGACCTGTATTGTGGCTTCATTACCTGTATGTACAATAAATAACTCATTCTCCTTTATGGCTCCTCTCCGATGTATATGTTTCACATCAAAGAAAGCTTCGCCGCTCAGCCATACTTCTCTTGCCTGTGCAGCCTTCCATTGTGCTGCATACGTCAACCTGGAATTAGCATTCAACCATACGTCAGAACCGTCTGGCAATATCAGGTGTTTCGTACTGCCATAACCATTATATATCACCTGCATGGAGGAAGCCCTGGTGCCTGAAAAATACCAGAGAGCACCTGTAAGGATCAATATCAGCACTGATGCTGCCACCCCCCATCTCCAGCGTAACAACGGAAGCCTGTCAACATTGTTATCAGCATTTTTGTACGCATGTTTCACACCTTTATTTCCTTTCTGGTTATGAAGCATGAAATACATTTTACTCTCCTGGTTCACAGGAAGCTTTTGCACCAGTGCCTGCCAGCGTAAATCCTGCTCAACGCCGGCACGATATAGATCCTTTAAATCCGAAGTTAATAAGTCAGTATTTATAAGTGAATACAACAATTGCCTGTTCTGATCCGACTGATCCAGCCAGTTATTCAGCTCTGCCGCCTCCTCAACGGTAATTGTCTGCTGTATATACCTGCTGATCAATGCAGCGATTCTATCTGTATCAGTATTATGCATAAGTATCAAACTATCCCGAGAATAAATATAAAACGACGACAAGAGTCAATCGGGTGAAACGCAGGGCAATTAATCAATATCCCCCAGGTCAAGGCGAAATCTGAGCAGTTGTAGTGCGCGCTGTTTCTGTGTTTTAACCGTATTCACCGATACTCCCAGCTGTGCGGCAATCTCATGATTCTTCAGCCCTTCTTTAAGGCTCAATGTGATTACTTCCCTGCATCTGTGAGGTAAAGAATCAATAGCATCTTTCAATTGCCGCAGTACTTCAACCTGTATTATTCTATCTATTATTATACTGCTCTCCTCCATTACGTGGCTGCTCCTGAACAAGTAGCGTTTTCGGACCTCCTGATGTTTGAGCCAATCCAGGCACAGGTTTCTGACCGTTTTATAAAGAAACGCCTGCGCCGTGGAGGGGGTATAAAATTCACGCCGTTCCCAGTACCTGATAAAGGTTTCCTGCACCAGATCTTCAGCTGCTTTCCTGCACCCGGTCAGCTTACCTGCAAAAAGGCAAAGCGCAGCGAACCGGCTATCAAACAGTTCTTTGAATTCCAGCATATCCCTGGATGGGGCCGGAGTTGTCAGTGATGTCTTAGATTGCATATTACTCAACAGATCATATCGTTAGAACAAAGCATGTGCATACCCAGCGTGCTGGATAATGACGTCAGAATCGTTGGTGTATGAAATAGTATCTTAAATACCGTTAGTTAGGCTCCCGAATATTATAGTCATTCACTGAATAAGTTGGATCTACAAACATAATCCTCCCCGATCATGCTACAAACAGACGCCTATACAATTTACTAATATTTAACATTTTTTTACAATAGCTAAACAATTATTCGCATTCACGCTTAGTAATGGCAGGACGTCTACCAACCTCATTAAAGGTTACAAGTACCACCACAACTATTAATTGTCTTATTGACATCTAACGCACCAAACAACACTTATTCTTATAAACGATCTTATAGTCCAATCGAATGAAAAGGTGCATATTTTTTCTAAAAATGGTCTGTTTAGCAGAAAAAATGGTCTGCAATATCATAACCGGTAGAGAAACTTCTATTTACTCCGACACGAAAACATGAGATACCAATGGATATCGGTCGGGATTTCTGTCAGTGCTGATAGTTAAATTTAGAATAATAGGGAATAAAGACTTATCCCCTCATTATATAACTGTTCAATGCCAACGATAGTTATTTGTAGCTTATTATTATTATTATTATTGATTCACTATAGTAAAACGATCTGCGATGCCAATCAGGTGAAACAGGAGGTAATAATGGGGAATAAAGATTTACTCCCCCATTCTATTTATCAACCATTCTCGACTGAACAAGTCTTTACTTCCAGCTAGTAATACTCAATTAAATATCTCTGCAAGTAGATCTTCAGGCACACCGCAGTAGTCTTCGTAAAAACCTATCCCCTGTCAAATTATTACTATAATAACTCTAACTAAATAATTATTCTCATTATCTGCGGATAGCCGGTTAAAAAATCAGGAGATAAAGAATTATCTCCTTTTTCATGATCAACGATTCTATACGAGTAATGCGAACCCCAGACAAAATTCTTTCCTACATAACCTATTTCAATGCGCTATCCTTTCCGCAAACCCTCATCTGGTACAGCAACCGGATACATTCCCTCCACTGCCGTATAACACGCGCCAGTGCTGAAAGAATCTCCCCTTAATGTTACACTCCCCCGGTAGGTGGCAAAACCATCCGGACTGTTGGAGCTTATGTACATTACGGCCTACAACTAATATATCACTGTATATAGAACGATAAGGAATATAAACAGGGTGAATTGCCGCACTCACTCACCTAAGAGCTGTGTTGTGTCGTTATATATTGACGAATCATATTTCCTTCACCTGACCGAGATGGATAATATTGCCTCCGTTATAGTACTCATGGGGCATAACAAAGGTTCAACATAAAATGGGGAACGAAAGTTATTCAGGAACTATCGTTCCAAAAGATTTCATCATCCCAATCTCCAATTTCATTTTAAAACAGTATTGTCCGACTAAAATAAGTGAATAAAGCATAAAAAAAGGGGGCAAGCCCCCCAATAGTTTCTATGTTTGGGTTACCACACCTTAAACGTAAAAACTTGGATAAAGATAAAAAATTTACCGGACAGCCGATTTT
>NZ_DATLKJ010000225.1:0-9110 GCF_035538455.1 Chitinophaga sp.
CAAGGCTTTAATTACTTAAGAGTTTCTATTTTTACTCTTGGTGGTGATCCCGCTGGGACTCGAACCCAGGGCCCATACATTAAAAGTGTATTGCTCTACCAACTGAGCTACGGAATCATTCCCTTTCTGTAAGGGAGCGCAAAGATATAAATTTATTCTTTTCTGCAAAATTTTTCTCCAGTAATATTTTGTGATAACTTTCTGTAAGCCTTAAATCCCACGGAATATGGAAATATCCAACATCACCAGGCACCTGCACATCAGCGCACCAGTCGCGATAGCATACGCAAAGTTTGTGTATGAGATCAATGAATGGTGGCCCAAGACCTACACATGGTCAGGAGAAAAAGTATTAAACATACGCATACATCCCGCAGTGAACGGGCTATGTACAGAAACGGGACCGTATGAATTCCGGTGCGACTGGGGCCGTGTGGTGCACATCAAAGAAGGTAGCAGCATCGCCTTCCTTTGGCAGATCAATCCTAAGCGGGCACCAGAACCGGATCCGGAAAAAGCCAGCGAAGTATTCCTGCACTTTTTTGCTGATGGAACACATCAGACAAAAATAGATTTCGGCCACAGGTATTTTGACAGACACGGAAGAGAAGCCGGTGCATACAGAGAAGCCATGGACGCTCCTGAAGGCTGGGATTACATCCTCGACTGCTTCACCAGATACTGCGCCGCACAATAAAAAATATCACCAGGCACAACAAGCGATAAGAAAAGAGGCCCGTTCTTTTTCCGCCTGCCTGTTGCATCCGGTGATATCTACCCGATTATGTGAACTATAAATGAATACTAGTTTTCATCCGCGCTGGGACCATAACTTCCCGGTATCGGAATATCCAGCAAACGCAGGTACACCCCCAGCTGTGCCCTGTGATGCACAATCTGGCTATATGTTATTCTGATCATTTCTGCTCTGGAGGTAGTCTGAAAGATCGCATCACCATCGCGAAGCGTCCAATTCTCCTCCAGCTGCGCTTCATTTGCCTGTTCCAGGTGCTGGCGGCCGTCTGCTAATGATCTTTCGAAATAAGCCAGCAGCTCCTTATTATCATTCAATGGTTCAGGCTTGTAATCATATTTGGCGAAATCCAGCTCCGGAGTAGTCAGTGTGAGCGTTACCCAACCCGGCAGCTCTGCGATATGTGTAGCCAGCCGCAGTATTGTCATACTTTTCTGATGAGGCTTCCAGTTGTATTTATCTTCAGGTACACGCTCCAGCATCTTACGAGTAGTAACGGCTTCCTTCTCCATCTCTTTCAGGAGTGATGCAATGATTGAAATAGACATAGCGGTATGTTTTATTATCCTGAGACAAAGTAAAACGGGGGGAGTGACAACCCTATGTCAGCAGTGGTTGAAATTTTTAAAATTTTCCTGACACTTATGTTTTGTTGAAGATGAAGGCGGACGATGCGTTATTCGGGTAAATATAATGGCAGACGGAATTTTGCAGCGAGAGACAACACTTTATCTGTGTCTTTCTTCTTGACGAGCATGAAACAATAATGGTCCTCACCGGTGTCAAGACCCAGAAGCTCCAGTCCCGTTTCTGCCAGCTGCTGCTGCACCGCTTCAAACAACGCCTGCTGCACAGTTTCCTCCTCCGGAAGGTCCAATTCAAACACTTCTCCGGTAAGCGCTGCAATGTGCAATTCCAGCTCTCCGGGGCTAAATTGGTTACCGCAATAAACTGCAGGAATGAAAGTCAGCAGCACATGCTTAAACAGCGCATAATCTTCCTCTTCATCTATCTCCATCAGGTCTCCCTCTTCAAAAAAATCAGGATAGAAAGTAATAAAAGAAGTAGGTGAAGACCAGGCCATGTACAAGGCCTCCGCTATTTCATTGATGTCTTTCTGCTTCGTATAGATGCCTCTGCCCAGTAATGTGAAGAGCTGTCCCATGTCTGAGAGGTCATCACCGGAAGATTTCCTTTTCTGCAATAGCAACGGCACACGCACACCGGAAGGCAGTTTCAGCTCCAGCGATTCCATCAGGGCATATACAGCCGTTTCCAGGTGCTCTTTGACAGTGATCTTCTCCGCAGTTGGCAAGGTATTGATATCCGTTGCTGCGTTCATTTGTTTCACAGCATCATACTCAGTATCTGAGAGCAGATACCTGATATGCAGCTGATCACCGGCCACAAACAACAGGAAGGCTTCAAAAGTATATTTAAAATATCCAGGCATCCCTGGCGTAGGGTCTACAGGGTAATAGATCAGCAGTACCTTGTCGGCAGACTGTTGTGGAAGAATGATGCCGCCGCTTACCGGCGCCGGCAGGCCACCCACATCTACCTGATGCCGGTTGGGCGCCAGTGGTGTAAGGGCATTAATAAGATCTGAAATATAGCTGCTGCGAAGAACGCTTTCCATAAATACCATGCTGTTATAACAAGAGAATATCCACCCGGTGCCCTTGTACCATCTGCTTCATATCCGACCAGGAGAAGATGGTGAAGTAACCATCCTGCGACGCTACCAATGCAATCGCATCGTTCTGGTCATGCACAAACTGGGCGGCCGATAAATGCCGCGTACCACCAATAACAGACGGATGCACATAAGACGGCTTCCCTCCCATCACCGGCTCCATCATCAGCACTTTTTCCACCGGCGACGAGCTGCCTGCACGCATGATCTTCGCGCCAAAAGCCAGCAGCTCATGCTGTTCATTGATGACGGTCGCACCATCAACAGCAGTCAGACCGGAGATATTGTCAACCTCCCGCTTCAATGCATTCTGCCAGTAGATCTCACTGACGCTGCCACTGTCCTGCCGGATCAGGTCCGCAATGCCGGAGAAAGCTGGTGAGATGGGATATTGCAATGGCTGCACGATAGACTCCTTCCAGTTAGTAGCGTCTGATGGCACCACCAGCAATATGCCGCCACGGCGGTGTGCCCGCATGGAAACAGCAATCTGTATGAGTATGTTTTCAGGATTATTCCATAAGGCAGAAGATTCAAGCCCCAGCAATGACTTAAGGATCGCCGGGCTGCAGGGCGACATACCGCTGTTTTCGTCCACAATCCTTACCTGGTCTCCTTTCATCATGGCAATATTGGTGAATTTGCCAAGGCCCAGTATGCGGCGGTGCTTCACCACCAATAGCCCCGGCTCGGAGACGTCCAGGACAAAGCAAAAGTTAGGTAACTTGATGGTAGTACCCCAGATATACAACTGCTCCCCATCGTGCCACACCCCCACGTGTACGCCTGGCCTTTCCACACCGGGCGCCAGCTTGGTCAGCACTTTGGGGCTGAGGGGAAACGGTTCTTCAAATAACAGCGGCTTACCCGCCTGCTCCGGGCTCACAAATGCCAGCGACATACGTGTGGCATTGCCCTCTTCCCTGCCCAGGCTGGCCCAAAAAGCCACGTCTATCATCTTCTCCACCATTCTGGCAGAAGGCGCAGTAGCAAGGTTCTCAGCCCCCTCCTCCTTTGCCGCAGCAAGGTGTTTTACAAAATGCTCCTCTATAATAGTGGCTACCGATGCAGCAGCCTGATACGTTGTTGATTCTCTTGTCAGTTCCATAACCCCGGATTCGCTTTTCCGGCGTAAATATACGCAAAGCTGCCTACTCCGCTTTCAAACTCCCCACCGGGTTGGCAAGAGCCGCCCTGATGGCCTGAAAGCTAACCGTCGCCAACGTGATAACCAGCGCTATCACGGCCGACAATATAAATACATCTGCTCCCAGCGTGATCCGGTAATCATATTGCTGCAACCAGTGTTGCAGGAAATAAAATGCCAGTGGCGATGCAAGCAGACAACTAATGATCACCATGAAAATAAAATCTTTGGATAACATCAGCCATATCTGAGATACAGATGCTCCCAGTACTTTACGCACGCCTATCTCCTTCGTGCGCCGCTGCGCCGTGAAGGCCGCCAGGCCAAACAACCCCAGGCAGGAGATCAGTACTGCCAGCACGGCAAAGATGCCGGATAACCTGCCCGTCAGTACCTCCTGGTGAAACTTAGCATTGTAGGCATCATCCGCAAAATGGTAGTCAAAAGGGAAAGCAGGGTTATGTTTCTCAAATATCTTTCGTATAGCCTCCACCGTTGCATACAGGTTCGTAGTCGGCGCCAGCCGGCACAACATGATACTTCCATCCTCATGACTACTATGGGTGAATGTTACCGGCTCCATCGCCGCAAAAGGGGATGCCATCATAGCATTCTTCACAACACCGATGATCCGGTACTGTATCCCATCATTGCGTAGCACCTGGTTCAGCGGGTCCTCTAACCGCATTCGCTTCACCGCCGCTTCATTGAGGATCACATTGAAAGAATCACTGGCAGCATCCTGCGAGAAGTTACGGCCCGCTATCAGCTGTACGCCCATCGTTTCAAAATAGTCATTAGCCACTGTCACAATCCCCATCTCCACCGTTTCTCCCGGCAGTTTGCCTGGCCAGAAGTCGATGTCCATGTGTGAGTATATGTCTGTAGCAGGACTGGAAGCAACAGATACCTGCTCTACCAGGCCGCTTTGTACCAGTTCGTTTCTGATCGCAGGATAACTCCGTCGCAGGTCCTCATTCATGTTGGTCATGAGCAGGTTGTTGGGATTGAAACCCACAGGCCTGTTACGGGCATGCTGCATCTGCCTGTAGATAACCATCGTGCTGATAATAAGCACAACGGAACAACTGAACTGCACAATCACCAGCAGCTTCCGCGAGAACGCTGCTGAGCGGCCGGATTGCAAAGCGCCCTTCAATGTTTTCACCGGGTTGAAAGAAGAAATATAAAACGCAGGCTTACTGCCCGCCAGTAAACCGGTAAGCAACGTACCTCCCAATGTCAGCAGCCAGAACAGCATACTGGCAAAGGGCATAGTAAGACGCCCCCCCGTCAGCTTATTGAACGAAGGCAGAAACAATTGCACCATTATCAAGGCAAACAGCAATGCTATAAATGCGATCATCACCGACTCTGCCAGGAATTGCACAATCAGCTGAGGACGCAGGGAACCAATCGCCTTCCGGATACCTACTTCCTTCGCGCGCTTCTCCGACCTTGCCGTACTTAGATTCACAAAATTGATACAGGCAATCACCAGCACCAGAATGCCCACTCCGCCAAATATTCTTACATAGTCAATCATCCCGCTGCTGTCTTTGCCGTTCTCATAGCGGCTGTACAGATGCCAGCGGTCCAGCGGCTGTAATACCACCAGTGAATTCTTCGCATTCACATTGTCCTTCTCTATTTTCTCTATATCCCGGATCTTGGCAGACACTTTCTCAAAACTGGCGTCGTCTTTCAGTTTAACGAACTGCTGGTAGGCATTGAACCCGAAGCTCGCTCTCTGGTTCTTCTTCACCTCACTGTTGATAGATTCATAAAAACTGAAAGGGATCAGGTATTTGAAGCTGAAAGAGGAAGCTGCCGGTAGGTCCTTTAGAACACCCGCCACCCGCAGGTCATGCCGGTTGTCCAACCGCACGGTTCTCCCAACGGCAGGTTCTTTACCAAACAATGTCTCAGCAAGTGACCTGGTGAGTATAATAGAATTCGTTTCGTCCAGTAAGTTGGCTGCCTTTCCCTCCAGCGTTGGGAAAGGAAAGATGCGCAGAAAATCATGTTGCACCATCATACCATTGGCAATGATCTTACGATCGCCCGCCAGCAGGCCATGCGCACCATTCCAGGTAGCTTCCGATACATATTCTATTTCGGGGATGTCATTACGCAATACCTCTGCCAGCTTCAGGGAAGTAGTGGCAAAGTTCAAAGTATCCCCATTGCTGTTGAAGTTGCGCCTTACCTGGTAAGCCTTATCATGACCCGGTAAAAACCTGTCGTAGGAATATTCATTCACTACCCACAATGCAATCAGCATCGCTACAGTCATTCCAATGGCAAGCCCGAAAATATTGATGGCACTGTATCCTTTGTTGTGCAGCAGATTGCGCCAGGCAACCTTAAAATAGTTCTTAATCATAAGAATTTTGTCTGCCGTAACAAACTAAGAAAAATGCCAGAATTCAAGAGATATATTTATCAATCGGAAAAATATTAGGTTAATTACCATATGTCCGGTTTCGATACAGGGGTGTTCGCTTATACATGGAGGTTAGCACTACAAGGGTTTAGCCGTCAGTTTTTTATCACTAAATCCTGACAGCTAAACCTTGACCGTGGTTTTATTTGGTTTCTTTAGCAGAAGAATTTTGAAACAAATAGACCAGGATCAGATCAATATTTACTATCTTCATTTCAACCCCGAAAAAACAAAAGAGAAAAGCCAGATTCAAACAAGTCACAATCAATCACAGTCTTCACTGTTATCTTCAAAGATTAAAAAATCAAAGAACAAAATCAATGAAACCTTATCTCATCTTACCATTGTTCCTTTTACTACATTTCTCCCTGCACGCCCAGGTAAAATGCTGCGATGATGTGGCATGCAGGCAGCGGGCCATCTCACTGGCTGCCAGTATGAACTACTACAGCAAAAAAGTTGGCCCCTGTCAACGCCAGGACAGCGCCAATCAGCGCATATTGGATAAACTAAAGGCAGACGATCCTAATCTGTATACCGCTTTTACGGTTACAGCCAGACAGGCCGCCACATTTATTGAAGATAGCCTGACCAGCACCTGCTTCTCCGATGCGCTGGATGATGCAGAGGCTAACAATGTTTTCAAATGGTTGCTGTACATAAACCGGGAACGTATCAATAATCCGCAGTTCCCGTCATCTGAATTCTGCGGCGGCTTTGGGCGGCGGTTTGAACTGAGCCAGGGAGCAGCCAATATTTTCAGTAATGAAGTAGCTTATCTCGGCATCGTGCGCGGTTACATTACCTACACTTTTGCACCAGGCAATACCTGTGGCGGGCATTTTCGTATACTGATGGGGCCAGCCTTCATACTGCGTAACAATACCATTTATAGTACGCTTAGTACAAGGGTAGCCTATCGCATTAAAGACATTACGCCCAGGAAGCTGCCGGTAGGTGTCGGCAATCTCAGCGTATTCGCCGAATATAACACCAGCTTTGTGCATTACAACCAGGTGGCCATAGGCGCAGAACTCCAACTGGGGCCATTCGGGATCAATGTAGCGGTAAACAATGAGCTGAAGTCGGCCAAACCGGGATTTGCAGTAGGCGTAGTATTATTTCATCAATCATTTAAAAAAGCAAAATGAATATATTAATCACCAGCGGCGGCGGCGCTAAAGGCGCCTTCAGCGTGGGCGCGCTGCGGCAACTGCTTATCACCAACACCGTCAGTTCCTTCGACCTGATCAGCGGCACCAGCACCGGTGCACTGATAGCCGCAATGGTGGCTTCCGGCAAAGTACCCGAAGTGATAGACATCTATCTCAACAACTCCAATGCAGATGTACTGAACACACAAAATGTAATCGATAATCTCAGTAACGGCAAACCCTACCTGTATGATACAGCTCCGTTGGAAGCCCAGATCCGCCAACAGATAGACGACGATGCCTACAAACGCATTATGCTCGCCGACACAGTGCTATGCCTCAATTCAGTATGCCTGCAAAGCGGCCGGCTGACAGTATTTTCCAATAAGACCCTGAAACAGGATATGCACTATGATAATATAGTAATCAACAGCCGCGAGATGCTCGTGAAAGCAATGCTGGCCAGCAGCAACCAGGCCGCATTTATGATCCCGGTAGAACTGAACGGCAAACAATACGTGGACGGTGGCAACCGGGAAGTCATCCCCACCAGGGCAGTCATCAGCAATCTTTCAGCCACCGCCGCACACCAGATATTTATCCTCAGCAACAACCCCGACAATCAGGCCGAAATTGATACCCATTACACCCAACTACTGGATGTGGCGCTGAGGGCCATTACCATTTTTATTCAGGAAGTACGGGAAAATGATCTTGAAGTACTGCGCAACTACCGTAAAATAGCTCCGGTGCCAATAAAAGTCTTCTATATCGCCCCCGACGAAGAACTGGATACCCAATACCCCACCGGCCTTAATTTTAACAAGCTGCAAATGCAGGCATGGATGAAAGCAGGCCAGCTGCGGGCTAAGGAAATATTAACGAAGTACCCGAACGGAAATCTGTAACGTTTTATCACGTAAACGGGTAAACGAATACCCGTCATCGGCCCGACTGTAGCAGCCATGCCAGTACTTCATCAGCATTCTTGTCTGGCGGGAATACCGGATAGAAATGTTTTACGATCACACCGTCTTCCACAATCAACGTCACACGACGGAATAACGTCATGCCATCCACCTCATGTGTGGGTAACCGCAGTGCCTGTATAAATTGCAGCTGCTGATCACTCAGCAGCTCAAAAGGCAGGTGGATACGGGCTTTCTCCTTCTTCTGCACTTCCGGCAACTGCGTGCTCATTCCCCATACACCTGTATTGAGCTGGCGCAGTTCCTCGTAATGGTTCCGGAAAGAACAAGCCTGCGGTGTACATCCACGGGCGCCGGGAATAGCATCCCAGCCGTCAGGTAGCTTTATCTCAGGAGCGCCCGTCATAGGATAACAGTAGATCACAAAACGGCCAGGGAGTTGCCGCAGCGCCACCTGCTCGCCATTGGTGGCGGATAACCACAGATCCGGCAGCTGCATCCCCGGTAGGTGATTGCAAGCGCCATCATCAACAGGCTCGGGCAAGTTGGGCGGCAGATACTCCAGGCTGTTGGGGTCCATATTGATTTCGAACAGACTGGAAGCTCCCTGCTGATAATGCGCCGGCAGTCCTTCGCTGTTCTCACGTACCGAAATACCCAGGTAATTAAAGCCGCAGCTTACATAATAGTTGTTCAGCTTATCGTTGCCGGCGCCGGTATCCATTCGGATATACAGCTTGTTGTGTTGCGCAGCAAAGGCTTTGGTCCAGGTCACAATTTGTTTTACAAAATGTTGTCCGCGGAACGCGCGGTTGGTCGCTATCCGGTGCAGGTACACAGCGGGGTCGCTATCTTTTTCCCTCCATATTACAGGATCATTAAAAGTGGTCACAAATACACAAGCGATCTTACCATCTATGATAATCTTCCACTGCCGCTGCTCGGCTATCTCCTGCTCTACGAGGCTACGCTCAAAACCCCGCC
>NZ_DATLKJ010000226.1:0-22266 GCF_035538455.1 Chitinophaga sp.
TCTGCGGATCGGCGGGTGTTACGCCGGTGATCAGCACCGGATATTGTACATCAAAACGGCTCAGGAAACCGGAAAGGCTCTTCTTTGACTTTTCGAAGTCAGCCGTACGTTCATAGGCCAGCCCTAACACTTCTACTCCCCTATGTTTGTTTTTCTTGTACCAATCGCTCAGGAAGCCGGTTTCATCCATACAATTGGGACACCAGGAACCCATCAGTGTGATCACTACCACTTTGTTTTTAAAGCGCTCATCTTTGAGGCTTACTTTATTACCATTGAGATCGGGGAATGTAAAATTCAGTTGTTCCTGACCAGGCTTAACGGTGGCGAGTGTTTTTTCATCCTGTAGTTTTGCATTATTGTTTTTTACTGCACTCCAGGATTCCACATGATCGCCGATACCAGCAAAAAAGCGACCGTTGGTAATACTGTCCTTCCCAACGATGCCGGTGAATACGTAGGCATGTGAACCGTCGAATGTGGAGAGCTTCAGGGTATCTCCGTCCATGATACCATCCAGGAAGCGGTAATCGCCGGTGGAGGTCAGAAAGGTACCATGAACAACATTGCCCTTTTGCCTGAACTCGCCAATAGCGGTGGAAGGGGCTTTGTCGCCGGCAGCTATAAACTGAGCGGGCCAGCGGCCTGTAACCTGCCTGGCAGCGGGGGCGTGTTGTTTAAAACGTTCGGGGGTATTGGGCTTTGCAGTAAAAGCGATGCTGACATCCTTATCGGCCAGATGCCTGATCCATTGGCCATCCAGTGATCCCCCGGCAGCAAAACGCGCCTTAAACTCAGAATCAAAGAAAGGCATCTTGATAAAAACAGAGTCTCCGGCAGTCTTCACATCATCTACCAGCAACCTGTCTGCCGCATTCAATACATACAGTACTTTTTTGCCCTGTGTATCTTTTACTTCAAAATTAAAAACAATATCTACTCCATCTGTGCGGTGGAGCCGCGCCTGCCAGACGCCATTTTTCAATTCATTCTTTTCACCTGTTCTGCCGGCATAGCTGCTATTGCAAGCCAGGATGCCCATCCCGGCCATTAAGCTGATCCATAGTTTCTTCATAAGACTTTCATTAAAAGCGTGATCGGGATGAAATTACACTTTGTTGTAGTTCCTTTCTCCAAACAGCAGGCTTCCGATGCGTACCATAGTACTACCCTCCTGCAGGGCAATGGTATAATCTGCGCTCATACCGATGGACAGTTCCCTGAAATAATTCTGATTGTTAAAAAATGTGTTTTTAACAGACCCGAATAACTGATGGAGCTGGTGGAACTCTTTACGGATCTGGTTTTCGTTGGCTGTATTGGTAGCCATTCCCATCATTCCGACAATGCGTACATGTTCAAACGATGCAGGGGCTGCTACCCAGGATGCAAGCAGTTGCTGTAACTCCTGCTCGTCCATACCAAACTTTGTTTCCTCCGCAGCGATGTGCACCTGCAACAAACAATTGATAACACGCTGGTGCTTTGCGGCCTGTTTGTTGATCTCCTGCAGCAGTTTCAGACTGTCTATTGCATGAATGGTATGCACAAAAGGTGCAATATATTTTACCTTATTGGATTGCAGGTGGCCAATAAAATGCCATTCAATATCAGTTGGCAGCTGTGCCTGTTTATCAGTCAGTTCCTGTACGTAATTCTCTCCGAAAATCCGCTGTCCTACAGCATAGAAAGCCTCTATATCTTCCACTGGTTTGGTTTTGGAAACGGCTACCAGGTTGGCATTGTAGGGTTTCAACTGTTGCAGGACTTCATTATAAGCGGTGATGTTAATTGCCATCCTGTAAAGGTAGTGTAAGTTTCCCGCAAAGCAGCAAAGGAGCAAAGAGCAAAGGACTTTTTAAGTGAGCAAAGAACTGTTTTATAGTCCGGAATATTATCGGGTACCACTACACAGTCTTATTTAACTTAAAAAATCCTTTGCGATCTCTGCTCCTTTGCTGCTTTGCGAGAAACCTACGCTGCTTTGCGAGAAACTATTGTGTTAGGATCGCTCTGCTGATCACGATACGTTGTACTTCGGAAGTACCTTCATAGATCTGTGTGATCTTGGCATCGCGCATGAGACGTTCCACATGGTATTCTTTCACATATCCGTATCCGCCGTGTACCTGTACGGCTTCTGTGGTTACCCACATGGCAGTTTCGGAAGAGAACACCTTGGCCATAGAGCCACTCAGGGTATAGTCGAGATGGTGATCTTTTTCCCAGGCCGCCTTGAGGCAGAGCAGACGGGATGCTTCAATACGGGTAGCCATATCCGCCAGTTTGAACTGGATAGCCTGATGCTGGGATATTTCCTTACCGAACGCTTTTCTTTCCTTTGAATATTTAAGCGCCAGTTCATAGGCGCCGCTTGCGATACCCAACGCCTGGGATGCAATACCAATGCGGCCGCCTGCCAACGTTTTCATGGCAAACTTGAAACCGAAGCCATCTTCACCGATCCTGTTCTCTTTTGGTACTTTCACATCCTGGAACATAATGCTATGTGTATCACTGCCACGGATGCCAAGTTTATTTTCTTTTGCGCCTACGGTCACACCGGGACTGTTCTTTTCAACGATCAGGGTATTGATACCTTTGCTGCCCTTTTCCGGGTGGGTTTGGGCCATTACTAAGTATACGCTGGCGGAGTTACCGTTGGTGATCCAGTTCTTGGTACCATTGAGCAGGTAGTGATCTCCCTTATCTTCAGCGATGGTACGCTGCGAGGTGGCGTCAGATCCGGCTTCGGGTTCACTCAGCAGGAAGGCGCCGATTATCTCTCCTTTGGCCAGCGGTACGAGGTATTTCTGCTTTTGTTCTTCGGTACCGTATGTTTCCAGTCCCCAGCACACCAGGGAATTGTTCACACTCATAACAACTGAGGCAGAAGCGTCTATTTTCGAGATCTCTTCCATTGCCAGCACATAGGAGATGGTATCCAGTCCGGCGCCCCCATACTTAGGGCTTACCATCATCCCCAGAAATCCCAGTTCTCCCAGCTTTTTGATCTGTTCAGCAGGAAATTTCTGGTGTTCATCCCGTTCAATAACACCTGGTAATAACTCCGTTACAGCAAAGTCGCGCGCAGCTCTCTGTATCATCAGGTGTTCTTCTGTCAGTTGATAGTCCATGGTTATAAATTGTGTTTGTTTTGTACAGTGATTGCCTCAAATTATTTATAAATCAGGAGGTAAAAAAATACGCGGATTAAAATTCAATGTTGTCAACCATAATCCGGGAATTATTGAATAAATCGTTACAATTGAGCAACTGTGTTGGAATTGGTTCATACATTATATTGAACTTTTTCATCATTATAACGGCGTACGCTTTTGGGGGTTGTCATAAAATCCTGTAGCTTGCCGATAATGAAGATTACGCAGTATTTATGAAGAATATCAAAATTATTGAAGTTAAATCAGAAATAGGTGCGGGTACACGTGGGGCAAGCCTGGGAGTGGATGCGATCAAGATTGCAGCCCTGGACTTCATGAGCAATTTTTTTGTACACTTTCCTACGGAAGCCATTGAAACGGAAAACAAACTGCTGTTTGAACCGATTGAATCCCCGTATGCGAAGCGTATAAAGGGGACACTCAGCATGTATGAACGTATCAGCAAAAGTGTATGCGAGACCGTTAAGGCCAACTGGTTCCCGGTATTACTGTCCGGAGATCACAGTACTGCCGGCGCTACTATTGCAGGGCTGAAGATGGCACATCCGAAAGCCAAGCTGGGCGTGATATGGATTGACGCGCATGCTGACCTCCACACCCCTTACACTACGCCTTCAGGCAACATGCATGGTATGCCACTGGCTACCGCCATTGCAGAAGATAACCTTGACTGCAAGGTGCATGATCTCGATGATACCACCAGCAAAATGTGGAATGCACTGAAGAACATCGGCAAAATTGCACCCAAAGTATTACCGGAAGATATAGTTTTCATTTCCCTGCGGGATTATGAAAAAGAAGAAGATTACCTGATCAAGCAATATGGCATGAAGGTGATCACTACCAGTGAAGTACGCCGCAAAGGTCCTGAGAATATATCCCGTTCTGTGTTCCGATACCTGAGCGACTGTGAGTATATCTATGTTTCTTTTGATGTGGACAGCCTTGATGCTTCTATTTCAAGGGGAACGGGGACACCTGTAAGCAATGGTCTCCGCGAGCGTGAAGCAGAAGATCTTATTGCCAAATTCATGCAGCACCGCAAGATTTGCTGCTTTGAAATCACAGAAGTGAATCCAACACTGGACAGGGAGAACCTAATGGCGGAAATAGCCTTTAATATCCTGCAACGCAGCGTAAATGTGCTGATGATGAACTAGGGCAGGGCCTTTGGAGTTAGCTTTTGGGGTTTAAAAAATCAATCTTCAGCAAACACTAAAAGCTAATTCCCTGCGCTACTCCTTGATTCCAAAGTACGCTACCAGCCAGCCTGTCACTTCGCCGTAGCTGCGGATACCTTTTTCCTGCTTATTGGCCTTCAGGTATTTGTCGTACATCTGGGCAGAATAATCCTCTATTTTACCGCTGTACTGTTCATAAAATTTAATGATGGCTTTATAATCGGCTTTTACTCCCGGCACTGCCTTACTCCAGACGGTGCGGGCCAGTGTGGTGTCTTTATATGCCAGCTGGCGGACACTGTAGAGGAACATATCGAAATTGGCCGCATAACGGAAACGGCTATCCGGAATACTGGTTGCTGCCAGGTAGCCCACGAAGTTGGCTTCCTCTTCCGGCGCATAACCCAGCTGGTGGGCAATTTCATGGCAGGTAATGAATGGATGCAGTACGGCAGGCGTGGTGGTGTTTACCTGCGCTTCATTTGTGAACGGATTCAGATAACCTGTAGTACCAATATAGTTCAGCCATTCGCCGAAGAGTGCGGGTTTGATACTGGGTCTTTTATAACGCAGGGCTGGCCACTTAAGCGCTGCCGCTTCATAGGCAGTAATGGCTTTATGAAAAACGGCCGTATCACTGAGATCCGTTTGGGTAACACCGGTGGTATCGCCCAGCTTTGCTTTTTCCGCGTTCACAAGCTGTACCAGTGTATCGGATAAATGGTATAGCTGTTGTGTATTAATGGCGCCCGTAACAATGCCTGTATCGGACAGCAGTGTGTTACGCTCATAGTTGAAGCCCCACAATATGAGAAAGGCCAGGTATAGCTGCAACAGGCTATGTATGCCTTTCAGGGCCAGCAGCCCTACTTCTGCCCAGGCAAGGCGGATAAGTTTATAACATACATTTAACAGAAAAAATACGGCGGTTACAATCCAGGCTGCATATATTACGTCGCCGACACTGAAAGGCACTATACCTGTTATCTGACGAAAAGCCGCACTACTCCAGCTGTACCACCTATGGAAGTAGAAATCACTGAAACGATTACTTAAGGCGAACAACGCTTTTAACAATAGTATAGCCGTAAGTGTTAGTACGATACGGAGAATCTTCTTCTTAACTTTGGTGTTTGTTTCCATATAAGCGGTGAAACATGATAGATGAAATTTTACAAAAGCAACTGAGTACAGCACTTTCCGATCAACTAAAGGTGAAAATACATATTAATGAGGCAAAAAGTGTACAGGGGGGAGATATAAATGAAACATTTCGTATAGCCACGAACGAAGGGTATTATTTTCTGAAGATGAATGATGCCAGGCGTTACCCTGATATGTTTGCGCAGGAGTACGCGGGGCTGGAGCTGTTGCGCAGCACGCAAGTGTTGAATATTCCCAGGCCGCTGGCCTTTGGCAGTGTGAGCGGGCGTTCCTATCTGGTTATGGAGCTGATGCTGAAAGGTAATGCGGTAAATGATTTCTGGGAGGATTTCGCTGTTTCTTTATCGGGCATGCATCGCAGGAGTCATCAGTACTTTGGCCTGGCTGTTCCCAACTATATTGGTTCATTAAAACAATACAATACCCCTTATAGCAGCTGGTCTGTGTTCTATGCATTCAACCGCCTGATGCCATTGACGAAAATGGCATATGATCAGCAGATCCTTGACAAACATATGATGCAGCAGATGGAGCGGCTTTGCCGCAGGCTGCCACAGATATTCCCCCCAGAGGCGCCGTCTTTGCTACATGGCGACTTATGGTCCGGCAATTTTATGGTAGGGCAGAATGGGAAAGCCTGTATTTTCGACCCCTCGGTTTATTATGGGCCCAGGGAGATGGACCTTGCTATGACAAGGCTTTTTGGTGGCTTTGACATCCGCTTTTACCAGGCATATCAGGCAGCCTGGCCGCTGGCTGCAGAATGGCAGCAACGGATAGGCGTCTGCCAGCTGTACCCGCTACTGGTACATCTGATCTTGTTTGGAGGAAATTATTATAGCAGTATCCGTGAGATATTGCAATCCTACTGAGCAGTGGTATCTATAAACTGGCGCATCCTTTTGTGTTCTTCTTCCACCACGGGATAGTTTTTATTTACATCATCTACGATTTCGTTAAACAGGGCGACGGTCGCCTCTTCGTGTTCCGGCTGGTTGGAGCGAAGGGTATTTTCGAGGGATTGCATTTTTGCACTGATCCAGGTAAGGCCCACCATGGCGAAGTTGGGTTTCAGTTTATGTACCTGGAATTTCATGGCTTCCCAGTCTTTGTCATTTACCATGACGCGCAGTTTTTCGAGTTCGTCACGGATGGTTCTGATAAAGATTTCAAACAGGTCTGCTGCATAGGAAATATTGTTCTCATAGAGAGCTGTGAGGTATTTCACATCCAAACCTTCGTGAAACTCAAATCCACTGATGTTCTGCACTTCTTCCATTATTAGTTCTGTTTCTTCTTCATTGAGATATTTATTAAACACCTGCAAGAGCTGATCTGGCGTGTAGGGTTTCGTCAGAATGTCGGTGATTCCCGCTACTCTGGCCATGGTGGCGGTGCTTTCCATTGCCACGGCCGTAGTGGCGATAACAGGTGTAGCTACGTTAGGCTGGTTTTCATCGGATCTTATTTTCTGCGCCAGTTCCAGTCCGTTCATGCCGGGAATACGGATATCCATGAGGATAAGGTCATATTGCCGTGAGTCCAGGAACCAGGTTGCATCGGGTCCGTTGGTAGCCAGCTGATAGTTGATCTTGTATTTTTCCAGCAGGCTCATGATATACCTGAGATTCATCGGGTTATCTTCCACTACCAGTACGCGGGCGCCGTCAAAGGTGCGTTGTACGAGTTTTCGTCCGGGTTTTCCTCCTGTTGCAGACAGGGGTTTCCTGCTGTCCATAAAGGGGAGGTTGAAGCTGAAACAGGTACAGAATCCGGGTACATCTTCCACAGTGATAGTTCCTCCCTGGAGTTCCACCAGTTGTTTGGCGATGGCGAGGCCGAGGCCTGTTCCGCCGTAATTGGCGCGTATATCGTCTTCCGCCTGCTTATAATTGCGGAAGATCAGCTCCAGTTTTTCTTTTCTGATACCTATACCAGTATCGCATATGCGAAAACGTATCCACAGTTTGTTATCGAGCCAGCTTTCCTCCACTGCCTTGATGGCGATGGTTCCTTCTTTCGTGAACTTTTCTGCATTACCTAACAAATTGAGTAATATTTGGTTCAGTAATCCATCATCCCCGATGAGCCAGGTGTTGATGGCGGCATCCAGTTCGGCGGTAATCTTTACCGGGCGCCGGCCCAGTTTCAATTCAAAGGTATGCTTTAATGACTGTATCAGTTCACGGAGATTGAATTCCCGCTGGTTAATCCGCAGTTCTCCGGCTTCTATCCGGGAAATATCCAATATATCACTGATTATACCCAGCAGTATGCCGGAGGAGTGTTTCAGGATGTTTACGTATTCCTGTTGTTGTTCGTCCAGGCGGGTTTCGTCCAGCAAGTGTGCCATTCCTATGATGGCATTGAGCGGCGTTCGTATTTCATGGCTCATGCTGGCGAGGAAATCTTTCTGGGCGAGGCGTGCTTCTTCGGCTACCCGGTGGGCTTCTTCCAGCTCGCGTTGCAGGTTCTTCTGGTCTGTGATGTCCATATGGATACCTGCCCCACCGGTGATTTTGCCGTGGCGGTCATATACATTAGCGGAGCTGGCTAATATCCAGCGGCGGGAGCCGTCTTTCAGGACAATTTCCATATCATATACAAGCGGCACATTATCGTCCATTCGATGTCTGCGTAGCTGGCGGGCATAGGCGCGGTTCTGTTCCGGCACAAAAACATCTGTGATGTTTCTTCCCAGGAGTTCTTCTTCTGTATAGCCGGAGAGGCGGCAGAAGCTTTCGTATACGCGGGTAATGTTACCTCCGGTATCTGTTTCGCACATAGCAGCGTTGAGATTATTCAGGAGTACTCTGAATTTCTCTTCATTCCGCTTTATTTCCTCCACAATGTTCTTGCGCCGGGTGATGTTGAGTATCTGCCAGATACTGCCACGGAAGGTGGCTGTATCGTCAAAAACGGGCATGTACATCACTTCCAGTACCTGTCCGCTGCCGAGGGTAATATCCCAGCCGTAAAAAGGCTTTTTGCTGTGAAGCAGGCGGTGGATCTTTTCCTCGAAGGCGGCCGGTTCGGCCATCAGCGGTTTGAAATAAGCGATTAATGTGGACAGCTCTGTATTTACAGGGAAAGGCGCTGACAGATAGTTGAGAAATACATTGTTGACCCAGCGGCATTCATGATTTTCACCGGTAACCAGTATTCCTGCGCGGGTATTGTTGAGCCAGGTGGTAATTGGTAAAGACAGCATACCGGTTGCCGCCGTTGCCTTTTCGCTGCTGGCAACAGGAGGGATTATTGGCCCTGCTTTCTTTCCTATGGACGTCATGCTCTATGGAATAAGGGGACTTACGGGTTTTTCATTATTATGTTGTATGATGAAAATCAGGTATGAGATTAAGAGCTGAATTGACTATCTTTGCAACTCACGCCTGATGCCGCATACAGCAAATATGGCAGATATTTTATTATATAAATATATATAATTAGGATATCGTTAGTGAACAAATTTATGAAATTTTTGCAATTGCAAATATTTAATTACCTTTGCATCCCTCTAAAAGTGAGGACATTGATATGAAACCACTCCGCGAATTTGATATTGCCTTTGTAGGATTAAAACCAGGGGTGCATTCATTTCAGTATGAGATCGGAGACAGTTTCTTTGACAACTATGAAGGGCCGCAGGATTTCAGCAACTGTAAAGCGAGTGTAACGTTGAGTCTGGACAAGAAGATTAATTTCTTCATGCTGAAATTTGAAATAGGCGGTACTGTGACAGTAACATGTGACCGTTGCGGAGAACCATTTGAGCTGCAGTTATGGGATGATTTCAACCAGGTAGTAAAGCTGGTGGATAATCCTGAAGAAATGAGCGGCGAAGATGCAGATCCGGATGTAGCGTATATCTCCAAAACAGAGAGTCATCTGAATGTGGCTGACTGGATATACGAGTTCATCCTGCTGAGCATCCCGATGCAACATATCCATCCTGATAAACCGGATGGCAGCAGCGGGTGCAATCCTAAGGTGATCGAAATGCTGGAACGAATGAACCGGCAGGCAAAAGAAAGTGATAACCCAATCTGGAAAGGATTGGATAAATTTAAGGACAATTAAAAATTAAATAAAATGCCAAATCCTAAACGCAGACATTCTCAGCAAAGATCAGCAAAGAGAAGAACGCATTATAAGGCGGTAGCGGATACATTAAGCACAGACAGCGCAACCGGAGAAGTGCACCTGAGACACCGTGCTCATTGGGTAGAAAACAAACTTTACTACAAAGGAAAAGTAGTGCTGGAAAAACAGAGCAGCGCCAAATAATTAATTTTACTAATTTTACCCGAAGCTAACAAGAACAAACTTGAGTTACATGAGAATCGGGCTTGATATGATGGGTGGCGACTTCGCCCCCGCAGAAGCAGTAAAAGGAGTAAAATTTTTTCTGGAATCCGTTGCATCTGATGCACATCTTGTACTGATAGGGGATGAACAACAGTTACATCCTTTGTTGGCAGATGCGCAGTTGGACCAATCAAGATATTCAGTTGTTCATTCATCCCAGGTAATCGGGATGAATGAACACCCTACCAAGGCACTGAAAGAGAAGCCACAATCTTCCATCTCTATTGGCTTCTATTTACTTAAAAACGAAAAAATAGATGCTTTCATCAGTGCTGGTAACACCGGCGCCATGATGGTGGGCACCTATTATTCTATTAAGGCAATAGAAGGAGTGCAACGCCCAACAATATCTACCCTTGTCCCCCGTGAAAACGGGACTTACGGCGTACTGCTAGATGTTGGTATCAACGCTGACTGTAAACCTGAAAACCTGGTGCAATTTGCCATTCTTGGTTCTCTGTATTCAAAACACATTCTGAAAACAGAAAATCCAAAGGTAGCCTTGCTGAACATTGGCGAGGAAGAAGGCAAAGGCAATCTGCTGGCCCAGGCAACCTACCCGCTGTTAAAAGAGGCCCAACAACTCAATTTTGTTGGCAACGTAGAAGGCAGAGACCTCTTTACCGACAAAGCCGATGTGATTGTCTGCGAAGGCTTTACCGGCAACGTTGTACTGAAACTGGCTGAATCATTCCATGAGATCGCGGTAAAACGCAATATCAAGGATGATTATATGGACAAGTTCAACTTCGAAGCATACGGAGGCACTCCTGTTCTCGGTGTTTCAAAACCTGTAATTATTGGCCACGGCATTTCACAGGGCCTCGCCTTTAAAAATATGCTGCTGCTTGCCGAACAAATGAATCAAAGCAAGTTGCTCGAAAAGATCAAAGAAAGCTTTGTGCCTAAACAGGAACAATAACAACAAACTTATTAAAGTAAAAAGCCGTTCTGCGACTGCAGAACGGCTTTTTACTTTAATAAGTTTGTTGTTCAGCTTGCAGGCTTTAGTTATGTCAAGCCTAAAAGCCTGCAGCTATTCCACCAACGGCAGTTTTACATAGAAAGTTGTGCCTTCATTCAGTTTGGTTTCAAACCAGATCTCGCCACGCGCCTGCTCTGCTATATTCTTGCACATAGCCAGCCCCAGCCCGGTACCGGATGACTTGGTGGTGAAATTCGGTACAAATATCCTGGACTGCACTTCCGGCGAAATACCGCTACCATTATCCGTGACGCTTACTATAACATAGCGGTCTGTGGTGGTTTGCAGCTGTACCACAATATGGCCCTTCTTATTCTCCGGAATAGCCTGGATACCATTCAGCACCAGGTTTGTGAACAGTCGGTTCATCTGCGTTTTGTCTGCAAACACATAACATTCCTCCCCAAGATCCACATAAATAATCTCACAGTCTTCCTGGCTCTGATATAATCCTGAGAGTGACCCCAGCAGCTCATTGAGCAATATCCTTTCATTATTGGGCTCGTCGATACGTGCAAATGCAGAGAAGTCGGAAGCTATATTGGATAAGTGCTCGATCTGCTCTACCAGTGTGCCTGCTACCTTGCGCGACAGCTCCTTCACGTTGGGCGAATCACCTGCAATAGCGCGTTGCAGATATTGTATACTCAGCTTCATTGGCGTAAGCGGGTTCTTGATTTCATGTGCCACCTGCCGGGCCATCTCACGCCATGCGCCTTCACGTTCACTTTTAGCCAGCCTGGCTGCACTCACTTCCAGCTTTCTTACCATCTTATTATACTCTTTCACCAGCGCTCCAATTTCATCATCCTTATCCCATTCGATCTCATCGTTGCGTTGACCAAGGTTCACGTGGCGCAGCTTTTCTGTAACCAGTGAGAAGGAACGTGTGATGGAATTGGTGATCAGCAGCGCTACCATACCGGCAATCAGGAAGATGAATGCATTGAGGTTGATCAACGCTACCAGGAAGTTGGAGATCTGCTGATTCAGTTCCGTCTGCGTAGCGAAGTAGGGGACATTCAGATAGGCAATTACATCGCCGGCGCTGTTGCGCAGCGGCATATATCCTGACAGAAAAGGCATATTCCCGATACGCTCCATCTGGATGAACTGGATGCGCTCTTCCCTGAACAGCTGGAAATAAGCCAGGGGATTTATCTTCCGGGATATAAGCCCCTTGTCTGTCATCATAGGCTGCGTGGTCAGCTGCAGGTTGCCATCGCGGTCGTACACGTTGATATCCAGCGCCCGCTCATTTGCAATATCAGACAACGACTCTGTGAGCCGTTCCATAAACACCGGATCAAATATATCATCAATTGCATCAGACATCTGCTGACGCTGTAATACATTCTCCATATCATTGGCCACCTCTCCCATTGTTTTGCTCAGGCGTTCGCGGTTCTGCGCCTCTGAACGCCAGATGAAGAACATGATGGTGGTAATACCCAGGATGATGAAAGAGAATACTACTACAAAGATGATGGTACCATGTACTTTCCTGCGGATGCTCACACTCACGAGGGCACGCAGGTTGCTCAACCGCATCCTCGCTTTGATAAGCAGGTCAAATATCTTGTACACGACAATAATGAGCAGGAACAGGCAGAACATGTAGGCAAACAATGTGATGAATTCCACAAAGCTCCTGTTCTCCTTCACCACAATCACCACTTTATCCGGCGGCGCCTTATAGATCAGCTCTGAGCGGCCATCTACCTTTTTCACCACCATATCGCCGGCTGGCAGATCGTTGGGATACAGACGGATGGGGAACGGGAAATCACTGTTATTACTTTTCAGCACTCCTTTGTCGTATACCGCATAGGAATATTTTGCTGATGATTCCCTGCCGGCATCATACAGATCTCCTTCCACCAGCAGTTCAGGATAGAGGCGCTCATTATTGATGACCTTGGGCCACAGTACATATACCAGCCAGCCGGTTCCGCTATGGTCTATACTACTATGGAATTCCTTTTTGCCTATATACCGGTAGTCGTTAAAGCTATTTTCATCATAATAAAGATCATTACCGCCCACACCTGCTGAAGAGGCTTCTGCATCAAAGAACATATGACGGTTGAACGAAACGAGGCTCACGGTATCCCCGGGATAGATGGGTTGTCCGTTTTCATCATACGGGAAAAACGCCACGGCAAAGCGGCTCAGGTAACCCTGGAAATACTTTTGCTGCAACAATGTTTCCAGCGAATATTTAGCGGGCTTCTCCCCTTTATTCTGGAAGAAATACTGCATATACTCGTCCTGTTCTATTTTCTTCCCAAGATCATTGAGCAGCATCTCGAGATAAGGGTCCCTTTGACGGGAGAGGTTTTCCGCTACCTTTTCACGTGCAGACAATTCCTTCTGGTTATTAAAATATACCAATGCGCCGGAAGTAGTGATGGTGAGCAGGAAAAGCCAGAACAGGAATGGCACGGTGGCTACGCTGTTCTCGAAACGGTCTGCCAGAAAATCGAGCAGCACGGTGTATACCAGCAACCATATCACCATGGTGATAGACAATGGTAAGTCGGGATTACCGGTGCGCAACAGCAGCCAGATAGTACCTACAGCTGCCAGCCAGATATACTTGGCGCGATACTGGAAATTAGTCAGTTCATTCAGCAGATAGTTAATGATCTGCGAGAAAAATAAAAAGCTGAAAGAGATGAAGCCCAGTACAACAAAGCCGATGACGCTATATTCAGTAAGACTGAACGGATTGGTGACATCAAAGGAGATCTTGGAATCTATCACAAGACTCTGAATCAGATCTGCCAGGAACTGCTCCAGGATATACAGCACCAGAGATGCTACAATGATAACGATACTCTGCAGCCACCTCTTCCTGATTACAGGCGGGTTGATGGTTTTCACATGCTCACGGAAAAACAGGATCATCCAGAATGTGAGCAGCACGTTGAGCAGGAGATCACCCAACGAGCGGAAGATCTCATCCTTGGCGTAAATAAGCGGATCAAAGATATTGAGCGCGCGCAGGTTGAAGGGGAAGGCATACATGTAGCTGAGCAGCCTCAGTCCGAACACCACTACAAACAGGAACAGGAAACCATACAGCGGGTTGGTGGTTTTGGCCAATAATGATGCAAACAGGTTGAGGAATATCAGTACACAGATGCAGCCCAGCACACGCAAGATCACGCTGAGTGTATTGGGTGGATGAACGTTGATGGATGAATTGTAATCGAGATAGAAAAGCGTTTGTCCCTTACCGTTATGCACCGGCTGAATGGTATGCTCCGGCAGCACCAGTGAGGGCAGTTCCATGTGAATATTGTATTCCGGGCCGAGTTCCGCCTTATCGTAGAAGTGGCTTACCAGGAAGCTGTTCCGGATAGCGTATTCCATGCGTACGGGTATTGCAGCTACCAGAAAACGTTGATGTCCGGCTACAGGAGCTAGTTTGTGCGTGATTACTTCATAGAAACCGTTCTTCAGTTTCACAAAGCGGGAGCCGGGCTGCAGGTTGCTTTGTATCTCCTCTGGCTGTACCTGGCTGGTGCTCCAGAATGTAAGCCAGGTGCCCACCGTGCTGGAGTCGTACGCAAACAGGTAGTAGCTGCGTTTATTGAGACGGCGCAGCGTTTGTTCGTCATAATTACGCTGAAAGAGGCTATTGACGGTAAAGGTGTCGTGCACCAGCTTATCGAACGACTGTTCCCGCTGATAAATACTTTTTTCCAGGCTGCGTCTTACGCCCTGCGGAGAAGAGTAGTATGACCAGTAGTTACTGAACAGGAAAGCGAAGGTGAAAAGCCACGCCGCAATGATCAGGAGATAGCCATGCCGCAGAAAGAAAAGACGTATTTCTTTAATGTCGATCAATGAATAAATATTTTGGGATTTTGAGATTTATGAATTTTGAAACAGTACGATTAAATTTTCCTGTTAAACATTAAAATCTCGCCGCATTTGAAATCTCAAAATTCACGAATCAAAAAATTCATAACTTTTCTGTTTCTTTTACTTTATTCCAGAGTGTATCCATTTCCGTTAAGCTCATATCATTGAGCTGGCGGCCCTGTTCGAGGGCGAGAGCTTCCATTTGCTGGAACCGGCGCTGAAATTTTTTGTTGGTGCGTTCCAGGGCATTTTCGGCATGGATGTTCAGGAAGCGGGAGTAGTTGACGAGCGAGAACATCACATCTCCGAATTCGGCTTCGATGTCGTCCTGATTTCCGTTCTGCACTACTTCTTCCAGCTCATTTACTTCTTCCTTTACTTTATCCCATACCTGTGTGGTGGTATCCCATTCAAAGCCGGTTTGTTTGGCTTTTTCCTGCAGGCGCATGGCTTTTACAAGGGCTGGCAGTGATACCGGTACCCCGCTGAGAACGGATTTCTTGCCTTCTTTCAGTTTCAGTTTCTCCCAGTTTTGCTTTACATCCTCTTCATTCTCCACTTTCACGTCTCCATAGATATGCGGATGCCGGTGAATCAGTTTTTCACACACGCCGTTGATCACATCATTGATATCAAACTGTTGCCGTTCGGAAGCGATCTTAGCATAAAACACCATATGCAACATGATATCCCCCAGTTCTTCCTTTATGGATTTCCAGTCTTCATCTGTGATAGCGTCAGCAAGTTCGTAGGTTTCCTCGATGGTGAGCTGCCGCAGCGTCTGGATAGTTTGCTTGCGATCCCAGGGGCATTTCTCCCTCAGATCATCCATAATATCTAACAATCTGTTGAATGTAGCTGTCTTTTCCATATCCGTAAAAATACTATGATTTAAGTGATTTATTCGCTTATCCTGACGGTGATTATGTGATTGTTTAGCCGGGGGATAAAAGTCTGTCCGGAAAATTAAAAATATCCGGATGTTTGAAAGGCATTTTAATTACATTTGCGAGCTGTAAAAAGAAGAGATTTACGGATTTGATTATCCAGATAAGCTGTTTCAGTAAGGACTTTCACGGGAGCAGGGTCAGGAAGGATCAAAAAATCGAAAATCCCAAAATGTATTGATATGAATCCGAAACACATTGCGCTCATTTCATCGGAATTAGGTATCGCTGCCAGGCAGGCGGAGAATACCATGAACCTGTTGTCTGAAGGATCAACGGTACCTTTCATCAGCCGTTACCGTAAAGAAGTAACGGGAAGTCTGGATGAGGTACAGATAGGTCGTATTGAAGACCTGCAGAAGCGTTACAAGGAAGTGGACGACCGTCGTGAGTTTATCATTAAGACCATAACGGAACAGGAGAAAATGACACCGGAGCTGCTGGCCAAGCTGGAAGCGACATGGGTACTGGCGGAACTGGAAGATATTTATCTGCCTTATAAACCAAAACGCAAAACCCGTGCTACTGCAGCTATTGAAAAAGGTCTGGAACCATTGGCCAAACTACTGTTTGAGCAGCAGGACGGCGACACTTCCGCAGCAGAAACATTTATCAATGAACTGGTGGCCTCTTCTGACGAAGCCCTGAAAGGTGCGCGTGATATTATTGCAGAATGGATCAATGAAAATGCAGAATGCCGCGACAAGCTGCGTAAGCTGTTTACCAATACGGGAAAGCTCACCTCCAGGGTTACTGAAGGCAAGGAAGAGGAAGGCAATAAATACAAAGACTACTTCGACTTTTCGGAAGACCTCCGCGATGTTCCCTCCCACCGTGTGCTGGCGATATTCCGTGCAGAAACGGAAGGTATACTGTTCAGCAGCATTGCACCTGTTGAGGAAGATGCCAACGCCATCATCAACAAGCAGTTTGTCACCGGTAAAGGCGCTGCAGCCGAACAGGTTACCAAAGCAGCTACAGATGCCTATAAGCGCCTGTTGCGCCCCTCACTCGAAAATGAATTCAGAGCAGAAGCCAAAGAAAAAGCTGATGCCGAAGCCATAGACGTATTTGCCGAAAACCTTCGTCAGCTGTTACTTGCAGCACCTCTCGGCCCCAAGGCAGTGATTGCCATTGACCCGGGCTACAGAACAGGTTGTAAGATAGTTGCGCTGGATAACCAGGGCAATATGCTGGATCATGATGTTATTTTCCCATTGGAAAAAAATCATAAAAGAGATGATGCAGAAGCCCTGCTGAAGAAATGGTCCAACCGTTACGATACTTCCGCTATTGCAGTGGGTAACGGTACCGCAGGTCGTGAAACCGAAGAGTTTGTGAAGAAGATTGACTTTGGTAAGAAGATCAACGTATTCATGGTGAACGAAAGCGGCGCATCTGTGTACTCCGCTTCTGAAGTAGCCCGTGAAGAATTCCCTGACCAGGACGTTACCGTACGTGGCGCCGTATCCATTGGCCGCAGGCTGATAGATCCGCTGGCAGAACTGGTGAAGATAGATCCGAAATCTATTGGTGTAGGTCAGTATCAGCACGATGTAAACCAGTCGTCACTGAAGCAGAGCCTTGACCGCGTTGTGGTAAGCTGCGTGAACAACGTGGGCGTAAATCTCAACACCGCCTCCAAGCACCTGCTGGCTTATATTTCGGGGCTCGGTCCTTCTCTTGCTGAGAACATCGTTAAATACCGTAAAGAAAATGGCGCATTCAGCAACCGCCTGCAGCTGAAGAAAGTACATCGTCTTGGAGATAAGGCATTTGAGCAGTGCGCGGGCTTCCTGCGTATTGAAAACGGCGATAACCCGCTGGACAACTCAGCTGTACACCCTGAGCGCTATACACTGATAGCCGAAATGGCTGAAAAGCAGCATTGCAGCATCCGGGAACTAATGAGTAAAGATGACCTGCGTAAGAAGATCAATCCGAAAGATTATATCCGCGAAGATGTGGGGCTGCTGACACTGGAAGACATCCTCAAAGAACTGGCCAAACCCAGCCGTGACCCACGCGATGAGATAGCCATTTTCGAATATGCAGAAGGCATTCATAAAATAGAAGACCTGAAACCAGGTATGGTATTGCCCGGCGTGGTTACCAACATCACTGCATTCGGCGCCTTCGTAGATATAGGCGTTAAACAGGATGGTCTCGTACACATTTCACATCTGTCAAATAAATTCATCAGCAATCCTAACGAAGCGGTTAAACTGAACCAGAAAGTACAGGTAACCGTGCTGGAAATAGATGCTGCACGCAAACGTATTTCATTGTCTATGAAAGACAATGAGAAAGGTGGCGGCAACAACGCCGGTCAACGTAGAGAGCCGCGTGAACGCAGAGATAACAAACCTGCGAAAGAAGCGCCTATGAATGACTTCCAGGCCAAACTGGCAGCGCTGAAGAATAAATTTGACCGTTGATGTTTTTGATGAGCAGAGATTGAAGCGGGTAATTGTCCGAACTGTGATTTTTGTGATTAGTTTGATGAAAGTGATAGGGGGAGGTCATGGAGAAGATTATAGCGGATAATAATTGACTAATTGACTTATAAAAAAGGGCGGCCCATTCAGGAATATGCTGAATGGGCCGCCCTCTTTTATATTCATTCATTTGTTTTCATGTATCGTCAATGGTCAACGGTTTTGCGTCCATTGGAGGAATTTATCCGGGTAATCAGTGTCTCCTTTTTCGCTGAAAAGCATGAGGGATTTATTGATCGTGAAACCTACGTAGATAATATCCCTTTCCATATCAATGGCGAAGGCAGCCTCATCTGTGCCGGATTTGCCAGGCATGTACCCTTCATTAAAGAGGACGCGGTTCTCTATCTCTACAGGGGGTGTTACTTTAAATCTTTCCAAAAAAGACTTGCGGGCTTTGCCGAGTAACTGGCCGAGGCGGGTTTTCAGCGGTTCTGTATCAAAGATACAGGCTTCTTCGACGTAGCGGCCATCGTATTTGATAAAGGAATTCCAGGAAGCTATCGGATCTGTCTGGATGGTATCCGCAATAGCGATCATGGTATCAACAGGTGTTTGTTGCACGTCATCAGCCAGCACAATAGCCCTTACATTCTGAGCAGGACCATTGCAGGCATTCATCCCTAAAGCCAAAGCCAGAGAGATTACCGTTATCGTTTTCACAGTCATGGTTAATATTAATTTTTCACAGAAGGGGAAAGCCCCGGATCAGGCACCACTAACCTATCCGTATCCGTTCCTGTTATATACGCAGGAGTATCTATGAAAGGATTAACAATTCAAATAATAAAAATACTTAATGATCGGTCACTAACATGCCGGACTTTACAGGTAACTATCTGCCTTTAAAATCGGGTATTCTTTTTTCGGTGAAGGCTTTCATTCCTTCTTTCTGGTCTTCTGAAGCAAAGAGCAGGTAAAAGTTCTTGCGCTCGAAGTGCAGCCCTTCTTCCAGGGAGGAATCGAAAGCTTTCAGTACGGCTTCCTTGGCCATTTTAACCGCCAACGGGGCCATAGCAGCCACTTCTGAAGCCAATTTGATGGCCTCATTGAGAAACAGCTCAACGGGCACTACTTTGTTGATAAGGCCAGCGCGTAATGCTTCTTCAGCGGTGATAAAGTGGCCGGTAAGCACCATTTCCATTGCAAGAGCCTTACCAACTGCACGGGTGAGGCGCTGCGTGCCACCAGCGCCAGGCATAACCCCCAGCTTTATCTCCGGCTGCCCGAAGCGGGCTGTTTCACTGGCTACAATCATGTCACATAACATGCAGAGCTCACAACCGCCGCCCAGGGCAAAACCACTCACGGCTGCGATGATTGGCTTCTTTGTTTTCTTGATAGCATCCCAGGTACTGAACTGGTCTGTATTGTACATATCCATGGCAGATTTTTCCGCCATCTGCTTAATATCGGCTCCGGCGGCGAATGCCTTCTCGTTACCACTAAGTACAATAACCCGCACGTTATCGTCGGCGTCCAGTAATTTAAGGGCGTCCCTTAATTCGCCCATCAGCTGAAGATTAAGGGCATTGAGTTCTTTTGGTCGGTTAAGCTGGATATGGGCCACATATGGGGCCACCTGTTGGTGTATTACGATATATTCTGGCTGCATGCCTGAAGTTACATAATAAATGAGAAAAGAAATATAAAGTAAAAAACAATCACAATAACCGATGCAGTGAAATAGCCAATAGTCAGTACCCAGGCTTTCAAGATGGCTTTCCACCAGGCCTGCTGATAAACATTCCTCAGTGCAATGACCAGGTAGACTAATCCAATGAACACTGCCCAGCTGATGATATTTTCTACCGGGAGAAGTTTATCCAGTATAACACCCAATAGCAATATGATAAAAAGGAAAGAATGGAAATGTATCGCAAAAATCCCGTGATCGGCATAGAGCCAACGTTTCCGGCTATGCATCAGTTTCATCAGCAATGCGAAAAGCGGCAACAGCAGGAACATCAGTTTGGCTGCATTGTGATGGAATACTTCAGTCATCACCTCCTGCACATCGGAGCTGCCGTACTTATCTTGCAGGTGGAGTAACCTTCTTAAGGAGGTTCTTTTAATCCCACTGTCCTTCAGTGAATCAGGAAGCTGCTGCTGTATGGAATCATATTGTGTCAGAGAAGCATAGTCAGTACTGTCGCTCCGGAACCAGGCGTCTTTTTCTTTCTTTAAATCTGTATAGCCTTCAGGATCTGCAGATTTCAGCTTTTCCATAGTGGAGCCGGAGCCATGAGATGCAGCAGCAGCATGTTTAGGAGCCTCTTCATGGCTTCCCATACCAGGGATACTGAAAACGCCCAGAAAGAACACAAAGGAAACAAAGACGTACAGTTTTATCGGATTCACGTAGCGTACCCGCCGGCCGGTCATATATTCCTTCGTCAGGAAGCCTGGTTTAAACAGCAGGTATTTAAGGGTGGCCAGGAACTGTGAATCATAGTGGAAAATATCTGCGGTGAAATGCTTTACCAGGTGGCCGAAGGTTTCATGAACAACAGTATTTTCCTGTCCGCAGTGAGTGCAATACCTTTCCGGTACTTCTGTACCACAGTTGAGGCAATGCTTGTCTTCTCTAAGAGGCTGTGTTTTCAAGTGTGATGAGTTATGGGCGAATAAAGATAGAGAAAAAAGCTTCTGAAAACCTAACACCCCAGATATACATCTGAAAAATTTTAAATTGAATTTTGCGTTTTACATTTGTATCATTGAAAATCATTGATTTTTATTTTTCATGAAGAAACTGTTTCTACTGTCATTTGGTTTACTGGCATTGGCCGGACAGGCATATAGCCAGTATTATTTCCAGGATATCTACAATACACAGCAGACCATCGACAATATGGCGCTGCTGAAAGCCAATAAGGTGAAGACCCAGAAAGTACTGACCCTGGATGCCAGTATGGATATTGACAACGACTTCAGATGTGAACGGTCGCTGAGCCCCACCTATCACCAGATGAGAGCCCAGACGCAATCAAAGGCTACAGGCTACTCCGCCATGACGTCCTCTTTTTCTTCAAAAGGACAGCTGACTAAAACCGTTGACAGTACCGAAGCCAGTATTACCGTTACGTTGTACCGCTACGACGCAGCGGGCAGGCTGCAGTATATCAACAGCACCGCTACGACCCGCGATAATAAGATGCGCTTTGACGAGAACCGCAGCTACAGCTACGACAACGCCGGCCACCTGCAACAGATGATACAGAAAAAGAGCGGCAGTGCCGACTCTGCTGTGGTACTCTTTAAGACCGACAGCAGCGGGAAAGTAACGGAAGAAGCGGAACAGCGGAAAGGCACACCAGTGAAGCGCACCTATTACAATTACGACAAACAGGGACACCTTACCGATGTATTCCGTTACAACACTGCGAAAAAACGTATGCTGCCGGACTATATCTTCGAATACAACGCGCAGGGCAGACTGAGTAAAATGACTACGATCAATTCGGCAACATTATCGTACACCATCTGGGAATATGAGTATCAGCCAAACGGGCTGCCACTTGGCGAACGCTGCTATGGTAAGGGCAAAGAGCTGCTGGGTAGTGTGCGATATAAGTATGACCTGAATCCATAGATGCAGGTAAAAATTATGGAATGCATAAAATCTTTCGTTTCAATATCAAAAAAATTTTGCAACATCAAAAAGATTGCTATCTTTGCAATCCCAACAAAAAAAGCCACTGTGGCTGAAAGCGTTGGTAGTTCTTAAACAAGCGGAAGTAGCTCATTTGGTAGAGCACGACCTTGCCAAGGTCGGGGTGGCCGGTTCGAGCCCGGTCTTCCGCTCAAGGTTTTACACCTTGATACCCTGGTGGTGGAATTGGTAGACACGCGGGACTTAAAATCCCGTTCGCAGCAATGCGAGTGTGGGTTCAACTCCCATCTGGGGTACATAAAACCGTCATAAATACTTGAAAGACAGTATCTTATGGCGGTTTTTTCATTCTCCAACTTTTCGAGTTTTCTTCTCATTTTTTACACATTATTTTCATTTTTAGCCACTTACGTGTTCAACTCCCATCTGGCTCAAATCCTCTACCAGCCGAA
>NZ_DATLKJ010000227.1:0-40627 GCF_035538455.1 Chitinophaga sp.
TAACGACCGGAATTATACTACCTGCATCACTGTATTAAAGGCAATAAAACGGTCGCCGAACAGGTCGTAAGCCCTTTGCCTGAGCGCTTCTGCGTGCTCGCTCAGGAAGGTATTGTAGTTCTCCAGGCTATCGGAAAAGTACTGAATGGTGTAAGTGGGTCCTTCACTATCATCCTGCTCAAGTAACCTGCACATGCGGTAATCGTGGAAAAGACCTGTCTGCAGCATAGAGGGTATATACTCTTCGCGCATCCACTTTAACCACCTCAAATGCGTGTCTGTGGCTACTTTCACAGTAACGTTATAAATGATCATAGTATATTTGTATGAGCGTAATCAATGCTCCAGTTCAAGAAACACCGGGCAGTGGTCTGAATGTTTCACCTGCTGGAAGATGGCTGCGTGCTTCAGTTTGGCTTTCAGCGGCGAGGTTACGTTGATGTAGTCAATACGCCAGCCTTTGTTATTGTTTCTGGCATTGGCCCGGAAGCTCCACCAGCTGTACTGATGCGGATCAGGATTAAACTCCCTGAAGGTGTCTACAAACCCGCTGGCGAAGAAACGATCCATCCAGGCACGTTCTTCGGGCAGGAAGCCGGTTGAGTTCTTGTTGCTCACCGGATCATGAATATCGATCGGTTTATGACAGATGTTATAATCCCCGCAAACAATGAGGTTGGGTCTGGTTTTTCTCAGCTCTGCAAGATATTCCAGAAACTCGTCCAGCCATTGATATTTATAGGTCTGTCTTTCATCTCCGCTGGTACCTGATGGGAAGTAGGTATTGATCAGGGTAACATTGCCGAAATCGAGCCTTATAAAGCGACCTTCGAAATCACTTTGCTGATGCCCACTGCCGTATTGTACGTGGTCCGGTTTAATGCGTGTGAGCACCGCTACGCCGCTGTAGCCCTTCTTCTGGGCCGGATACCAATAGTGATCATACCCCAGCTTTTCGAATTGCTGGAAATCTACATTCTCCTGATGTGCTTTAATTTCCTGCAGGCAGATAATATCGGCGGGATCGGTTTGGAGCCATTCAGAGAAACCTTTTGTCATGGCTGATCTCAGCCCATTCACATTATAAGATACTATACGCATAGGTGTGGTTGCGTTTAGGTGGTTAGCGTTCAATATTAATAAATCACGCTCCCGGTGGGGAGCGTGATGGTGAGTTGTTACATATCGTATTCCAGGTTGGGGCGGAGCCACTTTTCTGCTTCCTCTACTGTCCAGCCTTTGCGGGCAGCGTAGTCTTCCACCTGGTCTTTTTCTATTTTACCAAGACCAAAATATTTGGCTTCAGGGTTGGCAAAGTACCAGCCGCTTACGCTTGCAGCGGGATACATGGCCAGAGATTCGGTCAGCGTGATACCAGTGTTGGCTGTAGCATCGAGCAGGTCAAACAGCTTATATTTTTCTGTGTGCTCAGGACATGCCGGGTAACCTGGTGCAGGGCGTATACCGCTATAGGCTTCTTTTATCAGCTCATCGTTGCTCAGGTGTTCGTCATTGGCATAGCCCCAGAACTCTTTACGTACACGTTCGTGCATCAGTTCTGTAAACGCCTCTGCAAGCCTGTCTGCAAGAGCTTTCAGCATAATGCTGTTATAGTCGTCATGTTCTGCCTTGAATTTATCCAGCCACTTTTCTATGCCGGCACCTGCTGTTACTGCAAATCCGCCGATATAATCCGTTTTTTGGGATGATGCAGGCGCAATGAAATCGGCCAGGGAAAGGTTAGCCTGTCCTGGTGCTTTCTTGATCTGCTGACGCAGGAACTCCAGTTTTACAGAGGATATACCCGCCTGTTCCGGTGTTACCAGGATGGTATCGTCAGCAATGGCACTGGCAGGGAATATACCGATAACGGCATTGGCCTGCAGCCATTTTTCGCGGATGACTTTCTGCAGCAGCTCTTGTGCATCATTGTACAGGCGTGTGGCTTCAGCCCCCACTACTTCATCTGTGAGGATCTGCGGAAATTTGCCATGCAGTTCCCAGGCAATGAAAAATGGCTGCCAATCAATATACTGGGCTATTTCGGCCAGGTCGTAGTTCTCAAACTTCTGAACGCCGGTCTGTCTGGGCTTCACGGGAGTATAGGCTTTCCAGTCGATAACGGTTTTGTTTTTCTGTGCTGCCGCGATAGGCAGGTATTGTTTTACTGGTTTTTTATTACGGAAAGTCTCGTTGAGCTTTTCATATTCGCTCCTTACCGTTTCCAGGAAATCCTTTTTCAGGGCTTTGTTCAGCAGGCTGCCGGTGACAGTTACACTACGGGAGGCATCCAGTACGTGCACCACGCCATGCCCATATTCCTGTGCGATCTTTACAGCAGTATGTGTGCGTGATGTGGTTGCTCCACCGATAATCAATGGGATGTTAAATTGCTGGCGGCTCATTTCACGGGCTACATGCACCATTTCATCCAGGCTGGGGGTGATCAGGCCGCTAAGGCCGATGATGTCCACGTTTTCCTGCCTGGCAGTCTGTAATATCTTCTCAGCAGGTACCATTACACCCAGATCCAATATCTCGTATCCATTACATGCCAGCACCACGCCTACGATGTTTTTACCGATGTCGTGTACATCGCCTTTTACAGTGGCCAGCAGAATCCTGCCAGCAGATTTGATTTCGCCACCATGTATTGCCTGGTTGCGAAGCTTTTCTTCCTCAATATATGGTGTAAGAATAGCCACTGATTTCTTCATTACCCTGGCGCTTTTCACCACCTGTGGCAGGAACATCTTACCGCTACCGAACAGGTCACCTACGATGTTCATACCATCCATCAGTGGTCCCTCAATCACGTCCAGCGGGCGTGGGTATTTCTGGCGGGCTTCTTCTGTATCTCCGTCAATATAATCGGTGATACCGTTCACCAATGCATGGCTCAACCGTTCTTCCACACTGCCATGACGCCAGCTTTCATCTTTTTCAATTACTTTTCCCTTGGCCTTTACGGTTTCGGCAAACTGTATTAATCGCTCGGTGGCGTCTGGTCTGCGGTTCAGTATGGCGTCCTCACAAAGCTCGCGCAACTGCGGTTCTATATCATCATAGATCTGCAACATACCGGCGTTCACAATACCCATGTCCATACCAGCTTTGATGGTATGATACAGGAATACAGAGTGCATGGCTTCGCGCACGGTTTCATTACCACGGAAAGAGAACGACACGTTACTTACACCACCGCTGACTTTTGCCAAAGGCATCAATTCCTTGATACGGCGTGTGGCGTTGATGAACTCCACTGCGTAGTTGTTATGTTCTTCGATGCCGGTGGCAATAGCGAATATATTTGGGTCGAAAATGATATCCTGTGGATCGTAGCCCACCACTTCAGTAAGGATTTTGTATGCCCTGTGGCTGAAGCTGACTCTCTTATCCTCTGTGTCGGCCTGGCCATGCTCGTCGAAAGCCATTACCACCACAGCAGCTCCGAAGCTTTTGCAGATGTACGCCTGTTCAATGAACTTGGCTTCACCTTCCTTTAAGCTGATAGAGTTCACTATACATTTACCTTGCACACATTTCAGGCCTGCCTCTATTACGCTGAACTTACTGGAGTCAATCATAATAGGTATGCGGGAAATATCCGGCTCGGAGGCTACCAGTTTTAGAAAAGTGGACATTGCCAGTTCTCCGTCGAGCAGGGCGTCATCCATGTTCACGTCCAGGATCTGGGCGCCGTTTTCCACCTGCTGGCGGGCAACAGAGAGGGCCTCTTCATACTGGCCTTCCCTGATCAGGCGCGCGAATTTCTTGGAGCCTGTCACGTTGGTGCGTTCCCCTACGTTGATGAAGTTGGTTTCGGGGCGTACTATCAGTGGTTCAAGGCCACTCAACCGCAGGAAGGGTCTGATTACCCTGTGTTCCCCGGTATTGGCATCGATAGTATCGGTATCTGTATTAAAAGTGGTTATGCTCATTGTTGCTGTTGATGCGTTGATGGTAGACGATGATTTTTTGCATGGCAGTTATGCGAGTGTTTCCACTAACTCTGGTCTCACGCGGGGGGTGATGTTCTTAACATGTCCCGCAATGTGGCGGATATGGTCTGGTGTGGTACCACAGCAGCCGCCTACAATATTTACAAAACCAGATGCTGCAAAGTCTTCAATGATGCAGGCTGTATCTTCCGGTTCTTCATCATACTCACCAAATGCGTTGGGCAGGCCGGCGTTAGGATAGCAGCTTACATAGCAGCTGGCTATACCGGACAGTTCTTCAACGTATGGGCGCATCTGTTTGCCCCCTAATGCACAGTTAAGACCTATTGAGAATGGATTGGCATGCATTACGGAAATATAGAAGGCTTCCAGGGTTTGTCCGCTCAGCGTTCTGCCGGATGCATCAGTGATGGTACCGGAAATCATAATGGGGAGCTCCGGCTTGCCGGACTCACGGAAGTATTTCTTGATAGCGTATATTGCTGCCTTACAGTTAAGTGTATCAAATATAGTCTCAATCAGCAGTATATCTACACCACCTTCAGACAGGCCTTTGACCTGCTCCTCATAAGCTTCGGCCACTTCATCAAAAGAAACAGAGCGGTAGCCCGGGTTATTCACATCCGGGGAGAGCGACAATGTTTTATTCAACGGACCAATGGCACCGGCTACAAACCTCGGTCTGTCGGGGTTCTTGGCTGTATACTCATCCGCTGCTCTTCTGGCGATTTTCGCTGCAGCCAGATTCAGCTCATAGGCGAGGGCTTGCATATCATAGTCGGCCATGGCTATGGAAGTACTGCTGAATGTATTGGTTTCAATAATGTCAGCACCTGCTTCCAGGTATTCTTTATGTATGGCCTCTATAATCTGTGGCTGGGTGAGGTTCAGCAGGTCGTTGTTGCCTTTGAGGTCTGAATGATAATCAGCGAAGCGGGTTCCTCTGTAGTCTGATTCCTGCAGCTTGTATCGCTGGATCATGGTGCCCATCGCACCATCAATGATGAGCACACGCTCATTTGCGCAGTCTTGTAAAGATTTCATATTACAATGCGTTTATTAGTTACGGTTTAGAAAATTTACAAGGGCGAACAATAAACAAATCTCCCTGTATAACTCTGCAAATATAATACTTTCCCATATGAAATCAGAGACGTGAAAGACAAGTCCGGACAATTGTTCCGGGGATTTTTAAAAGCCGGTTTTTTTATTGATGCAGAGGGTTGTAGATATAGATTTTATCTATACATGAAATTTAATTTGGTTGAAGTCTATAAAGTCTACTATATTTGTAGGGTAATAGAAAAAAACACATGCAACAAAATGATTTAAATACTGTGAGAAATATGAGCCTGGCTCCCCACCGGCCTTTAGCCTGCGCCTCCTGCGGGTGTTGTTGTTAACGTGCAACTCAACAAGGATATATCATTAAGTTCTTCTACATTTTTATTACAACAAATTTTAATCGTGATGTCTATATCAAAACATATCCATGCCCTCCGTGAACACCTCGCCAGCCTCGGCTTGCATCCTGTTCCGGAAACGGCCGGCAATAACGAGTCGGAAGTGTTTAAGGTATGTTTTCTGAATAAATATGAAATGCAGCGCTGGAGAGAGTTGCAGGAAAAAGAAAAAGCAGAAACCAATCATAAAATATTATGTGGCCATCCCTCTGGGGAGAAGCCTTGATTATTTTTCATAACGTGGAATTACAGGTTAAACGAAGACGGGCGTTATTAAACGCCCGTATTATTTTTATGATATTTTTATTTTGACAGGTGGTTATGAGGAGATGCGCTTACTGCTTTACGTAGTTTTCCAGTGGCAATCTGTTGGAGATAGACCGGGCCAGCGTCATTTCATCCGCGTATTCCAGCTCCCCGCCGAATGCAATACCACGCGCAATAGTGGTGATCTTTACCGGAAAATCCTTCAGTTTTTTAGAGAGATAGTATATAGTGGTGTCTCCTTCAATAGTAGGACTCAGCGCCATGATTACTTCTTCCACCCCCTGATGCTGTACACGCTCAATCAATGAGTGGATATTCAACTGATCCGGTCCGATACCGTCAATCGGGGAGATAATGCCGCCCAGTACATGATACAAGCCGTTAAATTGCTGTGTATTCTCTATCGCCATTACATCCCGGATGCTTTCCACCAGACATACTACCTGCCGCTGCCGCGAGTGGCTGCTGCAAATGCTGCACAGCTCTTCATCAGATACATTATGGCACACCTTGCAGAACTTTATCTGTTGCCGCATACGCACAATGGCTTCGCCAAACAGCTGCACCTGCGCAGGATCCTGCTTCAGCAGGTGTAATACCAGGCGCAGCGCCGTTTTCTTACCGATACCCGGTAGCTTCGCAAATTCATTTACCGCGTTTTCTATCAGAGCAGAGGAAAATACCATAGTGCAAAGTTAGGAATATTGCTGTTGGCCTATATCCTTGTTATATTTCTATTTTCGGGGTGACTGACCAGTATGCTTTCAGGTTCTGCTTGCCAGGAATGAGGATTACCCGCTCAGGTTGACGCTTGGGAGACTTGTAATATACCCCCCGGTCCCATTTGCCGTTCCCGTTTTTGTCCAGCAGCACCCTGACTTCGTATTCGCCAGGCGCAATGAACTTCTGCACCCACTTACCGTTCACTGCTTCGCCGGAGTACTTGATGGCCTTATCCTGCACTAATTGCACGATGTAGTGCATGGAGTCGTCGTTGATGGCCTGGCGGGTACTGTCGCTAACTTTCAGTGTAACGCCGAAGATCGCGTAGTCGCTGGACTTTTTAGTTTTGAAGCTGATGGTATCTGCTCTCAGTAGCTGTTGGCTGGAGGTATCCGTAACAGCATCTTTGGGGATAATCAACCGGTAAGGCATACCTTCCTTCCACAGATAGCTCAGATACATTTTGGTATGGGTAGAGTCCATTTTACTGTGGAAAGTTACAGGTGTATAGGAGCTGTCTTCACCCAATGTGATCCTTGCGCTGTCCACATTCCGCAATGGAAGATTGAATGTAAGTGTCATGGGGGCTGGAAGTTCCTGCATACCGCCTTCCAGTGCAGGTGTTACCTGCAGTTTGGGATGCTTTTTCTTTTTCTCGTCTTTTTCCTTCTCTTTCACAGATTCTTCTATATCTGAAGAATCTGTAGGTTCCGCCGGAGGCTTGATAGTACTGTCTGTTTCCATGAACAGGAGCATGTTCACATCCGAGAGGTTGGTTTCTTTCAATACCAACGGCGTTTCTATGAATGCGATCATCTCAGACGGCTGGTTGTATTGGAGGTCACGGTCTTCTTCTTTCAGTGCAAATATTTTGTAAGAGCCGGGTGCAACGTTCTTAAACCGGAAAGAGCCGTCACTTTTGGTTTTGGCGTAGTAAACCGGTTTTTCCTTGGATACAATTGAATCCTCCATGCTTCTGTAAAGCATCACAGCCACGTTGCTGTCCAGTTTGCCGGTTTCAGCATCTATCAGGCGGCCAGCCACCTGGAGGCTGTCGAGATAATCGCCGGTAGACACTACATACTGAAAGTCCTGAGTAATGTTGCGCTCATTTATATCCCGGATGGCATCTGCAAAATTGAAGGTATAAGTAGTATTGGGCTGCAATGTGTCCCTGATCTCCATGGTAACAGTATGTAGCTTGGCAGTTACTATGGGCGTACGTTTCAGGGTGGGGGACACAATGAGCTTATCATTGACATTATCCAGCTCAACATATTCATCAAACACAAAGGCTACTTTCCTGCTTTTGAAATGTAGGGTGGAGTCAGGGGGATTTACCGCCATCAGCACCGGAGGCAAACTATCGCGCGGTCCCCCGCTGGGAGGTACTATATTGGCGCAACGGGTCAGCGAAACGGATACCATTAAAAAAATCAGCCGGAAAGCCCAGCTCCTGATATGTTGATACATGTTACCAGTCGGATTAAAATATGCTGCAAATTACCCCGGATTATAATGCGCCGGATGATTTATCCGAAAAAATATCATCACCTGGGGATCAGCAAAAATATTGTTATTGCGGCAATTTTTCGTTTTTACCTGGCAACAGCTTTCCGCAGAGCAGTTACGTACATACTGCCCCGTATGTCCGGGAGATAAGCTATAGGAGAAAAGCCCCACTGTATGTGGGGCGTGTTACATCAGTTATTCGTTCACTTTGATTGTCTGAGAAAGATGATCGCCAGTATAGAAATTGATGGTGCTTTTACCTGTTTTGGGAATGCTTCCCAGCCAGAGAGGCACTATGGAGAATGATTTTTTCTCTTTTTCAGCGGGCGCAGCGAAGTGCAGATTGGCACCGTTGTCTTTGTCATTGGAAACCGCTGATGCCAGCTGGATCTGTGTACCATAGAATGTTGCCGGCATAGCAGCAGCCACTACTATCTGTGTACCGAAATCTGGTATGTCGGGCTTATTGCTCATAGTTTTGGCGACACCGAAAAGACTGTCAAACGCCCGTTGGTTGTCGATCACCCAGAAAGTGAGGCTGTCCGACACCTTGATTGTGTTTTTCACAAAATAGCCGGAAATGGGGTGTACATCAAGGCTGGCGGTGCTGTTTGAATGAACAGCGAGGGCGGTGTCTTTGTCCGCGTTTGCTGCAGAATCAGCACTGGATTTAGTGCCACCACCACCACAGGCAGAAAGCAGGGTTATAGCACCTGCCGCAACAAGCATAAGATTTTTCATACACAGTAATGTTTTAAGATAAAAGGCATTTACTATAACATTATCGTGCCGGAATAGTTGCCTTAGACAAGGGAATCAGTAAAATTATGTTACCAACAGCGTGTTTGCCGGCGTCACTTATCCAGGCGGTGCTGGTTTTCTGTGTATAGCTGATGGTCATGCGGTTGATTTGAATGCTGATTAAGATCCGAGTTGAATACATTGACAGCTGTGGGGCTGGCTTGTAAGAAAAATATGAGGTAGTTTTATGTATCCGGGTATTATATAACAGTAATGGCTACACTGATTTTTATTATATATAATCTGGCAGGTAAAAACAGTTGTCCATTTCTGTTTATTTTGCAAATAAGGAAATTTCACGGGATAAGAAAGAACAAACATGTATCAAATTTATTATTTTAGCAATCTTTAAAAGGATAGCCTGATTATTGCGGAGAGATCTGACACATATCAATGAGCAAATGCTCGTGGAACGTCTGGCAATGGGAGATCCTGCAGCAAAGGAGCTGCTGTACGACCGTTATGCAGGCGCCCTGTATGGAATGGTACTCCAGTTGGTGCCAGTAAAAGATAGGGCCAACGATGTCATTGTAAGGGTTTTTACCTGGGCTTTCAGTCATATAGATGCTTTTAACGTATCAGGTCATCGTACCTTGTTTGCCTGGTTGCTACGCAAAACAAGGGAATTTGCTATCAAGGAAGTGCTACCTGAATCAGCGCTGACCGGTACAGAAATAATGGAAAAAGAACAGGGCGTGTTACAACGGTTTTATCTGGACCTGCCTGCAATCGAGCAGCAGGTTTTTCGGCTCTGTTATTTTAAAGGTTTATCAATCACAACGATAGCCCGTATGCTGGCAATGCCAGAAGGGCAAGTAAATGAAATACTGGGGGCAGCTATGAAAGCCTTCAGACAATTCTTGAAAGAAACTTGGAATTAAAGTTTTACATAGAAAGTGGTATTATCGAGTCCTTTGTAATGGGTTTAGCAACCGATTCAGAGGTAGAGGAGCTACAGCATATGCGCAAGCTATATCCCGAACTCGACACCGAAATTGATCTGGTCGAACGCCGCCTGGAAAGAGCTGCATTTGACGAAGCAGTGCTCCCTCCGGTTGCAACCAGGGAAAGAATACTACGGAAGATGAAATGGGAAGGCAGGAACGGACAAAGTGAACCGCCGCCCAACTATACCTTCATCAATATTCAACCTAAGGACGGAAGCCATATCTCAGTACACCGCTGGTGGAAAATCTTTTTCATCGTTATCTTCATACTATCCAAAATCTTTCTGTTCTTCGCTATTTATTATTTTTTGAAATACCGCCAGGAAAAAGAGAAAAAAGAAACAAACGCTGTCACTGTCTATATAGAAAACTATAAAGATTCTGCCTCCATTTTATAATTTTGAGGAATAGAAGGTCGTTATTTAAAAAAAAATCTCGATTTAAAAATCCGCCAACGCAGCAAAATCGTATCTACAATATATAATTTTTATTGATTATATCTTGTGGAGATGGCTTAAAATAATGTTTTGAACATAAGAGATTACATAGAAAGCGGAATCATTGAATCATACCTGTTTGGATTGGCCACAGCCGAACAGGAAGAAGAGCTCACATATATGCGCCAGATGTATCCGGTGCTTGAACAGGAAATTGCTGCAACAGAACTGAGAATTGAAGGTAAATTACTGGAAGAAGCCGTTTTGCCCCCGGTAGAACTGAAGGACAGCATTTTCGATAAAATACACCAGCATGGATTTGGTTATTACCGCACCACAGGTAATAACGGTAAGGGATACACGCCGCCGGAGCAGGTGATCATCAATATGAGCGGATGGAACCGCCAGATCTCTGTGAGTGTATGGTGGCGTTGTGCTTTTATTGCATTATGTGTGCTCACTATGTGCCTGGTTGCCAGCACCTGGTATCTTTATCAACGCACCGCTAACCTGGAGGGGATTCTGCTCAACCGCGGTGTGCAACCTGTAACAAACACTACCTCTGCAGGACGTTAATCTTTTTTTCATTTGGTACGTTTATTGTAAATGCTGAACTTGCCTGTACATTCAGCAGCTATTGTGAACCTTCTGCAGGTATAACTGTTGAATAGTTGAGCATTTAACAAACAAATTCATTTCACATGAGAAATTTATCATTAGCGACCCTGTTTCTGGCCCTGATAGCGATTCTCGGCACATCCTGCTCTCCCAAGCAGGGGGTTACCACCAACATTAATAAAGCTGCTGTAAAAGGAAACTGGGTATTAACGGATGTTAAATATGAAGGTATTCCGGATAATGCCAAGGTAACTGTTTTTGATGAAGCGCAGGCTAAATGCTTCATCGGCAGCCAATGGGTGCTTCCTGATAATAACGCAAACGGCTCTTATACACTCTCTTCCACTGAAAACGGCTGCAGCCCGGTAACACAGAACATCGTATGGACAATCTCCAAGCAGGGACCCACTACAATGTTTGGCTTCAAGAAGCTGCTCAGTGGTGTGAAGGCTAAGAATATCAGCGACGGCTATCTCATGGAGATCACTGGTGCAGGCAGTATGATGACATGGAGAGCCAATGTGAACTTCGAAGGTAAAACAGCTGCTATTATTTATACTTTACAGCGCAAATAACAGCGGCCGTTAGTATATCATTATCCTGCTCCGATTTTATTGGAGCAGGATTTTTTTTGGCCATTTTTCAGAGAGGGGAGGAATAGAAACAGAAAATAGTATATTTAGTTAAAGGTAAAGCCGGATTCACTATGAGCACGAAGATTCAACTACTGGCGCATGCCAGTTTTCAGCTTACAACTCCAGAAGGTCATACTATCCTGATTGATCCCTGGTATACAGGGAATTCCTTTCTCCCAGCCGGGATAGATATCCCGGAAAAAGTAGACATCATCCTTATCACCCATGGTCACAGAGATCATCTGGATGCAAAGATCATTGACATCATCCGTACAAAATCTCCGAAGGTAATTGCTAACCCTATTGTGCGATTATATCTTCAGGAACAGGGCGTACCGGATCATGTTTTTGAACAGATGAATGCCGGAGGAACTATTACAGTGAAAGATGTTAAAATTACAATGACGAACGCCTTTCACTTTGCACAGGTGTATATGCCCGATGGTAAAATAGGTTATACACATGCTGCCAACGGTTTTATCATTCGTACCAGCAATCATTTTTCTGCGTACTATTCAGGAGATACTTCTGTGTTTGGTGACATGGCACTGATCGGGGAAATATATGGACCGGATGTTGCCATACTGCCTGTTGGCGACCGCTATACGATGGGACCACTGGAAGCTGCTTATGCCATACGACTGCTGAAAGTAAAGCATGTAATACCTTGCCACTACGGTACCCTGCCAGTACTGACCGGCACTCCCGAACAGCTGAAGACGTTGACTGTAGACGTACCTCAGCTGCGTATACATGCGCTGAAACCCGGTGAAACACTAGATTCAGCCGGTATCAGCGGGAAATGATACTGCGCTTTGTTCTGAGTTAAACTATCGGTTATATGTTACCCCTTCAAACATCCCGTTTGTTGCTACGCGCCTGTCGGCTGCCGCTGATAACGGAAATATACCTGGAAGATGTGCACGCTGCGACAACACTGCAGGCGAGTATTCCACCGGAATGGCCGCAACAGGATCTGAAAGCATTACTGCCACACTATATTGAGATTTTGCAGGATGACCCGCAGGCCTTCCCATGGCTGCTTTGGGTGATAATAGACGTAAAAGCAGACGCCTTATTGGGGCACGTGGGCTTCAAAGGCCGGCCAGACAGAGAAGGTGCTGTAGAACTGTGTTACAGCATGCTGCCGCTCCACCGGAACCGGGGCTATATGCAGGAGGCCGCCGCAGCCCTTATTAGTTGGGCATTCCGGCAGCCTCATGTAAGAAAGATTATAGCTGAATGCGATGTCACCAATATCCCTTCCAGGAAGGTGCTGCAAAAACTGGGTATGCAGGAAACCGGGCATTCAGGTGAGTTGCTGTTCTGGCAGCTGATGAATCGTTAGCGTGTACCCGTTAAGGTTATTCTGCTGCAATATTCTGTTTGGCGAATTTAATGAAAAGCTGTGCCAGCTTATCCTGCAAACCCTGCAGGTAGGTGAACTGCAACTTTCTCACCACCCGGAAATTCTTTACAGGGATGATGGAAAATTCGCCGGCTTCCAGTTCCCGCTGTACTGCCTGCAATGAAAGGAATGCTGCGCAGGGCGAATGGTGCAGGTAAGATTTGATGCTTTCAGTACTACCCATATACATGGCCACGTTGAGATCTGTGATCTTCAGCTTCAGCCGTTTCAGCTCATCTGTGATCACTTCCAACGTACCAGAGCCATGCTCACGCATCAGCAGCGGAATATTCCGGAGGTCGGTTGCTGTGAGTGGTTCACCGTTGCCATATTGATGCTTCACATTTCCTACCAGGACAATTTCGTCTCTGGTGAATTCCACATATTTCAGCAACGGATTTCTGGAGTTGCCTTCAATGATACCCAGTAATATACTCTTCTCAAAAAGCGCCTGCTCTATCTGCTCGGTGTTGCCATTGGTGAGCGATGTTTTTACATCAGGATAGCGTTGATTGAATTTCGCCAGCAGCGGTGGTATCAGGTACTGCGCGATGGTGGTGCTGGCGCCTATCGCCAGAAGGCCGCCCTGTGTATGTTTGAGCTGGTTAATGTCATATTCCAGATTGCGGTAATCGGTGAAAATTATTTCAGCATGATGAAGTACCAGCTGACCGGCACGGGTGAGTTTAATCCTGTTGCCGATTCTTTCAAATAAAGCCATTCCCAGCTGTTGTTCCAGCTCGTGGATATGCTTGGTTACCGCCGGTTGAGAAATATATAATTCTTCTGCAGCTTTGGTAAAGCTGAGCCTTCGGGCTACGGTATGAAAAACCTTGAGTCTGAAGTCGAACATGTAATAAAAATACGTATTTAGAGGGATAAAATGGGTTCCGGTAATTTAATGGATGAGCTACTAACGGCTACGGATGTACGTAAGACCAGCCTTCCTGTTGTTTGATGATCAGTTCTCCATTGCCGCTAGGCGTGTAGTTGATAAAAGGAAACAGTTCCTCTTTACTGATCTTTCTTTCTTTCAGTGTATTCTCGCATTCCACGAGCAGTAGCCCTTTTGATTTCAGCTCCAGGAGCAACGATTCGTAGGGCTGGTCTTTTTTGAATACGGTAACTCCGCCACCATGCGCTACCAGCTCGATGGTAATGCTGTTCTGCATTCTTGGGTCATCCAGTGCATTTTTGATGTTACGTAGTGTTGCACGGATTGTTTTGTCATCGTCGCTGTTAAGTTGATAGATGGCTCTGTACTTTGTTTGTTGTTGGCTCCTTGCTGTGTTTGCGCCTAATACAATAGTTAATCCCAGGAGGAGGAGTGTCTTTTTCATCTAATGGTTTTGTTTAGTTGTCAGTAAGCAAATGATTAACCTGATGGGTTGGTCAGGTCTATAAAGATAAAAAAAAGGATTAAACCACTGAATATTTACGAGCCATGATCATCAGGGATGACAGAATGGAACAAAATACCCGGTGATTCAATCCTTTTTGGAAAAGAATCAGTTATTGATTAAGCTTTTTTCTTGGCAGCTTCTTTATTGGCTTTGTAGCGCATATCAGGAGTCCCGTCTTTCTTGGTGGGACCTGCAGGAGCAGCTGCACCGCCTTTGTTTTCCTTATAGCGTTTGTCAGGAGTACCATCTTTTTTCAGATGAGCGGATGCTGCTGCAGAAGTAGCAGGAGCAGTAGTAGCTTTTACTTCAGCTTTTGCTGCTTTAGTCTCTGTTTTGGCATCAGCCTTTACTGCTTTTGTTTCAGCTTTGGCATCAGCTTTAACGGCTTTTACTTCTTTTTTTACGGCAGCCTTAGGAGCGGCAGCAGGAGCCTGCGCCATTACGGATGTTAAACCGATGAACATCGCGAGCATCCCGGTGAGAAACTTTTTCATAAAAGAGTGATTTTACCAAAAATTAAGATTTTTTATTTATTGATAAATCATGTCCCTCTGCATTTTAAGGAATATTTAATATTCTGCCTGAAAGCGTAAAATTACCAGGAACGCTTACCCACACTATGTTTGTCAGTTTTTGTCAACCCACATGCCGTTTTCCCTGATCAGGTTGATCAATTCATTTACGGCTACATCGCTGTTAAGCCCGCGTTTTACGATTTCTTTGCCTTTGTAGAGGGTGATCTTTCCTACGCCACTGCCTACATAACCGAAGTCGGCATCAGCCATTTCGCCGGGACCGTTTACAATACATCCCATGATCGCGATCTTCACGCCTTTGAGATGATGGGTAACGGCTCTGATGCGGGCGGTGGTCTCCTGGAGATCAAAGAGTGTGCGGCCGCAGGAAGGGCAGGAGATATATTCAGTTTTAGAAATACGGGTACGGGTAGCCTGCAATATGCCAAAGGCAATATTGTTCAGCGTAGTCTGCCGGGTAGCGTCCTGTTCCTGGTTGCTGAGCCATATGCCGTCGCCGAATCCGTCGAGCAGCAAAGCTCCGGCCTCGGTGGCATGATGGATCAGGTGCTCATCCATATTAGCATAGTTGCTGACGCTGTGGATAATAACGGGAACGGTTACCTGTTTCTCCCCCAGCAGTGCAAAAAGGCGTCTTACAGCAGCCATCGCATGGGTGCCGGTAGCAGTGGCCATCAACACAGTGCTGGCCGCAACGGCAGGATTGGTCAGCTTTTGCAGCAACTGCTCATTTTCAGTGCTGGTCAGCTCGGTACAATTGAATGCCACAAAGGACAGCTGGCCTGTCTGGTTGTTATGCAACGCCTGCACGTAATCAGCGGCGTTGTAATAGGGGAGGTAGTTTTCTTTGTCATTAAGGACCTCCCGGCTGGCGGCGTCCATCAACACTTTAAGCGTGCCTGGCAACGCAAAGGATGGAGCCAGTGTGCCGGTGTAGATGTAATCTGCGGCGGCGTCGGCAATGTTCCATTTGTCGCTGGGCTCATCATAGGTGTAGCCTATGCTGATCAGATCAGCCGGCTCCAGCTTGCTGTAACCGCTGTAGTCTGCCACCACCACAGGTACCTGCTTGTCGCCGATATTTCCTATGGTCGAGCTTTCCCTGCGCTTGTAAGAGAACGGTGACCAGGTAACCAGCTCAATAGCTGGTATCTTCGTTTGGTCGTTCCTGTTAGTATAGCGTTTTATGATGTCGCGGCATACCGGCAGCTCAAATTCAGGATCTTCAGTCAGTGAAACACGGATGGTATCGCCCACGCCATCTTCCAGCAATGTGCCTATACCAATGGCGGACTTGATACGCCCGTCTTCTCCGTCACCGGCTTCAGTAACGCCGAGATGGAGCGGGTAGCAGTGGCCCAGTTCCTGCTGCATGGTCTGCACCAGCAGCCGGTACGCCTGCACCATTACCTGCGGATTGCTGGCTTTCATGCTCAGCACAATGTTGCGGTACTGAAGATCCTCAGCAATACGGAGGAATTCCATAGCGCTTTCCACCATGCCCATTGGCGTGTCGCCATAGCGGCTCATGATGCGGTCGCTCAGTGAACCGTGGTTGGTGCCGATGCGCATGGCAGTACCATGTTCCTTACAGATGCTTACCAGCGGTGTAAATCTTTCGCGGATGCGGTCAATCTCCTCCTGGTATTCTGTATCAGTATATTCCAGTGTTTCGAATTTCTTTTTATCTACATAGTTCCCGGGGTTAATACGCACTTTTTCTACAATACGGGCAGCTATTTCCGCGGCATTGGGCGTAAAGTGTATATCGGCTACCAACGGAGTGGTGTAGCCTTGTTTCCGGAGCTCATTTTTTATATGTAGGAGATTTTCAGCTTCTTTTTTACTGGGGGCTGTAATGCGCACCAGTTCGGCACCCGCTTCTATACAGCGGATGGCCTGGGCCACGGTGGCAGCGGTATCCATCGTGTCGGTGGTGGTCATGGTCTGTATCCTGACCGGGTGGTGATTTCCTATCAGCAGATCGCCTACCTTTACTTCCAGCGTATCCAGTCTTTTATATTCTGTCAATGAGTTGCAATAAAGTTGCATATGTTATTTTTTTCCTGCTGCTGCAAAGTTAATAAACCTCAGGGGTAAAAAGACTGGAGGCTCCTGCTCCAGTCTTTTATTTGTGAACTCGGCATTCACTGACAGGAAATAAAAAATCCAAAAGCGATACTATATCACTTTTGGATTTGTATATAATAGATGAGTGAAAATGCTTACCAGTCTTTTTCTACAGGAACAGGTTGTCCTTTTACTTTCTTCGCTTTATCCTGTAACTTCTTCTCTTCCTGTGCTAACGCCTGTAACAGCCGTTCTGCTTCTTGTTTATTCATCTTGCTGGGCATCGGCTCGGGCTTCTGCTTCTCTTCCTGGTCTTTGTTCTTGTCTTTATTCTGCTGGTCTTTATTCTTGTCTTTGTTGTCCTTATTGTCCTTATTGTCTTTGTTCTGATCCTTGTTCTGTTGATCCTTATTCTTGTCCTGATCTTTGTTTTTGTCTTTCTGATCCTTGTTTTTATCCTTGTTCTTGTCTTTGTTTTTATCATTACCTCCGCCGTCGTTCTGCTGTTTCTTCAGCATCGTTTGTGCGTAGGCCAGGTTGTAGCGGGCATCTTCGTCAGCAGGATTGATTTTGAGCGCCTGTTTGTATGACTTGATGCTCTCTTCCCACTTCTTTGCCTCCATATAGGTATTCCCGATATTGTAGTCTGCGTTTGACTTTATATCTGGTTTGCCGTCCACTTTAAGACTGTTGGCATATTGCGCGCGGGCGTCATCATATCTCTTTTGCTGATAGAGAGAGTTGCCCAGGTTATAGCTGCTGATGGCAGACTGACCATTTTGTTCCAGCGCTTTCTTATAGTTAGCTTCCGCATCGGAGTATTGCTGCTTTTCGTAAAGGGCATTACCCTTGCGGATATATTTATTGACGCCGTTCTGTGCATAGGTACTGGTACCGGCAAGTACAGCGGCAATGATGAATAAGCAATATTTCAGACTAATTACTTTCATGGTCCTTCTTGTAAATTAAGCCGGCAGGGTATCGCGCCTGCGACGTATCTCGGGAATAAAAAATTCTATCAGCAGCAAAGCCAGGCTCACTCCCAGGAAATATTGAAAATAGCTGTTGTAATCCGTAAACACATTCTCTCCGAATTCTTTCTGCTCCATATTATCGATCTTGTTTACGAGGGTGGCTACCACTTCGTCGGTATTATTGTCCAGGTGCTGATATATACCTCTTCCCGCGGCTGCTATCCCCTTCAGCTCATTTTCATTGAGTTTGGAAATAACGGTGTTGCCTTCCCTGTCCTTTTTGTATCCTCCGGTTTCCGGATCAGGGAGTGGAGATCCGCTTACAGAGCCAATCCCGATGGTGTTGGTTACCACGCCGTTGTCAAAGGCCAGTTTGGTTTTCTGCAGGGCAGATTCATCGTGGTCTTCACCGTCGGAGATGATGATGAGTGCTTTATGTTTGCGTTCTTTTTTATTGAACGCTTCATCAGACACCTGTATTGCCTGCCCGATGGCGGTTCCCTGGGTAGGGATCATATCGGGGGAAACGGTGCTGAGATACATTTTGGCAGCAGAATAGTCAATAGTCAGCGGCATCTGGAGGTAAGCGTTACCAGCGAACACGACAAGACCTACGCGATCGTTGTCCAGCTTGTCCATCAGTTTACTGATAAGCTGCCTGGCGCGGGTAAGCCTGTCTGGTTGAATATCAGTTGCCAACATACTTTTACTCACATCAAGCGCTATCATCACATCCACGCCCTTCCGGGTGATCTTCTCCATGCGGCTGCCTTTCTGAAGGTTAGCGAGCCCCAATGCGCCAAAGAAGAAGGCCAGGAAGATGAGCAGGAATTTGAGTATGAACAGTTTGCGGGAGTAGCCACTGAAGAGCTTCTCCACCAGGGCCGGGTCGCCTATGCGGCGTATTGAGCGGCGCTTCCACCAGGAAACCCCCAGGAAAGCAAGTTGCAATACCAGCAGTAATACCAGCGCCCATAAATATTCACTATGCTGAAAACGTAACATATCCGATTTTAAACGATACCGGTTACATTAACCGGTAATATCTCAAAAATAATTTTTTTGTTACGTATTACAAGAGGAACTGAAGGGGTTTAGGGTTTTTTTAACCATTCCGTAAACTATTTAGGTATTTAGTTATTTAATAAATGCAGCGGAGATAATGGGTTATTGATTAAGCAATAACTGATCTCCGCTGCATTTATTAAATAACTAAATACCTAAATAAAAAAACACCTAAATATCTACATCTCTCCTTTGAAATATCCGGCATCTGTAAGGATATTCCGGAGGATGGTCATCCGGTTCTTCGACATATCAAAATTCGGGTCTTCTGTTTCGATATTGAGCACGAAGAAAGTTGGGTGCCTGTTTTCCTCGATCCAGCCTACTATCCAGCCCAGCTGTTTCACGTCATTGAAATCCCATCCGGTTTTATAGTAGAGGGAATACTGGGGCGTTTTTTCCATCAGCATCACATCCCGTACGGTTTTCATAGTGGTTTTGGCAAAAGGCAGCTGGTCAAAGTACAGCTTCTTCACAAAGCCCAGTTCTTCGTCGGGAGAGATCAGCAGGGAGTTGTCGAGCCAGAATGTGTCGATGCGGCTGATTTTCATGTTACCATATTTGATGGAGTCGAGCCAGAGCTGCATGGTCTGTTTGCCAATGCGGCGGGCCACCTCCTGATAATATGGTATCGCTGAGAGCTTGAATGCCTGTTGCATGCTGAGATCCTGGTTCCAGCTGGGGAACCTGCGGGTAACGCCATCCCAGGGGATTACCATGCTGGTATCTTTGATTACGCCTGTTTGCAGGCCCACCAGGGAGTTGAAGATCTTAAAGGTGGACGCCGGCTGGAAGCGTTGTTTAGCCCTGTCGAGGTTATACACGCGAAACTGGCCTTTACTGTTGTTAAATAACATAAAGGTGCCTTCCACTTTATACTGGGCAAAATACTTTTCCCAGTCTTTCTCTTCCTTCACATTGTTGGGCGCGCATGCCGCCAGGCTTACACCTATTACTAATAGTATCCAGCCAAAACGTTTCATCAGCATCATGATTTGATAAAATAATGAGCTGCAAAAGTAATGTGATTTTTTTTGATTGGTGTGAATCTGGCGATAGGCCGAAATAAATGCGTATGGCCCATCCAGAATCAATCTGAATGGGCCATACGCGCTTAATAATATCATTTATGACCCTTCCCGGCCGGAAATGACCACCCTAGAACACTGATCAGTACAGGAATACAGGAGTATAGGTGGACTTGATGCGGACTTGATATGGAGGTGATCCGGTCCATACCGGGTCATGATAAGTATAACTATTTGATTACGCCAAGTTCCTTACCTACCTTGGTAAAGGCGGTAATGGCTTTGTCCAGGTGTTCCTGTTCGTGTGCGGCGCTGAGCTGAACGCGGATACGTGCCTGGCCTTTCGGTACTACCGGGAAGAAGAAGCCAATTACATAGATACCTTCTTCCAGCAGTTTTTCAGACATTTTCTGGCTCAGTACAGCATCGTACAGCATTACCGGTACAATCGGATGATCGCCGGGTTTTATGTCGAAGCCCGCTTCCGTCATTTTGGTGCGGAAGTATTGGGTGTTGTATTCCAGTTTGTCGCGCAGGGCGGTGGTTTCGCTGAGCATATCCAGTACGGCTATGGAAGCGCCCACGATGCTAGGAGCAACGGAGTTGGAGAAGAGGTATGGGCGGCTACGCTGGCGCAGCATATCAATCACTTCTTTAGGACCGCTGGTGAAACCGCCGGAGGCACCGCCAAGGGCTTTACCCAGCGTACCGGTGATAATGTCTACGCGGCCCATTACATTTCGGTATTCATGTGTACCACGGCCGGTTTTGCCGAGGAAGCCGGAAGAGTGGCTTTCGTCAGACATTACGATGGCGTTGTATTTATCCGCGAGGTCACAGATCTTATCCAGCTGTGCAATAGTGCCATCCATGCTGAAAGATCCGTCAGTAACGATGATGCGGCTGCGGCAGTTTTTGGCTTCCTGTAGTTTGGTCTCCAGGTCTGCCATGTTGTTATGTTCATAGCGGAAACGCTGCGCTTTGCAAAGGCGTACGCCGTCTATAATAGAAGCATGGTTCAGGGCATCGGAGATGATAGCGTCCTGCTCGCCAAAAAGCGGCTCAAATACGCCACCATTAGCATCAAAGGCTGCCACATATAAAATAGTGTCTTCTGTTCCCAGGAATTTGGAGATCTTTTCTTCCAGTTCACGATGAATATCCTGTGTACCACATATGAAGCGGACGCTGCTCATGCCATATCCGTGTGTATCAATAGCTTCTTTGGCAGCTTTGATCACGGCAGGATGGGACGACAGCCCCAGATAGTTATTGGCGCAGAAATTAATTACAGTCTTACCGTTTACCTGTATCTCAGCTCCCTGCTCAGATGTAATAATACGTTCCTGCTTGTACAGGCCGGCTTTATTGATTTCTTCCAGTTCTTCCCGTAAACGGGCAGTAAACTTCTCGTTCATATGGTTATGATATTTTAACGTTGTCAAAGTTATGGCATTAAATGTATTACGATTCTTTATGCTGTAAATTACCCGCTGCCAGCGAGGTAAAAAGTTTGACCCAGGTGTAACATTTACCAGCCCCCCACCGTCATAATACTATCATGATTATAGACGCCATGTAGTGAAAAACTGAAAATCAACCTGATTACGGGAACGAGAAGAATGAAAGGACAGGTAAGTGGTTGATGATCAGTTTATAAAGGAACTGTTCCTACCATGCGCATTACAAAAATGGAATGCTGATTTCAAATAGGTGTGGGTAGAGTGGAATTGTCTATGATGGGTATTCAACTAAATGTCAGATCTTAGCACTAAAATCCCGCACCAACCTGAATGACGGAGAAGGAATTCAATAAATGTGTGGATCTGTATTCGGACAACGTGTTCCGCTTTATCGTAAAAAATCTGGATCACGCAGAAGATGCACGGGACGTAGTACAGAACGCATTCGAAATATTGTGGAAGCACTGCCAGGATGTGCCTTTTGAAAAGGCAAAATCATACCTGTTTACAGTTGCTTATCACAATATGATCGATCATGTGCGTAAGGTAAAGCGGATAACACTAGTAGATCAGTTTAAGGAAGAAGAGAAGATATCAGAACATAAAATTAATAATGCCCGGGAAGTGCTTGAAAAAGCCTTATCAAAACTCAGCGAAGTTCAGCGGTCCCTGGTTTTATTGAAGGATTACGAAGGATACAGTTATGAGGAAATAGGGGAAATTATGGAGCTTACACCGTCCCAGGTAAAAGTATACCTGCACAGGGCCAGGCTGCATCTTAAAAACTACCTCGTAAAAATGGAGAACGTTATATAATTTTATTTAATAGATAAATTCTTGGCTGTAGAGATTAACATATCAAATTATGAGTCTTACTTGCTCAGCTTCATAGATGGAGAGCTGAATGAGCAGGAACAGGCCGCGCTGGAGCAGTTCTTAGAAAACCATCCACAAATCAGGCATGAGCTTGAGTTGCTGGAGAATACGCGCATTGTACCTGACGACAGTATCATATTTGACAATAAATCCTTGCTGTACCGCGAAGAAACATCCATCCCGGCTGAATATCAGACGTTGATGATGGAGTATGCAGACAACGAATTGCCTGATGCCCAGGTTGCCAGCCTCAAAACCTGGCTGAATCAACATCCGGCAGCCCTGAAGGAACTGGAACATTTACAGGCCGCCAGGTTACAGCCAGATATTCACATTGTTTATCCCGATAAAGGAGAACTTTACCGCCATCGCTCAAGACGAATGCACCCTGCCATCTGGTGGAGCGCAGCCGCAGCCGTAGTGGCAGGTTTTGTTATATGGTTGCTCCCCGCTGGTACTCACCAACAACCACCGTCTATGGTAGCTGCGGTGAAAGAAGCAGATGTGAAACCGCATTCATTACCGGATACGCCGCCTGCATCCCAGCCATCGCCAGACCAAGGCAACAACATAACGATAGCCGAAGCGGTTCCAAAGAAAACAGGCACAGTCACACTGCCTTCAAGAAAAAACAACGCTGTATTATCAGCACATCAACCGGTAAAGGCGCCCGTCACCGCCGTCGCCCAGCATCCGGCCAAAGCCGAAGCTCCGACTATCCCGCAGTTGCCTCCACCGCGGAATACTTCTGATGAAGTAGTTGAAAAACACCTGCAACAGAATAACAATAATAACACTGCCAGCATCGCCGGCATTAACAACGATAAGCCGGATGTTAACGATGCTTCCGGAAAAGAAGCTTTACTTGCTGTCAATACCCCCGCGATTAAAAACATTGCTCCGCCTCCTCCTGCAACAGCCCCTGAACCGGCTTCTGTAAAAGGAGAGCTGATTATGTCTGTAAGCGGAAGCGACAGTAAGCTGCTTGATAAAGTGACTAACGTGGCGAAGCTCTTTTCCCGCAGGAAGAATAAATAATATTAATTCATGGTAACTGTTTATGAAGCATAGAATTTTACTCTGTTTGTTATTGGTCTTTGGTAGTATCCTGGCTCATGCACAAAAAAATGTGAATGCGCTGGCTACACCCGCCCCTCCCGATACAATCCAGATCAAGGGATTAATTATTATCAAAGGGAAAAATGAAAGAGGACGTACCAGTTATAAATTTTATCACGATACTGCCTACACGCGTAATAAACTGAAGAAAAATCTGCAAACCAGGTGGTTCGTGTTTGATATTGGCTTCAATAACTTTATCGACAGAAGTGAATACGGCGGTGCGGGCTATCTCTCCCGCTATCCTAACACCACCAGTTTTTATACAGATGGAATGCCTACTACCAAACGGTATGATTACTCTCCCGCCGGGCTGGCTACCTTTGCACCCAGGGGAGGAAGTGAACCTTTAACTCCTGCTGAATTTAAACTTATCACCGGAAAATCGATCAATTTTAATATCTGGTTATTCCAGCAGCGATTAAACATAACAAAACACAAGCTAAACTTGTTATATGCTCTGGGGCTTGAAATGAACAATTTCCGATATGCCAGAAATATTACCTATGTACCGGGATATTCAACAACGATCATACGCGATTCTGTTGAATTCTCTAAGAATAAACTCTTTGCGGAGTACGTAACAGTACCCGTTATGCTCAGCTTCAATTCTAACCCGGCCCGCCCCGGCAGAGCATTCCAGTTGAGCTTTGGCGTTACCGGAGGCTATCTTATCAAATCCAGGACAAAGCAGATAAGTGAAGAAAGAGGTAAGGTAAGAAAGACCGATGATTTCAATCTTAATAAGTGGCGTTTTGGCCTGACAAGTGAAATCGGCTATGGGCTGGTGAAACTGTACGGTAACTTTGCGCTGACACCGTTGCACGACTACGGCCTGCAACAATATCCGTTCTCCATAGGACTGCGGGTGCACGGATTCTAAGTTTTTTGACCAGATCTCTAAATTGTGATTATGCGATCTTTTGCTACTTTGTTGGCATGTATTGGATGTATTGCTTGGGCTCATTCCTATGACTATCGTTTACTTGGTGTAAAATCTGCCGTCAATGCGGAAAACCCGGCTCAGCTGCCGGTTGATGTAGCCACGGTTCCGGCCCCATCATTAAATACGTCAGCTCCCACAGTGATACAGCCACTTCAAGTCACTCCGGAAATCAAATCAAAAATGCCTGCTATCGCTTCTTCCCGCAATAGAGGTAAGCATGTGAGAAAAGCAAAGCCTCACAGGCTGCTGGGAGACTCTCTCCTGAATAACATCGCAGTGGTTCGAAGATCAGGCCTTCTGCTGGAGAATCTCAATCCCTGATCAAACACTGCCTTCCAACCCCTAGATAAGTATCATGCCCCATTTCCTCACTGGTTCAATCGGTTGAAAAACCGGCAGGGCTTGCCGTTTATACAAATCTGGATGAAATACTGCCGTATTTTTTCCACTTCGGTTATATTTGGTAACATTTTTTCATAAACCAACATTAAAACCTTATGAATTGCTTCAAACAAGCCGCACTATTTCTGCTGTTGGCCGGAAGCCTGCAAACAGCGGGAGCACAGGGGAAATATCAATGGAAAGAAGCCAGCTCGGGAGGGTACAACTACAGGTATGTTACCAACGACCCTATGAAGGCACGCTTCTACACGCTGAAAAACGGACTCACCGTTATATTGAGTGTGAATAAAAAAGAACCACGCATCCAGACCCTCATCGGTACGAGAGCCGGTAGCAACAACGATCCTAAAGATCATACAGGGCTGGCTCACTACCTTGAGCACCTACTGTTCAAGGGCACTGAGAAGTTCGGCTCGCTGGACTGGTCAAAAGAAAAGCCCTATATCGATAAGATCGATAACCTGTACGACAAATACAATAAAACCACTGATCCTATTGCCCGTAAGGCGGTGTATCATGAGATAGACAGCATATCCGGTGTTGCAGCCAAATATGCCATCGCCAATGAATACGATAAAATGATGGCAGGCATGGGCGCACAGGGAACTAATGCCCATACCTGGGTAGAAGAAACGATCTACGAAGAAGATATTCCTTCCAATGCTGTAGATAAATATCTGGCTGTGCAGGCTGAGCGCTTCAAAGATCCGGTGTTTCGCCTCTTCCACACTGAGCTTGAAGCCGTTTACGAAGAAAAGAACCGAGGGCTTGACAACGACGGTCGTAAAGTGTATGAAACAATGCTCACTGCATTATTCCCTACACATAACTATGGCCAGCAATCTACCATCGGTACTATTGAGCACCTGAAAAATCCCAACCTTAAAGCTATTCGCGCTTTCTACAATGAATACTATGTTCCCAACAACATGGCCATTGTAATGGCAGGTGATTTCGATCCCGACTACGTGATTAAAACGCTTGACCAACGCTTTGCTTATATGAAAGCCAAGCCGGTTAAAGAATATAAACCTGCTCCGGAAGCGCCTATTTCTGCTCCGATCGTAAAAGAAGTGTTCGGTCCGGATGCGGAAAGTGTAAACATCGTTTTCAGATTACCTGGTGCGCTGGACGTAAAAGCCAACATGATTCTCAACGTACTGTCGGGTATTCTCCAGAACGGAAAGGCAGGTCTCTTCGATCTTAATGTTAATAAACAACAGAAAGTACTTAGCGCAAGCGCAGGAACATTGAGCCTGAAGGACTACGCTGTACTTAACCTCGCTGGAAAAGCCAAACAGGATCAGTCACTGGATGACGTGAAATCAATATTGCTTGGTCAGTTAGATATCCTTAAGAAAGGAGACTTCGATGAATCACTGGTAAAAGCTATTGTTAACAACGCTAAGCTCGATGAGCTGCAAGGCCTGGAAAGCAATGGCAACCGTGCTAACAGCATCATGGATGGATTTATTAAAAGCAGGGGTACCAACTGGGTATATGATGTTTCTCTTATCGATGATATGAGCAAGGTTACCAAACAACAGGTGGTGGATTTTGCCAACAAATACCTGGGCAACAACTATGTGCTGGTATACAAACGCAAAGGTGAAGACAAGGATATCAAAAAGGTAGAAAAGCCTGCCATTACTCCGGTTGAGGTGAACCGCGACGCACAGTCTCCTTTCCTGCTGAGCATCGGCTCCATGCCTGCTACGCCTGTTAGTCCGCAATGGCTGGATTATGCAAAAGACATCCAGACTGCCCCAATTGGTAACACTAACATAATGTACGTGCAGAATAAAGATAATGGTCTGTTCCGCCTCTACTATCGCTTTGATATGGGTAGCTGGAACAACAAGAAACTGCCGCTGGCTTCACAGTATCTGCAATTCCTGGGTACCGACAAATATTCTTCACAGGAAATCAGCAAACAGTTTTACAACATTGCATGTAACTTCAGCGTAGGTGCTTCCAGCGAAAATACCACCATTACTATCAGTGGTCTCCAGGAAAACTTCGATAAAGCAGTTACCCTGTTTGAACACCTGATTGCTAACTGTAAACCTGATGAAGCTGCACTGGCTGCTCTGAAAGCCCGTACGCTCAAATCCCGTGCAGACAGCAAGCTGAATAAAGGTTCTATTATGAGAGGGGTGGTTGCTTACGCTATGTATGGTGCTAAAAATCCGTTCAATAACCAGCTTGGTGACGCTGAATTGAATGCCATTACTGCAGAGGAATTAACTAACATGCTCCATGAGCTGCCTTCTTACAAACACGCTGTTATCTACTATGGTCCTGAGCCACTGGAAACCATTGCAGGTAATGTGAAAAAATTACACACACTACCTGGCAGCTTTAAAGAACTGCCAGCTGCAATACATTTTGCAAAGGACAACCAGGATCAGAACAAAGTGCTGTTTGCCGACTACGATATGGTGCAGACAGAAGTGAACTGGGTGAGGAACGGACAGGTGTATGATCCGTCCAACACCGCAATTATCGGTCTGTTCAACAACTATTTCGGAGGTGGCATGGGTTCCATTGTATTTCAGACGATCCGCGAATCCAAGGCGCTGGCTTATTCTACTTATGCATTCTACTCTTCTCCTGATAAAAAAGGAGAGCGTTATTCAGAAGTGGCCTATGTGGGTAGCCAGGCTGACAAAATGGACGAAGCAATAAAAGGTATGAACGAATTGCTCAATGATGTTCCCCGTTCTGATAAACTGTTTGAAACAGCGAGGCTGTCCATGAAACAGGATATTGAAACTGAACGCATCACCAAAGACGGTATCATTTTCAGCTATCTGGCTGCACAGAAACTCGGATTGGATACCGATATCCGCAAACAGGTGTATGAATCTATCGACAAGCTGAATTTCAATGATATTAAGAAATTCCACGAAGAGCATATTGCCAAGAAACCTTACACCTACTGTGTTGTAGCTTCTGAAAAGAAGATCAGCCTGGATGATCTGAAGAAGATCGGAGATGTAAAGAAACTGTCTCTCAATGAAATTTTCGGATACTAATACCGACGTTAAATAAAAGACCGGAAACGCGCTGTGAAATTTCACGGCGCGTTTTTCTTTACAATAAATCTTTGCCCTTCATCGTTATCATCATATTTGATTGCCCTATGAAGAAGTGCCGCTTTGCGTGGTATGCCGCTATGTTGATGCTGTTGTTGCCACTGTCCGGTTTTGTCCGGAACAATACAGATCTGTACAATGTGAAGCTGACAACCGGGAGTATAGATCCGGATAAGATCTTTTTATTGATTGACAAAAGTGATTATCGTCTGTATGTGTATGAAGACGTAACGTTGCGAAAAATCTACAAAGTGGTGTTTGGTAACCGTGATCAAACGGATAAACTGACAGAGGGCGACCGTAAAACACCGGAAGGAACATTTCATATACAAAGCAAACGCTTTGATAACCGCTGGACCCGCTTCCTGTTGCTGGACTATCCCAATGAAGATTCCTGGGAGAAATTTCATCAGCGGCAGTCTGCCGGGAGGGTATCGCAGGAAGCTACAATTGGTGGTGGTATTGGTATTCATGGTGTGGAATATGCATCGGGTATCCGCGACAATTATGTGGAGGGCCGTATTAACTGGACGCTTGGGTGTATCAGTATGAAGGATGCAGATGTAGTTGAGTTGTATGAAATAATTAAAGTAGGAACGCCAGTTGTAATACGCCGGTAAAAAGGGAAAGATTTTTGCGGCATTTTATACAAGTGACTTCCTGTGACAGCAACGGGCTGTAATTTTGAATCAGATGGCATCTAGTGGCGCAGCGGCTATTGTCACTGCATCATGACTCCAATATATATATGGCGGGTCAGATCCTGTGAAGAGCGCGCTCCACTCGTATGGTGCGCGCTTTTTTTATTGATTTACAAAATCTTTTACTGCCTGTTTCCACTTACCGGGATCTTTCACACAAAATGACTGATGACCAGCATCTTCAAAAATGTATAGTTTCTTCTGCGTGCTGGCAAGGTGAGTAAATACCTGTTGCGTTTCGGTTGCGGTAACGCGATTGTCCTGTCTGCCCCAGCAGTATAATACAGGCATATGTATCTGCTTTGCATATATCTCCGGTTTATAGTTGAATCCCCAGAAGCCTAGTTCCAGGCCTCCCCAGAATGTAAGCAGCTGGGAGAGGGGAGTACCGGGCAGGTGTACGGCACGCATCCTGCTTTTCACTGCATCCACCAGCGTGGCGAAAGGTGTTTCCAGCATAATTTTTTGCGGAGTAAGATGGTATTCGGGTACTGCCTTCAGGATGGCGGCCGCCCCCATGCTCATTCCCCAGAGTATAACTGGTTGTGGCGTTCTGCGGGTAACATAATCCCATGCAAGTTTCACATCTTCAGCCTCTTTGTACCCGATGCTGCAGGCACTGCCCTCGCTGTTGCCGTGGGCGCGGAAGTCCAGCAAGAATGTATTGTAACCCAGCTCCCTGAAGTAGGCAGCTTCGGGGAGTTTATGTCCTTTGTTGCTGCCATAACCGTGAAAGAGGATTACAGTGCCGTGTGGCTGTGATACGGGTATCCACCAGCCTTCCAGGTGCAGGTCGTTGCTTGTGGTGAGATGTACTGTTTCATAAGGCGCGGCTGGAGTATCCGTAATAATGGGTTTGGATAAACGAACACCGAAGAGGATCATTTGTGTTTTCTCGCCCACACTCATTTCTTCCGGCTTTTTGTTGTGATGGGCAGCGTCGTTGTAGAAGTGTGTAAACTTCCAGGCATGGAAGGCGCTGATAAAATTGAGTAAAACAAACAGGGAGAAGAAGGTCCAGGCAAGGCGCTTCATGATTGTGATTTTTGTGATTTGTTTGATTATCCTGATAGCGAAGATAGTAAAGGGTGATTAGTATTGGAGGATTGGTTGAAATATGATGGTAAAGAAAAACCCCATCCGGAAAGCCGTCCGGATGGGGATATAAAATTTGTCAGACTACATTATTGAAACTTCATCTGATATTCCCAACAATAATTCATTGTCATCAGTACATCGTCAGCAACCAATCATAGCTACAGTTTGCCTTGTTTGATTTCTTCTACTACACTGGGGTCCAGCAGGGTAGAGATATCGCCCAGGTGTTCGAAATCATTTTCGGCCACTTTGCGGAGGATACGTCTCATGATCTTACCGGAACGGGTTTTAGGCAAACCGCTTACGAACTGGATCTTATCTGGTTTGGCGATAGCGCCGATGATACGGGACACCGTTTGTGCGATGTCTTTCTTAGTTAGTTCTGTATCATGCTGTTGCGCCTGTTTTTCCAGGATAACATATGCATAGATGCCCTGACCTTTGATTTCGTGTGGATAGCCTACCACGGCGCTTTCTATAACACCTGCGTGCATATTGATAGCGTTTTCCACTTCTGCGGTACCGATACGGTGACCGCTTACGTTCAGCACATCGTCTACGCGGCCGGTGATGCGGTAGTAGCCGTCTTCATCACGCAGACAGCCGTCTCCGGTGAAGTAGAGGTTTTCGTATGTAGAGAAATAGTTTTTGCGGAAGCGTTCATGATCGCCGTAGGTAGTACGGAGCATACCGGGCCAGGGGAACTTGATACAGAGGTTTCCGCTTACGCCGTTGCCGGTTACTTCTTTTCCGTTTTCGTCCACCAGTACCAGTTGTACGCCTGGCAGGGGGAGAGTGGCATAGCCTGGTTTTTCTTTGGTGATGCCGGCAATAGGGGTGATCATGATACCGCCGGTTTCAGTTTGCCACCAGGTGTCTACAATCGGGCATTTACCCTTACCGATATTGTCTTTAAACCAATGCCATGCTTCTTCATTGATGGGCTCACCAACACTACCCAGCTTTTTGAGAGAGCTGAGGTCCTTATGATTTACCGGACCAAGTCCGAAGCCCATCAGGCTACGGATAGCGGTAGGTGCAGTATACAGTATATCGACACGGTATTTATCTGTGATTTCCCAGAGTCTGCCTGCGTCAGGATAGGTAGGCATACCTTCAAACATCAGGGTAGTGGCGCCTGCGCTGAGCGGGCCATACACGATATAGCTGTGGCCTGTAATCCAGCCGATGTCGGCAGTACAGAAGAATACTTCTCCGGGTTGGTATTGGAAGGTGTTTACGAAAGTGTAGTTGGCGTACACCATGTATCCGGCACAGGTGTGTACCACGCCTTTAGGTTTGCCGGTAGAGCCGGAGGTATAGAGGATGAAGAGCATGTCTTCAGCATCCATTTCTTCGGCGGGGCAGGGAGGGTTGCCCAGTGTTTCAACCTGTTTGATCTCGTCTTCCCACCATACGTCGCGGCCTTTCAGCATGCTGACAGGAGTGCGGGTGCGGGTGCATACGATTACTTTTTTAACGGAAGGGCAAACCATGAGGGCATCGTCTATAACGGCCTTCAGAGCAATATCCTTGTTACCGCGGTAAGCGCCGTCGCAGGTGATTACCAGGCTGCACTGGGCATCCTGTATCCTGTCTGCAATGGACTGGGCACTGAAACCACCAAACACAACGGAGTGGATGGCACCTATGCGGGCGCAGGCCAGCACGGCTATTGCCAGTTCGGGGATCATGCCCATATAGATGCAGACACGGTCACCTTTTTTAACGCCGTTATTTTTCAGTACGTTGGCGAACTGACATACTTTATTATAGAGGTCGCGGTAAGTGATAACACGGTGATGTTCTTCGGGGTCGTTGGGTTCCCAGATAATTGCCGGTTTGTTGCCAAGTGTGCCGAGATGGCGGTCGAGGCAGTTTTCTGTGATGTTGAGTTTGGCTCCGGAGAACCATTTGATTTCGGGGTCTTTGAAGCTCCAATCTAAAACTTTATCCCATTTTCTGCGCCAGTAGAAGTGATCTGCTACATTAGCCCAGAATCCTTCCGGGTCCATAACGCTTTGCTGGTAAGCTTCCTGGTATTCTTCCTGTGTCTTAATCTGGTATGGGTACGACATAGCACCTCAATAATTTTTTAGTTAAAATATGATGGTATCCTTAACGGGGGATAAATTTAAGAAAAAGGTTATGGTTTAATAGAAAAAATCTAAAAATCAGATTAAAAACATAATCGTTTATCAAAGATCAATGGATTCTATACATCAAAAATTCAATATAAAAGGATCAGCAGCCAGACAGAGATCCTGAAATCCGCTGTGCTGGCCGCTGACCGGGAGAGTCCCTCTCATGAGCTGGCATTTATCCTAATAGATGATAAGCATTTTGCAATCACGCTTTCCTGTACTTCTCCATGTAATCCCAGGCACTGGTATACACTTCTTTCATGATGTCGATGATCTTTTCTTTTTCTGCATTACTAAGTGCCGGAATGATCCTGCTTTTGTCAGTCAGACTTGGCTTGTCCCTGCCTCTCATCTTGCGATAAAAGGTGGGCATGCTCCAATTACACTCTTCGCATACTTTTTCCCTGAATGTAGCTGGAAGAGAAGAAAATTTTTCGTGAATGTCCATCAACACGCTTATTGTTTCTGTGCTCATAGCGGGTGGTTTAAATTGGTTATTTGAAAAGGTTAACAAATTGGAAGATGATGGTTTTGTAACATATTAATAACATTTTTTGGTGTAAGCAAATGTATTTATAAATATGCAAATTATCAATATAAAATAGTCTCTTCTAATAAAAAATACCAACCACCTGAAACGTTGTGTAGTAAATGGTTATAGCAAATATCAATGTGAGATGGGTGCTCATTTTTACGGTGCCTTATGTATGTTTACTATACATTTTTTTACCGCTATTTTTTTATATTTTCATGTGGTAATTATGGTGATCATCATGTAACAATTTTTACTGCTTCTTATTTGCGTGTATACATTACAGTTAGTAATGAGTGCAGAGTGATACGTCAGAGAGCCGGTAACAAATTTTTTATTCGTTTTAACTGATTTTTGTACGAAATGAAAGATTTATTGTTATATTATACCATAAAATGGTAATGATAATGCCAGGGGATGGCAGATTCATCGCTGTCAGACAGTATTAATAAAAACGTTTTCATGATGCAGTCGAGTCTGATACATATGGGTCAGCGGTTAAAGCAGATACTCAAACAGAAGAAGATCAAGATCGTGGACTTTGCCAAGATGGCGGGGTTTACCAATCAGATAGCCCATTACCATTTGCGGAAGAGTGATATGAAACGTTCTACCATGGAGCGTTTTTGTACTCTTATCGGGATTGGTCCAGAAGAGTTTATCCGGTGGAACGGGGCCATGCAGGTAAGCAGTGGGGAGCAAGTGCATCACGGGCAGCGCCTGCAACATATCATTGCGGAGAAGGGGCTTAACAAAAGCCGTCTGGCAGAGCGCCTGGGAATGAGCCGGCGAACGATGTATAATGTGTTTGCCAAGGAGGTCTTTTCGCCTGATGAGCTGGACAGGGTGGCAAAGGGATTGGACATGACCACCGAAACATTTCTGAATCCCGGTAATGTGCAGGAGGCAAGGTATACTGATAGTGAGGAAATGATGCTGATGAGAGAAAAGTATTATAAGCTGTTGGAGGAGCACAATAATCTCCTTAAAAGCTACGCTGCTCTGAAGGATGAATTAATAAAGCTCAAAAAAGAAATCGCCCTGCTTAAAAAGCAAGGGTTGAGAAAAGCCTGATACCTGCTGTTTTCTGCGGAAGAAAAAGTTTGGGGTTAACGGGCAGAATTAAACTGTCTCAACTTCTTTCAGGGAGAAAACATCCGCTACATCATTCCAGTTGTTGACTCTTTTATAATCAATGAGGTTGGTATTGTGTGGTGCGGTAAACAACAGTCTTTCTCCTTTGAAGTACCGCAGGTTTTTATCATGGTCATCAATCATATAGTCTGCATCCACAATTGTTTTGGACCCGCAGAACACAATGTTTTTCCAGCTGATGAATGGGAAGTGTTCATTGAGCCATGCAAGTTTCTCGGCCAAGGAAAGTGGAAATTCCATTGCAGCAGACACAATAAATACTTCATGATCCTCCATTAATGCCTTGATTACTTCCTGGCTTCCTGGCATCACCGGCGCCGTTCTGAAAAATCCCGGTGTATTCAAATACTTTAATACAGCTCCTTCTACCGGGAAGCCATTGCCTTCCGGTATTCCATTCAGGGTAGCTGGATCTATCCTGATCCCATGCTCGTCTTCATAGTAGTTCAGATAATGTTGGGTGAGGTCTGCCATTACATTATCCATATCAATTACAATCCTTGCCATATTTTGCTGTTTTTTGCAAAGATATGCTATTTTGTGCTAATTGTTGCAATATGTTTCATAATATTGCAGAAAATAGCAACCATTATGCTGAAAGAGGAACGGTTTGATTATATACTGAAGAAGCTGCAGACGGACCAGAAAGTGTTACAGACCGAGCTTAGCAGTGATCTGCAGGTGTCGGAAGATACGGTGCGCCGGGATCTGGAAGTGCTTGCACAAAGTGGGCAGCTTATAAAAGTAAGGGGAGGAGCGATACCACATTCTCCCAATCCTTATTCATTCAAAGAGCGTAGCCGCTATCATGAGGACGATAAAAAGGATATTGCCCGCAAGGCTTTGTCATTTCTCAAAAATGGACAGACCATTCTCATGGATGGAGGAACTACCACGCTGACCCTTGTTACTCTCTTTCCACCTACATTGCACATTACGGTGATTACCAACAGTGTGCCGATTGTTGCGCAGCTTATAGAGCACCCGACTGTAGAGGTGGTGTTTACCGGAGGGTTGATTGGCAAAAACTCTCGCACGGCAGGGGGGATGGATACTATCCGGATGTTGCAGAAAGTGCGGGCCGATATTTGCTTCCTGGGTATTTGCAGTATACATCCTGATGCGGGTGTTACCGGTCTGGATCTTAATGAAGCGGATGTGAAAAGTGTGATGGTGCAATCGTCTAATAAAGCGATAGCCCTGGCTACCAGTGATAAAATGGGTACAGCGGAGCCTTATAAAGTATGCAATATAACGGAGCTGGATACAATCGTTACTGATAAGCCGGATCTGTCATTGTTTAAGCCTTATATCAATCTGGGCATTGAGGTTCTTTAATACAATTTATTTTTAGCAGCAGATGATACAGGAATTACCTATAACCGTTGTCTTTAAAAGGAGCGCCCGCATAGCAGTGAGCGCGTTGTTCTTTCTTACGGGTTTGTGCTTTGCCAGCTGGGCTTCCCGCATACCGGATATTCAGCAAGCGTTGGGTCTTAATGATGCGGGGCTTGGCAGTGTATTGCTTGCCTTGCCGGTAGGCTCGATTATATCCCTGCCGATTGCAGGTATACTGGTTTCAAAATTTGGTAGCCGGCAGGTACTGATTATTGCTGCTGTGGCTTATGCAGCGTTGCTGCCGGTGTTGGGGCTGGCGCATACAGCCTGGGAGTTGATTGCTTTCCTGGTGATGTTCGGTTTTTGCGGCAACCTGGCCAACATTGCTGTAAACACGCAGGCTGTGGCGGTGGAAGCTATGTACGGACGTTCGATCATGGCTTCATTCCATGGGTTGTGGAGTGTGGCTGGCTTTACAGGAGCGGCTATAGGAGCGGCTATGAGTGGATGGCATGTAGCGCCGGTATATCATTTCCTCGTCATTACAGCTATGTCATGGACTATTGTATTATTCACTATGCGGCGTATTGTGCAGCAGGATGCCAATCTGCAGGCCAACCAGCCATTATTTGCAAAACCTGATCTTTTCCTGCTGACTCTGGGTATTATTGCTATGTGCTCTATGATATGCGAGGGTACTATGTTTGACTGGAGCGGGGTATATTTCAGAAGAGTGGTGCAGGTGCGCGACGGTCTGTCTGGTGCTGGTTACGCAGCATTTATGAGCACGATGGCTTCTGGCCGCTTCGTGGCCGACTGGCTGACAACGCGGCTCGGTGTTAAGAAAATGCTGCTGATCAGCGGCTTGCTTACGGCTGCTGGTTTGTTGGTGGCGGTGATCTTCCCTTATTTTTATCCGGCGATGTTTGGTTTTATGTTGGTGGGTGCAGGCGTGTCGGCTGTGGTACCACTGGTATATAGTGCTGCCGGCAAATCAAAAATATTGTCTCCGGGGATGGCGCTGGCAACTGTTTCCACTATTGGCTTCCTGGGTTTTCTCTTTGGGCCGCCGCTGATTGGTTTTGTAGCACAGGCTACCAGCCTTGCGGTATCTTTTACCCTGATCGCTGTAATGGGAGCTGCTATAGCCGTGATGTCCACCCGCATGAAATTATAGGATCTGTCAGCACGCTGCCTGGTTATGCCCGGGTAGTGTGCTGAACAACATTTCATCTCCCCGGTAATCTATCATCAGGAGATAGTTATCTCTTTTCTTTTCGACAGCAGGTATATTCATATTGGAAAGTGCTTCCAGTAGCGGTTCCGGATCATGTTCAAAAGGTATCAGCCTTATCAGCGGATGGGTGGCTTCCTCATAAACTTCCTTCATCAGCATATCTTTCTGTAAAAACTTCAACTCATTTATAGCAGCTTCCATAGCCAGGATCTCTTGCAGATAAGGTTTATGGAGACTACCTGCATTCAGTTTCTGCTGAAGGAATGCCGTGAATATTTCTATTTCATGTTTAAACTGCAAACCAGAGGTGGAATATTCAGACCAGCATTCTTCGGCGAGCGGCACCAGCAAATCGCCCAGTAACAGGCAGGTGTATGGCATTAGGGTATAAACTGGCGTGATCCTGTTAACGCGGTACAGGGTGCAGCTTACAGACATACCTTTCTGGTATAATACTGTGCGCAGCCGCATATTTTCCAGTATTGTGAGATCATATCTGCTTAATATACTTTCAGGATGGTGTCTTGCTTCCACGCAGAGTTGAGGAGAAGCGATAAGATCTGTTAGTGCGCGCTGAAATGATAACAGTGACATATTGATACAGTTCAGGTATGATAAAGGTTCCATGCTGCCCTGGCCTTTTCAAGCTCTTTCGTAATTCCATCAAATTGAAGCAGGTGGAAATAAGATTCATGAAACTCGAAAGTGATACCACATAAATTGGGCACTAACGGTAGCGTATATCCCAAAAGCTCCCATACAGCCGGAGGACAAGGACCTGCGTGGGAATCGGTATACATGCCTCCCATTTCATTACCGCCCGCAATGTGTATTTCAATGACTTTGTCCAGCTCCAGTTGTGAGATGAATTCTTTGGCGCTAAAACCATGATTAACAGCATTGGTGTATACATTATGAATATCCAGCAACATACCGCAGGATGTTTCATTTGACAACTCATTCAGGAAATCTGGTTCGCTGAGCTCCTGATCCGGAAGGTCAATGAAGTATACGTTGTTTTCTACGAGAAAAGGCACATCAATACAACGTTTGATGGCGTTGATACGGCCTCCTATCATATCCAGTACTTCGTAATCGTAAGGTACTGGAACAGCCAGGCCGGCATTATGTTCATGCTGCTGGTTGTCGTGCACTTTCACAAATGAAAGATGGTCGCTGTGCCATGCAAAATGATAACGCTGGTGCCATTCCTGCATCTGACGCAGGTAAACCCGGTCGAAGATACCTGCACTACCCAGTGAATAAGAGATATTGTGTGATGTGAGCGGGTATTGTGCGGCGAATTGGTCCAGTACTTTTATCCAGGAAGGGATCTCCCGGAATCTGGATGGATGACCTGTGCCGAGATCTGTCCAGAACATGTCTGGTATTATTTCAATATAATCGCAGGCATCGGGATGTGCTTCCAGGTATAAATCCAGCGAGGGGTTGTAAAGCAAGCCTATTCCCAGTTTACGAACCTGCTGGTTGTAGAGATGGCTGATATGATTGGATACGGATGTTTGTAACATGGCTGAGCATTTTAAGATATCGTTCTGCCCGTTGAACAGGCGGAACGGTACAGCTGAGTCAATGGCTGACGGAGGCCATTTTGTCAAGATCTACTTTGATAACGTTTTCCAGTTGTTCGCGAATGTTGAAGTGAAGGCCAGATAAGCATGCCTGGCAGCCTCTTGGGTTGATTTTGGGGCCTAGCTGCTTATGAACATAAGCCTGTAATTTCACAACATCTTCTGTGGAGGTACCTTTCGGTACTGTGAGGAGCACATGACCGTTAGCTCCGTAATGAACTTCGGCGGTACGCATAATGCATATATTTTTGGGGTTACTGAAAATATTGGAATATAATTCCGTGTCTCTTCGCAGTATCAGTGCCTTGCTCTCAGTGTGTAAACAGTTTAACGCAGACAATAAAGTTAGGATAATATAGGGAGATGGAGAAACGTATTTATACTGGAAATAAATGCCTGTATTAACCACAATGAGGGTGTTGGACGATGGCTCTTTTATTATAGAGTATTTTAATGTCAATAAATTCTTTTCGCGTTTTCGAAAATTAATTATGAATCAAATAGTGAAATCACGTAACTTTGCACGATTTTTTTGTCCCCTTCAATGGCATGAAAATCAATGTGGTTTTTCATTTTCAATAGATTACACAAATGCCAAAAGACTCATCTATCAAATCTGTTCTCATTATTGGTTCTGGTCCTATCATTATTGGGCAGGCTTGCGAATTTGACTATTCCGGATCCCAGGCGGCACGTTCGCTGAGGGAAGAGGGAATTAAAGTGATATTGATTAATTCCAATCCGGCTACCATCATGACCGATCCGATGATGGCCGACAGGGTTTATTTGCTGCCATTGACGGTGGAAAGCATTGAACAGATTCTGGAAGAAAATCAGATAGATGCCGTATTACCCACAATGGGCGGCCAGACAGCGCTGAACCTGTGTAAAGAGGTGGATGAGCTGGGAATATGGGAGAAATATAATGTTCGCCTGATTGGTGTGGACATTAAAGCGATTGATAAAGCGGAAGACCGTGAACAGTTCCGCCAGTGGATGATCCAGCTTGGTGTTCCGGTGGCTCCTGCCAGAACAGCTAACTCCTTCCTGGAAGGTAAAGAGTTTGCTCAGGAAATCGGTTTCCCGCTGGTGATACGTCCTTCCTTTACGCTTGGAGGTACCGGTGGCGGTTTCGTGCATAGTAAAGATGAGTTGGATGAAGCACTGGACCGTGGTCTGAAGGCTTCTCCTATCCATGAAGTACTGGTGGAGAAGGCAGTATTGGGATGGAAAGAGTTTGAACTGGAACTGTTGCGTGATAAAAACAATAACGTAGTGATCATCTGTACTGTTGAAAACCTTGATCCAATGGGTATTCACACGGGTGATTCCATCACGGTAGCACCGGCTATGACCCTGAGTGATACAGCGTTTCAGGACATGCGTAACAAGGCGATGATGATGATGCGCGACCTCGGCAACTTTGCCGGAGGCTGTAATGTACAGTTCTCTCTGAATCCTGAAAATGAAGAGCTCATTGCGATTGAGATCAACCCGCGTGTGAGCCGTTCATCTGCACTGGCATCCAAAGCTACAGGTTACCCGATTGCTAAGATCGCTGCGAAACTGGCTATTGGATATACACTGGACGAGCTTGAAAACCAGATCACCAGAACTACTTCTGCATTTTTTGAGCCAGCACTTGACTATGTAATCGTGAAGATGCCGCGCTGGAACTTTGATAAATTCAAGGGTGCAGACGATACATTGGGTCTCCAGATGAAATCAGTAGGTGAGGTAATGGCTATCGGGCGCACTTTCCCAGAAGCGCTGCAGAAGGCTTGCCAGAGCCTCGAGAACGATGCACTGGGTCTCGGTTACTACGGTAAGTCATTGCTGAAAAGTGAGCAACTCCTCGAAAAGCTGAAACGCCCTACCTGGGATCGTATTTTCCGTATTAAAGACGCACTGATGGCAGGAGTATCGGTAAAGCACATTCATCAGCTTACTTATATCGACCGCTGGTTCCTGCATCAGATACAGGATATTGTGAATCTCGAAAAAGAACTGCTGGAGCATGACCTGGAAAGCATTCCTGTGGACATGCTGAGAGACGCCAAGAAAATGGGCTTCTCTGATAAACAACTGGCAGTATTGTTTGGCAATTGTGAAGAAGAAGAAGTTTACGAAAAGCGTAAAGGGCACAACATCGTCCGTACTTACAAAATGGTAGATACCTGCAGTGCTGAGTTTGAAGCTAAAACGCCTTACTTCTATTCTACTTTCGATACAGAGAATGAAAGCACGGTAACCGATAAGAAAAAGATCATCGTGTTAGGTTCCGGGCCGAACAGAATTGGCCAGGGTATTGAGTTTGACTACTGCTGTACACATGGCCTTCAGGCTATCCAGGATTGCGGTTATGAAGCCATCATGGTAAACTGTAACCCTGAAACAGTATCCACGGACTTCGACATGGCCAATAAACTTTACTTTGAGCCTGTGTTCTGGGAGCATCTGTGGGAAATCATAGAGCTGGAAAAACCAGAAGGAGTAATCGTTCAGCTGGGTGGACAAACTGCCCTGAAACTGGCCAAGCGTCTGGAAGAGAAAGGTATTAAGATCATCGGTACTTCCTTCGATAATATGGATATTGCCGAAGATCGCGGACGTTTCTCCGACATGCTTAAGGAGCTCAACATTCCTTATCCTAAATATGGAACAGCTTATAATACTGACGAAGCGATAGATGTTGCGAAAGAAGTTGGCTATCCGGTACTGGTGCGTCCTTCTTATGTGTTGGGCGGACAGCGCATGCGCATCGTGATCAACGAAGAAGAGCTGGAGGAATCAGTATTGAGTCTGCTCAAACATCTTCCGGGCAATAAGATCCTGGTTGATCACTTCCTGGATCGTTGTCAGGAAGCAGAGATTGACGGTATCTTTGACGGCACTGATTTTCATGTAATGGGTGTAATGGAGCACATTGAGCCTGCCGGTATTCATAGCGGCGATAGCCATGCACTGCTGCCAGCCTTCAATCTTACGCCGATCGAGGTAACCACTATGGAGTATTACGCAGAGAAAATTGCGCGTGCACTCAATATCCGTGGTCTGATCAACATTCAGTTTGCGAT
>NZ_DATLKJ010000228.1:0-17413 GCF_035538455.1 Chitinophaga sp.
AAACTTCCCCGATTCACCCGGAAAGCTATATGCAAACAGATCAGGTTGACTATCTGCCATCCCAAAAGCTGCTTCCAGGGCAAATATGAGATCGGGAGTTACACTGATAGTCCCGTCTGGATTCATTGTACTTACCACGTAGGTAGAGCCTATTATTTTAAAGATGCTGTCAACATTCATATAACCTCCCAGCCATCCTTTATATCCAACAAAGTCATTTATACCATTCTGCATCTGTGTTATCATTCCCCCATAATTCAACGTCCATCCTAACCCAACATTTCCTGCTACCTCTTCCACTTTTACTCCTCCGGCATGATAACTCATAGTCACGGGAATCTGCAATCCTGGTAACTGAATATTGTACAAAGGAACCGAGATATCGGGTACACCCGTATGAAGCGATACAGGAATATCGCCATACTTGCCCAACGACTGAGCCTCCGGGGAAGCCATATTGAACTTATAGATTCTCTGATCCATTCCAAGATTAGAATTTCCTTGTGCACACACCTCTGCACCAGAGAAAACGATAAGGATAAACAAACTGACTATACGCATAGGAATTCTATTAATAATACTGCTAAGACTGAAATTCATTTTGGTTATAAACGTGCATAAAAACATAGCGAAACACCATGTTCACTTATCCCTATCTGAAAGCATACATAATAAATTAGGTTCACGGGTCAACATCTTCATAGTTCGGGATTTATTGATGGTTACACTGTTCCTCAGGGATAATATCAGTTGATAAGAAAATCTTTCACTTGACAATACGAAGAAAATGATTTTTCCTGATATCAGAAAAACTCTTTCATTTCTCCACCGAAACTACTCCCACAAACCGCATCCTATCTGCAAGCAGTCGCACAAAATAAAAAAGTCCTGAACATCGTCAGGACTTTCCCGGTATTGGTAAATATCATCTTAAAACTGTGTGGCCAGGTACGCCATCGCGCCCATACCTACCTCAATCGCTTTCTCATCTACATCAAAGGTAGGCGTATGCACACCGGAAGTAATGCCTCTCGCTACATTACCGGTTCCCAGCCTGAAGAAGCAGGCGGGTATAACCTGTGAGTAGAAGGCAAAATCTTCAGCACCCATGCGAATTTCGGTGTCTTCCACCTGTGATTGGCCGAGGTAGTCTTCTGCGAAGGCACGCGCTTTGGCGGTTACTTCTTCATTGTTATAAAGGGTAGGATACCCTACTAGTATTTCCAGGTCTATTTCTGCACCCATAGCTTCAGCGATGCCTACTGCCTGTTTGCGGATCAGTTCATGCGCTTTGAAACGCCATGTTTCGTCCATAGCCCTGAAAGTACCCATCAGTTTCACTTCGCTGGGGATCACATTGGTGGTGAAACCGCCGTTGAAAGCGCAGATGGAAAGAACGGAAGGGGAGAACGGATTGTTATTACGGGAGATGATCTGCTGCAGGCTTACTACCAGTTGCGATGCTACAAGAATAGTATCTACGGTAAGATGCGGCTGTGCCGCATGGCCACCTTTACCTTTTATAGTAATGTATATTTCATCGGCGCTGGCCATATACTTGCCGGCGCGAAAGCCCAACTTGCCAGCCTCAATGGGAGGCTGCACATGCATGCCCAGGATAACGTCTGGACGTGGGTTTTCGAGCGCGCCTTCTTCTATCATGATGCTGGCGCCGCCGGGATGCTTTTCCTCTCCGGGTTGGAACAGGATCTTAACAGTGCCTTCCAGCTCATCTTTCAGTTCATGCAGGATCTTTGCAGCACCCAGTACACAGGTAGTGTGCACGTCATGACCGCAGGCATGCATTACCCCTTCATTAACGGACTTATAAGGCACGTTATTGGCCTCAGTGATAGGCAGCGCATCAATGTCTGCACGCAGTGCAATTGTCTTGGAAGAAGGGTTCTTTCCTTCAATCAATGCAATGATGCCGGTACCGGCAATACCTGCTTTATATGGAATGCCAAATTCATCCAGTTTCTGCCGGATGAATTTCGAAGTTTCATATTCCTGGAAAGATAGTTCGGGATGTGCATGTATATGATGCCTGATGTCTATAAAAGCCGGTGCATAAGCTTTCGCCAGCTCCTTAATACGGTTCTTCATTCGATAGTTCTTTATCCGGTGACACGTTAATAATAGCCGGTACTACAAATACGCCTCCTGAAAAAAGGCTGGATAGTTTATCACGCAGTTCTGTGGCTTCTTCGCGGCTTTTGAAATCGCCTACGCGCACTTTAAAATAGGGAGCCTGGTAATCGAGGTAAGTACGATAGTCGCTGTACAGCTGCATTACGCGCGCTTTGGCTTCGTTGGCATCACCTCTTTTGTTAGTGGAAATTACCTGCACCCGGAAGCCCGCCTGATTACGGATAGCCAGTGTGTTGATGTAGATCTGTTTACGGATCAGCACATCCACACGCCCGTCTTTGATCACTTTTACATTTCCGTTGCCAGCCAGCGCATTATCCTGCGCTATTGCCCAGCTACTTATCAACAGGCTGCAAACCAGGAAGAATAATTTTTGCATCGGTACTGTATAATTAATTATTAATAATCGTTCGTGTTGCCGGTAGTATCGCTGCTGTTTTCATCCTTGCTCTCTTTCATGATGCTCACGCTGGCACTCGCGCCTATGCGTGTAGCGCCGGCTTCTATCAATGCCTTCGCAAAATCAAAGGTACGAATACCTCCCGAAGCTTTGATCTGTATGTTCTCCGGTAGGTTGGCCCGCATCAGCTTCACCGCCTCAACAGTAGCGCCTTTTTCTGCATAGCCGGTGGATGTTTTCACGAAATCCACACCATACTTGCTGTACAGCTCGCAGCATTTCACAATCTCGTCCTCCAATAATATGCCACTTTCGATGATCACCTTCACTACTTTCTGCTTTTCCCGGATGATGTACATCAGGTTAGCAATCTCTTTTTCAAGATATTCCCAGTCATTATTCTTAATAGCCGAAATATTGATCACCACATCCAGTTCATCTGCACCGTCTACAATGGCCAGCACCGCTTCAGCTACTTTTGCTTCAATAGCGGAATACCCGAACGGAAATCCTATTACTGTAGCCACTTTGGTAGTGGTGGCGCCAAGAAATTGTTTAGCCAGTTTCACATAGGGCGGCGGTACGCAGGCAGCTGCAAAGTCATATTCCACGCACTCCATGCAGAGCTTTTTGATGTCTTCCAGTGTAGTGGTAGGCTTCAGTATTGTATGATCTATATAGCGATTGATATGCATCTTCATAAAATAATTACAGGGCGAAATTAATGCAAAAACGGATTACGTTGCCGTAATCCGTTCTAATATGATCTCACATCAGGATATATTAAAGATCCTTACCGTGACAGTTTTTGAATTTTTTACCGCTTCCGCAAGGACAGGGATCATTGCGGCCTACTTTAGGACCTACACGTACCGGCTCCATTTTCTCTTCTTCCACGTGTTCAGCATATTCCTGTGCAGGTGCGCCGTTACCGTTATGCTGTTCTACGATATCCTCATGTGAAGCGCGCAGTTTGCTCATATCGGTCTTTTCTTCGTGGCCTTCACGGATCTGCTCTTCAGTAGGTGCTTCCTGGCTTACAGGAATACCACACTTACAGAGGAAGGATACAATGTCGCGGCTGGTTTCTCCATCCATCTGTTTGAACAGTTTGAAGGCTTCCAGCTTATAGATCAGCAGTGGGTCTTTCTGTTCGTATACTGCACCCTGTACGGACTGTTTCAGTTCATCCATTTCACGCAGGTGCTCTTTCCATGCTTCATCGATCAGCGCCAGCGTAATGCTGCGTTCCAGCGCACTGATGGTTTCATGACCTTTAGTGTCTACTACCTTTTTCAGGTTAGCCAGCACGTTGATGCCTTTCTTACCGTCCGTGAATGGGATGGAAATATTTTCGATGTGCTGTCCCTGTTCCTCGTGAATACGCTCAATCACAGGCAGGGTGTTGGAAGTGATCTCGTTGGATTTGCGGTGATAGCTATCCACAGCTTCATGATACAGCTTGGAAGTCAGCGTGGGCACGTCTGTACGGGCCAGCTCTTCTTTGGTCACGGCTGTATCAATGGAGAAGTTGATGATCGCATCCATTTTGAATGCATCGTAATCACCACTTTCTTTATGAGTGATCACCATATTTTCAGCAACATCATAAAACGCGTTGTCTGTATCGATAGCAAGACGCTCGCCAAACAGGGCGTGATTACGTTTCGCGTAGATCACCGTACGCTGTTTGTTCATTACGTCATCGTATTCCAGCAGGCGCTTACGGATACCGAAGTTGTTTTCTTCCACTTTCTTCTGCGCTCTTTCGATAGAACGGGTGATCATGCTGTGCTGGATCACTTCACCTTCTTTATAACCCATGCGGTCCATCAGTCCGGCAATACGCTCAGAACCAAACATACGCATCAGGTCATCTTCCAGCGATACGAAGAACTGGGAGGTACCCGGATCTCCCTGACGACCGGCACGGCCACGCAGCTGCCTGTCTACACGACGGCTTTCGTGTCTTTCCGTACCGATGATAGCCAGCCCACCAGCTTCTTTCACTCCGGGGCCGAGCTTGATGTCCGTACCACGACCAGCCATGTTGGTAGCGATGGTCACAGCTCCGGCCAGACCGGCTTCCGCAACGATCTGGGCTTCGCGGGCATGCTGTTTTGCGTTGAGTACGTTATGCTGTACTTTCTCGAAGGTCAACATTTTACTGAGCAACTCAGACACTTCCACGGAGGTAGTACCTACCAGCACCGGGCGGCCCTGATCGCGCATCTGTTTAACCTCTTCGATAACGGCTTTATATTTATCCCGCTTTGTTTTGTATACGAGATCTTCAGAGTCCTTACGTGAAATAGGCAGGTTAGTGGGAATAGTCACCACATCCAGCTTATAGATTTCCCAGAGCTCACCGGCTTCTGTAGATGCCGTACCGGTCATACCGGCCAGCTTGTGATACATACGGAAGTAATTCTGAAGGGTGATAGTGGCGAAGGTTTGTGTAGCGGCTTCCACTTTCACATTTTCCTTTGCTTCAATCGCCTGGTGCAGACCATCTGAATAACGGCGTCCATCAAGGATACGACCAGTCTGTTCATCCACAATCTTCACCTTACCATCGAGTACTACGTATTCCACATCCTTGTCGAACAGGGTGTATGCTTTCAGCAACTGCTGTACGGAGTGGATACGGTCTGACTTCAAGGCATAATCCTGTAGCAGAACCTCTTTACGCTGAAGTTTTTCCTCAGGCGTAACTGACAACTTTTCAATTTCCGCCAGTTCAGAACCCACATCTGGCATAACGAAGAAGTGAGGATCTTCTCCTGCGCGGGTGATTTCTGTAATACCCTTTTCAGAGAGATCTACGCTGTTGTTCTTCTCTTCGATAATAAAATACAGGCCTTCATCCACTTTCGGCATTTCACGCTGCTGATCAGCGAGATAATAGTTCTCTGCTTTCTGCAGCAATACTTTTACACCAGGCTCACTGAGATATTTAATCAGGGCACTAGCCTTGGGCAAGCCTCTCCAGGCACGCATCAGTGCAAGACCACCGGTTTTCGGATCATCTTTACCTTCACTGATAAGCTTCTTAGCTTCAATGAGGTATTGGTTCACCACTTTCTTCTGTAACTCTACCAGGTTCTGGATACGAGGCTTGAGCACATGGAATTCCTGCTCTTCACCACGGGGTACAGGACCGGAGATAATCAGTGGCGTACGTGCATCATCCACCAATACGCTATCCACCTCATCCACCATGGCGTAATGATGTTTACGCTGCACCATTTCGTCAGGGCTATGCACCATGTTATCACGGAGATAGTCAAAGCCGAATTCATTGTTGGTACCGTACGTAATATCCGCCAGGTAAGCGCCGCGGCGGGCGGCTGTATTTGGATGGTGTTTATCTATACAATCAACGGTAATACCGAGGAATTCAAAAAGAGGGCCGTTCCATTCGGAGTCACGACGGGCGAGGTAGTCGTTCACGGTTACAATGTGTACGCCTTCGCCGGCCAATGCATTCAGGTATGCAGGCAATGTGGATACCAGTGTTTTACCTTCACCTGTCGCCATTTCAGCGATCTTACCCTGATGCAGTACGGAACCGCCTATCAACTGTACGTCGTAGTGGATCATATTCCAGGTAACCATGTTGCCGGCAGCGTTCCAGGAATTACTCCAGGTAGCTTTGTCGCCATCGATGGTCACATATTCCTTTGCTACTGCCAGCTGGCGGTCCAGTGCAGTTGCTGTAACAGTGAGATTAGTATTAGTAGTTAAACGACGCGCTGTTTCTTTCACCACTGCAAAAGCCTCCGGCAGCAACTCCTTCAGCACTACTTCCAGATTCTTGTCGCGGTCTTTTTTTAGCAGATCTATTTCCTGGTAGATAGTATCTTTCTCTGTAACGTCTTCAGCTGCTTCGGCTGCATCCTTTTTCGCTGCTATCTCCTGGTCAATAGAGGCCAGGTGCGCGCTGATGCGCTGACGAAAATCCTGTGTTTTTTGACGCAGGTCGTCAATAGGCAGGGATTGCAGTTTTTCGTACTCCTCATTAATCTGGCGCACTAATGGAGCGATCGACTTAATATCTCTGTCGGATTTATTCCCTCCAAAAAGTTTTGTTAAAAAACCTAACATGTTGAATGTTTAATTACGAATTACGATTTCTATTATTGTAACATTATCCCCATCCCTGGCTGAATTGACGTCAGTTGGTTTAGTGTTTCTGCTTACCAGCCTGTGGCACAAAGGCTGTGGCTTAGTGAGTTAAAACAGGCCGGGGACTTTAAGTTACTCAAATACTGTGCTTGGAAAAACAAACTGTCAAGGTGTCAGTCCCCCACCAGCCGCTTTACAAGGTCGGTAAAATTAGTAATAAATTCGGGGATTTCGGGGCATAATGTAAAAGTCAAAAAAACTATATTCACACCCATGATCGACGAGTCGCTGTTATTGGAGCAGCTCGCGGCCGGGGACCGCGGGGCATACACTGCTTTATATAAATATTATCAGCCCAGGCTTTTTCGCTATCTCATGCCTTTTACCGGGAACACCCCCGGAATGGCGGAAGAGATTACCCAGGACATTTTCGTGAAAGTATGGTTCCGGAGAGAAACCTTTGCCGGCCTTCAGTCATTCGAATTTTATCTGTATCGTATGGCGCGTAACCGGCTTATCGATATTTTCCGGCAGGAAAAAAAACGTAAACTGCTGGATGGAGAACTGAAAGAACTGGAACAACACGACTATGATCCGGAAGATGAGCTGAAATACCGCGAATACCACCAACTCGCCCGCACAGCCATTTCTCTGCTGCCGGAAAGAAGAAAACAGATTTTCGAACTAAGCACGCAACATGATCTTTCCTGGGCTGAAATAGCCAGCCACCTTAATATTACCACGGCTGTCGTAAAAAAACAGCTCCATCTTGCCAGCAGATTTATCCGGGACTATATCCGTCAATACGGCGATATGGCTGTGGCTATCCTGGTACTGCTAATGCTGATGTGAAAAAATTTCAGATTTTTTTTCGACCCACCATCCCCTTTCGATTTATTCAAACGTGTATATATTACCGTGATGAACAACTATCTGGATTTATTACAGAAAATCGCCGCAGGCACAGGCACGCAAGAAGATAAAGCCACACTGGACAAGTGGCTGAAGACTTTGAGCGTGCAGGAATATCACGATGTGCTCTTGCAATTGGAGGCTGTAATAGCTGCGCAGAAAGATGCAGCGCCCTACGATTCCGGCCTGCTGGAAAAGATTAACCGGCAGATCGCAAAAGAAGAACAGGCAAATATCATCCCGGTACACCGCAGGCCCTGGTTCCGCTACGCGGCCGCAGCTGCTGTACTGATCGCAATAGCGCTCACCTGGTTCATCACGGGAACCAGCGACCACAGCAAACCAGTACTGGCAGCGGTAAAACAACCCGGTGCCCCTGGCGGCAGCAAAGCAGTGCTGATCCTCGCAGGTGGCCAGCAAATTATACTGGACAGCGCACAAAACGGCGTATTGGGTAACCAGGGCGGTTTACAGCTGATAAAGCCAGATAGCGGGCAACTGATATATAAAGGCGCCGCTACCGGCGAAGTAGTATACAATACACTTGAAACACCACGTGGCGGCCAGTTCCGGATAGTATTGCCGGACGGCACACATGTATGGTTGAACGCGGCTTCCAGCCTGCGCTTCCCGACATCGTTCTCCGGAGAAGACCGCGCCGTGGTACTCACAGGTGAAGCCTACTTTGATGTAACACCGGATGCCACCAGACCATTCACGGTGAAAACAGACAGAATGGATGTTGTCGTACTCGGCACCAGCTTTAATGTCATGGCCTATGCCGACGAACAAACCGTCAGAACCACACTGGTTTCAGGCGCCGTAAATGTAGTGGCAAGGAAAGCTGTAAGTCGCCTCACACCCGGACAACAGGCAGAACGAACCGGCGACAGTCCCTCCCTGCATGTATCGCAGGCCAACATAGAAGCCGCTACAGCCTGGAAAGAAGGACATTTTATGTTTGACGAAACAGACATTCAAACAATTATGCGACAGGTGGCCCGCTGGTACGACGTAGAAATAGAATACCAGGGCGACTTCCGGGGCGTAACACTCTCAGGGGTCATGTCGCGCAAAGAAAACGTATCACAATTACTGGATATACTGGAAACTACAGGAAGTGTACAGTTTAAACTTGACAACAGCCGGATCATAGTTATACCAAAACGGTAGTAAACGATCATCATTCTATTTACAACGTAAAGATATAACCACCATTATATCAGGGACTTCTATTGCCAGATGTCAACATCTATAGTGAACAGCTACCACCAACCAGTCTGAGTATAAACAATCAGCCAGTTTCTGCATTAGACAAATGATTATAAAAGATGAATAAGTAAAACCAACAACCAACCATCAGGGCCTGAAAAGAAAACCGGGAGTGCTTGGAACCACCCCCGGCCGGACGTTCAGGCCCATTATCAATTGCTGCATCCGTTCAAAAAAGCAGTCATCAAAAACCAGCCTAAACAGTACGAAAGTATGAAAGTATTTCTATGCACAAAAGTCAGGCCCCGGCCGCTGACTTCATCAACCAAAATGCTGTTAATTATGAAATTAACATCTGTCATCCTCTTATTCGCACTCCATCTCAGTGCTGCATCCTACTCACAGTCTGTAACTATCTCCGGCAGAAAACTATCGTTTAAGGCGGTGTTCAATATGATCCGGGCACAGACCGGCTTCGAATTCATCTATAACCCAAAGCTCATCAACTCAGCCGGAGTTATAGATCTCAATATTCGCAGCACGCCTCTGAAAGATGCACTCAATCAATGTTTCAATCAGTCAGACCTCACTTACGAAATAAAGTTCAATACCATTATTGTAAAAGAAAGGCCCATAGAGCGCATCATCATTGCAGACATGATAGCCGCCATGCCACCAATAGAGATAAAAGGCCAGATCCTCGATGGCAAAACCGGCCTGCCTGTTGCCGGTGTAACCATCGGCATACAAGGCTCCACACAAGGTACCACTACAGACCTGGAAGGAAAATTCGTGCTCGCGCTGAAAAACCGCGGCGCCGTGCTGATCATAAAACACATCGCCTACGATCCCATTGTCCTCACGGTACAGAATAACACAGACCTCACCATCCGTCTGCAACCACGGGCTATCCAACTAGAAGGACAAGTAGTGACTACGGGTATGTATAAACGGCCCAAGGAAAGCTTTACCGGTTCCGCTACCACTATCTCCGGCTCCCAGCTGCGCAACGTGAGTATGGTCAATGCGCTCGATGCCATCAGGATATTTGATCCTGCTATCCGTATGCCCGAAAACATGCAGTTCGGCAGCGATCCTAACCGCCTGCCGGAAATCAATCTCCGCGGCACTAACAATTTCCCGCAACAGGCCACCGGTAAAAATCTTCCCGGTTCCGGAGCTGACTTCATGGCCACCTACAACACCAACCCCAATCAACCATTACTGATCCTCGATGGCTTTGAAGTAAGCCTCCAGAAATTATACGACCTCGACATCAACCGCATCGCCAGCTTCACCATCCTGAAAGATGCTGCCGCCACCTCACTCTATGGCTCCAGAGCCGCCAACGGCGTGATCGTGGTAGACACCAAACAACCACTGCCCGGTAAACTACAGGTGAGCTACAGCGGCGTAATGCAGGTAACAGCGCCAGATCTCACCGTGTACCACCTGCTGAATGCACGCGATAAACTTGAAGTAGAAAGACTGGCAGGTATGTATAGTGAATACAGCAATCGCCCCGAAAGACCAGATCTGGATGCATTCTACAAGCAGTTGTACGCCAATCGCAGGACTGCCGTTGAACGTGGTGTCAACACCTATTGGCTGGCACAACCCGTTACTACCGGCGCTGGCCAACGTCACTCGCTCTACCTCGAAGGCGGCGATCAGTTCGTACGTTATGGTCTCAACCTTGGCTTTAACAGGGAAGCCGGCGTAATGAAAAACAGCTACCGCAATAACTATAGCATAGACATGAACCTCAGCTACCGCTTCAAAAAACTGCTGTTCAAAAATGTATTGTCTGTGAACTACAATAAATCCAACAACTCTAAATATGGTAACTTCAGCGACTATACGAAACAGAACCAGTACTGGTCCCCTTATGATTCCAGCGGTCATGTGGTTCCCATACTGGAAAGCTACTACAGCCCAAGCACCGGCATATCAAAGATCTATCCCAATCCATTGTATAACGCCACGATTAATACCATCAACAATACAGAATATACTTCCGTCTCTAACCAGACAATGGTAGAATGGAATATGGGAAAAGGGTTCAGACTCTCCGGCCGCTTGGGCCTCACCCGTCAGACTGATGAAAGCAACTACTTCCTGCCGGCAACCCATACGTCTTTCCTGCAGGAGGGTGATATCACCAAAAGAGGCAGCTACACCAAAGGTCATAGCAAGTTCTTCTCTTACGATGCCGGCCTGAATCTCGACTATTCCCTGCGTTCTGGGAAACACCTCTTCTTTAATACCACCAGTATCAGCACCGCACAAACCATGAGCGAAGGCACAGCTGTAACGGTTACCGGCTTCCCAACAGACCGCCTCGACCAGATACAGTTTGGTAACGGGTATCCCATCAATACACGCCCTGCGGGGAATGCGGCTACAACCCGTCGTATATCAGGATTCACCAACATGAGCTACAGTTATGATAACCGCTACTCCGCCGACTTCAGCTTAAGTGCAGACGGGTCTTCGCAGTTCGGCGCCGACAAACGCTTTGCACCTTTCTGGAGCGCAGGCGCAGGCTGGAATCTCTCTAAGGAAGCATGGCTGAAGTCTGCCAAATGGCTGAACCAATTTCGTATACGCGCCAGCGTTGGTACCACCGGCAGCAACAACTTTCCACCATACATGGGCTTAACCACCTACCAGTACTACACCGATCAGAACTACCGCGGCCAGGTTGGCGCCACACTGATAGGATATGGGAATACAAACCTGCAATGGCAGCAGACCCTCAAACGCAACCTCGGTACGGATATACAGGCATTCGCCGGACGTTTCTCTCTCCGGTTTGATGTATATAAAGAAACCACCAACAGCCTCATACTGGACATCAACACCCCGCCGTCAGCAGGTGTTACCAGCTACAAGGAAAATGTGGGCGTGCTGGAAAACAAAGGCTATGAATTCAATGCTACCATTTTTGCCATCAAAAAAGACAATAAAGGCATCTATTGGAGCTTCTTCATCAATGGCCTTCATAACAATACCTACATCAAACATATTTCCAACTCTCTCAAAAAACTGAATGAGCAGAATGATAAAAATGATAAGGGCCAGCAAAAATCCCCCCAGCTCCGCTTTCAGGAGGGACAGAGCCCCAATGCCATATGGGCTGTGCGTTCTAAAGGGATAGATCCTTCTAGCGGCAAAGAACTGTTCATCACCAAAGACGGAAAGCTCACCTACGACTGGAATCCTGCCGACAAAGTAGTAGTAGGCGACCAGATACCAGAACTGCAAGGCAACTTCGGTACCAATGTTACCTTTAAAGGACTGATGCTAGGGCTGTATTTTAACTACCAGTATCGTGGCGCCACCTATAACCAGACATTGGCCGACCGTGTGGAAAACGCCAACCTGGAATACCAGGTAGATGAAAGGGTATTATTAGGAAGATGGAAACAACCCGGAGACCAAACCTTCTTCAAAGGACTGATTACGGAAGAAGGTTATACCAATACCACACCCACCTACGCCACTTCCAGGTTTGTTCAGCGGTATGAATACATCAATCTGCAAAGCATCTCACTGGCATATGTGATACCGGAGAAGTATACACGAAAATGGAAGTTGCAAAATACCCGCATCGGATTTATTGCCAACGATATCACCAGATGGTCGTCCATCACCATTGAACGTGGTCTCGACTATCCTTTCGCCAGAAACTTCACACTCAATCTCAGCACCTCATTCTAAATCATGAAAAGCGTCAGAAAAATGAAAAATAAATATTATGCAGTCTTTCTTTTGCTGATCATTGTTACTGCCGGCAGCTGCAAAAAGTGGCTGGATGTACGCCCCGAAACGCAGGTACTGCAAAAAGATCTGCTGTCCAATGAACAGGGCTTTCAGGATGCCCTGACAGGCGTATACATGAAAATGGCAGACAGCACCCTTTATGGACAGAGCCTCACCATGACATTCCTGGATGTGATGGCCCAGCGCTATAATATCAATACACAATCGCAGGCATTCTATCAGGCTTCTGTCTATAATTATATAGACGCCGGTACAAAAACCAACATCGCCGATATCTGGACTAACATGTACAGCGCTATCGGGAATGCGAATAACATACTGGCATATGTAGATGAAAAGAAAAGTGTTTTCTCCGGAAACAATTTTGCAGTCATTAAAGGCGAAGCACTGGCACTCCGTGCATTGCTGCACTTTGATCTGCTGCGTCTCTTCGGCGCATCCCCGGTGGTGGACCCGCAACGGAAAGCGATTCCTTATGTGACGGTCTTTGGAGTGAAGGTTAGTCCACAACTGACGGTAAAGGCAGTGGCAGACAGTTGCCTCAGAGACCTGGAAGCTGCAGCTGTATTACTGGGAGCAGATAAGACCGTCCGGAGGGACTTCACTGACAACCCATTCATCTCCTATACGCGCAATCACATGAATTACTGGTCTGTAAAAGGATTACAGGCACGCATACAGCTCTATATGAGTAACACGCAGGCGGCACTCACCGCTGCCCGCGAGGTGATCAGCAACCAGGCAGCATGGTTTCCGTTTGTAACCAATGAAGCCGCTGCTGCACTGTACAATCGTGACCGTATTTATGCCAACGAAATCCTTTTCGGGCCTTATTGCTACAAAATCGTCAGTTATACAGATAAGTATTTCAAAAACACTGCAACAGCACAACCACCGCTCTCCATCACCAGCAAGGCACTCGGCACACTCTATGAAACCAGTACCGGCGGTAGTTCCGACATCCGCTTCAACTACCAGTACCAGTCCATTGCCGGCGCAATGTCACCCGCGAAATACAGCGTTGAGAATGTAAATTCAAGTGCATTCTGGTTGATAAACAACATCCCCGTGATACGCCTTTCAGAGGTATACTATATCGCCGCAGAATGCGCGCCCAGCATTCCGGAAGGTGTTGATTACCTCAATGTAATACGGAAGCAACGCGGTATCGCTGCCTTACCTGGCAACATCTCCGCGGCCAATTTCCAGGCAGAGATACTGAAGGAATACAAGAAAGAATTTGTGGCAGAAGGGCAGCTGTTCTATTACTTCAAAAGAAAGAACGCGGCAAAGATAGACGGCAGCAGCATTGCAGCCGGCGACAGAGTATACATACTTCCGCTGCCCGACAATGAAATTGAATTTGGCGGACGCTAATCATTAAAACATAATCTGATGAAACATATATTCAACTATATATCCCTTGCTGTATTGTGTTACCTGGTAGCGGGCTGCAAAAAAAGCCCGCTGCTTTCCTTCGGCGAACCTGCTGCCGTGTATTTCTACAAAGCATCTTATGATGTGAATGCAGATAGTACGGTCTATTCCTTTGCCATAAAACCGGATACGCTCCTCGTGGATACCGTGAAAATACCACTGCGTATCTCCGGCGAAGCAGCACCTGTAATCCGTGAAGTATCCGTCAGCCCGGTAACAGACAGCACCACCGCTGTAGCTGGCACACATTATACTTTACAGTCTTATACTATACCGGCAGGCGCCTATACCGGTACCGTCGCCGTTCTTGTAAAACGTTCGCCAGACCTGAAACAAAAGAACGTGAAACTGCTACTACAAATCATCCCTTCAAAGGATTTTGAACCAGGCGTGCTGGATTCTAAAGGTAACGGCAAAGTTTCAGGTGGCGCCACCAGGTATCTCATTGTTATCAACGATTATCTCACCAAGCCCTCCAACTGGGATTCACGGCTGGTATACTTCTTTGGGGCCTACAGCGCGGTAAAATATAAACTCATGATCCAGACGTTGGGCACCGCCATTATACCGGATTCGTTGCCTTACGGACAGTTTACCGCCTATGCCACACTCTGCAAGCAGGCGCTGGACAAATACGAAACAGAACACGGTCCACTGATCGATGAAAACGGTGTGCAAATATCATTCGATTAACATTATTCTCTGGAATTCACAACAATCAAATATGCATCAAAGACTATTCATCATACTCACTATAGCAAGCTGGTGGTTCATCAGCGCCTGTTATAAAGACAAAGGAAATTACACATACCAGGATATCAACAAAGTAGGCGCGGCAGTCGGGAAAGATACCTTCACCGTATTTCAGTTCGATACGCTGGACATAACCGCGCAGATTACGCAAACGCTCCCTGATCCTGCGGGCCTCACCTACAAATGGGTGATGTATCCAGGCAGTCAGCTGACCAGGCGCACGCTCGACTCTACCAGTGCGCACCTGCATACCATGATCCCGGAAGCTCCCGGTACTTATACCCTTCACCTCTTTATTACGGATAATAAAACAGGGGTCACCAACATTAATAAAATGACGGTGAAGGTATTAAGCGCATTCAACGAAGGCTGGCTGGTGCTGGAAGATGGTAGCACGCAGGCCGATCTCTCCATGATCACACCGGTCAATACTGTATTCCACCGCATCTATTCCAAAAGTAACCCGGAACGGCCGTTGCCCACCGGCGCCAATATGGTAGATGTAACCATGCGCCGTAGCGACCAGGTCATCTATGTACTTTCACCTGCTGGTGGTATTCAGGTAGATTACACATCCTTTCGTGTCACCACTTCTTTCAACGACTGGTTCTTTGCCCCGCCGGCTGTCATCAAACCGGAGCTGCATATCGGCTACAGCGGCGGCGAAGTCATTATCAACAATGGGCGTCCATACAGCTTTGCCACTATGGTGCCTCCACCATTCAAGTTCGGACCGGCGCCCGTGGGCAGCTACTACCTGGCTCCATTCCTGATGTCCAGCGATATACGTGGTCCCATATACTACGATACCATTGCACAGGGCTTCCGCTATCCTGATCCCTGGACCTTTGACCTGTATCCGCTGGAAGGTGCGAATGAATTTTTCACAATGAAGAAAGTAAGCAAGCGGCTGATACAGGCTGCCCCAGGGCAGGGTGCGCAGATAGCCTGTCTTTTTAAGAACAATAACAATGATTCGCTTTTCGTATATACGTTCCAGTCAGAAGGCGAGTATAGTGAGCCTACCGGTGCCTCCCCTGTAAAAACCGCTCCTGGTCTGGGAAGTACCCGTGTCTTCTGTCCATCCAAGATGCTGCCGCATATCTATTATGCAAGTGATAATAAACTCTACCTGTATGATATACCCGCGCAGTCCGCACGTCTGGCATATACATTCCCTGCCGGTACAGAAGTACGCAAAATGAAAGTATTCCCGCTAACCAACCGTGTCCTGGTAGTGGCTACACATGAAGCAGGGAAAGGAAAGGTCTATTACTTCCCCGTAGGCGCTACTGGTGATTTTGAAAACAATACCTACAGCAAAGTGTTTGAAGGCTTTGATAAGATCAATGATATAGCATATAAGACAGGGAGGTAGATCGTCTGATATATAGGATTCAGCCGTTAGTGATGTAGCCGGAAGGTGCATTGCTAACGGTTGTTCTTTTAATGTACATTATAACGGCTTAACAAACTTTATATCACTAAAGGAATTTTAGTGATATAATCTTGTAAATTCACAAGACTTTTTTCCGCCATCACCCGGATGGTACTGGGTATCGCCCTTTTGTTCACAGCCCCCTTGTCTGTAACGTTCCGGTACCTTATTGTGATCATCTTTTTATTACCGGTGATAAGATATATTTTTCATCAGTGGCAGCAAATGGAAATGAATGTTTTTTTTACCGGCTATCCGAAGCTGGGGATCATAAGCAGTGTTTTTATCTCAAGAACTACGGCCATTACAATGGCAAGGATAGTCTGAACTACCTCGTAATGGATAAGTGGAAGGGCCGCGACAGCGCCTCAGTTCCTTTCAGGGAGCAATTCCGGCTGCTGTTGCTCCATACAGATACTATGCCCACCCGGAAAACTGTTCCCTACCAGTTATACAAGCAGTTTCAAGCCGGGGACTATCTTAATAAAGAGGAACACCGCGGCCTGTTTTGGGATTAAATGGGTTAGCTATCATTAATGCGTTGCATTATTGAGAAAAGAGAAATCATGTTGATCTTTTAAATAGCTCAATACATTTCTTCCCTGATCTATTCCAGCAAAACAATTTCGACAGGCAATACAATTGAGCTTTCCAGGTATCCATCCTGGTTTATATATAAGGAACTGGCAGTATCAGGCTGTACATCACGTTTACATGAGGGCCTGTTATGTTCAGGCGAAACAGCTGCTTTCTTTTCAGGCTTCCTGCATGCAGATTGCAAAGCGGCCGTAATAACAGTGGGGGAGGCGCCTTCTTTCAGCATTCTTATGGCTATACCGGTAAGCTTCCGGTATAAGGCATGCTCTTTCTGTTCTTTGGGCAAAGCACGGTACACCGCAGCCGCAATACGGGAAGCCTCCGCAAGGATGGCGGCATGCTTCATCGTATTACGGAAAGCCGGATCTTTCTTCACCCTTTTGCTGGTAAGGGAACTCTTCAGACGTATATAGTATCTCCCATACATCTCGTAGATGCAAAGATTCTGAATAGTACCCATAAATGGTGGCTTAATGCCTTCACCTAAATCTATCTTTGCCATGGGATAAGGGCTTAAACAACAACGTCTTACCTAAATTTACCGATATTGTATAAAAGCGCCAAGTATTTTAACAGCAGGCTTTCTCCATTCTCCAGCT
>NZ_DATLKJ010000229.1:0-19127 GCF_035538455.1 Chitinophaga sp.
TACTTCAGCTGGGTTGTCATTTTTATTTTCATAATCAGGGGGCATGTCAACCATTAATCACTTACAATCGGACGAAGAGTTGATTTCACTTATCTCTGCCGACAATAAAGAAGCTTTTACAATATTGTACCATCGCTACTGGGAGATGTTGCTTGCCATGGCCTATGCGCGTCTCAGGAATATGCAGGGAGCAGAGGATGTCGTACATGATGTATTCAGCAGCATATGGCTCAACAGAAAATCCCTGCAGATTATCAATATTAAAAGCTACCTCGCGGCTGCCACCAGGTACCTGATTATTGCCCATTACCGGAAATGCGAATATGCCAATAACTACGCAGCTGGTATACTATCTCCGGAGAGCTCCCTCGATAACAGCCCGGAAACTGAAACCCATTTCCGGCTAATTCTTAAACTGGTAAATGAAGAAGTAAACAAACTGCCCGAAAAATGCAGGCTTATATTCCAATACAGCAAACAGCAAGGGATGAAAACCAAAGAGATCTCCCAACTCCTTAACATCAGCCCCAAAACAGTAGATAACCAGTTGAACAAGGCAATTCATCATCTCCGGCATAAAATGAAGCATATTCTCAAGTATTACATGGGCATACTATAATTTTTTTTACCAGCGTAGGTAATTTTTCTTTCTCACTTCACTTATAATATAAACCTGATTGTATGCAGGAACTTCAGCAGGCCATAGAAAATTATCTGGCCGGGAAAGCCAGTCCCAAAGAGCGGCAGTTGGTTAACGACTGGTATTACTCTTTTGACGACAGCTCAGTTGAAATCCCGGAAGCAACAGCTGCTCTCCGGCGGCAAGTACGGCAAAGAATCTATGACCGGCTGCAAGAGACAGTTAATAATGATAACAGCAATGGCAAGAGCCGCAGGTATTTTCCCCTCTACAGACAAATAGCGGCAACGCTGCTATGCTGCCTGCTGGGAGCAGGTTTTTTGTTCCTGATACATAACAGTCGCCGGCTCCCCCACACCGGGATGGCCAATATATCCGGCAATAACAGGGGGAAAATATTACCGGGAAGAAACCAGGCAGTTCTCATACTCGCCAATGGAGATAGTATCCTCCTGGACAGTGCCAGAAATGGTACCATCAGCAAACAGGGAAGTATCGCGGTCGTCAAACTGAATAACGGTATTCTGGCTTATAATAAGAAAATGGCGGATAGCGGAGATCACTCTGTATCCTTTAATACTATCAGTACGCCCCGCGGAGGGCAATACCAGGTCTTCCTGCCAGACGGCACCATAGTCTGGTTGAACGCAGCCTCTTCACTGAAGTTTCCAATTGCTTTCTCCGGCTCCAGCCGGGAAGTTACGCTGGAAGGCGAAGGATATTTCGAAGTCAAACCAATACGCGACATTAAAAAACGTAAAATTCCTTTTATCGTTTCTGTTAATACAATGCAGCATAACAAAGCACTAAAGGTGACCGTTCTGGGAACAAAATTCAATATTATGGCATACAAAGATGAAGAGTATGTCAAAACTACTTTACTGGAGGGCGCGGTTGCCGCATCCAATAGTGAAGACAGTATGTTGCTGCAACCAGGAGAACAGGCGGCAATGCCGCATACAATATCAACAAAATTCAGGCGGACAAAGCCCGATATTCAGGAAGTAATAGCCTGGAAGAATGGAGAATTCAGATTTACAAATGCCGGTATCCGCTATATTATGCGTCAGATGGCCAGATGGTATGATGTAGATGTCGAGTACCGGGGAAACATCGATCTGTTAAGATTGTCAGGGCAAGTGCCCAGAAAGGAGGATATATCACTATTGCTAGACGCTTTTGAAACCACCGGTAAGGTACATTTCACTATCGAGGGAAGAAAGATCATCGTACAACCATCATAAACAATACTCACTAAAAACAGATAGCTCTGGATAACCGGAAGTGTTGGATGCACTTCCGGTGTATAGTCCGGACAGAATGTTTTATGCCACGTTTTTGAACAATCAACATTTACTGATCCAAACCAGACAAAAGTATGAAAGCGTTCTTCATTATCAAAATCCCATTATTTCATGAAAGCAGACTAGCACAAATACTACTGTTTATGAAACTGTTCGTTTTTCTGTTGTCAGCAATGCTCCCTGTTAGCGCCGTATCATTTTCACAGGGAGTAACTATCAAAGGCACGAATATTCAGATCGTGCAAGTGTTTGATCTTATTAAAGGTCAGACAGGATATGCATTCGTCTATGACGCATCTTTGATGAATAGGGCCAATCCTGTTACATTGAATGTACAGCATAGACCCCTTGTTGAGGTATTGGACATCATCTCCAGGGATCAGCCATTCACCTATGAAATTAAGCACAAAATCATCGTTGTAAAGGAACAGAAGCCGCAAGCCACTTCAGGGAAGCCAACCCCGCCAGCGGCGCTGTATACAGTCAGCGGCCGGGTACAGGACAACAAGGGGGCACCCATAGAGAATGCAACAGTAGTATTACTGCCACTGAATAAAGGAGCATTCACAAATAGCAAGGGTGCATTTGTTATCAAAGGCGTTGCTGCCGGCACGTATACGCTGAGAGTCAGCTTTGTTGGCTTTACCAGCTATGAGCAGTCACTAACCATCAGCGGGGATATCAGCAATACGCTTCTTATAACGCTTACCCCGGCAGCCAATGCACTGAACGACGTACTGGTAGTGGGCTACGGCTCAGTGAAGAAATCGGATATCACAGGTGCCATCGGATCAATAACCGCAGAAAAAATTACGCAGGTAAACGGTGTATCCAACGTCTCACAAGCACTACAGGGGCATATAGCCGGCGTACAGGTAAATCAGGCATCCGGACAACCAGGTGAATTTATGCGCATCAAGATCCGTGGTACTACCTCCATAGGCGCCAGCAGCAACCCGTTGTATGTGGTTGACGGGTTACCACTCGATGGACTCACGGCTCAACTCAACCCGGATGATATAGAAAGAGTGGAAGTCTTGAAGGATGCCTCCGCAACAGCCATCTACGGATCAAGAGGCGCCAATGGCGTGGTGATGATCACCACTAAAAAAGGCAAGATCGGTAAACCGAACGTAGTATACAGCGGATATTATGGCATACAACGGTTAAGAAAGAAAATAGACCTTGTCAATGCCAGGGAGTTTGCCACCCTCCAGAATGAAGTAGCGAAAAATGATAACCAACCCCAACCCTGGACAGATACCCAGGTAGATTCACTCAGTGGAAAAGGAAACGACTGGCAGGATCTGGTATACCATTCAGCGCCGGTACAGGATCATAACATCTCTGTCTCCGGTGGCAGTGAAAATACCAAATACTTCACCTCTTTCGGGTATTACGATCAGAAAGGAATTATCGAAAATTCATCATTCAAAAGATTTTCATTCAGAACAAATCTTGACCAGAAAATATCGGATCGCTTTAACGTAACATCCAGCCTCTCCCTGCAACAATCGAAATACGTACAGGCACAATATACAGGCGCCGAAGGCGGCGGTGGTGTACCCTGGACAACGATGGTCATCCCGCCGACACAACCAGTATATAATCCGGACGGCTCATATACACGATTCACTGGCGTTACCTGGGGAGAAACCAACCCTGTTGGCATCTCCAAGGAACTGTATCAACCCTCCAGCGCCATGCGTATTATCGGCAATATAGCACTGAACTATAAAATAACCGACGGGCTTACACTAAAACTCACAGCAGGTATAGACAAAAACGACAGTAAGAGCGACTATTACGCACCTTCTACAATAACGCTCGGACGCAGTACTGATAAAGACGGCAATCCCATCTTTGGTGTCGCAAGTAAAAGTTACGCAAACAACCTCACTTTTATCAATGAAAATACATTGAGCTATAACAAAACTTTCGGTAAACATTCACTCGACGCAGTTGCCGGTATCACCTATCAGGCAAGCAACAGTGAATCCCTGCAAAGTGGTACGGCCAAAGGATTCATTACCGACCTTTATAAAGACAACAACCTGGGAGCAGCCGTAGTACAGGCCCAGCCCGGATCAGGTTACAGCGATTATAAGCTGTTGTCATACCTCGGCAGGGTGAATTACAATTACCAGGGCAAATATTACCTGACACTCACCGGAAGATATGACGGCGCTTCAAAATTCGGCAAGGAAAACAAATATGCATTCTTCCCGTCAGCCGCAGTGAGCTGGAACATATCGCGCGAAAGCTTTCTGGAAAATAACCGGACCATTTCCAATCTAAAACTCCGGCTTAGCTATGGCAGCTCCGGCAATCAGGCAATTAACCCTTACCAGACACTCGCAACCATGTCAAATAACACTGTGGTCCTCGACAATGCTCAGGTAAATGGTTTCGTATCCTCTTCCCTCGATAACACCAGCCTGAAATGGGAAACCACCAGGCAATTTGATGCTGGAATCGATCTGGGATTACTCGATAACCGCATCATATTCACAGCAGATTATTATTCCAAAAAAACCAGTGATCTGCTCTTGTCGGTAAGTCTGCCACCGTCAAGCGGATATGGATCTGTTATCCAGAATGTCGGCGTAGTACAGAACAGAGGCTTCGAGTTTCAGATAAGCTCTCAGAACCTGAAAGGAGCGCTTACATGGGAATCAAATCTTACATTCAGCAGTAACCGCACCAAAGTACTCGACCTTGGAAAGGATGCCAAAGGAAATCCAATTCTCAGAAAGGAAATAGGCGCAGGTGGAAACTGGTTCCCTACTATTGTCGGACAGTCTTTGATGCAGTTATATGGCTATACTGTTACAGGTATTTATCAGACAGACCAGGAAGCAATAGATAACGGAGAACCGTCAAAACGTGCGGGAGACTACAAATTCAAAAACTGGGATGGCAAAGGAACGGTCAATGATCAGGATGACCGCACCATCATATCACACCTGGAACCTAATTTTACCTTCGGCTTCAACAACACTTTCACCTACCGCAATTTTGATCTGTCCTTCCTTATTGTAGGCTCATACGGTAATGATATCGTGAATGAGTTCAGAAAATACAACATTACCATGAACGGAAAATGGGCGCCAACGAAAGAAGCATTCGATAACAGGTGGAGAGGTCCCGGAACCAGCAACGCAATGGACAAACCATCCATTAACAGCGGCAATTCCATTCGGGACTATGCCAATTCATTATGGGTGGAAGATGGCTCCTATCTCAGGCTCAGAGACATTACGCTCGGATATACCTTTTCGGCAAAACAGCTGTCACTTATAAAACTGTCGTCCATCCGTCTGTATGTAAGCGCACAGAACTGGCTTACCCTGACAAAGTATTCAGGATATGATCCCGAAGTCTCCTGGGCAGTTCCAACGATCAATGGCTGGGACAGAGGCAATTACCCTTCTGTGAAATCCATAACAATTGGTGCAAAAGTTAGTTTCTAATTTTAAAAATTGTCGGAAGATGAAAAATCGCAGATCAATATTCGTATATATTTCTACGTTAGCAATACTCACAATGTCCTGCAAAAAGACACTGGAAGAAAATCCGAGATCTTCTATCAGTCCGGAAACATTCTTCACCAATCCACAGAGTTATGAGTCTGCTGTTATCGGCGTATACGGGAATCTACCATTGTATGTTGCCGAGCTGAATGAAATGTTTTCTGATATTTATGGGACGCCACAGCCGGGAGAACAGGTATTACCAATTTATCAGAACCAGCCTTCTGCCGATTTCTATACCTCCAGAAACGCCTGGGGAGGCCCTTTTACCATGATTAAGAATGCTAACTTCGTACTCGGCAAATTACCTGCTGCTCCGCTTGATGCCGCAAAAAAATTGCAATTGGAAGCGGAAGCGCGATTCCTGAGAGGATACGCTTACTTTTATCTGGTGCAGATGTTTGGAGATGTACCTATGCCATTGAAAGCTGCTGAGAACTATAAAGACGTCCAGTTGCCACGTACACCGCAGGCCGATATATATAATCAGGTAATCAATGATATGACCTTTGCAGAAACCAACCTCCCCGATATGGCCCTCCAACAGGGACGCGTCTATAAACTGGTGGCCACTGCCATGCTCGCAAAAATATATCTCACGGCGGCCGGAAATCCATTAAAACAAACCGGTAATTATACTAAAGCCAGGGATAAGGCATTGGCAACAATATCATCCGGCCGCTTCAGCCTGAAAGATAATTATGCAGATGCCTTTCATAACGTCGCCTATACATCAGAATCAATCTGGGGCAAACTGTATATTCCGGGCAGATCAGGAAACTCGCTTCATAGCCTTACCTGCCCGGCAGTCGGATACGTTCCCATACTACTTCCGGCAACCTGGTTCATAAACAGTTATCCTCCCGGAGATCAACGCAGGCAATGGGGGATTAAAATTAACTATCCTGCGCCCGGCGGTGGCACATTACCTCCTTTCTTCAGCAAGTTTACAGATCTGAGTGCTATTGACCAGAATATTGGTCCCTCCAACGCAATTGTCCCATACATGTTTCCTATATTACGACTGGCCGAAATGTATCTGATAGCCGCAGAAGCTGAGAATGAAATCAATGGGCCTGCTATGGCCTATCAATACATCAATAAAGTCAGATGGAGAGCCAGGATTGATAAAGGAAACACCTCCAATGTGCCGGATCTGCAGAATCTAACAAAAGATCAATTCCGCGACGCAGTACTGATGGAAAGGAAATGGGAATTATCAAATGAAGGCAGTGCATGGTTTGATCTGAAGCGCAGCAATACTTTTCAACGTATACAAAGTGTAAGAGGAAGTTCGCTGAGCATTCCGATAGGGCTGTATAACCAAACCTGGCTCATTCCTACAGAAGAGGTCACCAATAATAATATTCAGCAGAACCCTGCTTATAAGTAAGAATCAAAAAATCAAACCACAAAGGGAATTTATGACAACCAACTGGCTGCACTTCTCCAGCTGCTGATAATAGATGCAAGCCTGTTGCTGTTTCAGCGGGTTCCATAACTGCGCAGCAGCAACAGGTTCTTGACTATAAACAAGGAAGTCACCTCTATACCTGCATAGCAATAAATAAACTGGATATCATGCTTCACCGCTTATGCTACAAAATGACCAATAATTGATGTTAGCATACAATACCTATTCCAAAATTCTGATTTTCTTGTGCTATCAAATGCAACCACATAAAAACGTTTATACGTACACCCATCTAAAGATGAAAATGATAAAAGGAAGCTGGAAAATATTCTCTTTCCCACTAATCATCTACTACTCCATTCATCCCCGGAGGGAAACATTAAGGGAATAAAAACAAATGATTATTAATGTATGAGAGGACTAACATCTACTGTCTTATTTATCCTATTCTATATCATCCGGCTTCAGACACAATCAAACACGGTAAAACCGGGAGAGAACATCTCGCCCCTCAATCAGAGTGCATTATTGGAGCTGGATTTATATGCTGCTAAAGATCCTGGACGTTAATTTACCTTCCCTTTAGTTGTCTGGTCATGCCCCGGTGCCCCAAACCTTGCGTTTCTTTAAAAAAATCTTTAGTTTGGGGCATCTTTATATTAAACAACATCGTCTCATGGCCAAAATCATTTCCTATTGCTTTGTCGCTTGTATATTTTTCACCAATGCCAACGCACAGCTATCGAATACAAAGACTGAATTACCCAAACAGGAAAAGCCCGCCGAAGAAAAAAAGAGCGGCCCTGCCGATTTAAGTTTCAATCCTGACGCAGCCGTGGTTACCAACCACTCCGCTACGATCAACGGGCAGAAAGTTGCCTACAAAGCTACAGCCGGAACACTCCCCGTCTGGGACGAAGAGGGCAAAGCGATTGCAGGATTGTTTTATACCTACTACGAACGCACCGATGTAAATAAGGCAGCAAGACCTTTGGTCATTTCATTTAATGGAGGGCCGGGATCTGCCTCCGTCTGGATGCATATCGGCTATACCGGCCCCGTACTCCTGAACATCGATGAGGAAGGTTATCCGGTACAACCATACGGATATAAAGAAAACGCCAATTCCATCCTGGACGTTGCCGATATTGTTTATGTAGATCCCGTGAATACCGGCTACTCCAGAATTGTAGGTAAAGATGTTCCCAAGACTAAATTCTTTGGTGTAAATGCCGACATAAAATATCTGGCCGATTGGATCAATAGCTTTGTTACCAGGTACAACCGGTGGGGCTCTCCCAAATACCTGATAGGAGAAAGCTATGGTACCACGCGGGTCTCCGGACTTGCACTCGAATTGCAGCAGGCCCATTGGATGTACCTCAATGGCGTGGTACTGGTATCACCCACCAGCTTAGGCATTGAACGCGGCGCTGCTACAGACGCCGCCCTGCGGCTGCCGTACTTCGCAGCAACAGCATGGTACCATAAAAAATTGTCCGGCAACTTCTTACAGAAAGACCTGGAAGCTTTTCTACCCGAAGTGGAAGACTTTACCATGAACCAATTACTGCCTGCCTTAAACAAAGGCAGCCTGCTGGATGACGCCACGAAAAAATCAATTGCCACCAGAATGGCAAATTATTCAGGACTCCCCCTGCAGGTGATCCTTCAAAACAATCTGGATATCTCGCCCTCTCTGTTCTGGAAAGAACTATTGCGCAACGAAGCATATACAGTAGGCAGACTGGATTCCCGCTATAAAGGCATCGACAAAAAAGAAGGAGGCGAACGCCCCGATTTCAATGCGGAGCTCACCGCATGGTTACATGCGTTTACACCGCCCATCAATATGTACCTGAGAAATGACCTGAACTACAAAACAGATTATCCCTACAACGTCTTCGGCTCCGTCTATCCCTGGGACAATACCAATGACCGGACAGGCGAAAATTTAAGAAGCGCGATGTCCATCAACCCCTACCTGCACCTGCTGGTGCAATCAGGTTACTACGATGGCGCCTGCGATTATTTTAATGCCAAATACAATCTCTGGCAAATGGACCCTTCCGGAAAGTTAAAAGACCGCATTCAATGGAAAGGATTTCGCAGCGGACACATGATGTACCTGCGTAAAGAAGACCTGAAAGCAAGCACGGATCAGTTACGTGAATTCATTAAAAAGGCTATCCCGGATAAAGCAGCAAAGTATTGATCAACGGTAAAATCCTCCATCCCGTCACCATATTGACAGCAATAATAAGACAGGGACGCACTGTGGTGCGTCCCTGTCTTATTATTGCATTGACCGGAGCTATTACACCGGTAACAACAGCATGTTACAAAATAACCAGAAAAAGAAACCGTAGAACCAAAACACAAAACCAAAACCTGCTTTCTTCAACATAAGTAATATCCGAAACCTGCTATAAATTCAATCGTTTATTTTATGAGTAAAAGATTAGCTATCCTGTTCCTTTGCGGCCTCCTGATTCAAGGAACGCTGGCCCAAAATAAAAACAGTACACAGGCTTACCACGAACTGCCTATAGGCGCCATCCAGTCCAAAGGATGGCTGTTAGAAATGCTGCGGCGACAGAAAAACGGCGCTACCGGCAACCTGGATAAATTATATCCGCTGGTAATGGACAAGAGCAACGGCTGGCTAGGCGGCGATGGCGATCAGTGGGAACGTGGGCCTTACTGGATCGACGGACTCCTGCCATTGGCATATATCCTGAAAGATGAAACCCTGATCGCAAAAGTAAAACCCTGGATAGAATGGACGCTCAACAGCCAGCAACCAGATGGTAACTTTGGCCCCTCAAAAGATTATCCCAATGACAGGCCAGGGGTACAGAGAGACAACAGCCGCGACTGGTGGCCCAAAATGGTCATGCTGAAAGTGTTGAAACAGTATTACACGGCAACAGGCGACAAAAGAGTGATTACATTTCTGACCAATTATTTTAAATACCAGTTAAAAACGCTTCCTGCCACGCCGCTCAATCACTGGACGTTCTGGGCAAGGTACCGTGGCGGAGACAACTTACAGGTAGTATACTGGCTTCATGGCATTACCGGAGACAAATTCCTACCCGACCTGGGTGAGTTGATTCACAAACAGACATTTGATTATACCCAGGCATTTCTCGATGGGCACATGCTGGCCACCGCCGGCAGCATACACGGTGTAAACCTGGCCCAGGGAATAAAAGAGCCTGCCGTCTATTATCAATACCATCCCGATAAAAAATACCTGGACGCTCTCAAAAAAGGATTTGAAGACCTGAGAAAATTCAATGGTATGGCACATGGCCTCTACGGCGCTGACGAAGCATTACACGGCAACAATCCCACCCAGGGGTCAGAGTTGTGCTCCGCCGTAGAGATGATGTTTTCACTGGAAAGCATACTGGCCGTAACAGGAAATACAATCTATGCCGACCAACTGGAAAAGATCGCCTTTAATGCGCTTCCTGCCCAGGTATCAGACGACTGGACAGCACGACAATATTATCAGCAGGCCAACCAGGTGATGATCACCAGGCATATCCGCAATTTTAACACTGACCATAGCGGAACAGATATATGCTACGGATTATTGACAGGCTACGCCTGCTGCACTGCCAATATGCACCAGGGATGGCCTAAATTCACACAAAACCTCTGGTATACTACACCAGACAAAGGAGTGGCCGCATTGGTATACTCGCCCTGCGAAGTAAAAGCCACCGTTGCCGGCGGTACCGCAGTGACCTTTAAAGAAGAAACCAACTATCCATTCGATGAAATGATCAGGTTTACATTTAACGCAACCCAAAGTGTATCATTCCCGCTGCATCTCCGGATTCCGGCATGGTGCGCCGGAGCAGGCATAAAAATTAATGGTAAGGTTACGCCGGCATCCCCGGAAAATGGTATCGTAAGCATAAGCAGGAACTGGAAACCCGGAGACGTTATCGAACTGCATCTCCCCATGCATATTGTCAAAAATACCTGGCAGGAGAATTCAGTTTCCATTGAGCGGGGCCCCCTCGTATATGCCTTAAAAATAGACGAAGAGAAAAGAACGATAAACAATAGCAAAGACCCCGTTATATACGGAAATACCTATGAAGAAATAAGACCGGCAGGCCCGTGGAACTATGGACTGTTAAACATCCCCGACAAGAACCTTGAAGCGAAATTTATTGTAAACAAAACAAACAACAGATCAGATTTTCCGTGGACAACAGAAAACGCACCTGTTAAGATCCAGACACAGGCCCGGCGGATTCCTTCCTGGCAACTATACAATGAAATGGCGGGTCCCCTTCCATTTAGTATCAGCGACCCGACGGAATTCAGCAGCAATGATGAGGAAATCACACTGATACCTTATGGATGCTCCCGCCTGCGCATTTCACAGTTCCCGGTAATTCAGTAGCTGCCATAAATGTTTTTCACGCAGAGGCACAAAGGGAGCAAAGGATATTTTTTAAGTTAAATAAGATTATTTAGTAGTAACCTACAATATTTTCGGACTGTAAAACAGTTCTTTGCTAACTTAAAAAATATCCTTTGCTCCCTTTGTGCCTCTGCGAGAAACCCACCCACTACCGTTATTCAAATTTTTCTTGCCAATTACATTTTCCAATAGGACGATATCCGGTAAATACAATAACTTCAGTAATATAGTTATCCCTGACAGGCTCCTCTTTGGTAAGGTCAGTACTGAGATATTTTACATTACTGTCACATAACAATGTTGCAACACAACTCTCTCCTCCCATGCGCTGCTGCAGTTTAATTGCCCCCGTTATATTTGCTCCTGATGAAATACCTACCGCCAGCCCCAGCTCTTTTGATAACTTTTGTGCCATCAAAATTGCATCGCCGTCGTTTACCTGAATAATACTGTCTAATTCGTCAAGCTGAACGATAGCAGGAATAAACTCGTCCGAGATACCCTGGATACGATGACTACCTACTTTATACCCGGTACTCAGCGTAGGCGATTCGGCAGGCTCCAGCGGATGGACTTTGATGCCGTGGTTCATGCGCTTCAGAAAATTACCTACTCCCATTACGGAGCCACCCGTTCCAACCCCCGCTACAAAAGCATCCGGCATTAATCCCTCCTGGGTCAGCTGATACCAGATCTCCCGCCCTGTTGTCCGTTCATGCGCTTCCACATTATTGAGATTCTCAAACTGCCGCGGCAGAAATACATCTCCGGCTTTCAGTAATTCCTCGCTACGGCTGATACATCCAAGAAACCCGCCTTCAGCTTTACTAACCAGCAACACCTCTGCACCCATACTTTTAATGATCTCAATCCGCTCCCTGCTCATCCAATCTGGCATAATGATCTTCACCTGGTGTCCAAGCGCTTTCCCGAATGCTGCAAAAGCAATTCCCGTGTTGCCGCTGGTAACCTCAACAATTGTATCCCCGGGCTTGATTTCCCCACGCCTGTATGCCTGCGTTAATATGTATAACGCCATTCTGTCTTTAACACTGCCTGTCAGATTGTAATACTCGCACTTTGCATATACTTTGCCGGGCTTTCCGTTATAAAAATATTGTATCTCCAGCATCGGAGTATTACCTACAAGTTGCCATAATGGCTGAAATACGTTTTCAATGGCCTCGCCGGACATAATCTGATTTTTGAAACTCATAACTTTACATTTACATAGATTTTTGATCTTGTATTTAAGAAAAAACTCCCGGCCAGAAATGATGTGGTTTAGCGTCCAATCAGTGCCAGGTATTTGAACAAGGATATTACATAAGAAGTCGTCGCCATCTTTCCCGATGTGCTTTGTCAATTGAAGATGTTGGAATTACAGTCTATTAAAGTTGGAATTTACGGTCTATTAAATCTACTCACTTATTTTGGGTTACTTCAGCTGTAAGTTACCTCAATAATTAATAAGGAAGAATGCATAACCTCCATTTTTTTATTCAATTCAAATTACTGTGATACCAAAGCAGCCGGCATTTATTATCTACGACTGCTATATTATTTCCGGCGTTTGATAATATTCGGCCTGCCCACAATCCAACCCGTCAATCCCATCTCAAATCATAACTCACTCCGGAATAAAAAAGGCTTGACACTATAATCACACAAGCGATAAAATGCTATCATGAAATAATAAAATACCACAACTTACCTTCTATTATTATTATCTCCGTTATTGTATTTTTGTTTGAAAGGGCATTTGCCGATGAACAATGAATGGAGTCAACTCGCAGACAGCGGGAGCGAAGAAGCTGCTTTTACAGCCATCTACAACCGCTACAAGGAAGCTGTATGGCAGGTAGCGCTGATGTACACCAAAGATGTGAACATGGCGCAGGAAGTTGTACAGGAAGTCTTCTACCGCATATGGGCCAACAGAGCCGGTATGCACAAAATCAGCAACATCCGGCATTATCTGTTTATCATCGCCCGCAATTATATCTTCAATCATTTTAAACAGGCAGCTTATGAAGAAGCAAAATACGAAGGGCTGCAACTGATACAGGAAACGGCCGTCAATGATACAGACCACCGGCTGCAGCAACATGATTACCACTCCCTCCTTCACCGCGCCATCGCTGCGCTGCCACCCAAACGTAAACAAATATACCTGCTGGCTAAAGAGCAGGAAATGAGCTATGAAGAAATTGCCCACACACTGCATATCTCCAGGCTCACTATTAAAAATCAAATGGCAAAGGCACTGGGCAGCATCCGTACCTACGTATCACAACATCTGCACATCAGCCTTTTTACGGCTATTATATCCATATCCATATCCTTCTCTATCTATTATTTCCCACTGGTAAAAAATATTTTTACACCGGATAGTCCTCACCATTATTCCAGTTGTCTTTATGGATGTCACTGCGCTGAAACGGACATCCTTTAACTATTTTCATCATGACGGAACAGGAGTTTCTAACATTACTGGATCGATTCAAGGAAGGGATGCTGACAACGGAAGAGCGGCATGCTTTGTCCCAGGCGGTAACCACCGGTGCATTCGACAAGCTGCTGGAAGAGAATATCCTGGAAGAACTGCTCCGCCACCCGGGAGATACAACTGGCGGTAAAACTGTAGAAGCGCAGCAACTATTGCAGCACTTCCGGAACATGGAAGCACCGCCGTTGAAAAAAGTATCGCACAGGCGCCAGATCATGAAAGCAGCCGCCGTGGTGATTTCACTGATCTGCATAGGCGGCGCGCTGCTTTACCGGCAGCCGCGAAAGAAAGAAGTAGTTCATCACGCGCCGGCAACGCCCGGTTCCAATAAAGCAGTGCTCACGCTCGCCAACGGGGAACAAGTCGTGCTGGACGACAAAGGCACTATACAGCTGCCGCAACAGGGCGCCGCTACGGCACTCGCTACACAAGGGCAACTGGTGTACAGTCAGGGGCAGCACGCCGACAATATGCCGGAGCAATACAACACCCTGCATACACCCAACGGCGGACAATACAAACTGGCATTGCAGGATGGCACACAGGTATGGCTGAACGCAGGCTCTTCTATCACCTTCCCTCCCACCTTCCGCGGCGCAGAACGCAGGATCACACTGGAAGGAGAAGCCTATTTTGAAGTAGCAAAAGACGCCGCCCATCCCTTTGTAATCCATACAGGAGCAATGGATGTAAAAGTACTGGGCACCCGCTTCAACATTATGAGCTATCCCGATGAGCCGGTAACCACGGCAACACTGGTGGATGGCGCTATCGTTGTAAGCAGCAAAACAGGAAAATACCAGCTGCAACCAGGTCAGCAGGCCATACAGCAACAACAAGGCGATATCCGCGTCCAGCCTGCCGATACGGAAGAAATAACCGCCTGGGTAAAAGGCTTGTTCATCTTCAACAAAACAGACATGCAGGCCGCCCTGCGGCAGCTGTCACGCTGGTATAATGTTGATGTGGCCTATGAAGGCAATCCGGAAGGGAAAAAACTAACAGGAGAAATATACCGTAACTATCAACTGTCACAAGCCCTTAAGATCCTCAACGGAGCAGGGCTAAAATGCAGGCTGGAAGGCAGGAAACTAACAGTAATGCTCTAACAGTGAACAGAAGAACAATTTCACGAACTAAAAAACAACGTCTTTCTGAAACAGGAAAAATGATACCGGCACGTATCCGTCCGTGGCTGCTATCTTTTTAAAACAACAGTGAACAACTAACAAACAACACTAACAACCAACATCAGCATTCGGGCCAGATAATCTGCAGGTATAACCTGTACAGGGCTCTTTTTCTCAACCAAAACCAAACGAGATTCATGAAATCAATCAGCTTCGTTCTGCTTCTGTCCCTGCTATGTACATCTGTGAGGGCATTTACACAACGTGTCACACTTTCCTTCACGCATACACCCCTGTATCGTGTACTGAAATCTGTTACCGCACAAAGCAACTATCTTGTTATTTATGATTACCGGCTGAAAGAGGATCCGCCGCCGGTAACTGTTCAGGTCAACAATGTTCCACTGGAAACAGCACTGAATGAGTGCCTGAAAAATACGCATCTCACCTATGAGATTATCGAACATAACATTATCATCAGGGAGAAAACAACTCCTGAACAGTCGCCGCTCCAGGATTCCACGATTGTACCCCAAGTGAACGGAAGGATTACCGATAAGACCGGAGCGCCGTTAATCGGCGCTACCATATTGGTGAAGGGCACCGGCAAAGGCGCCGTGGCAGACCAGTCCGGCTCATTCCGGCTAACAAATGTAAAGCGCGACGCTACGCTGGAAGCCCGGTTCACCGGCTACCTCACCCAGGAGATTGCACTGAACGCCCGAGCCAACTTCACCATTGCCCTGACACCGGACGAATCCAAACTACAGGAATTTGTAGTAACGGGTTATGGCACACAGAAGAAAGTAAATCTCACCGGTGCAGTAGCACAGGTGAAAGGCGATGTATTGCAGAACAGGGCCATCACCAATGTGAGTGAAGGCTTACAGGGCGTAATCGCCAACCTCAACGTCACCACCGGTACCGGCGGCGGACAACCCGGAGCCGGGAAAAGTCTCAATATCCGTGGGTTCACAGGTCTTGGCACAAGCAACGGCCCATTGGTACTGATTGATGGCGTCGAAGGAGACATCAACACCATCGACCCCAATGAAGTGGAAAGCATTTCCGTACTGAAAGATGCAGCATCTGCCGCCATCTACGGATCACGCGCTCCCTACGGCGTTATACTTATCACCACCAGAACAGGTAAGAAAAACAGAACTCCCAGACTCACCTACCGCAATAACTTTTCGTTCAGCCAACCGCTGAACGTACCGAAGATGATGAACGCTTGGGATTTTGCCAACTTCTACAACGAAGCCTCCAAAAACAATGGCGGTACACCTGTATTTGATCAGGCCACACTGGATCGTATACAGGCATACATGAAAGATCCCGCCAACACACCGGCTACGGTTCCTAATCCCAATAACCCCAATCAATGGGCTGCATGGGATAAGTCCAATGCCAATGAAGACTGGTTCAAAGTCTTCCTGAAAGACTGGTCCTCCAATCAGCAGCACAGTGTAAACATCGACGGCGGCGGCGAAAAAACATCCTACTTTATCTCAGCCGGATACGTAAAAAAATCAGGCCTGCTCAAGTTTGTCAATGATGAATTCCAGCGCTACAATTTCAGAGCCAACTTCGATGCAGATCTCACCAACTGGTTGTCCGTCGGACTGAAATCATCCTACTATGAAGACAAACGCTTCACCCCTAGTGAAGTCGCCAGCGTTGGTAACAACTGGTTTCACCAGATACCACGCAGATGGCCCACTGTTCCTGTAAAAAATCCTGACGGTAATTATTCCGAAGCCTCACAGATCCCCTTACTTACCAAAGGAGGTCAGCAGGGCTTCAACGAAAATGAATACAGGATGACAGGCCTGTTCGATCTGCATCCAATGAAAGGCTTGTCTGTAAAAGGAGACTTCAGCTATAACCAGATGCGCCGCAACACACTTACCACCATTCTGCAGGTGCCGTCGCAAGCCAATGTGGATGGTACCATACCGGCGCCGTCCGGTGTCAGCAGCGTATCAAAAGGTAACGCCAACACCACCTACCGTAACTATAACCTGTATGCAGAATACAATACCTCCATCCACAATGACCACAACATCGGCGTACTGGTTGGCTATCAGAATGAGCTGAAAAAATATGAATCACTCAATGGTTATAACACGAACCTCTATACACCAGATCTTCCGTCCCTCAGCCTCACCTATGGCAACCAGTTCACCGCCGGCGATTATGGCTACAAATGGGCGGTACAGGGCGTTTTCTACCGGGTTAACTACAACTTCAGGGAAAAGTACCTGCTGGAGCTGAACGGCCGTTATAACGGTACATCCCTCTTCCTGAAAGACAAACGCTGGATCTTCAATCCTTCTGTATCTGCCGGATACAATATCTCGAAAGAAGCATTCTGGAAACCATTGGCCCATGTTGTAAATGAAATGAAGCTGAGAGCATCCTACGGTACCTCCGGCGATAATAAATATTTTCTCGATTTAGAAAGATATTATCCTGTGATTTCCAACTTGCGCACTGTTGCGCCAGCCGGCACCAACTATATTTTTGGAAATGAACGCCTCCCCTATGTAAGCGCCCCCACTTCACTGATCAGCCCCGATCTTACCTGGTCAAAACCCAGCATGCTGGATCTGGGTGTAGATGCCGCTTTCCTCGGGAGCCGCCTGCAACTTACTTTCGACTGGTACCGCCGTAAGGTAAAAGACCTGTTTGGCCCTTCAGAGCTGTATCCCTCCACACTGGGGATTGCACCACCCACACGCAATAATGCTTCTATACAAACCACCGGTTATGATCTGTCGCTCAGCTGGCAGGACAAGATCGGAGAAGTAAGCTACGGCGCAAAATTCGTATTCTCAGACTATCAGGGTAAAGTACTGGAATACCCGAATCCCGGTTACAACCTCAATACGTGGTATAATGGTCAGACAATGGGAGAAATCTGGGGCCTCCAGACAGTAGGCCTTTTCCAGTCAGATGAAGCAGCGAAAAAAGCACCCGGCCAATCTTTCATCGATTCGCAAAACTGGACCGCCGGTGATGTGCAATATGCAGACCTCAACGGCGACGGTAAAATTGATTATGGCAATCAGACATTGCAGAATCCAGGCGACAGAAGAATCATTGGTAACAGCACACCGCGTTTCCGTTATGGACTTACACTCAACGCCGCCTGGAAAGGATTTGATATCAGCGCCTTCTTCCAGGGTGTAGGCAAGGCCGATTTCTTCACCGTCTCCAACTATTTCTGGGGACTCACCGGCAGCATGTGGCAGGCTACCATGTTCACCACGCACAACGACCGCTGGTCGCCAGATAATCCCAATGGCTACTTCCCCAAGTATTATCTGGAAGGTCCTGCCTCCAAGAACCAGGCGGTGCAGACACGTTACCTGCTCAGCTCCCGTTACCTGCGCTTGAAGACATTGCAGATAGGATACACCTTCAGCAAAGCTATGCTGAACCGTATGCACCTCTCTCAGCTGCGCCTGTACCTGAGCGGTGAGAACATCTTTACCATCGCACCCGGCCTCGGCAAACGGTTCGCCATTGATCCGGAATTGCTGCAATCTGATCTGAAGATATACCCGATACAACGCACTTTCTCGTTCGGACTGAATGTAACGCTTTAATACTGCTGACTATTTCAAATCACTATCATGAGTATACTCACCATCAAGCATATACGATTTTTCCTGGCCGGTTGCATCGCCCTGGGATTCTCCGCCTGCAACAAACAGGAACTTGATCAGCAACCGCCCACTGCTATCGGCGAAAACAGCTTCTGGACTTCCGCCAACGACGTCAAGCTCTACGCCAACTCTTTCTATAATTCACTGCCTTCCTATGGTGGCTACGGTAATGTAGGCCCCTATTCCGATGATGTCAATTCCGACAACCTCGTCGGCGCACAAATCAATGTGCGGAATAACGGCCAGTCTACGCCACCAACCAACGTTTTCGGGTACGACTTCTGGGGAGATATACGCCGGGTGAATTATCTCCTCGTCAATTACAGCAAAACACCGGGCGACTTCAACGCCTATAAAACCTTTGTCGGCGAAGCCTACTTCTTCCGCGCCTGGTATTATTTCGAACGGTTGAAAAATTACGGCGGCATGCCCTGGATCAACAAACCATTGAACACCAACGACACCGCACTACT
>NZ_DATLKJ010000230.1:0-9922 GCF_035538455.1 Chitinophaga sp.
TGGCGCTTGGTACTTTCACCAATATCCCTGCAGATATTATTCTTAGTATATCCGTTACCGTTATAGTGCTGATAAGATTACTCAGCCTGCGTTATAACTGGCAGCTGCCCAGAATAAACAGTCGTTAGTTTTTAGTTTAAAATGATGCATTATAATTTTAAAATTCTATATTTAGTCATTATACAACCAAAGCTAAACACTGAGCGCTAAATCCTGCTATATATGATGTCATTGTTCGATAACTACATCGCGTTTGCTACCACTGTTTTCATGGGTTTACTGGCGATTGTTAATCCCATCTCAGCAATCCCTGTGTTCCTGGAGCTGACCTCCTATATGGACCGGAAAGCCAAGCGCAATATCGCCACCAAATCCGTGCTGATTGCCTTCTGTATTATCCTGGTGTTCAGTGTGGCAGGCAAACTTATCTTCCATGTATTTGGCATCACACTGGCTGCGTTACGTGTTACAGGTGGTATACTGGTGTTTCTGATAGGCTATGAAATGGTGCGCGGAAAAGAGAGTAAAGTACAGCATGAAAAGCTGGGTGATCAACCGGTGAAGGCAGACCAGGGAATAAGCGTAGCCATTACCCCTCTTGCGATGCCGTTGCTGGCCGGTCCGGGTACCATCACAACTTCCATGAGCTATTCCGCGGCAAAAGACCTCACTCATCTTGCCATTGTGATCATTATCTACGCCGCCATCTGCTATATTACCTATCTGCTTTTCATTGCAGGTGAACGCATTGTGAAAGTGCTGGGTACCAACGTCATGATGGTGATAACTAAAATGATGGGGCTTATCCTGGCCGTAATTGGCGTACAGATGCTGGCTCTCGGTATCAAGGAATTGTTTAACCTCTAATTTTTTTTCTCTTCGCAACAATTTCAAATTCCCCCGTGTTAATTAAACAATAGGTCCACTGGGCTCAAAATAACCGGTATAGTATAAGCTGTATCAAACAGTTGTATTCTCGTCCGCGTGGCATTGAGCCATGAGCGCTTTACGCGTTTTCTGTAGCATGGCCAATGGAATTCCGGCATGCTATCCAGTCTGCATATTTTCACTAACTGTCGGCCGTATATCACACGTGCGGCGGTTTTCCGCGCCACCCATTAAAAAAGATTTTTTAGTTGAACAACAGGTAAAAATCCGTTATTGATTACTAGGTGGATAATATTGTTCCCTTTTTTCAATAGGAGCATGAAATAAATCAATATAGACGGAACAGTTAGCGAAAAAGCCGTCCCGACTCCTCGGGACGGCATCACTGCTTAGCGGGGCGCCGTTATCCCATCTTTGATCTCATCCGTGGCATCCAGTACGACATTATCTCCTGGCCTGAGGGCGCCAAAGATTTCTGTGGAGTCGTTATGATGGTTACCTTCCTGTACATCTATCCATTTGGTTTTATGATCTCTCACTGCAATTACATATTTTTTTTCTGTGGAAGTAACAACAGCTGAAGAAGGTACTACCAGCGCAGATGCGGTACCATTCAGCGGCAGGCTGATCTCTGCATACATGCCGGCTTTGAGTTGCTGGTTATTGTTCTGCACATCGATCTCCACTGCTTCTGAACGGTACTTATCATTCAGTGTACCGGCTTGCCTGGAGATGGTTCCCTGAAATTCCTTCCCGGGCAGAGCATTCACGCCAAAGGTAACCGCCGCACTGCGCAGCAGTTGCCCGCTGTACATTTCCGGTACCTGCAATACCAGCCTGAGCTTATCCTCCTGTTCCAGCATCAGCATGGGTTTGCTGTCTGCTTTGGTGTCAGGCCCTACCAGTGCGCCGGGATGCACATTCCTTTCAGTTATCACACCATCAAATGGCGCTGTAACAGTCAGGTAGCCCAACATCACTTCCCTGGCCCTGAAATTAGCCAGTTCGCTGTTCATTAATGCGCTGTCTCCCAGCATACGTGCACGCGCCAGTTCCAGGTCGTGCGCGGAGATGGTACCTGGCTCTGCGCTCACTGCCAATGTGCGTTCATAGTTGTCTTTGCTGGCAGCATAGCCAGCCTTCGCCTGCAGGTACCTTGACTGTGCGGCGTAGTACTGCTGCGCAATTTCAGGCGCTTCCAGCACTAACAGTACCTGCCCTTTCCTTACATGCGAACCACGGTCAACACTGATGCTTTTGATGAAACCATTTACCCGCGGGAAGATGGACACTTTCTGGAAAGGTTCCAGAACGCCTGGCAGCCGGATGTTTCCGGGCAGCGATTGTTCTACGGTTTTGCCAAGAGTGAGTGTTCTCCCGGCGGGAGCTGTCTTTTTATATTCAGGCGCCGCCGTGCTGTGACAGGCGACCATACCTGTTACTACGGCTGCAAAGAATAATAGCATGCTTATATACTTCATGGGATATATTTTAAAAATTATTTTTCTGCCGGCATCAGTGACGGCGAATCCAGTCCGGCTTTACGTTGTATGATACCGTATATCTGTGGTAACACCAGCAGCGCTGCAAAGGTGGAAGCAATCAGCCCTCCTATTACAGCGCGGCCCAGTGGTGCAGTCTGGTCCCCCGCTTCACCCATTCCTGCTGCCATTGGGATCATCCCTGCAATCATGGCGAGGCTTGTCATCAGGATCGGGCGCAACCTGATACCCGCGCTCACTACCGCCGCTCTGCGGGCATCATTATATTCCACCCGTAGCTTCTCCGCATTGGTAACGATGAGGATGGCATTGGCCACCGATACGCCGGTGGACATGATCATGCCCATATAAGATTGCAGGTTGAGTGTGGCGCCTGTGATGATCAACATCAGCAGCGCACCGGCAATTACGGCCGGTACTGTGCTCAGCACGACCAGCGACAGCCGGAACGACTGATAATTGGCTGCCAGTAACAGAAAGATCACGACCACCGCTATTGCCAGGCCATTCTGCAAACTGTCCAACGTTTCCACGAGCAGGCTGGAAGCCCCTTTCAGTTCGACTTTCAGGCCTTTGGGCGGGGTACCGGCATTATCAACCACCCGCTGCACCGCTTTGGTGGCAGTGGCCAGATCGGCGCCTGAGATATTGGCACTAACGGTAACGAACCTACGAGGACCGGCGCGGTCTATTTCGCCCGGCATTTCGGTCAGGTCAAAGGTGGCTACATCCGCCAGTACCGGGCGCGGGCGGCCTTCCACCAACGGAATCTCCTTCAGATCGTTGATGGCGGTCATGCTGTATTCAGGTATCTGCACCTGCACCTGGTATGTGTACGCCACCTTTTCATCGAGCCATTGGTTCTTCTCCGTAAAGCGGCTGGATGATGTAGAAGCCGTAACAGAGCGTGCCACCTGATAAATGTTAAGTCCCATCTGCGCCAGCTTCAGGCGGTCGATATGTATACTGATTACCGGGAAATGCAATGGTTGTGCGATCTGCACGTCACGCAGAAACCTGACCTGCTTCATGCCATCCACCAGCCGTTCTGCAAAGCCGGAGATCTGCTGCATGTCTTTTCCTGCCACACGCAGCTCTATCGGCGTAGCGGCGCCCTGGCTCATGATCTTTTCTGTCAGATCTATCGGTTCAAAAGACAATCGCATCCCTGGTATCTTCTTCGTAATATTCTCTCTCAGTTTATCTTTCAGCATTTCCATGTCCACCTTATAACCTTCATCCAGGTTTATCTGTAATACTGCTTCATGTGAGCCGCTGTTGAAAATATACAGGTTGCTGGTACCGTAGCTGCTGGGAATAGTTCCCACATACGCAGAGCTGATGGCCACATGTCCATTGACCGTGCTGTCGATAATATCCAATACATCATGGAGCCGGGCTTCCGTGCGCTCAAGCCGTGTGCCATCGGGCATCCTGAGGCGCAGCTGAAACTGACCGCTGTTCACATGCGGCATCAGGTCTTTACCTATCCATAGATAGCAACCACCTGCCAGCAACAATGCACCCGCTATATAAATAACTGTAATGAGGCGCGATCGTTTCATTCCACTCTCCAGCACATGCATGAACCAGCGTTTGAAGCGCTCAAAGAAAGTATTAGATGCAGGATGCGCCTGTTCTTCTTTCAGATGCGCATTCACTTCTGCTATCTCATTTTTGTCCAGCGCGAGTCCTGCATGCGCATGTTGGTATTTCTCTGCTTTTAACCACCAGTTGGAAACCACAGGCACCAGTGTCTGCGCCGCGAAGTAAGAGGCAATCATGGCGAAGCCGATAGAAAGTGACAGTGGCAGGAACATCGCGCGGGGCACGCCTGTCATGATAAACGACGGAGCGAACACCGCGAGTATGCACAGTAGTATCAGCAGCAGCGGGAAGGATATTTCTTCGCAGGCATCGTATACGGCGAGACGCAGCGACTTCCCCATCTCCAGGTGCTGATGTATGTTTTCGATGGTAACAGTGGCCTGGTCCACCAGGATACCGATGGCTAGTGCTAGACCGCTCAATGTCATCAGGTTGATGGTTTGCCCGGTGAGCTGCAAGCCCATCACGGCGCTCAATACCGCAACCGGTATCGTGATTACCACCACGAGGCAGCTGCGCAGGTCGCGCAAAAAGAGCAGCACCATCAATCCTGTAAGCAGCGCCCCCAGCAAACCTTCTGTGATCAGACTTTTCACGGCGTTGATCACAAATACAGACTGGTCAAATTCGTAAGAGATTTTCACATCATCCGGCAGAAGACTCTGCATATCGGGTAGTTTCGCTTTCAGCTGCTTTACCACATCCCAGGTGGAAGCCGTGGCCGTTTTCACTACAGGAATATATACAGAGCGCTTTCCGTTCACCAATGCATAGCTCACGGTAACGTCTGCAGCGTCGCTTACTTTAGCCAGGTCCCGTATAAACACGGTGTTGTTACCATTTGTGACCACCGGAATCTCACCAAAGTCTGTTACCTGCTTTTCGAGTGAATTAATGGTGGTTACATACATCGTGTTGTTAATGCGGATGTTGCCGGACGGTGTCATCACATTGCTTCTGGCGATGGCCTCTACTACCTGATCGGCGGAGAGGTTGAAACTACGCAGCTTCTGCGGGTCCACGTTCACCACTACGGAGCGCGAGTTGGCGCCAAAAGGTGGCGGAGCAGACAATCCCGGTACCGATGCAAACATCGGACGGATGCGCGTGGAGGCGAGATCGTAGATCTCTTTCAACGATTTATCCGGGCTGCTGAAGACCAGCTCTCCTACCGGTAATGAAGACGCATCGAAGCGCACTACCTGCGGCGGCAGGGCGCCGGGCGGGAAGAACTTCATCGCGCGGTTCACCTGTAAAGCCACTTGTGCAGAGGCTTCTGCCATATCCGTGTTTTCGTAGAACGACAATTTTAATAGCGTTAATCCCTGAATGTTTTTGGTAGAGATATTCTTCACGCCATTCACATAGAGAAACTGGTCCTGCAACCTCGTGGCAAAGAAGCCTTCCATTTGCTGGGGCGACATACCGCCATAAGGCTCTATCACATATATCGTGGGCAGGTTGAGCTGCGGGAAGATATCGACAGGTATTTTGAATATAGCCAGCAGGGAGAAAAGCAGTATACCGCCGGTGAGCACCACCACAGTAACTGGCTTTTTCAATGCGGAAGAAACTAATGACATAGAAATAGTTTTAATATCTGATAGTTGACCACTATCAGCTGTAATGATCACTGAAGACTGAAAGCCGCGATGTTATTACTGGCATAGGCGGCCCTAAAAAGAGCCACCCAGGCGGCAGTACGGGCTTCTACCAAATCTGTTTCGGCTCTATTGAGCACAAAGAGCGCATTGGTCACATCAATGATGTTGGCCAGGCCGCCCTTGTACAGCGAGGTTTTCTGCCTTGCCGCTGCGCGTGCTGCCTGCAGCTGCAGCGGCAACTCATTCAGTTTAGCCTTCGACGTTAGTATATCATTCTGTGCCTGCTCATACATGTTATGCAACACAACACGCAAGGTTTCCAACTCCTGCGATGCTGCGGCCGACCTGTATTGCTGTACTGCGAGCCTTTCGTGCCGGCGCCGCTGATCTGTGATATTCCAGGTTACACCGAGGCCCAGCAAGTAATTATACCTGTTGTATCCCAGGCCACTGAAGAGATTTTTATCGTAGTAGTCGTTGAAAGAACCGCTGGAACCGCGCATCCATCCAGCGGCCATGAGGCTCAGTTTAGGCAGGCTCTGTTTACGTACAATCAGCTCCTGCACCTGTTGCCTGCGGAAAAGGGCGTCATAATACTGCAGCAGCGGATGCGTGTTATCAGCGACTGTGCTACTGCTATCGCTATTGAGCATAGCCATCAGACGCCCGCCGGTATTCCATTCGGGCGTTACCTGCGAGGTGTCGAGCCCGGTCAGGGTAGCTAGTTGTATGCGCGCCTGGTTGTAGTGGTTGGATACGTCCAGCAGATTAAGGCGTGCTTTGGAAAGCTCGGCAACAGCAATGGTGCTGTCTACGCCCGGCTTGAGGCCATGCAGTACTACGGTAGTGACGGCATGGACTATTTCCGCATTCCGTTTTACGTTGTCTGCCTGTATATTGATTAATTCGTGTAGCCGTAATAGTTGGAGATAAGTTTCAATTACGTTCACTGTAAGCTGGTTGGCAGTATTACCGAGATCGGCGTGGTTTACCTCCAGCGCTCTGCGGGCATCTTCCCGCTGACTGCCGTAGGCGCCGAAGTTATAGATCTCCCATTGCACATTGGCCATCGCAATGTTGCCGCTCATGAGTGAGCTGACATTTTCATTGCGGATGCCTCCGGATGTGGAAGGGATCAGCCCCATGGTAAAATAGGAGCCGTAGATACTGTTATCTGTGCCAACATCGACCTGGTCATGCAATTTCAGTACAGGATACCAGTTATGTCTGACGTCCGTAAGATTAGCTTCGCCAGCTTTTACCAGTTGCTGTTTGGCCTTAACGGCCGGGTAGCGGGCAAGTGTCAGCGTGATAGCTTCGCGCAGCGAAAGACTATCCGCAGTTGTTTGTGCGAATAAGGAAGTAATGGGAAACAAGCATACCAACAATCCATACCTCTTCTTCGCGGAAATACGTATACGCATAAATCGCTCAAAAGATTTAAGAAAATAAAAAACATCAATATGTGGGATCAGACTGTTGGCGGGCCTCTCCAGCTTCTGAGCGGAACGGGGATACTGAGATAAGGGTTGCTGTGATAACCTGATATGACATCAGCAACATATACAAAACGTTCGCGGAGTGTGATGCAGATAACAGCGCATTGCCGGTCGTGGTAATCGTTAAGACCTACCGGGCGGCGCTTGAAACGCGTGGGGGTTGTCTGAAGGCGATAAGCAGCAATTGCTTTAGCATTCTTATTCTTTGTAAAGGATATTCCGGTTGCCTGTTGTATGCGCACTGCATTCTGCGCTGTCTGTGGCAGCACAAAGGCGGTGATCAATCCAAAAAGTAAATACCGGAAAAATCTCACTATATAAAAAATTATCGCAGCTCTAATTTATTCAATGCTACCGGGTTTCAACGAATGTTCCTATGCATTTTAATGATATTTTAATACTGCGGTAGCAAGTCGCGTACTAGAAAAAGCATACCAGGCCCAGTTCCTCCATCTTCAGCATGGCATTAGCCAGGCGAAAGTCCTGCATGGGGAAACAGGCAAACGACTGGTATTCATCCAGCTCAACACCGATAGCTACAATCTTCAGCTCGTACTCCTCCAGCTGCACATTGAGGAAGTCCAGAAATGTCTTGGCATAATCATCTGCAGCAGCGATTTCTTCATACTCTTCATCAGTGGGCCCTTCCAGTATAATGCCGGCCGACTGTACAGGTTGCAGCTGGTTCAGCGCGAAGATACCTTCATCTGAAAGTTCCTTCCATTCAAATTCCGCCAGGTTGCTGGTATTCTGCAGTGCCACCTGTAATTCTTCCCAGATGTCAGCCGGATTGGACTTTACAATATCCGGCAGGTTATTGATCTGTTCTTCGGCATCTTCTTCATCAAAAATGTCCAGGTATAACTGTTCCAGTGGTTCTTTAGCGTTGGAAAGTCCGTGCAGTTTTTCAAGTGTCCGCAGTTCCTTTATCATGGCATTCCAGAGGGTTACCAGTTCTTCATTATCATTTTCACTCATCTCATCGGCGATCAGCGCGGCCTTTTCATGTAGCTTGTGGTTGTCAAGCTTGTTCTTCCGGATCATCAGTTCCGCTTCAGCAAATGATACTTCATAAGAAGTACAATCCTGAAAGGCGGTATTGATCAGTACTTTGTCTTTGAAGATCTCATGTACAACGCTTTCCTTTACATCGATATGCGGGTTACCGCTATCCTTGCCGAATGTGGTTGTAAGCCAGGTAAAATCCACGTGTGAAAGCATGACTGTGATGATTATGATTAATATGATTATTGTGATTATTATATATAGTAAAAAGGGAATGGTTGCAAGATAGATGATAATTATTACAGTAAATAGAATCAATAAAAAACCGGCACAGAAAATAATCCTGTACCGGTGTATTGCATGATAAAATCATTTCAATATTCATACATCAAAAATCAATCTCCGCACATCATCCTCATCACAAAAATCACATGAATCAGAGTCTGAATTTGACGCCTGCATTCACTCCCAGACCACCTATGTTGATATAGGATTTCAGGTCATTGGCGGGAGCATTATCATTTTTGTAGGTAACCTTGGAGCCGGATTGTCCGGTGGGTGTGTTGGAATTTTGGTCCAGGGTGGTTACGTACTTGGTATTCTTTTCAGCGACGCTGAGATCATTGAGTGACCGGCCCGGCAGATCAGCGATAGTAGCGCCGCTAGCAGGGTTGATCGCTTTGTTGGTTTCTGTGTAGGTAGTAATTTCTTTTTCCTTGCCTTTCACAGGAACGTTGCGGTACTCTGCCTCCACGAAGATATTGAACCGGCGCGCAACAGCGAAAGACACACCCAGTGCGCCCTGGAAACCGATAGTAGCATTAGGCTTGATCTCTTCCTTGCGGTGAATGTTAGTCTGGATCATTGTCCCGGGAGGAAGCGGTGCGCCTGCTGGCGGACGATTCAGCTGGAAAGCATCCGTTTCGATGTAGAGCCTGCCATATAAAGGCACAACTACCCCAAAACGGACGTAAGGATTCACCTTCTCAAGACCTGGACTCACCACCAGACTGGGTGCGAAGTCTACGGCATTTACATGACCGTAAGATTCCACATTCGTCAATATAGTACCGGAGCCTGCTGCAGTAGCGAGGCTGCGGGTCATGAGGTTCTTTTTGCTGTGGTAGTAATTAAACGATGCCTCTACTGACAGGTATTTATTAATATCATACCCAACAGTAAGGCCTCCTCTTACACCTTCTCCATAGGAACCGGTAAGCACTTTACGACTGAGAACAGTTTGAGCACCGGTGGCGGTATTCACTTCAATACGCCTGTCTTCAGGCGGTAACGGGCCAACATTCGGGAACTGTCCCGGTGAAACACTAAAAAAATAACCGCCGGCGGCTTTCAGGTAGAATCTTGAATGGGCTGACGTGGACTTGTCCTGGGCGTGGACGCTTCCTGATACAGCCAATGCCAGCATGGCTGCAGAAAGCAGGAAAGGTTTTCTCATATTCGACGGTTTTGGTGATAAACAACTATACTATACAGTGAAATCAACTATACAGGGGAAGTTACCAAATTGTTATCAAATAACAAGCGCCGTCATTAATAATCTAAAATGCTTCTGCAAGAGATAAATACAATCCTTTCTGTCTTGATTCGCCCGCGCGCTTCTCTCCTACGGCGTAGTCTATACGAACAGTAAGTTTCGCGCTTTCATCATAGAAATAGCGGACGCCAATTCCATAACTTGGTTTGAAACCTGACAGTTGAAAATCGTGGTTAGAGAAAACACTGCCTGCGCCGGCGAAAGCTGCCAGTGCGAATTTGGGTCTTACGTCCACAAACCAGATACGGATATGCATTTTCG
>NZ_DATLKJ010000231.1:0-10009 GCF_035538455.1 Chitinophaga sp.
CCGTCGTTCCAGTGGCGTGAAACTGGCGAGGGATGCATAATACAGCAACATGGAGAATTGCATGTCTGCCGGCTCCGCACCATAAAAACCTGCGGCGGCATTCACGTTGGCTGTGGATAATGCAAACAGCATTACCGTTGGCAGCAATACCAGAAAGATGGTCAGCCTGATCAGCCATTGCGGCACCCACGGCCTAAATATAGGCAATGCTTTACTCATGACTGTTTATGGGCTTTGGATACAGATACGTTTACACTCATGCCGGCCGACAGCTCCTTCAGCTCCTCCGGCGTGCCCTCCAGGCGGATACGCACTGGTATGCGCTGCGCTATCTTCACAAAGTTACCCGTTGCATTATCAGGTGGCAGCAAGGAAAAGCGGGAACCGGTGGCGCCGGACAATGACTCAATCTTTCCCTTATATACACGGCCGGGAAATGCATCGACAGTAATGTTGGTGATTTCGCCCTGGTACATATGACGGATCTGTGTTTCCTTGAAGTTGGCCACTATCCATTTGCCAGCTTCCCAGTCCACGATGTAGGCCAGCGTCTGCCCTGCCTGTACCAGTTGTCCGGGTTGAATCGTCCGACGGCCCATCTTACCATTGTAAGGCGCTGTGATCACGGTGTAGGAAACCGTGAGATCACTTTTAGCCACCACTGCTTCCCTTCTTTTTATTTCTGCATCCAGCGTACTTTGTTGTACCCTGGCATCATTAATCTTTGCCAATGCGGCATCATAAGCGCTGACGGCGGTGTTGTATTCTGAACGGGCTACATCAAGAGAAGCCACTACGCGGTCGAGCTGTTGCCGGGTAGCCGATTCTGCGTCATAGAGCTTTTTGTAGCGCTCATACTCCTGCTCCTGGTTGGTGAGCTTTGCTCTGGCAGCAGCGATCTGGGACTGGTACACCTTCGCCGTCTGGCTGCTGGTGTTGATGTTGCTGGACAATACGCCTACCTGTGCAAGTGCATTCTGTAGGGCGGCCGATGCCTCCTGTTGCTGTGCGGTATATTCGTTGTTGTCGATGATCACGAGCGTATCACCTTTTTTCACTTCCTGGTTCTCTTCATATCTGATCTCCTCTACATAGCCAGTAACGCGGGTTACAACAGGGTTAATATATTCATCTACCTGTGCATCGTTAGTTTCTTCATTCTTCCATAGATAAAGGAGGCTTTTCACGCCCCATATAGCAAGACCTATAACTACCACGGAGGCAACAATGGTAGTAGTTCCTGAAATAAGCCTGTCGGTTCTGTTGGTGGTGGTGTCGGTTTGGTTCATATGTTAAAGGTTGCCTGTTGCTTTCAATAATTGATAGTATTGTAATTGTGCGGTAACGGCAGCTGCGGTAAGATCGAAGCGGGCCTGCAGCAACTGGGTTTCCGCGTCCAGCAGATCTGTGAGCAGCGAGAGCTGGTTGAAGTAAGTATTGCTGACGATCCGGTGATTTTCCTTAGCCTGACTGATATTGTCTTTCGCTACCTGAATGCGGGTGAGCGCTTCGGCGTAACGCAGATAAGCCGCCTTTACTTCCTGCCGTACCTGGTCTTTTGTATCGGCATGCTCCGTCTCCTGCTGTTGCAGGGCTATTTCTGCAGCTTGCTTCTTATGTCTGTTCTGATAGAAAGCCGATACCGGAATACCCGCCTTTACCCCTACCTGCCCCAATCCATAAGGCGTTATCGCATATGGATAGAACTGTATCTGCGGGTAGGTGTAGGCGTACTCTGCAAACAGCCCCAGCTTAGGCAGCACGGCTGATTTTACCTCTTTCAGTTTCAGCTCACTCAGCGCCGTTTCTTTTTCAGAAATCCTAAAGGCAAACGAATGCTCATAGGCTTCCCCCAGGTAGTCTTCATAACTGTGTTGGGGGGATAAAGGCATATCCAGCGTATCCAGCGAGATCTTATTATCTATGCTGTCAGGCTGCCCTATCATGATATTGAGCCGCTGGTTGGCAATCTGTATGCCATTGCGGATCTCGAGCAGGGTCATACACTGCCTGGATAACTTCAGCTCCGCACGCAGGATGTCACTTTTCAGTACCACACCGTTTTTGAACATCTCCCGGATCTCGTGCAATTCCTTCTCCCGTTCTGCAATATCCTGCGCCATTACGTTTTCGTAGGTGCGATACCGGTAGATGTCCAGGTAGAGGGACGCCGCCTTGTAGCGTATATCCGTTTCTGTGAGGTGCTGCTGCTCCAGCGCCAGATCACGCTCCGTCTGGCGTACGGTGATTTCGCGGGAAGTCTTTCCTCCGTTATATACATTCAGGTAAGCGTCTGCACCGGCTTTATAGAAGGTGTGCACCACCGGGAACTGTGTAGGAGATTTAAACAGGCCATCTTCATACATGGCCAGATTGGAAACCCTTGCATACAGTCCTTCCGCCTTGATTTCCGGCAGCCGCTCATCTTTGGCGGCCTTTACGGATTCCTCCATCTGCTTCACATGGAGGTACTGCATCTGTAACTGTTTGTTGTAGGCTTCCGCCTTCTTCCACACCGTTGTTAATGTAAGATTACTTGTTTCAGGGGTCTGGCCAATTACGCCATTGTTGCAGAAGAGCGCTATGAGCAACACTCCTGCAAACCGCTTACTGCTGATCGAGGACATATCTATTCTGATGAAAGTGCAAAGTTCCTTTGATCAGGATAAAAATATTTTCTATAAATTGCCATTAAATTGTTAGATCCGGCCAAATGGAAGATTTCAATCCTGATGAGATTTTAGAGAGAGTGGATGCAACCCCTGACACGGCTTATATCTGGCACTGGAAAACAGAGCACCACTTTCCCTTTCATAAACACAACAAAGGCCAGCTGACCTACGTAGAAGGTGGCGTGGCTTTCCTGTATACACGGGATAAAACCTATTTTCTGCCTGCACGGCATTACATGTGGGTGCCACCGGGTGTGGAACATTATTTCCAGCATCGTTATCCGGCGAACTATGTGCGGACGATTTACTTTTTTCTGGACGAAGATGATGCCACCGATCCGTTCTATACAAGAACAGGCATCTATCCGGTCAACAACCTGCTACTGGAGATGATACTGTATACTGCTAAATGGGATGGCGACGTGGCACCCGGCTCCAAAGGCTACCGCTTTGTGAAAGCCATTAAAAATATTCTGCCCGACATCAGCCTGCAACCATTACCCATACAGCTTCCTACCACTGATAATAAAAGATTGCAGCCTGTATTGAAATATATTCAGGAAAATCTTGCGGAGCAACTCACGCTGGAAGTACTGGGACAACAATTTAATTATAGTGAACGCACACTAACGCGCATGTTCAGGGCGACGATGGATATTTCTTTTTTCCAGTACCTGAAACTGGCAAGGATGATCAGGGCTATGGGGTACCTGCTTGAAACTGATAAGACGATCAGTGAAATCGCCTGGGATACCGGTTACAACAGCGTTTCAGCGTTCAGTAACACGTTCTTTAAACTGGTAGGTAAGAGACCTTCTGAGATGTAGTTACTTTTTTATGTTGTTATTTGTTTATTTAGTTACTGTGATACATCTTCTACAGTAACTAAATAAACAAATAACAACATAAAAAAATAACTATATCTTATAGGCTACTCCCAGCATCAGGTAGATATTATACATCGGGAAGTCCATTCCTTTGAAATCATCTGAGAATATCGGACGTAATCCCCAGGCCAGGTTACCGGTAACGCTCAGCTTTTTGCCTACACGGTAAGCAGCACCGCCCTGTAAGCCAATATCAAATTTGCGCAGCTCTTTGCCAAAGTCGAAGGTTGCTTCATCAATGATGATCTTCTCACCAGTTGAGCCGCCATTGCGGATGTAACCATCATGCACGGAACCATAGAAGCTGGAACTGAAAAGCCAGGCGGCATAACCGCCCAGGTTGAAGCGCCATCTGTCGTTAGGCGTAAATACCGCGCTTACAGGAATGGTTACATATGCATTGTGTACAATGGTCTTGTTTTTACCGGTGAAATCGCCGGAGAACGAAGCACCATCTTTTGTGGTGATGATTGTAGGGAAATACATCACTTCATCTTTCACCTGCATCCCTTTGTAATCCAGCTTTACACCAATGGCGGCGCCCCATTTGCTGGTAGCGCGGTAAGAGAGTTCATAGCCCAGTGACGGACTGAACTCCGACCAGTAGGAATTAATCTTCCTGATGGTGTTAGGCAGTCCTACCGGTGCGGTGGCGCCAAAGTTGAAACCTGCCAGTATCCTGTGTTCCAGCACAGGCTTAAATGAAGTGGCTGTTTTATGGTCCTGCGCAAACAGCGGGCTACCCGCTGTCAGCATGACTATCAGTAATACAATTATTCTGTTCTTCATGGGTTGATCCGTTGTTTTTATTTTTTCACTATTTCAATATTATCCAATAACAGTCTGCTGCCTACAGCACCTCTGTAGTAGTTGCCATCCTTACTGGAAGACGCCACAATGGCCATCATCATCGGTACATTGGGATCATAGCTTTTCTTGAAGGTGAAAGGAATATCGAAGTGTGTCCAATCCGCTTTGGCAGAACCATCCGGAAGAACGGCCGTAGCAATGATCCGTTCAGAAGTAAAGATGTTGGTAGCATCGAGACGTGAAGTACCAGTGTATAACACGGCGTAGATGGAGCACTCATCTGTTTTACCGGCAACAGGGTTTCCTTTCTCATCCTGGAACACAGGGCCTGGCTTATACTTGTAATAGCCGGTGAAGCGTGCAGGTTCACCCGCATAAGGTTGCCCGAACTGTGTTGACTTCAATGGATTCTGGAATGCAGAACCGAGATCAAAATTCCCCATGAACAAAGAACCGGCAAACAGGTAGATATTCATGAAGCCCATGGATAGCTCAGTACCGGGACGTGTTTCCAGTTCAGCTGCCAGCTTGCCCTGATAAGCATCGGTAGTGGAGCGCAATGGGAACTCCTTAGGGTTCGATACGCCGGCCAAACCTACGCCCAGGTTACCGGAAGACCAGATGGCAGAACCATCTTCTCCTTCCAGGGTTTCAAAAGGAATTTCAGGGAAGGTTTTATCGATTCCCCATTTCTCAAAATCAAATTTCCAGTTGCCGATATTTACCAGCTCAATTGTATATGTTTTTTTATTGACGCCGCTGGGGGAAATAACCGTATACTTCTTAATACCAGCACTGTCAAATTTGAGCGAGTCGCCGGAGGCAGGCGTGATAGTGGCGCCGGGTGTAATCTTAATAGTTGGCACTACTCCGCTGTCGTATGCCGTTCTTGTAAGATACAGGCGTATCCTGCCTTTCGACTGGTCAATAAAAACGTCCCCGGTGAGATTGGATTTGTCGATCGTGAATGATTCAATATCCGCTTCAGGGTTCAGCGGCGCGTCCTTAATACAGCCGCAGAGCGAGCCGGCAAGGGCGGCCACCCAGCATAGTTTCCTAGATTTCATCGTGTACTCAGTTGGTTAAACGACGGCAAAGGTATAGAAACAATTTTTTATTACTTACATAATATGTATAACTATACTACTGATCATGACTACCTTGGCGTACTTTTGTTAAAAATACATATCCTTGTATTATGACCAAGAGAGAAAGATTGACACGCATCCTGATATATGCCGCCAAATGTGTAACCGGCGTACTGATAGTGCTGCTGCTTTCATGGCTGCTGGATTACCAGGATGTGATCTGGGTGCTGATCTCTGTGATGCTGGTCCTCTCCCCTGATGGCTCCGATGCCATGACCCTGGCTGTTACGCGCATCAAAGCCAATATTGTGGGCGCCTCTTCCGGCTTTCTGCTGTTACTGATACATCCAAACCTCATGCTCATGATGAGTATAGCCGTTACCGTTACAGTGGTATTATGTAATGTGCTGAATTTTGAAGCCGCTACCCGTACTGCGCTGGCAGCTACTATCATCGTAATGACCCATGAAGCCGGGCAACATCTCTGGGATACAGCCATCAGCCGCGTGCTCTCCGTATTTTCAGGTTGCGTGCTAGGACTCCTGATTACTTTCATCTTCCATAACAAGTACACCAAGCAGACAACAGAGCTGATCCTCTCCAGGACTGACCGCGGAGGGGAATAATGGCTACCTTCAGATTTTCCACAGAATTGTGCATTAACTTGAGCGGCTTAATTATTACGCCCGATGAAGAGAATGATTATGATGGCCGGCCTGGCAGCCGGAACACTTGCAGCGCCCTTGTGTGCAGTAGCACAAATAACCAACCATACCGACAGTATTCCCACAGATAGTTCTTTCCATATCAGTATCGGGCAACAGCAGCCCGTCTTCCGGACTACCACCGCGGGCATCATCGTACCTGCGCTGATGCTGGGTTATGGCTTCGCCGCCCTGAAGGCGCATCCGCTGAAAGAGCTGAACCGCTCTACCAAAAATGAGCTGGTGGAAGATCATCCTACCTTCCATACCCATATCGATAACTACCTACAGATAGCTCCCGCTGCGGCAGTGTACATTCTCAATGCTGCAGGTATTCATGGCAGGCATAATCTCCGTGACCGTACCATTATACTGGGCCTGTCGGCATTGCTTACCACCGGTTCCATGGAGCTGATAAAACACACTACCCGCGAAGAACGGCCTGATGGCAGCGATAACCTCTCCTTCCCATCCGGGCATACCGCTATGGCCTTTGCCACGGCTGAATTCATGCGACAGGAATACCGCGATGTTTCGCCCTGGTACGGCGTGGCTGGCTATGCTGTGGCCACAGCTACCGGTGTACTGCGTATGTACAACAACAAACACTGGGTCAGCGATGTCGTGGCCGGCGCAGGTTTAGGCATACTCGGCACCAAAGCTGTATACTGGGCTTATCCCTGGATACAGCGCAAATTGTTCCGCGACAACAATACCCGCACTACCACCGCGATATTGCCGTATTACAATAACCAATGGCACAGTGCCGGATTGAATGTTACTGTTTTCCTGCGGTAGCTTACTCGAAAATCTTAATCTCCTTATCCAGGAAGGTAAGCAGCAGCGATCCTGCTGTCAGAATGATGACCATCGGGAATAACTGGTATCTGAAGACCACCGGTGATGCCAGTATGCTGAAGCCCATATTCACCAGCCAGAATGAGATGCCGAGCAACATAAAGCGGTTGAAACGGGGACTCCCTTTCTTCCAGCCTTTTTTGATGAGGAAAAAGACCAGCGAACCGGCAAACAATATATTGATCGCCAGGAACACGGCCGGGTAAAGGAACAACAGGTATCCCTGAAAATCATTGCCCGGTAAGGCATACACCTTTTTGTCGCTGTAGTTGAACCATTTCATCGCGGTTTCCCATACTTCATTGGAGTTGAGGTTGTAATACTCCAGCTTCTCCAGCGGAGGTAAAATATACACCCAGGCATTTTCCATGGCGAAGTAACGCAGGAACGCGACCGGATGATCTTTGATCAGCCAGCGTCCATACTTCCCGTATACAGGAGCCACACCTCCCCAGGCTTTGATGTTGGAGGTAACGCGCGTGGCGTTTACATACCGTTGCAGGTATACTTTCAGCGGCGCGCCCGGCTCTTTGATATAGAAGGCACCATCTGCGGGCGATTGCTTCTTATACTCTTCGGGTATAATGGCAAAATATTGGCGCACCAGCTTCGCCAGTGAATCACAACCTGCCGGTACTGCTGTACTATCTACCTTTATGTGCGGATACATATACAACGCATTGTTGGCCAGCTGCCATCCGCTGAAAACAGAAAACTGCCTGGCGCCGGTATACTCCTGGTTCTTTTTGCTGGTGAAATCGATGAACATATAGATCAATACCACGGGCAACACTATACCCACTGCTTTGGCCCAGATGCGATAGCGGCTGCACGCCAGCGCCACTGCTGTAATCAATGGATAATACATCGCATTATAACGCACGGTGAACAATACCACCAGCACAAGCGCATGTGTTACAATACGGAACAATGCAGGCCGTTCCAGCATCCAGATCAACTGTGTAAACCAGAGCAGGCTCAATGCGAGAAATATCGGATCACTGGAAATATAATTACTGAGGTACAGCAATACAGGATTGAAGAAGAGAAAGATATACAAGATCCTCACTACCAGCCGCGGAGGTCTGTAAAAAAACAGGACGGTGAAAAAGAAATACAGCCCGGCCACTATTACTGCCGCATATTGAATCCCTGTCACTGCGCGGTCGCTCCGGCTGAATGCATGCACCATTTCCAGGAAGCGGGCATACCCTACCGGCCATACATTTACACTCATATTACCCAGCGCTGATTCTATGTAATTATACGAATCCGAAAAGTAATCAGCGAAAGGGTATGCCGCCTTAAAAAGCAGCCATTGAATAAAGGCGCCTGCAACAGCCACCAGTAATAATTTCCGGGAACGTTTCTCTCTGAGGATGAATCCGGAAAATGAAGAGGATGGCAGGCTTGAGGGAGTAGTGGTCATAGGCTGTTATTTTGAGGATAATCAAGATAACGAAGTTAACTATACAACCCGCCGCAGTATAAGCATAGCGATCCGGGAATGGTTTCTCCCCCCGGAATTGAAGACGGAAGGCTGTCTATCCACTTGGATATGGCTATGTCACGGCCGTGATCCATACAGTAACACAGGCGTAAAGGTGGACTTGATGCGGATATGTCCCGGGGAAGGGTTGCAGCCGTAGAACCGATCAAAGAAGCGTGAGTGTATGTAAAATGTCCGTGTACAGACAATCAGAGATCACCCTCCAGGTTAACCCTGCGGGCAGTATGGAAATGTATATGCTTTAACGGTGGTCAGGTTTCATTATCAGTATTCAGTTGCCAGGCAGGAAGTAGTTTATTCCCGTTGTATAAAGGGAAGAGGTAACGGAGCGAATGCGGGGATTGATATTTTCCCTGACAAAGGCTTTAGCCGGGGCTGCTTCTGACGGATGGGTGGATGTTGGGCCTTCATTGGGGGTTCCGGAGGCAATACGGCAATAATATCAGCTGCCTGGTACCTTCTATTGCAGGAGGGGATATTATCCAGCATGCCCCTTATTTGCAGGGTAATCACTAATGTACCGGTACCTGGTACGTCAATATCACACGCGGCTCCTTCAAAAGCCTCTCCTGTTTTTACGGTGAGTACGGCGCATTCTGCACCTGTTACCTGGGACGTAGTGAAATTGATACGGGCAGCAATTACTTTTATTTCCAGGGTATTAAAGCCTTCACACGCCGGTATTATCTGCGGGGGAATGTACAGGATACCATTCCGGGAAAGCCTGGGCGGCAACAGGAGAAACTTCTCTGTTCCGGTGTGCTGATTAAACCGGAAGCCCGTCAGGCTGCTGATGTCATTGCCGGCAACGGGAATAAGCTTGCTGGTCAACCGGTTGATATGCCCGCTATCGCAACGGACATCCATTTTACCAGAGAAAGCGCTGCGGATAAGCGCTCCTTTTTTACTGGCCATACCAAACCGCTGTGCAGCGCGCCGGGTAGCGACTGTCTGCCGCACACTTGCGGGCATGCTGCGCAGGTAATACCCGCCGCCGCGCCTGTAACCAATCAGGTTACCTAGCTTGCCTTTGAAGGTGATAATTGAAAGTTGCTTTGCCATAACAAAAGATACTGTTTATACCTAAAGTTAAGATTTATCAGCAAAGGTCATTTCATGGTTGCATTGAAGAATATCTAATGGTGAGGGCAGGGAACATAATTCAAGCATAGCCTGCTGTTATGATTGTGAGCAACCTCACATTCAGCTATGCTAACTTTAACCAAACAAAAGTCTGATTAACACTAAAAAAAATATCACCCATCCAGCAAGCCTGAGGGAAAAAATTAAGAAAAATCTGTAATCGTTACTGATACATTTCCGGTAGGTTATCGTGATGATATAAACCGGGTTCTGGTTCCTGCTGTCAACTGGTATTGGGGAATACACTAAAGATAGCACAGGTTACAAACACCGTTCACGAAAAGTGGTAGGCGAATATCAGGTTTTATTTTGTGATATTCTCATATTTTTTTGTCAT
>NZ_DATLKJ010000232.1:0-37215 GCF_035538455.1 Chitinophaga sp.
GAACACAGTGCGTCTACCAATTTCGCCATCTGGGCAACTCCGTAAAACGGATTGCAAAAGTAAGCGTTTTTTCAAATTAACCAAATTTAATTTGAAAAAACGCTTACCTGTATTTTTATACTGCTACGCTAAACTCGCGTAAAGTATCGTTCAGACTGGTTTTCAGGTCAGTAGATGCTTTACGCTGACCGATGATCAGTGCACATGAAACCTGGTATTCGCCGGCAGGGAACTTCTTGGTGTAGGTACCAGGAATTACGACGCTGCGTGCTGGTACACGGCCTTTGTATTCAATTGGCTCGTTACCGCTCACGTCAATGATCTTGGTGGATTGTGTCAGCACTACGTTCGCGCCCAGTACCGCCTCTTTTTCTACGATTACACCTTCTACTACAATACAGCGGGAGCCGATGAAGCAGCCATCTTCAATGATAACAGGGCTTGCCTGCAGTGGTTCCAGTACACCGCCGATGCCTACGCCACCGCTCAGGTGCACGTTTTTACCGATCTGTGCGCATGAACCAACAGTAGCCCAGGTATCAACCATGGTGCCTTCATCGACATAAGCGCCGATGTTCACATAAGAAGGCATCAGGATACAGCCTTTCGCGATGTAGGCGCCGTAACGTGCCACAGCATGGGGTACCACGCGCACGCCCAGGTCTTTATAGTTGGACTTCAGCTTCATTTTATCAAAAAACTCAAATGGAGGCAGTGTCATTGTCTCCATTGGCTGAATGGAAAAATACAGCAGGATAGCCTGTTTCACCCATTCGTTCACTACCCAGCCTTTCTCCGTTGGCTCAGCTACTCTCAGCTTACCCTTGTCTACTGCTTCAATAACGGCTTTTACTGCATCTGTGTACTGCGTTTCCTGCAACAGTCCGCGGTCTGCCCACGCTGCCTGTATTTGTTGTTGTAATTCCATTTTCGCAATTTTTTTGCAAACATAATACCTAATGAATAAAATTACTACTGTGATTTCTGTTTAGTATTTTCGCCCCATGAAAATTGGTTTTGATGCCAAGAGGGCTTTTCAGAATAATACTGGACTGGGCAACTATAGCCGTACACTTATCAATTCGCTGGTAACGGGCTTTCCCGGGCATGAATATTATTTATTTGCACCAAAACAAACTGACATGTTCAAAGCCGGCAACCTGCCGGTAGTGCTGCCGGAGAAGGCGTTGCACCGTTTGTTCAGGTCTGCGTGGCGCAGCCGCTATATTGTGGAGGCTCTGCAGCAGCATCACCTGGACATCTATCATGGTCTCAGTCATGAAATCCCCTTTGGTATTCACCACACCGGCGTCCGCTCTGTGGTGACCATGCATGATCTTATCTTCGAAAGATACCCTTCTCAATACAATCCCATTGATGTGATCACTTATCGCCGCAAGGCTAAGTATGCCTGCCTATATGCCGACAGGGTGGTGGCTATCAGTGAACAGACAAAACAGGACCTCATCTTTTATTATAAAACACCAGCAGATAAAATAACAGTGGTGTATCAGAGCTGTGATCCTGCGTTTGCTGTGACGCATGATGCCGCATCTATCGCGGCATTGCGCACACGTTACCAGTTACCGGCACAATATTTTCTCTATGTAGGTTCCGTGATAGAGCGCAAGAACCTGCTGGGTATAGTAACGGCCATGCATACACTAAAAGGAGACATCGATATTCCGTTGGTGGTGCTGGGAAGCGGGAACGGCTACAAGAAGAAAGTAAAGGCATACCTGGAAGCCAACGGACTCACAAACCGGGTTATCTGGCTGAATGAGCAGGCCCGTCTTGATAATAGTGAGCTACCGTTGTTGTATCAGGGCGCTGTGGCATTATTATATCCCTCCCTGTTCGAAGGTTTCGGAATACCTATACTGGAAGCGCTCTGGAGCCATACACCAGTGATCACCTCACAGGGTTCCTGCTTTGGGGAAACCGGCGGTAATGCAGCGTTGTATGTAGATCCGCTGGAGCCTTTATCCATAGCTGCCGCCATGAGAAGGGTTGTGAATGAACCTGCGCTCGTGGACGAGATGAAGCAGAAAGGCCGGATACATGCACAGGCATTTACATCTGAGAAATGTGCAGCAGATATGATGCACGTTTATTTATCACTGAACACTCCCCCATCAAAATAAATGAACGGCATGTTTGAAACGGATATTGAAGCAGCGCTTCCGGTGCTGCGGAACGGAGGATTGATACTTTACCCCACTGACACCATCTGGGGAATAGGTTGTGATGCTACCGATGAAGAAGCCGTGAAAAAAGTGTATGCACTGAAGCAGCGCAGTGAAAGCAAGAGCCTCGTGGTACTATTGGCAGATGTGCGCGACCTCTTGCAGTATGTTTCTGATCCGCCTCCTGATATTACGGATATACTGACGGGTTTCACAAGACCTACTACTGTGATTTATGAAGGTGCGCTGGGCCTGGCTTCCAACGTCATCAATACTGATGGCAGCATTGCCATCCGTATTGTACAGGATACTTTCTGTCGTCATTTGATTAAACGGTTGCGCAGGCCGTTGGTATCCACCTCTGCTAATATCAGCGGAGATCCGTCTCCGGCTCAGTTCAGCGACGTTGCTGCCCCAATTGTAAATGGTGTGGATTATGTGGTAAAATACCGGCAGGAAGAAACCGCAAATAATGTAGCTTCAAGAATTATCCGCATCGGAAAAGATGGATCGATTGCGATAATCCGGGAATAAGTGGTTTATTTACTACATTTGCGCCCTGATTTTCAGCAAAAGGACAAATTTTAACAGGAATATTTTAATATGATCAGCAGCAAGCCTTTAGACATTCCATGCTCCCTGCAGGAACGGAAAATGTTGGAGAAGATAGCGTTGGCCGCTCTCGACCTGGGTGTGCCTGCATATCTGATTGGAGGCTTTGTACGAGATAAATTGCTGGGCAGGAGAACGAAAGATATGGATATTGTGTGTGTGGGCGATGGTATTGCCCTGGCACATAAAGTGGCGGAGAGTCTCGGCGATAATATTGCAGTTAACTTCTTCAAAACCTATGGGACTGCTCAGGTGAAATGGAACGACCTGGAAATTGAGTTTGTAGGTGCACGTAAAGAAAGCTATCGCCAGGAATCCCGCAACCCCGAAGTGGTGGCAGGTACCCTGGAGGATGATCAGAATCGTCGTGATTTCACCATCAATGCACTGGCTGTAAGTCTCAATGAAGGTGATTACGGCTCACTTCTGGACCCTTTTGATGGTGTGGCAGACCTGGACCGGAAGGTCATCCGTACGCCACTGGCGCCGGCTCAGACTTTCAGTGATGACCCATTGCGGATGATGCGTGCTATACGCTTCGCATCCCAGCTGCAATTTGACATCACTCCCGATACTTTCGCTGCTATCTGTGATAATGCAGAACGTATCCGCATTATTTCCCAGGAGAGGATCACGGACGAGTTTAATAAAATTATGTTCTCCCAGAAGCCGTCTGTGGGGCTGGATCTCCTGTATAAGGCGGGGCTCCTGAAGATTATCTTCCCGCAGATGGTGGATATGGTGGGGGTAGAAATGTATGAAGGGAAAGGGCATAAAGACAACTTCTATCATACGTTGCAGGTAGTGGATAATATTGCAGTACATACCAAAGACCTGTGGCTGCGTTGGGCTGCCCTGCTGCATGACATTGGCAAGCCGGCAACCAAGAAGTTTGAGCAGGGCCATGGCTGGACTTTCCACGGTCATGATGCCGTTGGAGGCAAAATGGTGACGCGCATCTTCAACCGGATGAAGCTCCCACTGGGCGAGAAAATGAAACTGGTGAAGAAACTCGTGGAATTGCACCTTCGTCCTATCAGCCTCACAAAAGAGAATATAACGGACTCGGCTATCCGAAGACTCCTGTTTGACGCCGGTGATGATATAGACGGACTGATGCTTCTGTGTGAAGCAGATATTACTTCCAAGAACAAAGCGAAAGTAAAACGTTACCTCGAAAATTTTGAGCTGGTACGTAAGAGACTGAAAGAGGTGGAGGAGAGCGATCGTATCCGCAACTGGCAGCCTCCCGTAACCGGTGAGATCATTATGGAGACATTCGCGCTGAAACCCGGCAGGATAGTTGGAGAGCTCAAAAACGCCATCAGGGAAGCCATTCTCGATGGAGAAATTCCAAATACATTTGAAGCAGCTTTTGCTTTTTTGCTGGAAAAAGCAAAAGCATTCGATCTCACCCCTGTTAAATAAAATTGGTAATTTTACCAAATAGAATTACAGAAAGGTATTTACCAATAGTGCTGTTGGCAGGGCGTTCATAATTTTTCATATTTATCTAACTTATAACCAAATTGTCATGCCGGTTTTGAAATTCAGAGTTTACTGGGAAGAAGATGAAAGTGTTTACAGGGACATTTCCATTAAACCGAATCAGACGTTTTTAGATTTTCATCACGCAATATTGCAGGCATTCGAATTCGATGCCAAACATAAGGCAACCTTCTTCCGCAGTAATGATAACTGGCAGCGGGGCCGTGAGATCATTCTCGAAATGGACAGGCAACCCCGGAAGGCAGTACCGTTGTTGATGGCTGAGACGCACATCGCAGCTGCAGTGAAGGACCCCAATCAGAAATTCATTTACCTCTACGACTTTGCCAAGAACTGGGCTTTCCTCGTGGAGCTGATCGGCGTTTCCAAAGATGAGAATGCCAAAATTACCTATCCTGTTTGTGTACGCAAGGAAGGGTTAGCCCCCAGCCAATACGGTACTAAAGGTCTTGTGGGTGATAAGCTCGTGGAAATGGAGGAAAAATATGACCTTAACAAGGAGGGGATGGATGAAGAGGGCTTTGGTGAAGAGGGTGAGGAAGACGGTTTGGGTAACGATGGTGGCGAAGAATTTGGTGGCAGCACTGAGGAGGAAACCGGGTTCTAGCTTTAATGAGCAGCATGCAGAAAACAGTGATCATCATTGCCGGTCCTACCGCATCAGGTAAAACGGCTCTGGCTATACGAATTGCACAACTGTTTGGTTCCGCTGTTATTTCTGCTGATTCCAGGCAATGTTACCGTGAAATTAGTATTGGTACGGCGAAACCTTCTCCGGAAGAGCTTTCGGCCGTACCGCATTATTTTATAGATTCCCATTCTATCCGTGAGGAATTAAATGCAGGCGTCTATGAAAAACTGGCGTTGCAATATGCCGGAGAGATCTTCTCCTGCAATGATGTGGCAGTCATGTGTGGTGGTACGGGGTTATATATCCGCGCTTTCACAGATGGCATCGACGATATGCCGGTTATCCCCGCCGGTATCCGCACCCGCCTTAATGAACAGTATACACAACATGGTATTACGTGGTTACAGGAGCAATTGCAGCAGCGTGATCCTGGTTTTTACGCGATTGCAGAAACACAGAATCCCCAGCGACTTATCCGTGCATTGGAAGTGTTGGAAGCAACAGGCCGCTCTATTACTGAATTTCGTACGGCCAGTCGCGCTGTCAGGGACTTCCGGATTATAAAAACAGGTATTACCTTGCCTAAAGAATTATTGCATCAGAACATTCATCATCGTGTAGATCTGATGATGCAGGCTGGTCTGGTTGAAGAAGTGAAAAGTGTATTGCCCTGGCGCAGTCATAATGCGTTGCGCACGGTGGGGTATGAAGAGATTTTCGATTACCTGGATGGAAATATTACGCTGGAAAAAGCAGTGGAGGAAATTAAAACACATACACGTCAGTATGCAAAGCGCCAGCTTACCTGGTTTAGAAGAGACCCTGATATCAAATGGTTTGACTCACGCGAAACGGACGAGATCCTGAATTATATCCGATCTGTTATTAAAAGTTAGCTTTTAGCTTCCTGCTGAAAGCTAAAAGCTAACTCCTGTTCATCAGAACTTAAATCCTAATGTCATAACGATATTGCTCCTGGTGTAGTCCAGTTTAGCTGCCTTTGGAGTAAGAGATGGCTCATAAACGGTATATGGTGTAAACCTGTCGTTACCTTGCGTGTAGCTGTAGGTAAGATCGAGGTATACGCCTTTGTTCCTGAATCCGAGGCCGCCGCTGTATACTTTGCGGGAGCCATCCAGACCGTTATTGTAGCTGTCGTTGCTGTAAGGATTACCGTAAGAGGCGAAGCCGCCTCTTATTGCATAGAATGTGGCGAATTTCACTTCAGCGCCTACCCTTACTGTGGATGTGGAGGTATAAATTGCGCTGATGTTATCGTTTAAAGTCTTCTGGAAACCTCTGTCATCGCTGATTTTGAATTTACCAGATCCCTGGTTTACATATTCGTAATCAGCTGTGATGAAGCCCTGTACTTTTTTAGGATCGGTAATATCACCGAAGAAATAGGATGCGCCGCCCGCAGCACGGAAAGGAGCTACGTAGGTATAATCGAAGCTTACATCATAACCGTTGGTAACATCGGTAGAATAGATCTGGTAAGCTCCCAGCCCTTCCAGGTCATTTTTCAGATCAGCTGTATAGCTGTCATGCAGGAAATAGGCAGTGGGTGTATAAACGGTGGCGCCCAGTCTGAAGCGGTCAGTCACTTTATACAGGATACCGAATTTACCTGATATACCCAGTCCTGTGCGCTTCATGGCTCTGTTATAATCGAAGTAACCGAAGTTATTGTTATGGTTGGTGCCGGCGTCATCTTCCGACCAGGTGAAATTTTCTTTGTAGACTACGTTGGGCACATTAACGCTGGCGCCGATATACAGCTTGTCGTCATAGTTGCCGGCAACGGCTACCGTAAGTTCATTCAGTCCGCCACTTGTTTCCATGATTCCGCGTTGTTGCAGGGCTATTGGGCCACCATCTTGTCTGGTAGGGGATGCATAGCTCAGCAATTCCGTCTGGTTGGTGGTAGGATTTTTCCAGGGAACGATCATGTGGCTGTTATAGGCAAGGCTGGCATCCAGCGGATAGTTCGATTTGCTTTGCTGATCGCTTGCACCTACGAGGTTATCGACCCACTGGTCAGTAAGGGACGACTTATCGTTGTAGCCTGCGATGGCGAATTTGTTGTTGTAATTGGCCAGACGGGTATAACCAATAGACAGGGTGACATTTTTCCAGGAGCCGCCGTATTTGTTAAAGGCGTATATCACACCGATGCTGGGCACCTGGAAATTGGTTTTGTTGCCTTTGTTGTCAAGTTGTTTGTTACCGAGGTAATCGGAGGTATTGTTGGTCAGACCCAGACCGGCAGAGATCAGGAACTCTCCTGTTTTGAATATACCGATACCGGCGGGATTGATATGAGTGGAGGAATAATCGCCGCCAAGGCCTACACCTGCGCCACCCAGTGCCTGAGTTCTGGCTGTTCCGAACGGTTGGTTGGGAGAATAGAGTAATGCATCATTAGAGCTCTGTGCTAATGCTGTAGCGGATAAAAAGAGTCCTCCTAAAAGAGGATAAATTCTTTTAATCATAATCGTATTTACTTAAAAAAATGAGATGTATTGCAGGAATAGACAGCTATCTGTCGTGTAGCTATAACGTAAGTATATGACAAAACTTATGTCCTTATAAAAGATAAGCGTAGTTTTTTACGCTACGCTTATCAGTAAGTCTTTATTAACGGCCTCCTCTCGAAGGACGGGCGTAACCGCCACCGCCACCGCCGCCGCTGTTGATAACCCGGCCGCCGCCTGAGCTGGGAGCAGGAGAGTAGCTTGGAGAAGGTGCTGGTCTGGAGTATTCAACTCTTTGGGGACGGGAATAGTTGCCGCCGCCGTTATTGCCGCTGTTCCATGAGCCGCCATTATTATATGAAGGGTTGGTAATAACCCTTTCATTGCCGGATTGTTGGAAGACTCTGCGTGGTCTGTCATTGGAAGATGGGTTCACAAAACCGCCGGTATTGCCACCGTTCACAGGTTGTACACCACTTCTTGAAGGGCGTGCATAACCGCCGCCGCCATTGATTACATTGCCGCCGCTTGAAAAGTTATTATTCCTGATAACCCTTTCATTACCGGCTCTTACAGGACCATATGAGTTGGAAGGACGGGTATAGTATCCTCCGCCGTAATAATGACCATATCCTCCATAGTAAGGATAGTAACTGTAGTAATGTCCGTAGTAGGGATAACCGGCCCAGCCATAATAACCGGAGCTAAACCAGGGGTTATAGTAGCCACCCATGCCCCAGCCGAAGCCGATGCTCAGGGACGGTCCCCAGAGACTGCCGTAGTATGGGCTGCCCCATCCACCCCAGCCCATGCTGAGTGTGCTGTAGGGATTACCCCAACCGTAATAGTTATTGAAATACATATTGGATGCTGCGTTGTAGCCATCCCAGTAACCGCCGGAATAATCACTGTTTCTGCCGAAGCGGTTCAGACGGCGCTGGTAATCGCCCTGATCGTCATCCTGGTAGGTTACATAATCTCCTTCATCATCTGTTCCCTGCACATACCGGGTATTTTCATCCTGTCTTGAATTACCGTTGGAGCCATTGCTGGCATAGGTATTAGCTTCCTGACGTGGAGAATAATATACATCGTCCGGCGTGTGGGTCGCTTTATAAGTACTGGAACAGGCGCCCAGTGCGAGCGTACCGGCCAGTGCGATATATAGTATAGGCTTCATCTGAAATATATTTTAAACGTGATCTTATAGTAAATTTACACTTTTAAAACGAAACTGTTGCCTGCAAAGTTACAATACAAGGCATTTACAACGTGTTACGCACGGGCCTTATTTTATTTTCTGTAACTATTTGCACCTTTATGATTTTCATGTAGGTTTGTAACATTTTCTTTTTAAATATCGGACAAAAATTAAGCCAGTTTATAATATTTTCCGGCTTATTCCCGGAGAATTTAAACTAGAAAAATTGTTTGTTTATTTGTTTATAAATAGGGATATATAAATTAGTTATTTTATTTATGAGTAAAGAGATCACAGCCCGTTCGGAAGATTACGCAAAATGGTATAACGATCTGGTGCTGAAAGGCAGCCTGGCAGACTACTCTGCTGTGAAAGGCTGCATGGTAATTAAACCCTACGGCTTTGCACTGTGGGAAGCTATGCGGGACGTACTCGATGGCAAATTCAAGGAAACGGGCCACCAGAATGCATATTTCCCGTTATTTATCCCGAAAAGCTTTCTGAGCCGCGAAGCTGCACACGTAGAAGGATTCGCTAAAGAATGCGCCGTAGTAACCCACTACCGCCTGAAAAATGATCCCAATGGCGGTGGCGTGGTGGTAGACCCGGAAGCTAAACTGGAAGAAGAGCTCATTGTGCGCCCCACCTCTGAAACGATTATCTGGAATACCTATAAAGACTGGATTCAGTCTTACCGCGATCTGCCTCTGCTGATAAACCAGTGGGCCAACGTTGTGCGCTGGGAGATGCGTACCCGCCTTTTCCTGCGTACCGCGGAATTCCTCTGGCAGGAGGGTCATACTGCCCACGCTACCGCAGAAGAAGCCATTGAAGAAACTGAGAGGATGCTTGGCATATATACTGACTTCGCTGAAAACTTCATGGCTGTACCGGTAATACAAGGCATTAAATCCGAAAACGAAAGATTTGCCGGCGCCGTAAATACTTATTGTATAGAAGCGCTCATGCAGGACGGTAAAGCGCTGCAGGCAGGTACTTCCCACTTCCTTGGACAGAACTTTGCCAAAGCATTTGATGTACAGTTTTCCAATAAGGAAAATAAGCTGGAGTATGTATGGGCTACTTCCTGGGGCGTTTCCACCCGTCTCATTGGTGCACTGATCATGGTACACAGCGATGATGAAGGTCTGGTGCTGCCTCCGAAACTGGCGCCTATCCAGGTGGTGATTGTGCCAATATATAAAGGTGCTGATCAGAAGGCTGCCCTTGATGAAAAAGTAAATACCATCGTAGCTGAATTGAAACGTGCTGGTATCCGCGTTAAATACGATGATACAGATAATAACCGCCCGGGATGGAAATTTGCCGAGCATGAGAAAAAAGGTGTTCCCGTTCGTATCGCTATCGGCGCCCGGGATCTTGAAAACAATGTTGCTGAAGTTGCCCGCCGCGATACAAAGGAGAAAATGAGCCTCTCTCTCGATGGTTTGCCAGGCCGCATCAGTGAACTACTGGAAGAAATACAACAGAACCTTTTCAATAAGGCAAAAGCATACCGCGACAGTCACATCACCCAAGCGGACACCTTTGAAGAGTTTGAAAAAGTGCTGGATGAAAAAGGTGGCTTCGTTTCTGCCCACTGGGACGGAACATCCGAAACAGAAGAACAGATTAAGGAACGCACTAAAGCCACCATTCGCTGTATTCCACTGAATAACCCACAGGAAGACGGCGTCTGCATCCTGACAGGCAAACCCTCAAAACAAAGGGTATTGTTCGCAAGAGCTTACTAACTGTGATACCACATGGTTGATGGGATTATGCTGTTGATGATTGAAAAATGAAATTATTTTATAGTGTTATTGTCTGAAAAATTTTATCATTATAAAATATTTCATTTTTCAATCATCATATTTCAATTCAATCATCAAACATCAGGTATTGTAATCAGGATAATCACAATAATCATATAAATCACAGTTATAGTCTGATGTCCTTATTCCGTCATATACTTTCGTGTCTGCTGGTCATGCTTTGCACGGTTACAGCTTCCCTGGCTCAGGGACTGATGATCCGCAATTATAACGTGAAAGATGGACTGGCCAATGCTACAGTATATGCAGCTGTACAGGACAAAGATGGTTTCATCTGGTTTGCAACACCCACCGGCGTCAGCAAGTTCGACGGAAAGCGTTTCCGCAACTACTCGAAGAAAGACGGGCTGACAGATAATGATGTCATCAAGCTGGCCGCTGATTCCAAAGGCCGCCTCTGGTTCTTCACCCTTAATGGTAAACCATCCTTTTACGCCAAGTCGGTCATCCATAACGAGGACAACGATAGCACCCTCAGATTCAACAGCCGTACCCATTACATGCAGTATGCCTTTGAAAGTAAAGATCAAAACAGAGGCAAAAGCAATGGCAAGAACCAAAGCGAGCTTATCTGGTTCCTCAATACCAACAATCGCGTGGTGCAATACAATGGCAAAGAAATTACCTACGATAAACTAGGCGCTTCCGAGAGCGATCTCTTTTTTCTCATCCGTAACTACGGGGTATTCCGGCCGCTGCAGAACTCTTTTTCGCTGCAAAGCCTGAAAGATCCTAACAACCCTGAACAGAAGGTAACTTCCGTATGTCCGTACCCGTTAGCAGACCAGGAACTGGTTGACAGCATTCGTGAACATACCGTGGTGATACTCCGTAATACCATGTATTCCTATACTGCACAGAACGCCGTATGCTTTTTCAATGGCGCCGACTGGGGGATACGTGAGGATATCAGCGAGATGTGTATCGATAAGAACAACCTCTGGATCGGTACCCGGCGTGCTTTGTATTATGTGAAGGATTTTTTTAAAGGAGAGAAAAAGATCACCAAACTCCTGGATAATCATTATATCACTTCGATTCTTAAAGACAAAGACGGCAACATCTGGATCACCACCTTCGGTGATGGTGTATATAATATCCCCTACAAGAATTTCTATTTCAGTTACCTGGACAATACCAACGGCCTTTATTCCCACTCTATCTTCAGTATCTGCAAGGATAAAAAGAACGATATGTTGCTGATAGGACAGAATGCAGGCATCCTCAATACCATTGACTACAGTGGTAATGTCCGCAAGTACATGCTGGATTCTGCCAGTGGTCGCAACAGCCTGCATACCATTCTGCCTTACCGTGAAAATGAGGTAATTATAGGAACTGATAACGGTCTCCTGGAATTCAATACTGTCACAGGAAGAGTTATGTCGCGGAAGCCTGTGGTAATGCTGAAGGATATTGATATTTCTCCTTCCGGAAAGATCAGGGTTGCGGCTAAGAACCAGGTGATTGCGCTGAATGACTATGTAATAGAAGTAACGGATATCATCGTTACTTCGGTAAGCTGCATCAATGATTCTGCCTACTACGTAGGTACCAACAGCGGGCTCTATTTCTGTACGGATAATAACAGACAGCTGAAACGGGTCGGGAATGTGGATTCCAGTAAGATGAGCATCAAAGATCTCAAATGGATCAGTGGTTATCTCTGGGTGGGAACCAGCGACAAAGGAATCTATGTGATGCATAATGATTCGATAGTTCAGCACATCGCTACATCCAATGACCTTGCCAGTGATATTTGCCAGCAATTGTATTACGATGGCAGGAATCATCTGTATGCAGCCACCAATAAGGGTGTTTCTGTAATTGATATCAATACCCGCCGGATCATCAAGAATATCACATCCAACGACGGGTTGATGTCTGACGACATAAGAGGTGTTTATGCAGATGATAACACCCTATATATAGCCACTTCGAACGGGCTGTGCTATTTTAAGGGAGATAACATTCCCCAGGATACGGTGCCACCGGTTGTTTACCTTAGTAATATCCGGTATGGGGACAGTACTTTTCTGCCCGGGACCGATTTTGTGCACTTGTATAAGCGAAAAGCTTCGTTTGAAGCGGAGTTTGGTTCCATTGTATTTGATTTACCTGATCTGGTAGAGTACCAGTACAATTTTTCGGGAGATACTACCAGCGGATGGGTAACGACCATGTCGAACATCATTCCTTTCCCGGATCTGCAACCTGGCAGCTATAAGCTCATGGTACGGGCCCGTAAATATAAGAGCGGCTGGTCGCAGCCTTTGAACCTCGATGTGAGCATCCTGCCACAGTGGTATCAGCAATGGTGGGCCAGAGGCATACTTTTACTGGCAGGATTATTACTGATTCTGGTAGTATTGCGTTATATTGTGAAGCGTATAAAGCAGGCTGAGAAACGAAAGACGGAATACAATCGCCGGATTGCGGAGCTGGAGGCCAAGGCGCTTACCAACCAGATGAATCCTCATTTCATCTTCAACTCCCTGAATTCGGTACAACACCTGATTTTGGAGAAGGAAGAGAAGCAGGCATTGAACTTTCTGTCGGATTTTGCGACGCTGATGCGGCAGATGCTGAACAACTCACGAAAATCGTATATACCTTTGGAGGAGGAAATCGCATTTCTGACCAGATACCTTGAACTGGAAAAGATCAGGTTTGCGCATTCCTTTACATATCATTTCATTATGGAAGAAACGTTGAAGGATTATACGGTGTATATACCGCCCATGATCATTCAGCCAATTGTAGAGAATGCTATTAAGCATGGATTAGCGCCCAAAAACAGCAGTGGTTACCTGGAGATCCGGCTGGAAATAGTGGACGACCTGCTTTATTGTTCTGTGGATGATGACGGAATAGGCTGGGATAAATCAAACAGCATTAAAAGTTCGAGACTTATAAAGCATGAATCCACCGCTCTGAGCGTGATTAAGGAACGCTTGCAGATTATAAAATCTTTTAATGGAAGTGTTGGAAAGTTAGAAATTATTGATAAATTTAAATCTGGTTTCGGCAATAAGGAAGGTACCTTAGTTGAAATTCTGATTCCCATTGTTAAGATGTTATGAGTAATATAAAAGCTGCCATTGTAGACGATGAAGTCCGCAACATTCACATTTTGCGAAATATTTTGGAAAATTATTGTAAGGACGTTACAGTAGTTGGTGAAGCGCAGAATATCAATGAAGCGGCAGAAATGATCAAGAACAACCCCATTGACGTATTGTTCCTCGACATTGAAATGCCTCCCCACAACGGGTTTCAGCTACTGGAAATGTTCCCGGTGCTGAACTTTGAAGTGATCTTCATTACAGCTTTCCAGGAATACGCACTGCAGGCCATCAAGTTTGCGGCTTTGGATTACCTGCTCAAGCCAATAAAGGTAAGCGAGGTGGAAGATGCACTGGAGAAAGTGAAAAAGAGTAAGAAGGGACGGCTCAATGAACTGGCGTCTATACTGAAAGATTATGTAAAGAACAATGACAATGCCTTCTCCAAGATAGTAATACCGGTTAATGACGGGTACAATGTGATTGATCTGAAAGACATTATTTATTGCGAGGCTTTTGACAGCTATACTAAGATCCAGCTGATCAACAACGTCTCTCACCTGATTTCCAAATCACTGAAGGAGTATGAGGAAATGCTTTCTGATAAGGGATTTTACCGTGTGCACAAATCGTTCCTGATCAACATTCATCATATCGTGAAGATCATAAAGGGATTAGGGACTGCGGTAGTGATGAGTGATCAGAAGAATATTCCTATCTCTTCCCGTAAGAAAGATGAATTCTTTACCCAGCTGAAAGGGGTGATTAACCTATAGTATCTGTTTACAATACCTTATTCAAAGCCGGTGGCGATACGCTTAACCGGCTTTTTTGTGCGTTCCCGGCAAGAATCGTATACTTTACGAGTTAGTGAAATCTAGTATCATATACTTATCTTATTTTCATTATGGGTTTTCATAGATCTAGCTAATACTCGTTGGTTTATTCAGACCTGACTTGTAAGATTTAAAAAAGGATGCCGCCTCGGTTATGAGACGGCATCCTTTTTTAATGTCTTTATATATAAGCAGATCAGAGGTTTTCCGCTCCGCCGCCTGTAGTAATATTGTAATAGTAAATATTACCACCTCTTTCGGGGTAGAAGCCTACCAGCTGAACATTTTTTTGTTTTTCGAGGATACTGCTGAGTGCCGTCACGGATGTTACTGCATTGGTACCGGCTTTGAGGATGACGAAGCCAGGAGCCATGCCGGTTTGTTTTTTCAGTATACCGTTGCCGATGTCATTTACCTTGACACCGCCGCGAACGCCTATACTGGCGGCCTCGTCTTTGCTCAGTTCGGACAGGTCGGCACCAAGGCGGTCAAGCGCCGTAATGCGTACTACATCTGTATTTCCCTGGAGGTTTCTCAGAATAACGTTATCAACAGTATATTCCTTATTGTCTCTCTGGTAAGTAACGCTGATTTTATCACCGGGTTTGTACCTGGCTACCTGTTCGCTCATCTGGGACGGGCCGGGAATGGTAACGCCATTGATCCTGGTGATGACGTCGCCGCTGCGTAAGCCAGCCTGCGCTGCGGAGCTATTGTTTACTACTTCAGTGATCTGTACACCGTTCACATCTCTTCTTACGCCAATCTCTTTCAGCTGATCATCAGTCATGGAGGCAATAGCAGACGGAGCAGCGTATTTAACGCCAAGGTAGGCACGTTGTACGTTTCCATATTTCAGGATATCGTTCACTACTTTCTTGATGAGGTTTACCGGGATAGCATATGAATAACCGGCATAAGAACCTGTGGGAGATGCAATGGCAGAGTTGATACCTACGAGTTCGCCGGCGGTATTTACGAGTGCGCCACCACTGTTACCCTGGTTTACAGCGGCATCTGTCTGTATAAAGGATTCAATAGCATTATTCAATCTGCCGCCGCTCTTATTAATGCCAATGGAGCGGGATTTGGCGCTTACAATGCCGGCAGTAACAGTGGCGTCGAGGTTAAGCGGATAACCAACAGCAAGTACCCACTGGCCTATCTCTACATTATCGGAGTTGCCGTACATCAGGTAGGGGAAACCCTTACCGGTTATTTTGATTACCGCCAGGTCAGTACTGGGGTCAGTACCTACCAGTTTGGCTTTGTAAGTTTTGTTCTCATTGCTGAGGGTAACGCTGATTTCATCGGCATCGTCGATTACGTGGTTATTGGTTACAATGTAACCATCGTCAGAGATCAGTACACCGGAGCCGGATGCCATCTGGCCCGGGATGTAGTATTTGCGGCCGCCGCCACCGCCATTGAATTCATCGCCGAAGAAATCATCTCCAAAAAGATCCTGCAGGATGCTGCGTTTTCTCTGAAGGTTGTTCCCGTTGCTTACCTGGCGGGGATTGATCTTTGTTTTGATATGTACAACGCCTAGAACTGATATTTTGGCGGCTGTTACGAAGTCTGATGGGGGAGTAGCATTTGCGTTTCCTGAGGCACCGGGCATGAAACGTGCATAGTTTACGGGGGTGTCATTAGAGCCATTCTGAAAAGCGCCTGGTTGACTTTTTTCGAAGTATCTGCCGTACACAAATATGGCGGCAACGGCTGTTACAGCGCTGATCGCGACAGTTGCGGCAATTTGCTTGAATTTCATATTATAGTGTGTTTAGCCTTGTAATAATAAAATAACGCAGGTAGGGAATCAATTTACATACCTACTATGCAAATTTAATATCAGCGTCAACCTAAAAGCAACAACGTATAATCACTTTAACACATTTTTAAGCCAATCGTTAAATAGGCTTAAAACCGGGACTGTCAGGTTAACGTGACCGTATGACAATATAACAAATAAAACGTCAAATTGTTAGTCGGGGGAGATGAGTACGGATGGAAGGAAATACAGGCGCAGGGTAGCTTTCAGGCTATCCTGCGCCGGCTGTATTATAGGCTCAGTAAGAACTCCATTGTGTCTACGCCGCCGGCGTAGTCGCTGAGTGTAGGCTGCTGGGCGTTACCGAACGGAATGAAGGATTTTCCTACAAGACATTGCAGGGATTCTTCCTGCTGCAAGTCCTGTTGTAGTTGCCGGATATCTTTATAGTAGCCGTAATGCAATACGCTGAGTGCTGAAAAAAGGGAGGCAGCTTCGTGCAGCAGGATGCTGCCGTTACTGAGATATTGGCTGTTGTTGAGCAGGAGCAGCGCGAGGTTATAGTCGTAGTTGTTTTTGTATTTGTGATGATCGGCAAGATAATCGTATTTACGCAATGCCTGCAGCAGCGGCTCGAAGTTGTACTGCTCCGGCACAAATACTTTGGTGACATTCCTGCATCCCAGGCCGAAGTAGATCATGATGTCATCTGCCAGGGCTTCCAGTTCCGTGGATGTTTCTGCTCCGGTGAGAACAGCGGCAGAAGTGCGGTTGTGGCGGATGATGCTGGGATATTTCGAAAAATAATAGTTAAAGTAGCGTGCAGAGTTATTGCTGCCGGTAGCGATATAGGCATCACAGTTTTTCAGCATATCGAGTACCTCTGTCTGTCCGGCCTCTTCAGGATACCATTCGGCTATTTTGTTGAAGATGTGCCGCATGAGGATCTCGTCTTTGGAGGATAATTTCATTTTTACCTGATGGCCGCTGAGGAAGCCACAGAGCCAGTCGTGGAAGCCTACGAGGGGGATGTTACCTGCAGCAACGATCCCTACTTTTTTAGGCGCTCTGCTACTGGCCGCTGCGGGATAGCGTTGCAGCCACTGTTGCAGAGCAGCAGGCTCGAGGAAATACCGGCAGATATTTTCCAGAGACTGGTCTATGAATTCGGGAATAAACCACCCATTTGCTGCAAAAGCGCGCTCCTTAACTGTCTGCAATTCCTCGCTGTTGCTGGCCAGATACTTGCCCAGGCGCACCAGCGCTGCTTCTTTTTCTGCTATGTTCATGAAACTGTATAAATATTTAACTTAAGAACCGGGAAAATTTTATTTTTGCCACAAAATTAATGGCTTACTACTTAAACAAAAAGTTTACTCTATGGCAATTAAGATAACTGATGAATGTATAAATTGCGGCGCCTGTGAACCAGAATGCCCCAATAACGCTATATATGAAGGTGGTGTGGAATGGGCTCTTGCTGACGGTACTACTGTCAAAGGCTCCTACACCCTGATGGATGGCTCCCAGATAGATGCTGATCTTCGTAATGCGCCTATCAGTGTTGACACCTACTATATCGTTCCCAACAAATGTACGGAATGTCAGGGCTTCCACGAAGAGCCGCAGTGCGCGGCAGTTTGCCCGGTTGATTGCTGTGTGCCTGATGAAATGTACCAGGAAACAGTAGATGAACTGATGGAAAAGAAGAGCAGGCTGCATATTTAAAATACTGTGAAATTATGACCAAGAACCGTTCAGGCCCGGCCCGGACGGTTTTTTTATGTATATTGACGGATAATGCCACAGGCCCGGTGAATGTAGTTATGCGCCTGTTGACAATTAACAAATAACCTTTAACTTTACCCGCTTATTGTAAAGCATCTTATGAAGAAGAACATAGCCTTGGTAGCCGGCGGATATTCCGGAGAATATGTAGTATCCGTACAGAGTGCTGTAACCATCGAAAACAACCTGGACAACAGCAAGTATGCAGTCTATAAAATCATCGTTACAAGAGAAGGGTGGCGTTATACAGGAGCAGATGGAAGTGTGCAAGAAATTGACAAGAATGATTTTTCACTGACGATCAACGGTCAGAAAATAAAATTTGATGCGGTGTTTATTGGCATACATGGTACGCCCGGGGAAGATGGCCGCCTGCAGGGCTACTTTGAAATGTTGAATATTCCGTTCACCAGCTGTGGTATGGTTGCTTCAGCGGTAACTTTCAATAAAAGCTATTGCAATAAAGTGGTGGCTGCCCTGGACGTGGTGAATGTGTCTAAATCAGTACATATTTTCGATAACCAGCCTTATGGGACAGCAGAGATATTGAAGGAGTTGCGTTTACCGGTGTTTGTTAAGCCTGCGGAAGGTGGAAGCAGCATCGGGATGTCGAAGGTGAAAACGGCAGAGGAACTGCAACCGGCCCTGGAAAAGGCTTTTAAAGAAGATCACCAGGTGCTGATCGAGGAGTTTATCAAAGGCCGGGAGCTGACCATCGGTTTATACCGTGTCAACGGTCAGGTACATACCCTGCCAATCACAGAGATAGTAAGCAGCAAAGAATTCTTTGACTTTGAAGCTAAATATACTCCTGGTGTTACCAATGAGATCACACCTGCTCCGGTATCTGAAGAAGTGGCGAGCCTGGTGCGGCAAACAGCTACTATTTTGTATAATAAGCTGAACTGCAAAGGTATTGCCCGTATTGATTTCATTCACGAAGAAGTTACCGGCAAATTATTTTTCCTTGAGGCGAATACTATGCCTGGGCAGTCTGAAAACAGCCTGGTCCCCCAGCAGGTACGTGCTTCCGGTATGACGCTAACCGAGTTTTACGGTACCCTCCTGGAAGAGTGCATGAGGGAGCATTCATCAATCTAACTATCACACTTAATATAAATATCGTGTTTGATTTTATTACCAAGCGCTCATTCGGTTTAAACCTGTTGATTGTAATTGCCTTTTTCTTTCTAACGGCAATATTGTTCTTTTCTATGCTGGGAATAATCACCAAGCATGGACAGCAACTGACTGTGCCGGATGTAAAAGGTAAAACTGTGAAAGAAGCGATTGCCCTGCTGGAGAAAGCCGGTTTTGAAGCTGATGTCAGGGACTCTATTTTCATTGATTCCATTCCGCCGCTGGCGGTTTGGGCTCAGACACCGGACAAAGGCGCAACGGTAAAAGTAGGCCGTACCATTTACCTCACTGTAAATAAGGTGGTGGCTCCAATGGTGAAAATGCCGGACCTGGAAGGTCTCACTTTCCGTAGTGCAGAGATGATGCTGAAAAGCCTTCGCCTCAATGTGGGAGATACTATCTACAAGCCGGATTTCGCTACGAATACTGTTCTGCAACAGCTGCTGAATGGCAAGAAAATCAAACCCGGTACTTTATTACCAGAAGGGAGCAACGTTACGCTGATACTGAGCAGTGGAACCGGAAGTATAGAAAACCCGGTGCCTGATTTTGTTGGGCTTACCTACGCAGAAGCCAGGGAAATATTAAATGCCAGCAACCTCAGTGCAGGTACGGTGATCATCGATCCCAACGTTACCGATACTATCAATGCCTACATTATCAAGCAGGTACCTACCCGGAAGAACGAAATAGGTGATTTCAACATGGTAAGGGCGGGAGAGAGCGTGGACTTTTGGCTGTCTGCTACAAAACCGGTGAAAGACTCTACAATAAAGGCTCCGGAGCCGGAACAATAAAAATAATGTAACTTAACTTTTTATTTCTTTAACTATATAGCTATGCAGAATATAACCGTAGAAGAACTGAAACAAAGGATAGACAACGGTGAGAAGCTGAACATTGTGGATGTACGTGAACCGCACGAGCGCGCTGAATTCAATATTGGTGGCGCACATGTTCCATTGGGCCAGATACAGGTTATGCAGGTAGACGAACTGGAAGATCTGAAAGATGAGGAAGTGATCGTTTATTGCCGCAGTGGTAACCGTAGTGGTCAGGCTTGCATGATCCTGGAAACACTGGGTTTCAGCAATGTAAAAAACCTGGTTGGCGGTATGCTGAAATGGCGTGAGCTGAATGGATAAGCCATTCTCTGGTTTTAGCTTTTAGCTTCCAGGTGCTGGAAGCTAAAAGCTAAAACTGAATGTTATTCATGTAAAATTGCTGTCGCTTCTATTTCTACCAGGTAACCCGGATCTATCAGTTTACTTACTTCGACCATTGTAGTGGCGGGCTTGATGCTTTTAAAGAATTCCCCATGCGCCCTGCCATATTCTTCCCATCTTGAAATATCTGTTACAAACATCCTGGTACGTACTACATCATGCAGGCTGGCGCCGGCTGATATCAGCGCTGATTCAATCTTTGCCAATACAAATTTCGTTTGTTCGTAAGCGTTACCCGGCGCTACTACCTGATCGTTGTCGGTTGCCACGGTGCCGGAGATCTCTATCACATTGCCAACGCGTACAGCACGGGAGTAGCCAACTTTGTTTTCCCATATGGCGCCGGAAGAGAATGTAGTACGTTTCATAAGAAATAAATTAGGTGAGGTGGGTGTCAAAATTACATAATCTTTCTCACTCTGAGCCTGCAGTGGTGGTGCCGGGAGCCACCGGTTTAAACTTCACGACTTTACCCAGCAGATCGAACCAGAACGGTGCACCCAGGGATATCGCCAGTGCGGTCATGCACCATCCTATGAATATCAGCCAGCCATTTTGCTGAAAGGGGTGCGTATAACCGCAACGGATGGTTTTATGTCCGCCGGTGGAGTCGGTCACGCATTGCCTGCTGATACCCAGCACGTTCCCTGCATCACCGGCATCGTTGCGCAGCATGGCGTATACGCTGATCATGGCGGTATCTTTCAGGAACATGCGCACAGAAGTATCGCGTCTGTAGAAGGTGCTATCTTTGCTGTTAATGATGTGTTTCTGCACCAGCGTGTCCATAACCGGTGTATAGTTCTGATTATGGCTGGCTGCCAGCTGTACCATCTGTTCGCGGACGTTTTTGTCTTTCATCAGGATGCGTGCGATGGCAATAGAGTCTACATTGAAAAGGCCGGCGATGGCCATACCGATGACCAGCAGCCATGTCTGCGTATGTTTACGGTACCAGCCGCTGGCTCGGCTCATGGTTTCATTGAACCATGTTTCTATATTGACACGGAACTTTGTAATATCGCCGTTTGCATCTTCAAAGAGGTTGCGAAGATGGGTGAGCGTATCTGTTCCCAGTTGCAGGGTGTTGGCCTGGAGGCATTCGCGGATGGCGTCGGTATCTGTCGTGGTACCTTCAGGCGGCGTACCGCGTAACAGATGTACCATTGTTTGAGAGAATATCTGCGGGCTGATATATGCAGGTCTTGCTGAGGCACTGCTTTCACCGAGATATCTGATAGCGGGTGTCTGATAGAATTTTTTCAGGAACGGGCAGTGCCGGAATGGAAGAAAGAAATATATAAAGTTCCAGCGAAGCTCATTAAACCAGTTGAAGAAGGTGAATTTTCCCAGTACCCCCAGTTCACGGCTATGATCATCATCTTCCAGCATTCTGCGCAGTCCTTTCGTAAGGATGCGGGCGCGCGCATTAAAGATCCTTGCCAGGAGCTCCTGTACAATGGACGCGAGGAGACTGTATAGGAGATAAATGAAAATAAGGCCCAACGCCACTTCTATGGCCAGGTTACTAAACATAAGGATAGTTCATTTAGTTGACATATGAATCTAAAAGTAGTTTATTTATTGCAAAGGTAGGTAGTGGCTGCGCAGTGTATCTGTAGTTTACATCAGTTTTTTATACCGGCAGGTTACCGGCTGCTGCTGAAGTAGAGAAAGAAGGGCATGATCTCGCTGAAATGAATAAGAAGCTTTTACAGAAAGTGGAAGAGCTTACCCTTTATATCATTGATCTGGAAAAGCGTCTGAAGAAAGTTGAACAACAGCATTAAGCCTGTTGTTCAAATTCGAAGAAGCAGCAGCTGCCGCCAACCCAGGTGTCTTTACTGTTATAGCCTACACCTATCATCCTACCTTTGCTGATTCTGGCGAGGTTGTGTATCAGCACCGGTCTAGGTGTGTCGTCAGGCCAGATATACATCATCCTGATTTCGCAGATGGCATTGCCGTCAGGTGTCTGAATGACGGGCGCATATTTTACCTTATGTTGTAATATCCAGTTTTCCGGGTCTTTGATGTTGTTGATATCATCTGCGGTTACATCGATGATTACGCCTTTGCCTGCGAAAGAGAAGAGCGGTTTCAGTACATAATTTTCCAGATCGGTGGGTAATACCGGTAACTCGTGCAGGAACCAGCTTTTAGGGACATATTCACTGTGGATGAATGGCATGGTGTACTTGCTGATTCTGTAAAACCAGTTGGGATGTGTGATCCATTCAACGTCCAGATCCTGGAATAGGTTTACATGCTCCGGCAGTCCGGTGGATTGTTTTTGCAGATCATCGAATATAATACGATTGTAAATGCGGCGGACATTTGTTTTCACGCCATTGCGCAGATAGAAGAGTTTTTTACCTTCCTGTATCAGGTCCGTGATGCAGATGGTGGTAATGCCAATATATTTTTCAGTGCTGTAAAAATCGATCTTCGTCTTCTGCTCTTCCGGCTTTACTTCCAACAAGACTACTTCTTCGGGCGGACAATCGCCGATGATCATCTTCCTTAATAACTCGTAATACGCATTCTCATCAATGCCATTGAAAAAATTGCTGAGATGGGCAGGAATATCGAAGTGTGTTCTGAATTGCCGTGCCATGACATCCTGAAAAGCATACATGGTGGGGAAGCCCTGCATTTCGATCAGTTGCGGTGCGAGCGAACCATCTTCCTGTTTGCATACGGCAAAATCAATTACAATGAAATGAGGATGGTCATTTTCGCGCGGGACTTTCAGTTCTGCCGGAATGGCGTCGCGGGTAATGGTTTTGAAATCGGGCCGCAGGATCACATTCACAATCTCTTCGCATGCCTGTACCAGTTTGGTGGTAAGGGAAGCGGGTACGAACACAGGTGTTTCGGCAATGCGGAAAGCAGCCGCTATGCCGGCATCCAGTTCTATACCTTTTAAGAAGTGCTGGTACCTGGTATTGGTAAATTGCTGATTATACGATGTTCTTACAGCGGGGATCATGATCTTCAGAAATTAAAAGAAAGAATGTTCTTTATCCGTATGTGCGGTTACCTGTACCTGACGCTCAATGGCAGCAAGCCTTTCCGACAGTGAGCCATAGATCGCATAATCGAGGAAAGCGGTGACAAACCGATCGTGCGTGAGCATGATCTTATCTGGGTCTGACAGTAGTTCCAGCATGCTGTTGTATTTTTCTTCACCATGATTACTGAGTACCTGCGCTTTTTTCTCTTCCTGTTGCAGGTACATGTGCATACCGGCAGCATCGGCTTCCGGGTGGAACTGGGTACCGATAAAGTGTTCATTGAACCGGATAGCCATGGTGGCACGTTCCAGCGGCACATGTGGTCTTTCCTTTTCCAATGCGAGCACCTGGCCGCCCATGGCGTGCAGGTTTTCATAATTCAGCTCTATCACCTGCCAGTCGCGGCTGTCAACGATATAGAAAGGATCGGGGAGGGCGCTGAATATTCTTTCCTGCATGCCCGCCGCTGTTTTATGAACGGGGAAAACGCCGAATGCCGGCGACTTACGCCTGCAAACATTTCCCAGCTTATAGTAGCGGCACATGATCTGGTAAGAGTGACAAATGAAAAGTGCGGGTTTCGTTTGTTTTTCTGTACGGTTCCAGGCCAGGAGATTATCAATCAGTGAGAAGTAGGCCCGTTCCCAGTCGCTGCCTTCGCTATCGACCGGGCTTCCGGGGCCACCGGTGGAGATGTAGATGTCATAGGAGGTATCGGGCATCTGTTGCTGCCGGCGAACTTCGAACTCATCGTATTGCAAGTCAAGCGTGTGCATGGCCGCATACTGCGACAGGATCTCGCGGATACAGCGCATACCTTCATTAGGTACACCTTCATACATATCCAGCACTGCTACTTTCCAGGTGTTTTTAATCGGACGCATGCTGCAAAATTACGAAATCATTTTCAGCATCCCTGTAGGAACTGGTCGCGTATAAAGTCGGTAACAGCAACGAGGTCCTGAGTGGCGTCAAACTGACGAAGTTGCCTGTCGGCGCCGGTGCCTGTTTCCAGGATACGGGAGGTAGCGGCTATTACTTCCCGGCTGCCTAAATCATCTACCACATCATCAATAAAATCGAGCAATTCGTATATGAGTGCCCGTGTGTTCACTTCCATTTCTTTTCCGAAATCTATCAGGTTACCATCAATACCGTAGCGGGAAGCACGCCATTTGTTTTCGTTGATCAGGGCGCGGTTGTAGAGGATGAAGTTGAGGTTCTGCATGCGCAGCTTGTAGATCTTGGCACAGACTGCCTGGAATAGGCCTGCCAGTGTGATGGTATCGTCCAGTGTGAGTGGCACATCGCAGATACGGAACTCGACTGTGTTGAAGAAAGGATGTACGCGGAGATCCCACCATACTTTCTTGGCATTGTCAATGCAATTGGTCTTAATCAGTAGTTTGATATAGTTATCATATTCTTCGATGCTGCCAAAGTAATCGGGGATACCGGTACGGGGGAATTTGTCGAAAACCTTAGTACGAAAGGATTTGAAGCCGGTGTTACGTCCTTCCCAAAAAGGAGAGTTGGTGCTGAGAGCGAAGATATGTGGCAGAAAATACCTGACGGAGTTAGCGATATGGATAGCCATTTCCCTGTTTTCCATGCCTACATGCACATGCAGTCCGAAGATGAGATTGGAGCGGGCGGCATCCTGCATTTCATTGACGATCTCGAAATATCTGGGATGGTCAGTGATAAGCTGCTTTTCCCATTGGCTGAAAGGATGGGTGCCGGAAGCGCCGATGCTGAAACCCAGGTCGCCGGCAATCTGGGCAATGGTGCGACGCAGCAGGGCTACGTCTTTACGGGCTTCGTGTATATCTGCACATATTGTTGTGCCTACTTCCACAACAGCCTGGTGAAATTCTGCTTTCACCTGATCGCGTATGATTTTATGTGCCTGTTCTACAATTTTCTGTTCATGAGACCTGAGCTCTCTTGTAACAGGGTCCATGACCATGTATTCTTCTTCTATTCCCAGCGTAAACGCCTTAAACATGGTATAATCGGCTTTAGACTATCAGCGGTGAGCTTTTAGTATTGAAATGAATTGATGATACAAATGTAGGCTGTAAACGGATCATTTTTCCTTTTGTTGTTTCTTCGCCGGGCTTTTTTTAGGGCTTTTCTTTGCCGCTACGGATTTGGCTGTATCCGTTTTTTTAACGGCTTTTGGCGTACGTTGTACAAATTTGCCCCAGGTGAGATTATCTTTTCCCGGCTTTTGTTTGATGGCTCTTTCGATGGCGTATCTGGCGCTGGTTTCCACTACCCATTCAAAGTGCTCTTCACCGATGGAGTTGATATCTGCATCTGGCGCAGGGTTACAGAAGTCGATAGCATAAGGTACTTCTCCGCGCACTGCTATTTCAACAGTATTGAAATCGTAGCCCAGGTATTGATTCAGGGCCAGTACGTGATCCGTGATCTTTTTCATTAGTGCCTGGCTGCCATTGAAGTCTGACTGGTAGCGTTGATGCGGGGCGTTCTTTGGATTGTAGGGCATGATGTGTACATCCTTGCCGCCGATGCAGTAACAGCGGTAATACTGGCTGAAGTCAATTTCTTCCTGCAGCATCATTACCAGCTGGCCGGTTTCACTGTGTTTCTGGAAGAAGTCTTCTTTATCTTCCAGGTAGTATACATGTTTCCATCCTCCGCCGGCATATGGTTTCATGTAAGCGGGGAATCCTACATATTCAAAGATGGTGTTCCAGTCGAACGGATAAACAAGGTTACGGAAAGAGGTATCTGCGGTATTATCCGGTAGTCCGAAGGAAGGCAGCAGCACGGTGCGGGGCACGGGCACGCCTATTTTTTGTGCGAGGGCGTTATTGAAAAACTTATCGTCGGCGCTCCACCAGAAAGGATTATTGATAACGGCTGTTCCTGTGATAGCGGCATTTTTGAGATAGGCGCGATAGAAGGGAACATCCTGTGAGATGCGGTCTACAATTACGGCATAACCGCTGTCGGCACCTTGTAATACCTTATCGATGCTCACAAACTCGGCGAAGATGCCGGGAGGATTGATGCGGTTAATTCTGTCGACAAATGCCTGCGGGAAAGTGTTTTCCTGTCCGAAGAGAATGCCGATTTTTTTCATGGTTCAATTACTTGATAAGTGATAAATAATGTGGCAGCATTTCGCGCCAAACGGGCCAGTCGTGCTGTGTATTTGGGCGGACATCAAGCCAGTGCATAATATTTTTTGCAGCGAGCAGGTCTGACATCTGTTCATTTTGTGGCCTGGTAACATCGGTATCAGCTACGCCGAGTACAATGCCCATTCGCCAGAGGTCAGCGTGCTGGTTGTCCGGAATATAGTCAGTAGGATTATTGAAATACACATTATCATCGTAATAGCCGTCCATGCGAGGTTTGATGTCAAAGACACCGCTGAGGCTGAAGAGGTATGATACACGTTCCGGATGTCTGAAAGCGAAGTTGGTGGCGTGATAGCCGCCAAAGCTACAACCGGCAGCCACTATGCGCTGTGCGCCTGTTTCGGCTTCCATGCGGGGAAGGATCTCTTCTGTAAGTAGTTTGTCGTAACAGGTATGGTTATACGCTCTGAATGCCGGATCGATATTTTTATTATACCAGCTGCTTGCGTCGATACTGTCAGGGCAATACACTTTAATTCTGCCTTCATCGATGAACCAGCTGATCGCGTCTATAAGCCCTCTGTCTTTGCTTTCATAATAGCGTCCCATGGAGGTAGGAAACAGCAGTACAGGATAACCGCTGTGGCCGAAGACCAGCATTTCAAATTCCTTCCCCAGGTTGGGAGAGTGCCACTTATGGTAATATTCTGTCACGGGAAAGTATTTAGTTAAATTTAAAAAAGTTTATTGGTTTATTGTTGTTAAATTGTTGGGATGCATTTCTTTCATCATCGGATTTTCTCCGGAGCATTGAACCGGGAAGTATGGCTGGATATCCGGCTTCCTTTGCAGCAGCCGGCGGTGTTGTTATTGGTGAATGACGGTCAGCAATTGCAGGAAATATTACCTGAGATGGATATACCTGTTTGTATTGCAGGTATTCATGCAGGGCCAGAGCGCCGCCAGGAGTATGGTGTTGCGGGTATTCCTGATTACCAGGGGCAGGGGGCTAAAGCTGCCGCCTATACGCAATTTGTTATGGAAGAGCTATTGCCGTTCCTGCGTACAAAGTATCCTGTTGTAACTGAGTCCCGCTATGCATTTGCGGGGTTTTCACTCGGAGGATTATCGGCATTTGATATAGTATGGCGGCATCCTGAAACATTCAGTATGGCGGGCGTATTCTCTGGCTCGCTATGGTGGCGCAGCCATCCGCTCGATGAACATTACAATGAGCATGAGCACCGCATTATGCACCGGGTGATCCGTGAGGGTACGTTTAAGCCCGGTATGCAATTCTTCTTTGAATGCGGCACTGCAGATGAAACGGCAGACCGTAACCACAACGGCATCATCGACAGCATTGACGATACCCTAGATCTTATACAGGAGCTAAATGATAAAGGCTACCGCATGAACACTGATATTCATTACCTGGAGATACCTGATGGCCGGCATGATGCGGAAACGTGGAAAATTGCCATAGGCGCCTTTTTAAGGCTGGGGTATTTTGTATAGGGGTATATGATGTGATTTTACCGATAGGGCGCTTTTGACAGGGCTTTGCCCCTTGGGCGCCCCTTAACTACGCTTTAGTATGTACACTTCACCCCCGACATGCTATAAGAAAATCAATGAAGGCTGGCATATTCTGGAAGGTGAATCTTTTGTAATAGATACGCCAGCCTTCATTGGTGCTTATGATTATTTAGCGGCCTTTGGGAGAAAGGATCTTATAAAGGCCTGCAGGTAGCATTTCGAAATAAGTTTGTTGGGAATTACTTTGCTCAAAGCGGACAGATCCGCCGGCTCCAAAGTCTTCCAATCCGCTGGAGCTTTCCGAAGAACTAATTGTGGTGCTTCCCAACTGTATTTCGGAATCCAAGCGCGCATTTTGTTTTTGGAACGTACCCAGGTTATCGGTGGTTTCAGAACTACTAGTGCCTTCGTAATTGCTAAAGTAGCTGCTGTTATTTCTGTATTGCTTGTAATAGAAGCTCTGGTTGGCGTGAGGAAAAGTACGCTTTGTGGCGGCCGGGTCGGAATAGAACCTCATAAACACATCGGCTGAAGTATATGATCTTGTTCCTGTAACGTAGTCGGGTCCATCGGGTCGTCCTGATTGGAAGTATTCATCTTTTGTTTGCACATTATCATATTCGATTCTGGCATAAACAGGATCAAGAGAAATATCCACCTTGAACCTGGTTTTAACGATAGAATTATCACTCAGGTAGCTAAGGCTGCAATAGATGGGAATGCCGGGTGCGGAAGCGGAAAATGTTCTACCCTTTGTTGCCAATGCGAGGAACTCATTGAGGCCCCTTATTGTTTGCACGGAACCGTCGCCGTCAGTGCCCACCAGGTATATGCGCATGTCGGCCTGATCTATGATTCTTTTTTGTTCTGTCGTCAAAGTATTGGTTCCGCTTACAAATAGCGCTTTAAAGGCGGTGTTATAGGCTTCATAGGTAGCTTCATAGCTGGAATCTGATTCGATAGCGAGAATTCCCATACGGCCGTAAGTGATAGAACTTACGTAGACGGGGAAGTATTTACTGAGTCCCTGTAAATTAACAGTGTCCTGCATCAGGTTTCCTTTATCAGGCAGATCCAGGTCGAGTGTAAAATTCTTTTGTACGAATTTTACGTATAAGCCTGAACGCTTAGCGATTTTGGTTCTGGTTTCAGTAGAGGTGCTTTCTTTTTTAAAGAACAATGCACCGGTCTTTACATTGGAACCAAATGCAAGTTTTAATTCGTCATATGCGGTAAATCTTTCCATGCTAAAGGAATAGCCTGCTGTTTGGGTACCGATATTGTTTTGGGAAAGAATATCGCTGATAAAAGTTCTTGTAGCGGAGAGGGACGGATTGTTAATGGTACCGCTTACTCTTCTTGCAGAAAGCGATACGGAAACGGTGATAGGTTTCACCTTGCCCTGATAATCAGCAATGGGTTTGAGATCCAGGTCTGCCAGCGAATTACCCTGTAGCAAGGCTCCTGCAAAGATGAGCCGGTCCATGGCTGTATTCTGGAACATGGCCATTTCTGTTGTTTCTGCATATAAGGTTCTGCCAAAACCATCCTGCCATATGCTGTCTTTTGTTATCTCCGGGAGACCCGCCATTGCCTGAAAAGTGTTCTTCCTGCCGAGGGCGGAAGGGGAGAAGTCCGGGTGAGGAATGCCGGCAGCATCCCGGGTAAAAATGGAAGGAATATAACCATGAACCTGTAAGCTGATATTTGTTTCCGGATATTTCGCAATATCGCTGACAGGGTTGCTATGTGGTTCCAGCAATTCTTTCCTGGAACAGGAGCAGAGCAGGAGGGCTCCAATAAGTAAGTAATAAAGGTTTCGCATAAAAATTAGGGTATTGAGTTTATTTACTAATGCCTGAATACAGTTGTATGTAAACGTTTAGGTGTGATGTGGGTAAACTATGGGTTACCATATGAATTAAATGGAAAGGGATTTCTTCTTTCCAGGGTTCCTTCTTGTAATTCTGAAATGGGTAACATTATGTCACTAACTTTCCAGGTAATCGGTTGGTATCATATTTACGGGGTAAATGATACGTAAGTAGTCACGGGAGTTTTGAGGCTGGTATATTTAAAAGGATAATCTTTTCGTAATGATATACCAGCCTCCGTTTGTGTTCATTTAACGACCTTTTGGAGAAAGTACCTTATAAAGGCCTCCGGGTAGCAATTCGAAAGAAGTTCCCTCACTATAGCTTCGTTCGAAGCGAACAGACCCTCCGGCTCCCCAATCTTCTAATCCGCTGGAATTACTTTCATAACCTATCATACCGTTTGTCAAAAGTATTTTGGAATCCAAGAAAGCATTTTGTTTAAGGAATGTGCCCTGATCTTTTTTATCCTCTGAAGTACTTTCACCGGCAACATCATCACGATTGTAACTGTAAAAGCTTTTATATTGCTTGTAATAAAAGCCAAGGTTTGCAGGAGGGAAAGTAGGCTTTGTTGCCATGGGGTCTGAATAAAATTTCATATAAACAGAAGCTGATGTATATGTTTCACTTCCTGAACTAAAGCTAGGGGAGCCTGGCTGCCCTGATGAGGTTTGTTCCGTCTTGCGTTTTACATCTTCATACTCAATTCTTGCGTAAATAGGATCAAGAGAAATATCTACTTTGAACCTGGTTTTAACAATAGAATTATCACCCAGGTAGCTAAGACTGCAATAGATGGGGATGCCTGGTGCGGAGGGGGAAAACGTTCTACCTTTTGTAGCCAGTGCCAGAAAAGCGTCGAGTCCTCTTACTGTTTGTACTGAGCCGTCGCCGTCGGTGCCAACCAGGTATATGCGCATGTCGGCCTGATCAATGATTCTTTTTTGTTCTGTTGTCAAAGTATTGGTTCCGCTTACAAATAGGGCTTTAAAGGCGGTGTTATATGCTTCGTAGGTGGCTTCATAGCTGGAGTCTGATTCGATAGCCAGAATTCCCATGCGGCCATAAGTGATAGAGCTTACATAAACCGGGAAATATTTACTGAGCCCCTGTAAATTAACGGTATCCTGCATGAGATTTCCTTTGTCAGGGAGATCCAGGTCGAGAGTAAAGTTCTTTTGCACAAACTTTACGTATATGCCTGAACGTTTGGCGATCTTTGTTCTGGTTTCTGTGGTGGTATTCTCTTTTTTGAAGAATAAAGCGCCGGTTTTTACATTGGAACCAAATGCAAGTTTTAATTCATCATATGCGGTAAATCTTTCCATGTTGAAGGAGTAGCCTGCCGTTTGCGTACCGATATTGTTTTGGGAAAGGATGTCGCTGACAAAAGTTCTCGTAGCAGAGAGGGACGGATTATTAATGGTACCGCTTACCCTTTTTGCTGTGAGCGAAACGGAGACGGTGATGGGTTTCACCTTACCCTGATATTCGGCAATGGGTTTGAGATCCAGGTCGGCCAGCGAATTACCTTGTAGCAATGCACCTGCAAAAATGAGCCGGTCCATGGCTGTATTCTGGAACATGGCCATTTCAGTTGTTTCTGCATATAAAGTTCTACCAAAACCATCCTGCCATAGGCTGTCTTTTGTTATTTCCGGAAGACCCGCCATTGTCTGGAAAGGGTTCTTCCTGCCGAGTGCCGAAGGAGAGAAGTTCTGCTGGGGAATGCCGGTAGCATCCCGGGTAAAAATGGAAGGAATGTAACCGTGAACCTGTAAGCTGATATTTGTTTCAGGGTACTTCGCAATATCGCTGAGAGGTTTACCATTTGGTTCCAGCAATTCTTTCCTGGAACAGGAGCAGAGCATTAGTGCTCCAATAAGTAAGTAATAAAGGCTTCGCATAAAATTAGGGTATTGAATTTATTTACTATTGTTTGAATACAGTTGTATGTAGACGTTTAGATGTGATGCGGGTAAACTATGGGTTACCATATGAATTAAATGGAAAGGGATTTTTTCTCTCCAGGGTTCCTTCTTTAATCCTGAAATGGGTAACATTTAAGGTCTATTGCCGGACATGCCTTCTTTTATAAAGCGCCAGCAATGCTACAGGTAAGGGTGTACAACTTCATTGATCAGAAATGCTTAAAAGTAAAAGAATATAGCCGGGTTGTCGTTTATTTAACGCAGCATATTTAATGATGCGGGATGAAGATACAGAAATAAGATAAACGTGTTCGTGATGCCATGTTATCATTTGGCTTATTAACGATCAAGTAAACTCTAAGTATATTTTTCAAATGAGATGGTATAAGCAAAATAAAAAAGCAGCTGGAATTATCCAGCTGCTTTGAGAAAATTATGTTATTCTACCTGATTAGTTGAAGAGATATCTTATACCAATCTGCATCTGCCACCTGGACAGAATATCGGTAGAGGTAATGAACGGGTTACCGATGTTAGTGAATGAGTAACGAGCCTGACCACCGGGGCCATTGCTATCACGGTAAGACAGGAAGGGTATAGTATTCGGAGTTTTTACCACACCCCAGTTGCTGTTCAGGAGGTTACCAACGTTGATAATATCCAATGTGGCCTGCAGTTTGCTTTTGCTTTTTGGAGCAATTTTAGCGAAATCAATGTCCTGAATGATTTTTACATCGAAATGATTCCACCAGGGGAATTGACCGCCATTCCTTTCTGCGAACTGACCTCTACGGCTATTCAGGTATTTCTCTTTGGAGATAAACTGATCGAGGTCTGTCCATATTTGATCTGCTGTACGCTTATCATTTGGACCATCAGGGATGAGGATGATTTCGCTTTTATCTTTTGGTACATAAATGAGGTCATTATTACCAGAAGAGCCATCACGGTTCATATTACCAGCATATACGTAGCTGAGGCGGGTGTTCCCGAAAGCATCAGCAGCAGGAGAGCCTTCATAAATTACAGATACTGTAGTCGCCAGCATTTTCGCATAGGCGATCTTGTAAGATAAAGTAGCAACCACTCTATGTTTTACCAGGAAGCCGGTGTATGACAACACGGGATTGTTTGGATCGTTTACGATCTGGTTACCATTGAAGGCACTGGCAGCTTGAGAACCTGGGCTGGAAGTGATGTCTTTTGCATTTTGATAAGCGTATGCAGCTGTTGCAGTCAAACCGAAATCAAATGTCCTGGAGAGCTGAGCAGACAAAGAGTAGGACCATCCCTTGGTTGTGTTATCCAGCACGATTGCATTGGTTGCTTTCGGACTTACACGGTTGGCACTACCGATAGGGAATGTATCACGTGCACCGGGTCCTACAGATTTACCGGTTGGATTAACCAGGTTGGCGTCCCTATGGAATACTGCATTGATGTCTTTGGTGTAGATACCTTCAAAAGTAGCAACTATTTTACCTGGTAATACCACGTCAACAGCGAGGTTTGAACGCCAGATCTGCGGATATTTGAAATCAGGAGACATTACGTTGATCAATGCACTGGGTGGAGTCTGAGGGTTTTCAGGAATATATTTTCCTGGGTCTGGGCTGAACGGCCGGCTCTTTTTAGGGTCGTTTGCAGGGGGATTGGGAGTAAATTCCTGTCCATATAACAGACCATTTTGTCCTGCCTGATTAACAGCCCACACATAAGGAATACGTCCGGTAAAGATACCTGTTCCGCCACGGACCTGCAAGGTCTGATCTCCTTTCACGTCCCAGTTGAAGCCAACACGTGGAGATATCAGCAGTTGGGCTTTAGGCAGAACGCTAACATCGAGGTGTTCGCCGTTGCGGAAAGAAACTGTGTCGATCGTGGGATTCTTCATCAATTTGGTAGGATAGAAAGGAACGTCGAAACGCACGCCATAAGTCAGCTTGAGCTTATCATTCACCTGGAATTCATCCTGTGCATAAGCGGAGATAGTAGCTGCGCTCAGCTTGGCAGCAGGAGCAGGGTCTCCCTTAATAGCAGAATAGGAGAGTTGGTAAAGTAAAGGTTGAACTGTCGGATCTTTGGTAGCCGTAATGAAAGTATTCAGGTCTTTATAACGGAATTGACCGAGGTAGAGCTGGGCAAATGCGTTGGAGAACCTGAAATATTCACCAGAAACACCGAAGGTGAAAGTGTGTTTGTTTTTATACAGGTTGAAGTTATCTGTAAACTGGAACAGATCCTGATTCAGTTTATTTACGGCGCTGAATGGTTCAGAACCGGCAGAGATATAGTTTTTACCCTTTCCATCTTCAATATCAATCAGCGGGAATGCACCACCTGGGGTAGTACGGTAGTCACGGAAACCGGAATAGGTCAGTGACAGGCTGTTTGACATTTTGTTGGAGAATGTACTATTCAACTCAACAACAAATGAATTGATTTTGCTGTACTGGCGGTAAGTCGTATTCTGGAACAACATATTGTTCGCGTTTGGTCCACGACCGCTATTAGAGTTGGAACCACTGGCAGCAATATCCCTGAAGGAGTTCATGTAGTTGTAGCGGAAAGTGAATTTGTGTTTTTCACTGATATTCCAGTCAATACGTACGGTGGCTTTCTCGTTGTTCTGTTTAAAATTATAACCTTCATATGCGCCCGGATCATAACCGTAATTATCAATGAGCGTCTTTCTTACCAAATCGAGATCTGCTGTTCTTACTTTGGAAACCCCCGGCAGGGTAGCGTCTGCAGAATCCTTGCTGGATCTCCAGTTTGCTCCCGGTGAATTTCGTCTTTCCAGCTCACCATTAATGAAGAAGAAGAGTTTATTTTTTATAATGGGTCCGCCTACACGGAAACCATATTGTTTCATGTTGTAAACATCTTTAGCGAGTTTTACGCCTTCAACTTTACCACCGGTCAGGTCGTTGCTACGGATAAAAGTATATACAGAACCGGAGAATTCGTTGGTACCTGATTTGGTTACAGCATTGATGCTGGCGCCGGTAAAGCCGCTCAGTTTTACATCATATGGAGCGAGGTTTACCTGGATCTGATCAATTGCATCCAGGGAGATTGGCTGGGAGTTGGTAGAACCGCCAGGCAGTTCAGACAGACCAAATGCGTTGTTGAACAGTGAACCATCTACAGTGAGTGTGTTGAACAGTGCGTTACGGCCGGCGAAGTGCATGCCTTTACCAGACTGGGGGGTCAGTTTGGTAAAGTCTGCAATACCTCTGTTAAGTGTGGGCAGGCTTTGCAGCTGATCTTTAGTGATATAGGTGGCAGCACCGGTACGTGAGCTGTTGAAGGTGTTATCCTGCTTACCTTTTACTACAATTTCGTTCAGGGAGGTAGAGGCAGATTTCATTCTGAAATCAATTTTGAAAGTCTGTCCCAGTGGAAGGTTTATGTTTTCCACTTTTTGTTCTGTGTAGCTGATGAAGGAAACGGTTACGGTATAGGGGCCGCCTACCCTCATGTTAGGAATGTTGTAACGTCCACCCTCCTGAGTTGTGGTACCGTAAACTGTACCGGAAGGTGTGTGGACTGCTTTTACTGTGGCGCCGATCAGAGCTTCTCCTTTCTCATCTTTTACATAACCGTTCATACCACCGGTTGTAACCTGAGCATAGGAGATAATAGTCGCGAGTAATAAAGAAAATGTAAAGAGTAATTTTCTAAATCCCATGATTAGAGAGGTTTGTTTCATGGCGCAAAGGTGCCAAAAATTCCTTATTTAATTTTAACTCGAAATTAACAAATTGTTAAGTTGGAGGTGAATCGTTTGTAGCACCCCAAAAAGATTGTATATAATTGCCCGTAAAGCCTGATAAACAATAGGATTATTCAAGAATTCTCATAAAAATTATTATTCTTCAAATTGCTTTTATTTTTAATTCGTTAAAACCGCTACCAGCGTGAACTTTATCTAGTTCTGATTGTATAAACCAACAGATATAGAATCGAGATTTTATGTGTTTTATACTGAATACATATTTAACAAAATTTCAACTTGCGTTTAACATTTTAACCTTCGCTTTTAACGACTTATTTAATGGGTATATGTCGTAACTTTGCGCCATTAAATATAACTGACCCGGAGGGTATATTATATGTTAGATACAATAGAAGCAGCAATAGAAGATATAAAAAACGGCAAACTGGTAATCGTGGTAGATGATGAAGACCGTGAGAACGAAGGCGATTTTATTACAGCCGCACGTAATGTAACACCGGAGATCATCAACTTTATGAGTACACATGGCCGCGGCCTCATCTGCGCACCTCTCGCAGAAGAACGTTGTGAAGAGCTCGGCCTCGACCTCATGGTGAGAGACAACACCGCTTTACATCAGACGCCTTTTACCGTTTCTGTGGACCTGCTTGGACATGGTTGTACAACGGGTATCTCTGCTCACGACAGAGCCAAAACTGTTCAGGCACTGATAGATCCGGCCACCAAACCCGAACATCTCGGCAAACCCGGCCACATCTTCCCCCTGAAAGCAAAGACAGAAGGCGTATTGCGCCGAGCCGGCCACACGGAGGCTACCATCGACCTTGCCCGCCTGGCAGGATTCGAACCCGCGGGCGTACTCGTGGAAATCATGAATGAAGATGGCACTATGGCCAGGCTTCCTGAGCTCCGCGAAATCGCTATCCGCTTTGATCTGAAACTGATCTCCATAAAAGACCTCATCACTTACCTCCTCACCAAACAAACCCTGATAGAGGAAGGTGTTAAAGTGCAGATGCCTACTAAATATGGCAACTTCGAACTGGTAGCTTTCAAGCAGATCAACTCCGGTGAGATCCATATGGCGCTCAAAAAAGGCGAATGGACTAAGGATGAACCGGTATTGGTAAGAGTGCACTCTTCCTGTGTAACGGGTGATATCCTGCATTCTCTCCGTTGTGACTGCGGTGAGCAGCTGCATGCATCTATGCAGATGGTAGAAAAAGAAGGTAAGGGCCTTATATTATATATGAACCAGGAAGGCCGCGGTATTGGCCTCATGAATAAACTGAAAGCCTATAAGCTTCAGGAAGAAGGCCTTGATACAGTAGAAGCTAATATTGAACTGGGCTTTAAAATGGATGAACGTGATTATGGCGTAGGCGCTCAGATACTCCGCCACCTGAACATCACTAAACTCCGCCTCATCACCAACAACCCTCGTAAACGGGCCGGTTTGAGCGGATATGGTCTTGAAGTTGTGGAAAACGTTCCCATCGAAATTCATCCTAATCCACACAATGAAAGTTATCTGCGTACCAAACGTGATAAGCTGGGGCACGAAATTCTCAAAGACTAACCGTTGGTGTTTGTGATGAGTGAGGCGGGTAATTGTCTGAACTGTGATTTGTGTGATTGATTTGATTTCTGTGATTTGCGAAGATTGTGTTAGAATTTGATTGATACTTATATTATTTATAAAAACAAAAAACC